>NZ_JBEZYZ010000015.1:0-216277 GCF_040638895.1 Streptomyces sp. NPDC024017 | reverse complement strand
TTCATCACCGGCCCCGACGTCGTCAAGGCGGTCACCGGCGAGGAGATCACGCAGAACGGCCTGGGCGGCGCCGACGTCCACGCCGAGACCTCGGGCGTGGCGCACTTCGCCTACGACGACGAGGAGACCTGCATCGCCGAGGTCCGCTACCTCCTGTCCCTGCTCCCGCAGAACAACCGCGAGAACCCGCCCCGTTCGGAGTCCTCGGACGCGGCCGACCGCCGCTCGGACGTCCTCCTGGACCTGGTCCCGGCGGACGGCAACCGGCCCTACGACATGGCCAAGGTCATCGAGGAGATCGTCGACGACGGCGACTACCTCGAGGTCCACGAGCGCTGGGCCCGCAACATCATCTGCGCGCTGGGCCGGATGGACGGCCAGGTCGTCGGCATCGTCGCCAACCAGCCGCAGGCGCTGGCCGGTGTGCTGGACATCGAGGCCTCCGAAAAGGCGGCCCGTTTCGTTCAGATGTGCGACGCGTTCAACATCCCGATCATCACTCTTCTGGACGTCCCCGGCTTCCTCCCGGGCGTCGACCAGGAGCACGGTGGCATCATCCGCCACGGCGCGAAGCTCCTCTACGCCTACTGCAACGCGACCGTGCCGAGGATCTCCCTGATCCTGCGGAAGGCCTACGGAGGTGCGTACATCGTCATGGACAGCCAGTCCATCGGTGCCGACCTCACCTACGCCTGGCCGACGAACGAGATCGCCGTCATGGGTGCGGAGGGTGCGGCCAACGTCATCTTCCGCCGCCAGATCGCCGAGGCCGAGGACCCCGAGGCCATGCGGGCCCGCATGGTCAAGGAGTACAAGTCCGAGCTGATGCACCCCTACTACGCGGCCGAGCGCGGCCTGGTCGACGACGTCATCGACCCCGCCGAGACCCGCGAGGTGCTGATCAAGTCCCTCGCCATGCTCCAGACCAAGCACGCGGACCTGCCGTCCCGCAAGCACGGCAACCCGCCGCAGTAACCCTGCGGACATCTTCCTCACGGAGACTGACACCCATGGAATCTGCTGACATCCGCGTCGAGAAGGGCCACGCCGAGCCCGAGGAAGTCGCCGCCATCACGGCCATCCTCCTGGCCCGCGCCGCCGCCCGCCCCGCAGACCCGACCCCGACCCACCGCGGCCGCATCAAGGCAGGCTGGCGCCGCCTGGAGCGCGAGCCGGGCTTCAGGGCCCCGCACAGCTGGCGCTGACAACAGAACCTGAGAAGGCCCCTCCACACGGAGGGGCCTTCTTTTTGGGGGCGCGGGGAACTGCGCGAACAACCACGCACACCCGCACCCGGCAACGCGACAGCCCCCGGCAGCCCGGAGGCCGCCAGGGGCTGTCCCACAGCGACTGATTACCGCAGGCGCGCCATCAGCGCGTGCTCGACCAGCGTGATCAGCGCCGACTTGGCGTCCGCGCGGTGGCGGGCGTCCGTCGTGATGATCGGGGTGTCGGGGCCGATCTGGAGTGCCTCGCGGACTTCGTCCGGCGTGTACGGCTGCTGGCCGTCGAAGCCGTTCAGCGCGATGACGAACGGCAGGCCGCTGTTCTCGAAGTAGTCGACGGCGGGGAAGCAGTCGGCGAGCCTCCTCGTGTCGACCAGCACGATCGCGCCGATGGCGCCGCGCACCAGGTCGTCCCACATGAACCAGAAGCGGTCCTGACCGGGCGTACCGAAGAGGTACAGGATCAGGTCCTGGTCCAGGGTGATACGGCCGAAGTCCATGGCGACCGTCGTGGTCGTCTTGTCCCCGGTGTGGGTCAGGTCGTCGATGCCGGCCGAAGCGGACGTCATGACGGCCTCTGTGCGCAGCGGATTGATCTCCGAGACGGCACCCACGAACGTGGTCTTGCCCACGCCGAAGCCGCCAGCCACCACGATCTTCGCGGACGTGGTGGAGCGGGAAGGCCCTCCGCTAGAGCTTGCGAAGTCCACTGAGCACCCTTTCGAGCAGTGTCACGTCTGGCTGGCCGCCGGCGTTCTCGTCGCCGCCGGGCTGATGGATGGCGACCAGTCCCGCCTCCGCCAAGTCGGCGACGAGGATCCTGGCCACGCCGAGAGGGATCGTGAGGAGCGCCGAGATCTCGGCGACCGACTTGATTTCCCGGCAGAGGTTGCAGATCCGCTGATGCTCGGGCAACTGGCCCTGCATCTGGTGCGGCTGCGCAGTGGTGTGCACCAGCGCCTCGATGGCGAGCTGGTAGCGCGGGCGGGTCCGGCCGCCGGTCATGGCGTACGGACGCACCAGCGGATTGTGATTGTTCGACCCTCCGCCGGGCGCCGGCTCGGGGTTGCGGCGCTGCGGCTGCACGGGCTGGATACGCGGGGCAGGCGGCTGGTCGTACGGCGACGGGCCGGGGCCCTGCGGCGCGTACGGCTGCCGGTGGCTCGGTGCGGAGGGGAAGTTGTAACGGTTCGGGTTCTGACCACCGTCGCCCTGGCCCTGGGCAGGGCCGTACGACCAGTTGCCCGAAGACGAACCGCCTGGGGGTGTTGCCACTTTCTCCTCCTCCGACTGTGCCTGGCACCCAACGCTGTGGAGCCGCGTCCCGAAACCTTACGGCCACGGGACGCCAAAACGCACCGTCCGTCTGTTAGTTGAGCAGGCTCCCCTGGAGCTCTGCACGAAGGTCCGGTGTCAGGACCGTACCGGCTCGGTCGACCAGCAGCGCCATCTCGTACCCGATGAGGCCGATGTCCGCCTCCGGATGTGCGAGAACGGCGAGAGAGGAACCGTCGGATACGGACATGATGAAGAGGAATCCCCGCTCCATCTCCACAACCGTCTGGTTCACGGCGCCGCCCTCGAAGATCCGGGAGGCGCCCGCCGTCAGAGATGTCAGTCCGGACGCGACGGCCGCGAGCTGGTCGGCGCGGTCGCGGGGGAAGCCTTCGGACATCGCCAGAAGGAGTCCGTCGGCGGAGACCACCACCGTGTGGGACACCCCCGGGGTGTTGTCCACGAAGTTGGTGATCAACCAGTTCAGGTTCTGTGCCGCCTGGCTCATCGGGCTCACACTAACGCTCCTGGTTGTAGGTGCTGTCAGGACCGAAGCCCTGGCCGTTCGTTTCACTGCCTGCGCTGCGTCCGCGCTGGACGCCCCGACGCAGGTTGCTCAGCCTGCCCCGGACGTCCTCCGGGGCGCGGGAGACCTGTGGGCCTCCCTGGGGGGTGCTTTCGGCGGCACCCTCGATCAGGTTGGCCTTGGGCACCCGCCTCGGCAGGCCGGAGGAGGTGACCCCGCCCGCCTTGGGCTTCCGGAGTTGCGAGGCTTGCTGCCACCGCTCGTCGTTGGCCGAGCGCCAGTCGTCGCCGTTGTTCTCCGGGGTGGAGGCCGGCGGATCCTGGCTCACGTGCCGTGCGCCACCCGAACCGTTCGCACCACTCGCGGTGGATCCACGGCGGGGAAGCCCGGCGTCGGTCATCGTCGTGTGAGGGGCGGAGGGGCCCGATCCCGGACGGTCGAAGCCTACGCGGTCCTGCTCACTTGCGTCAGCGGCCTGCGCAGATTCCGTTTCCGGGGTCTGAGAAGGGTACTGGCTCGGGTAGCCGTTCTGGTAACCGTCCTGCTGGGGCCAGTCGTCCTGGTGGCGCCGCTGCTCGAACGCGGCGAAACCGCCCTGCCCGCCCGCACCCTGCGCCGGCGGCTCCTCCTGAGCCGGCTCCGCATAGGAGGGCTCCGGGTAGCCGCCGTTCGGCGAGAAGGTGTCGTTCTGCGGCAGACCGCCGTTCGGCGCGTAGTACTGCTCGTCGTACGCAGAGCGCTGCGGCTCCTCGTACGACGCCTGCTGCTGCTCCTGGTACGGCGCCTGCTGCTCCTCGTACGGCGCCTGGCGGTCGTACGCGGAAGGCTGCTGCTCCGGGTAGCCGGTCTGGCCGGTGTCGTAGGCCTGACCGGCGTCGTAACCCTGCTGCCCGTTGTACTCGTCGCGGTACCCGGTCGCCTGGTTGGGCTCCTGGTTGCCCTGCCCGGGCAGCGCGGGCTGCTCGTGCGACTGGGCCTCCAGGGCCGCCCGGCGCTCCTCACGCATCAGGGAGCGGCCGACGGGGTCCAGCTCGCGTATGTCGTCGGGGACGTCGGAGTAGCGGCTGTCGTCGAAGCCGAGCTCCGCGGCCGTCCGCATGGGCTGGCCGAAGTTCTCGCCGCCGAAGTTCTGCTCGGGGATGATCTGCGAGACGGTGAACTCGTCGCGGTCCACGTGCTGCTCGCCGCCACCACCGTGGGTGATCGCGTCGGGCAGCATGACCAGCGACGTCGTGCCGGCCTGCTCGCCCGAGGGGCGCAGCTGGACGCGGATGCCGTGCCGGTCGGACAGCCGGCCGACCACGAACAGGCCCATGCGCTGCGAGATCGCGGCGTCCACCGTCGGCGGGTTGGCCAGCTTGTGGTTGATGTCCGCGAAGTCCTCGGCGGTGAGGCCGATGCCCTTGTCGTGGATCTCGATCATGACCCGGCCGTCGGGGAGACGGGTGGCGGTCACGCGGACCTTGGTCTGCGGGGAGGAGAACGTCGTCGCGTTCTCCAGCAGCTCGGCGAGCAGGTGCACGAGGTCGGTCACGGCACGGCCGTGGATCTCGGCCTCCGGGACGCCGGACAGCTCGATGCGCTCGTACTGCTCCACCTCGGAGGAGGCGGCGCGCAGCACGTCGACCAGCGGCACCGGCTGGTCCCAGCGGCGGCCGGGCTCCTCGCCGGCGAGGACGAGGAGGTTCTCGCCGTTGCGGCGCATACGGGTCGCGAGGTGGTCCAGCTTGAAGAGGTTCTCCAGCTGGTCCGGGTCGGCCTCGTTGTTCTCCAGATCGGTGATCAGGGTCAGCTGGCCCTCGATCAGCGACTGGTTGCGGCGCGACAGGTTGGTGAAGATCGCGTTGATGTTGCCCCGCAGCAGGGCCTGCTCGGCGGCCAGCCGGACCGCCTCGCGGTGGACCTGGTCGAAGGCGCGGGCGACCTCGCCGATCTCGTCCGTGGTGGTGATCGGGATGGCCTGGACGCGGGTGTCGACGCGGCCGGGGTCGGTGCGGGAGAGCTGGTCGACCAGCATCGGCAGACGCTGCTCGGCGATGCCGAAGGCGGCGTTGCGCAGCTGGCGCATCGAGCGGCTCATCTGGCGGGCGACCGCGCCGGCCAGGATGAAGGCCAGGAGCAGGGCGACCACGACGGCGGCACCGGTGATGTAGGCGTCACGCTGGGCGTCGTCGGCGATGTCGGACGCTTCGCTCACGGCCCTGTCGGCCAGGTCCGTCTCGATCTTCTCGTACGCGTTGAACTTGAGGGTGTTGACCGCCCACCAGTTCTCGGCGGTGATGCCCCTCTCGGCGAGGGCGGCGCGCGCGCTCGGGTCCGTGCTCTGCAGCGTGGCCACGCCCGAGATCATCGTTGTCGGGTTGGAGGGCGGCGGGACGTAGTCCGGGTTCTTGGCCTTGGCCTCCCGGGCCATCGCGGCACCGTCGGCCTTGATCTTGGCCTCGGCCGTCTTGAGCTTGGCCGCGTCCTGCTCGGTGCCACCGCCGATGTACTCCTGCACGGCGATGCGCTCGAGGTAGGCGTACGAGGAGAGAGCGATGCGCTGGCTGGCCAGGTTGCCGTCGTCCGGGCCCGGCTTCACCAGGATGTGCATGCCGATGGAGCGCTGCAGCGACAGGGCCGCCTTGGTGAGCTCGATGGCGTACACGGTCCGGCCGTAGCTGGTGATGTTGCCGGTGCCGAGGCCGAGCTCGTTGGCGAACTCCGTCAGCGGGTGGGCGACCTCGACGTAGCCCTCTTCGGTCTGGACGCCCTTGAGCTTGGAGGTGTAGGCGACCTGGCGCAGGGTGGCGAGCTTCGGCTCCGCCTCGCGGAACAGCTTCAGCCGGCGCTCCAGGCCGGGCTTGGCCGGCATGTTCTGGGCCGCGGCGTCGAAGGCGTCGGCCGCCTCGTCGGTGTCCTTGCGGACCTGGGTGACGGTCGCCTTGTCCTGGGCGGTCTGGGCGCTGCCCTTCAGCAGGGGCGCCGCCGACGCGTCACGTTCGATGTAGAGGGCGTTGGCGTAGAGCAGCGAGGCGCGGACCAGGCGCGCGGTGTTCTCCGCGTCCTCGGCCTCCTGCCAGGTGTCGATCGAGCCCTTCACCTGGAAGCCGCCCATGACGAGGCCGACCAGCACGGGTATGAGCAGGATCGCGTTGAGCCTGGTCGCCACGCGCCAGTTGCGCGGGGAGAGACGGCCGCCGCTCTCGGCGGGCGCGGCCGTCGGTTCCGAACCGGGCACGGGGGCGGGCGCCGCTGTGCGCGGCGGCGGGGTGAAGTTGCCCCGGGCCGACGGCTCGGGACTGTTCTTGCTTCGCCTCACTCGACCAACAACCTCTCGGCGGTCGGCACCAACGTTGTGCCGCAGTGTTCAGAGCCCAGACGCCAGCGACGGACGGGCACGTCATTGACTATTGGGCAGTTCAGGCATTCCAGCACGACGACCTGCGCTCTTCCAAACAGTCCGGGGAGGGGAATCGACGTGATGTAAGCCCCAGATAAAACGGTCATAAAGAGCGAGCCCCGCCAAAAGGCGGGGCGATTGTGCGCGCAGCGAGACCGGATGTGCGCGACGCGTGGCCGTACCACCCGATTCCTCTGCCGAAACGTTATGAACACCTTGGCCGACCGTGTCAAAGGACACAGTCGGCTCCGGTGTATCTACGACAACTGCCGTATGGCGCTCCAGAATTGGGTGCTACCTCAGCCGTGCCATCAGAGCGTGCTCCACCAGCGTGATCAGGGCACTCTTCGCATCGGCCCGGTGCCGGGCGTCCGTCGTGATGATCGGGGTGTCAGGACCGATCTGCAGCGCCTCGCGCACCTCTTCGGGCTGGTAGGGCTGCTGTCCGTCGAAGCCGTTCAGCGCGACGACGAACGGCAGGCCGCTGTTCTCGAAGTAGTCGACGGCCGGGAAGCAGTCGGCCAGGCGCCGGGTGTCCACGAGCACCACCGCGCCGATGGCGCCGCGCACCAGGTCGTCCCACATGAACCAGAAGCGGTCCTGACCCGGCGTACCGAAGAGGTACAGGATCAGGTCCTGGTCCAGGGTGATACGGCCGAAGTCCATGGCCACCGTGGTGGTGGTCTTGTCCCCGGTGTGGGTCAGGTCGTCGATGCCCGCGCTGGCGGAGGTCATCACGGCCTCGGTACGCAGCGGGTTGATCTCCGAGACGGCACCCACGAACGTGGTCTTGCCCACGCCGAAGCCGCCCGCCACCACTATCTTCGCGGAGGTGGTGGATCGACCCGCGTCAGAGCTTGCGAAGTCCACTGAGCACCCTTTCGAGCAGTGTCACGTCCGGCGCGCCGGTGGCGTCGTCGCCGCCCGGCTGGTGGATCGCGACGAGACCGGCCTCGGCGAGGTCCGCGACCAGGATCCGGGCCACACCCAGCGGCATGTTGAGCAGCGCCGAGACCTCGGCCACCGACTTCACCTCACGGCACAGGTGGCAGATCCGCTGGTGCTCCGGGAGAAGTCCCATGAGCGCGGCGGGGTCCGCGGTCGTACTGATCAGTGCCTCGATGGCCAACTGGTAGCGCGGCCGGGTCCGGCCGCCGGTCATGGCATACGGCCGGACCAGCGGCTCGTCGCCCTCGTCCTCGTACGGCTCCGCGTACGGATCATGAGAGGCGGTGGGCGGGGTCATGGGTCCTCCGGGCGGGACAGCAAGTCGGTCGGCAAGCCGTCTGACGGGGCCTGTGTGGGGTGTGTGGCAGCCGGACGGTGATGTGGTGAGACGGGTGGTGCCGGGGCCGTTCAGTGGAGCAGACTGCCTTGGAGCTCAGCTCGCAGGTCGGGGGTGAGGACCGCGCCCGCGCGGTCGACCAGGAGCGCCATCTCGTAGCCGACGAGGCCGATGTCGCAGTCGGGGTGGGCGAGTACGGCCAGGGACGAGCCGTCCGAGACGGACATGAGGAAGAGGAACCCTCGCTCCATCTCCACGACCGTCTGCGCCACCTCACCGCCCTCGAAGATCCGGGAGGCGCCTGCCGTCAGCGACGTCAGGCCCGAGGCGACGGCCGCGAGCTGGTCCGCGCGGTCGCGCGGGAAGCCCTCCGACATCGCCAGGAGGAGACCGTCGGCGGACACGACGACGGTGTGGGACACCCCGGGGGTGTTGTCCACGAAGTTGGTGATCAACCAGTTGAGATTTTGTGCCGCCTGGCTCATCGGACTCAACTAACGCTCCTGCTGGTGAGTGGGCCGTGGGTGGCTGCCGGTCTGGGTGGACCCGGCCTGACGACCCTGTGCGATTCCCCGACGGAGATTGGTCAGCCGGCCGCGCACGTCATCGGGCGCACGCGAGACCTGAGGACCGCTCTGGTGGGTTTGCTGCTGAGCCGTGCCCGGGACGAGGTTCGCCCGGGGCACCCGGCGCGGCAGGCCGGAGGTGGTGACACCACCCGCGGCGGGCTGGCGGACTCGCTCGGCCTGGCGGACGAGGTCGTCGTTCGGCGAGGTGCGCCACCCGGCGGGGGCGGACCGCTGCGGACCGGTGGGTCCCTGCGGTTGCTGCGGGGCGGAGCCGTTGCTCTGCGGCTGCTGCTCCTGCTGGCCGTGGAACCAGTTGGTCTCCAGCGTGTCGTACAGCGGTGTACGACCGTCGCCCGGACCGGACGCCGGCGGCAGGGCCTCAGGCTCCTGCCGGACGGGCCGGGCCTGCGGGGCGGGCGGAGGCGGGGCGCCGAAATCGGCCGGGCCCCGGCCACCGCCTGCCTGCGGCCGCTCGTACTGGCCCGTTCCCGTGGGGTCGGCCGGCGTGGCCGGACCCGGGAGGGTGGGCCGTCCGGAGCCGTTGTCCTGCCGCGGGGCGGGGTACTGGCCGGTCGCGCCGTTGTCCTGGCGCTGGGCCGGGTACTGGCCAGTCGCGCCGTTGTCCTGGCGGGGTGCCGGGTACTGGCCGGTCGAGCCGTTGTCCTGCCGCGGCGCTGAGTACTGGCCCGTGGAGCCGTTGTCCTGCCGGGGCGCGGGGTACTGGCCGGTCGCGCCGTTGTCCTGGCGCTGGGCCGGGTACTGCCCGGTGGAGCCGTTGTCGTAGGACTGCGGCGCCGGGTACTGGCCCGACGCGGACGACGAGTCGGGGCGGCCGCCCGGCGTGCCGAAGACGTCCGGGCGGACGAACTGACCCTGGTCCTGCGACGCGTTCGCGCCGGGGCCGAACGGGTCCGCGTGCTGGGGAGCGCCGAAGTCGGTCGGCGAGCCGAAGCCCTGACGGTCGTTGTCGCGCGGCACGGCCGGCATCTCCGTCGTCGAGCCCGGGCCCTGACGGTCGTCGACGCGCGGCAGGGACGACGTACGGGAGGCGTCCGTCTCCTCGTGGCCGCGCGGGGTGTCCAGCGAGGCACGCGGCACCGGCGGCTGGGCGTTCTCGTCGCTCCAGCTCGGCACCCGCGGCTGCGAGTCGCCACCGGGCAGCTCGGCCCGCGGACCGCCGCGCGGCGGCAGCTGCGGCCGGCGGCCCTTGCCCTGATCGGAGTTGCCGCCCTGCTTCTTCCGGCTCCGGCCACCGCCGAAGGCGTCCTGGCCCTGCGGCCCGTTGGTGCCCGCGGCCTGCAGACCCTGCGGCGCACCCGGGGCCTGCTGGCCGAACCCAGCACCGGCGGGAGCCGGACGGCCCTGCGAGGGACCACCCTGCTCGAACGACGGCGTGCCGGGACCCTGCGGTCCGCGCGCACCGCCCGGCGCTCCCGGACGGCCACCGTCCCCGTCGCGCCCGGGCAGCGCGGCCCGAGGACTCTGACCGGGACCGAGCCGGCCACCGCCGGAGGCACCGCCACCGAAGGCACCGCCGGACGCACCGGCCCCGAGGGCACCGCCGCCCTGGCCGGAACCGGCGGCACGCCGGGCCGCGGCCGCACCGGCGGCGGCCTGCGCGGCGGCGGGGCCGCCACCGACCGGCGGCTGACCGGGCTGCTTGGGCTGGGGCTTCCTGCCGCCCTGGGCGACGTCGACGGGCAGCATGACCAGCGCGGTCGTACCACCGGAGTCGGACGGGCGCAGCTGGATGCGGATGCCGTGGCGCTGCGAGAGGCGGCCGACCACGAACAGACCCATGCGGCGGGAGACGGAGACGTCCACCGTCGGGGGAGAGGCCAGCCGCTCGTTGATCGCCGCCAGGTCCTCCGGCGACAGACCGATACCGGTGTCGTGGATCTCGATCAGCACACGGCCGTCGGGCAGCGCGTGACCGGTGACCTTGACCTTGGTCTGGGGCGAGGAGAACGAGGTCGCGTTCTCCAGCAGCTCGGCGAGCAGGTGCACGAGGTCGTTGACCACGCGGCCGGCCACTTCGGTGGTCGGCACGGAGGCCAGCTCGATGCGCTCGTACTGCTCCACCTCGGACGCGGCGGCACGGAGCACGTCGACCAGCGGGACCGGGCGGGTCCAGCGGCGGCCGGGCTCCTCACCCGCGAGGACGAGGAGGTTCTCACCGTTACGGCGCATGCGGGTCGCGAGGTGGTCGAGCTTGAACAGCGAGGACAGCTGGTCCGGGTCGGCCTCGCGGGACTCCAGTTCGGAGATGAGCGACAGCTGACGCTGGATGAGGCCCTGGGAGCGGCGCGAGAGGTTGGTGAACATCGCGTTGACGTTGCCCCGCAGCAGGGCCTGCTCGGCGGCGAGGCGGACCGCCTCGCGGTGCACGTCGTCGAAGGCCGCGGCCACTCGGCCGATCTCGTCCCGGGAGTGCACACCGACCGACTCCACGGACGTGTCGACGTCCTGCGGGTCGGACTCGGACAGCTGCTTGACCAGCTCGGGCAGACGGTCGGAGGCGACCTTGGTCGCGGTGTCCTCCAGGCGGCGCAGCGAGCGGATCATGGACCGCGCCACGACGAAGGCGCCGACCAGCGACACACCGAGCACGATCAGGATCAGGGCACCGGAGATGATCGCGTCGCGCTCGGTGGCGCTGCGCAGCTCGCGGGCCTTCTGCTCCATCTCCTCGAGCAGCGTGTGCTCGATGTTCTTCATCTGCTGGATCTTGGTGGAGCTGTCGTCCAGCCAGTCGCGGTAGGACCGCTTGTCCTGCTGGGCGAGACCGCTCGCGGAGACCAGGGCACGACCCGCGTAGGTGTCGGTGGCCTTGATCGTGGAGTTGCCGCCGTCCTCGATGGGCTTCAGCAGCTCGGCGGCGGCGTCCTCGCCGTAGATGCTCTTGAAGCTTCGGATCTCGGACTTCTGGCTCTCCAGGGCCGACTCGGCGTAGAGCCGGTCGTTCGGCGAGAGCTTGCCGGCCGTGGTGTTGCTCGCGGGCAGCGCCGCCGCGAGGGCGGCGCGCTGGATCGAGGAGTACTCCTTGGCGGAGGAGAACGCCGCGAGCGCACGCGTGCGCTGGATCATGTCCGGGTTGCTGGTCGCCTCGGCCATGTCCTGGGAGAGGTCGATCAGGTTCTCGATCAGACGGTGGTACGCCTCGACCGTCTGCGTGGAGTTGCCCTCGGAGGCGTAGGCGCCCTTGCGGATCTGCGCCAGGTCGCCGAGCTCGCCGGCGAGCTGGATGAGGTACTCGCGGACGCCCTTGAGGTTGCCGTCCTTGCTGGCGCTGTCGATCTCCTCGGAACTGTCGAGGAAGTTCTTCATCGCCCGGTCGGTCTTCTCGCGAAGCCCCTTGACCGTGAAGTCGGTCGCCTTGCCGCCGTGGGCCAGCGGGCCGGCCGACTGGTCGCGCTCCTCCTGGAGCGCGGCCGACAGCTCGGTGGCCTGCTTGGTCATGTCCGTCAGCAGCTTCATGTTGTCGAGCTGCTGGATGTCGTCCATGGACTGGTCGATACGCAGCGCGCCCAGCGAGGTGGCCGCGACCACCGGGAGGGCGAGCAGCGACACCAGTCGCGTGGAGATGCGCCAGTTGCGCAGGGCTATTCGCGGCCCGGGGCCGGTCGGGCCCGTCGGCGGCTTCAGCGCCGGGGAAGGGCCTGCGGAACCCGAGGGGGCCGACGTGCCGGGGCGCCCGGAGCGCTCACCGCCGTCACCGGCCGGGCCCTGGTTCTGGGCGTGCTGGGGCGAGGGGCCGCCATTCATGGGGCCAGTCCCGCCGTGCGGCTCCGGCACCGCCGCAGCGTTGCCATCCCTCTTGAAACGTCCCTGCACTAGCGTCGCAACCTCTGGACCAGGCACCCCGTCGCCTGAACGGCGGGGCACGGTGTCGGCGTTCTGGGGACGCCCTGAAAAACGCCCCCGTGGTGGTCTTGAGTGACCGGCGCTGGCTCCCCCTCTCGCCGCCACCCGGCGCGACTGTGCGCCCCCTGTGCGCCGGCTCGATCCTGCGGCGGTCCGTGAGATTCCAGCACAGCACAGGATCTCCAACAAGGCCCGTAGGCCGAGCCGTGATGTAGGTGACACCACGTGAGGGCCGGATCACCGGTCGTAGAAAGCGAGTTCGCCCATTTCGGACGTAAGCCCGCGAGTCGCCGAGTGGTGCCGGGTGTCCCAGTCGCCATGATCAGGAGCGGAATGATGGCTTCAGGGGGTCAATGTCCGTTTCGTTGGGGTGGGGTGCGAGTCCGGATTGACCGATTCGCCCACTGATTCGTGAGAAAACTCACATGCCGATCATGGTCCCTGTGCGACCGGGCCGGGGAATCGGATGTTTAGCCTGACGCTTTACAGCGATGGCAATACCGACAACCCGCGCCCGTGCGGGGGTTCACACACCCTCCCGGCGCCCGTCACAGGACAGGGTCAAGTAAACAGTGAAGACGACGACGATGTTCCACAAGATCGCCAACCCGCGACGCACGACGCTGGCACACCTGAACGACGCCGACGAACTGCGGACGCCGGAGCAGCCGGAGCACCCCGTCGAACTCCCGGCCCAGACCGCAAACCCCAGGCGCACCATCCTCATGGAGATCCCTGTCGCGGCCGCCGCAGCCGCGGAGTGACACCAGGAAGTACGCGTGCCGGCCGCCGGATGCTCATGGCGGCAGGACACGGATTTTCGAGGGGCGCCCCCGCGACGGGGCGCCCCTTCACAATGCGCGGGGCGGGGACACCTCCCCGCGTTAGCCTGGAGCGTCAGACTCCAGCCGCTTCAGTCAAGGGGCCAAGCATCCCGTGCGCATCGCCAGGTTCTCCATCGACGGGAACGTCGCCTTCGGCGCCATCGAGGGCGACAAGCAGGACGAACTCGTCCTGGACATCATCAAGGGCATCCCGTTCGCGGACTTCGAGCTCTCCGGTACGAAGGTGCCGGTGAGCAAGGTCAGGCTGCTGCCGCCGGTGCTCCCCAACAAGGTCGTGGCCTTCGGCCGCAACTACAGCGAGCACGCGCGCGAGCTGGGCAACGAGGTGCCCGACAGCCCCTTCGCCTTCTTCAAGCCGTCCACCTCGGTGATCGGCCCCGGCGACGAGATCCAGTACCCCTCCTTCTCCGAGGAGGTGCACCACGAGGCCGAGCTGGCCGTGGTGATCGGCCGGATGTGCCGCGAGGTCCCGCGCGAGCGCGTCAAGGACGTCATCTTCGGCTACACCTGCGCCAACGACATCACCGCCCGCGACGTGCAGAGGCGCGAGAAGCAGTGGGCCCGGGCCAAGGGCTTCGACAGCTCCTGCCCGCTCGGTCCCTGGGTGGAGACGGACCTGGACGCGAGCGACCTCACCATCCAGCTCACGGTCAACGGCCAGCAGCGTCAGCTGGGCCGGACCAGCGAGATGATCCATTCCATCGAGGACCTGATCGTCAACATCTCCGAGGCCATGACGCTGCTCCCCGGCGACGTGATCCTCACGGGCACCCCGGCTGGGGTCGGCCCCCTGAACGTCGGCGACGAGGTCGCCGTCACCATCGAAGGCATCGGCACTCTCACCAACAAGGTTGTCAAGCGTGGCTAGCGCACCCGGCTCCCCCGTACGCGTCCGTTTCTGTCCCTCGCCCACCGGAAACCCCCACGTGGGCCTGGTGCGCACCGCCCTGTTCAACTGGGCGTTCGCCAAGCACCACCAGGGCACCCTGGTCTTCCGCATCGAGGACACCGACGCCGCCCGCGACTCCGAGGAGTCGTACACCCAGCTGCTCGACTCGATGCGCTGGCTGGGCTTCGACTGGGACGAGGGCCCCGAGGTCGGCGGCCCGCACGCGCCGTACCGCCAGTCGCAGCGCATGGACCTCTACAAGGAGGTCGCGCAGAAGCTGCTCGACGGCGGCCACGCCTACCACTGCTACTGCTCCCAGGACGAGCTGGACACCCGCCGCGAGGCCGCCCGCGCCGCCGGTAAGCCCTCCGGCTACGACGGCCACTGCCGCGAGCTGACCGCCGGGCAGGTCGCGGAGTACCAGGCCCAGGGCCGCGAGCCGATCGTCCGCTTCCGGATGCCCGACGAGACGATCACCTTCACCGACCTGGTCCGCGGCGAGCTGACCTTCACCCCGGAGAACGTCCCGGACTACGGCATCGTCCGGGCCAACGGCGCCCCGCTGTACACGCTGGTGAACCCGGTCGACGACGCCCTGATGGAGATCACCCACGTCCTGCGCGGCGAGGACCTGCTCTCCTCCACCCCCCGCCAGATCGCCCTGTACAAGGCGCTGATCGAGCTGGGCGTCGCCAAGGAGATCCCGTCCTTCGGCCACCTGCCGTACGTGATGGGCGAGGGCAACAAGAAGCTCTCCAAGCGCGACCCGCAGTCCTCCCTCAACCTCTACCGGGAGCGCGGCTTCCTGCCCGAGGGCCTGCTCAACTACCTCTCCCTGCTCGGCTGGTCCCTCTCGGCCGACCAGGACGTCTTCGGCATCGACGAGATGATCGCCGCGTTCGAGATCTCCGACGTGAACCCGAACCCGGCCCGCTTCGACCTCAAGAAGTGCGAGGCCATCAACGGCGACCACATCCGCCTGCTGGATGTGAAGGACTTCACCGAGCGCTGCCGCCCGTGGCTCCAGGCGCCGTTCGCCCCCTGGGCCCCGGAGGCCTTCGACGAGGCGAAGTGGCAGGCCATCGCGCCGCACGCGCAGACCCGCCTCAAGGTCCTCTCCGAGATCACCGACAACGTCGACTTCCTGTTCCTGCCGGAGCCGGCCGAGGACGAGGCCTCCTGGACCAAGGCGATGAAGGAGGGCTCGGACGCCCTGCTGCGCACCGCCCGCGAGAAGCTGGAGGCCGCCGACTGGACCTCCGCCGAGTCGCTCAAGGAGGCCGTCCTGGCCGCCGGCGAGGCCCACGGCCTGAAGCTCGGCAAGGCCCAGGCCCCCGTCCGCGTCGCCGTCACCGGCCGCACGGTCGGCCTGCCGCTGTTCGAGTCCCTGGAGGTCCTGGGCAAGGAGACCACCCTGGCCCGGATCGACGCGGCGCTGGCGAAGCTGGCCGCGTAACGCGCACCACCTCACACGGCGAGGGCGGCGCCCGGTTCGGGCGCCGCCCTCGCCGTGTCCGCCCAGACGTCACCCGGAGTTCACCCTTCCGGCCAACTCCCGTCCCCGGGCGGGACGTTGGATGCCCCCTGTGCACACGGTGCGCGTGTGCGCCCTGGTACCGGGGGAGAGAGCATGATCCGTTCGCGAAGACTCGTCCACGCCGCCGTCGGCGGGGTGGTGGCCCTGTCCTGCGCCGTGCCGGCCGCACCGGCGCAGGCGGCGCCCCAGGCCGACGAGCCGGTCGGCACCGTACGGCTCGCCACCGAGAGGCGCGTGACCGTCGACTACCCGTGGGCCGGCGCGTCCGGCTTCCAGTACCGGCCGGGGACCAGCGCGGCCACCACGGTGGACTACCCCGACGCGGTCCCGCCCGCCCACGCCGGCCCGGACGACCTGGCCAGCGGCACCGACGTCGTGAACACCCTCGACGGCCGGACCGTCCACCAGAAGCACCGCTCCACAGGCGTCACCGCCGACGTCACGATCCCGTCCGGCCACGCCTACCGGGCCGCCGTGGGCTGGAGCGTGCTGACCACGGACGGCACCGGCGCCCTGCACGTGCTGCGCACCGTCGACGGCACCCTCACCGTGGACACCCCGGTCACCGGCTTCCCCGCGGGCGCCCGGCCCGTCCTCTACCGCACCGGCGGCTCGGTCGGCCGCCTCGCGATCGTCTACGCGCTGGACGGCAGGACGTCCGTGGGCCTGGTCGACCTCTCCGACGGCGCCTTCCGCACCTACGTCACCGGCGACACCGTCACCCCGCAGCTCGTCTTCAACGACCGCTGGCTCGTCGCCGACTGGAAGGCGATCCGGGTGGACTCCGAACCCGGCACCGAGCCCACCGCCCTCACCGCCACCGGCGCCCAGCTCGAAGCCGTCGTCGGCGACCAGCTCCTGATCGGCAACCCCGACTTCGTGCTGGGCGGCACCGAAGCCGCGCTGACCGCCCGCTCCCTTGTCACCGGCGCCTCGACCACCGTGCTCACCTCGTCGTTCGGCGGCATCGGCCCCACCCTGGACGGCGGCGCCCTGGCCACCGCGGGCCCCTCCAGCCTCGACTGGAACATCCACCGGATCACCCCCGACGGCAACGGCGGCCTCACCACCACCAAGGTGGCCCGGGTCCCCGCCGCCGCGACCGGTGTGCAGGGACTGGCCGTCGCCGGAGGCGAGTTGTTCCTCTACGGCGCGACACCGGGCGCCTCGCTGCGCTACAGCAGCTTCCAGCTGGACGCCGGAGGCCGGCCCGACGGCCCCCAGACCCGCCGCAGCCCGGCACTGAGCCCGTCCACCTGCCTCACCGGCGACGCCGCCTGTCCCCAGCTCGAAGCCCTCGGCGACGGCCGGGTCAGCCACCTGTGGACCAGCGAGACGGGCCAGGAATCCGTCATCGACGTCGGCCTCGACACCACCACCGTCCTCAGCGCGCCCACGGACGGCGACTCCGGCGGCCGCATCGGCGGCGGCACCGGCCGGTACGTGCTCTACAACGGCGGCTCCGGCAAGCAGCGGGTCGTCGACTTCCCGCGCGGAGCGACCGCCGGCGGGACGGCCCTCACCCGCGACCGCACCGCCGCCGCGGTGTGGGGGCAGACTCTGTGGGCCCCGGGCGGCACCCAGGGCGCGGTCACCGGCCGCAACCTCAAGACCGGCACGACCACCACCATCGCCACCGGCGCCCCCTGCACCCCCACCGACATCCAGGCCGTCAACACCTGGCTGTACTGGTCCTGCGGCAGCTCCGCGGGCGTCTACGACCGGGCCACTGCCCGCAGGATCACGGTCCCGGCCGACCTCGGCCCGGCCCGCCTCGCCGACGGCTTCCTGCTCCGCGAGAACCGCACCACCCACGAACTGCTGCTCACCGACTTCCACACCGGCACGGCCACCACCCGCACCCTGGCCAAACTCCCCGCCACCGACCAGAACACCGGCGGCAGCAACGGCCGCTGGGCCGTCGACCGCTTCGGCGGCCACATCGCCTACCTCAACGGCACCTACGGCGAGGTCTCGATCGTCCCCAGCGGCGTCCCCACCTCGCCCCTGGCGCAGATGGAGGCCCAGGTCTACTCGCCGTCCGTGATCGGCAAGTCCTTCCCGTGGGCACCGGTCTGGCAGCTGAACAAGCCCTCCACCTGGACCCTGACCCTCACCAACGCCTTCGGCAAGATCGTCCGCACGCTGACCGGCAGTTCCACGGGAGCCGCCGTGCGCCCCGCCTGGGACGGCACCACCGACAACGGCGGCGGAACGAGCGGCACCCACACCTGGAAGCTCACCGCCCACCCCCGCGACGGCCAGGGCCCCGACCTCACGCTCTCCGGCTCCATGACCCTGGGCTGAGAGCGGCACGCGGTGGGTACGGTCGGAGCATGAGCATCCAAGCCGTGGTCTGGGACGTCGACGACACCCTCTTCGACTACACCACCGCCGACCGCCTCGGCATGAGCGCCCACCTCACGGCCGAGGGCCTGCTCGACGCCTACGACAGTGCCGAGCAGGCCCTCACCCGCTGGCGGGAGATCACGGACCTGCAGTGGGCGCGTTTCGCGGCCGGCGAGGCCACCTTCGAGGCCCAGCGGCGCGACCGCGTGCGGGTGTTCGTGGGCCGGGAGCTCACCGACGCCGAGGCCGACGCGTGGTTCCAGCGGTATCTCGCCCACTACGAGCAGGTCTGGACGCTCTTCCCGGACGTCCTGCCCGTCCTCGACAGCCTCGCCGCCAGCCACCGGCACGCCGTGCTCTCCAACTCCAGCCTCCACGTCCAGGACCACAAGCTGCGCGTCCTCGGCGTCCACGACCGCTTCGAGACCATCCTGTGCGCGGCCGAGCTCGGCGTCTCCAAGCCCGAGGCCGGGGCGTTCCTCGCGGCCTGCGAATTCCTCGGGCTGCCGCCGCACCAGGTCGCCTACGTCGGTGACCACCCGGAGATCGACGGACGGGGCGCCGCCGAGGCCGGACTGCTGTCGGTGTGGATCGACCGCAGCGGTCTGTACGCCACGATCGACCCGCCCGTAGGGCCGCACCGCATCGCCTCCCTCGCCGAACTGCCGTCCCTGCTCGGCTCGGATACTCGTTTTGGAGCCCCGTCCACCTTCAGGTAATGTTCTTCCTGCGCCGCGGGGAGCGGGCCGGAAGGCCGGAACCCCCAGGCGCAAAGCTAGAACACGAACCCCTAGGGGGCTTGCGTTCCAGTGGCCTATGGTGTAATTGGCAGCACGACTGATTCTGGTTCAGTTAGTCTTGGTTCGAGTCCAGGTAGGCCAGCTCGCAGAGCTCATCTGCATCGCCCCCGTTGTGTAGCGGCCTAGCACGCTGCCCTCTCAAGGCAGTAGCGCCGGTTCGAATCCGGTCGGGGGTACTGGTTCCGAGCGATCGACGATCATCTCGGGACTGCTAGGGCCCCCGTTGTGTAGCGGCCTAGCACGCCGCCCTCTCAAGGCGGTAGCGCCGGTTCGAATCCGGTCGGGGGTACTGACTGGTCTAAACCACATTGGTCTATGGTGTAATTGGCAGCACGACTGATTCTGGTTCAGTTAGTCTTGGTTCGAGTCCAGGTAGACCAGCTCGGACCTGCGGAAACGCAGTGTCCAGGCCCCCGTTGTGTAGCGGCCTAGCACGCCGCCCTCTCAAGGCGGTAGCGCCGGTTCGAATCCGGTCGGGGGTACACATCCCATGAGGCCCCTCACTTCGGTGAGGGGCCTCATGCGTATGCCTCAGGGGCGCGGGGAACTGCGCGAACAACCACTGACGGCCCGCACTCGACGACGAAGCCGTCCCTGTCATGGCGATGAGTCGGGGAAAGCCTGCCGCGGCGTTGAGGCGAGCCTCCCCGAAACACCTGGTCGCTTCAGCCGGTACGCCGCAACGCCTCGGAGAGGCGCCCGGCGGCGTCGATCACGGCCTGCGCATGCATACGGCCCGGGTGCCGTGTCAGCCGCTCGATGGGCCCGGAGACGGACACCGCCGCCACCACCCGGTTCGACGGCCCCCGCACCGGCGCGGACACGGAGGCGACGCCCGGCTCCCGCTCACCGATCGACTGCGCCCAGCCCCGCCGCCGCACACCCGACAGGGCCGTCGCCGTGAAGCGCGCCCCCTGCAGACCGCGGTGCAGCCGCTCCGGCTCCTCCCAGGCCATGAGGATCTGCGCCGAGGAACCCGCCTTCATCGTGAGCGTCGAACCGACCGGGACCGTGTCCCGCAGACCGGACAGACGCTCCGCCGCGGCGACGCAGATGCGCATGTCGCCCTGGCGGCGATAGAGCTGCGCGCTCTCGCCCGTGATGTCACGAAGATGCGTGAGCACCGGGCCGGCGGTGGCGAGGAGACGGTCCTCACCCGCGGCCGCGGCAAGCTCTGCCAGACGAGGGCCGAGAATGAAACGGCCCTGCATGTCGCGCGCCACCATGCGGTGGTGTTCCAGGGCCACGGCCAGGCGGTGGGCCGTGGGTCGTGCCAGTCCGGTGGCACCGACCAGACCCGCGAGGGTGGCCGGACCGGACTCCAGAGCGCTCAGGACGAGGGCCGCCTTGTCCAGAACGCCGACGCCGCTACTGTTGTCCATGAAACGATACTTGCGTCTCACTCTGTGAAACGCAAGTTCAAATTTCCGTGGAACGCGCCACCCTGGAATCACGAAGTCACAACGGCCCGTGACGTAAGGGCCTGGTGGTGTGTGCCCGCGATCAGGGGTACGGGCACCGCCTCCTCAAGATCTCTAGTTGGGTCGGCGGATCGTCGTCGGCCGGAGGGAACAGCGATGGGTAGGACACTCGCGGAGAAAGTCTGGGACGACCATGTCGTCCGGCGCGCGGAGGGCGAGCCCGACCTTCTCTTCATCGATCTGCACCTGCTGCACGAGGTGACCAGCCCGCAGGCGTTCGACGGTCTGCGCAAGACCGGCCGGACCGTGCGGCGCCTGGACCTCACCATCGCGACCGAGGACCACAACACCCCGACCCTGGACATCGACAAGCCGATCGCGGACCCGGTCTCCCGGGTGCAGCTGGAGACGCTGCGCAAGAACGCCGCCGACTTCGGCGTGCGCCTGCACCCCCTGGGCGACGTCGAGCAGGGCGTCGTGCACGTGGTGGGCCCGCAGCTGGGCCTGACCCAGCCCGGCACCACCGTCGTGTGCGGTGACTCCCACACCTCCACGCACGGTGCTTTCGGCGCGCTGGCGTTCGGTATCGGCACCTCCCAGGTGGAGCACGTGCTGGCCACCCAGACGCTGCCGATGTCCCGCCCGAAGACCATGGCGATCACGGTCGACGGTGAACTGCCCGACGGCGTCACCGCCAAGGACCTGATCCTGGCGATCATCGCGAAGATCGGCACCGGCGGCGGCCAGGGCTATGTCCTGGAGTACCGCGGCGAGGCCATCGAGAAGCTCTCGATGGAGGCCCGGATGACGATCTGCAACATGTCGATCGAGGCCGGCGCCCGCGCGGGCATGATCGCCCCGGACGAGACCACCTTCGCCTACCTCAAGGGCCGCCCGCACGCCCCCGAGGGCGACGACTGGGACGCGGCCGTCGCGTACTGGAAGACGCTGAAGACGGACGAGGACGCGGTGTTCGACGCCGAGGTCGTCATCGACGCCGCCGAGCTTTCGCCGTTCGTCACCTGGGGCACCAACCCCGGCCAGGGCGCACCGCTTTCGGCGTCCGTCCCCGATCCTGCTTCGTACGAAGACGCATCGGAGCGCTACGCCGCCGAAAAGGCCCTGGAGTACATGGGGTTGGAGGCCGGACAGCCGCTGCGCTCCATCAAGGTGGACACCGTCTTCGTAGGCTCGTGCACCAACGGCCGCATCGAGGACCTGCGTGCCGCCGCCGAGCTGCTCAAGGACCGCAAAGTCGCCGACGGCGTACGGATGCTGGTCGTCCCGGGCTCCGCGCGGGTGGGTCTGCAGGCCGTCTCCGAGGGCCTGGACGTGGTGTTCAAGGAGGCCGGCGCCGAGTGGCGGCACGCGGGCTGCTCGATGTGCCTGGGCATGAACCCCGACCAGCTCGCCCCCGGTGAGCGCTCCGCGTCCACCTCCAACCGCAACTTCGAGGGCCGGCAGGGCAAGGGCGGCCGCACCCACCTGGTCTCCCCGCAGGTCGCCGCCGCCACCGCCGTCCTGGGCCACCTGGCCTCCCCGGCCGACCTGTCCGCCGACGCCCCCACGCCCGCTGGAGTCTGATCAGTCATGGAAGCCTTCACCACCCACACCGGCCGGGCCGTGCCGCTGCGCCGCTCCAACGTCGACACCGACCAGATCATCCCCGCCCACTGGCTCAAGAAGGTCACCCGCGACGGGTTCGAGGACGGGCTGTTCGAGGCCTGGCGCAAGGACGCCTCGTTCGTCCTCAACCAGCCCGAGCGCAAGGGTGCGACCGTGCTGGTCGCCGGCCCCGACTTCGGTACCGGCTCCTCCCGTGAGCACGCCGTCTGGGCGCTGCAGAACTACGGCTTCAAGGCCGTGATCTCCTCCCGCTTCGCCGACATCTTCCGCGGCAACTCGCTCAAGAACGGCCTGCTCACCGTCGTTCTGGAGCAGAAGACCGTGGACGCGCTGATGGAGCTCGCCGAGAAGGACCCGCAGGCCGAGATCACCGTCGACCTTCAGGCCCGCGAGGTACGCGCCGAAGGCATCAGCGCCTCCTTCGAGCTGGACGAGAACTCCCGCTGGCGGCTGCTGAACGGCCTCGACGACATCTCGATCACCCTGAAGAACGAGGCCGACATCGCCGCCTACGAGGCCAAGCGCCCGGCGTTCAAGCCGCGGACGCTCCCGGTCTGACCCCAGGCACGATCCGCCGCCTCTGGACAAGGCGACTTTCGGCCACCGCAACACCCCCTCTGTACCCCCGATCAGCCCGATCGGGGGTACAGCTGTGTCTGCACCCGAACGGCCCTGCGCACCCGCTGTTCAGCTGCCAACTTCCCACGTTAAGCCGGTGGTTGATGGGGTACGTGAGTGGTAATGCCGTGACTTCCACGTGTGCCGGGAAGGCCGTTTGAGGCGGCAGTTGTCCCCTGCGCAGGCGACAACTCGCCCCAGATGGCACAATCTGTGCATGGAACACGACGGCCAACTCGAGCTCTATGCGGCAGTCGCGGGCCAACTAAAGGAAGCGCACACAAGAGTGCGCGCACTGCAAGTCCCGGAGGGCGTACGGATGGCGCTGACCCGGAAGCTGCTGGTCATTACGGCCGCGGCCAAGCACGATCTCGCCGACGCGGCAAGGCGGCTGGAGCGGTTCACCGCGGACCTCGACGAGGGACGTCTCCCCGACGAGGAACGCTGAACCTCTCGACACCGTCGAGTTCGTTGCGGCACAAGGGTGATAAGCCCGTTTCGTGTTTGATTTGCGGTATATATCTGCCTAACGTGCGAAAAAGCTTGAACACTTTCGTTCTGGCGATGTCTCCGAAGGGGAAGACGTGAACAAGGCGCAGCTCGTAGAAGCGATTGCCGACAAGATGGGCGGCCGCCAGCAGGCCGCCGATGCTGTCGACCATGTACTGGACGCCATCGTCCGCGCGGTCGTCTCGGGTGAGCGGGTCTCGGTCACCGGCTTCGGTTCGTTCGAGAAGGTCGACCGGCCGGCCCGGTACGCCCGTAACCCTCAGACGGGCGAGCGGGTTCGGGTCAAGAAGACCTCCGTTCCGCGCTTCCGCGCCGGTCAGGGCTTCAAGGACCTGGTCAGCGGCTCGAAGAAGCTCCCGCGTGGCGGCGAGGTGTCCGTCAAGAAGGCGCCGAAGGGCAGCCTGACCGGCGGTGCCGGCGCGACGGTCAAGAAGGCCGCCGCGAAGAAGGCGACCACGAAGTCGGCCGCCGCGAAGAAGACCACCGCCAAGAAGACGACGGCGAAGAAGGCCACCACCAAGACCGCGGCCGCGAAGAAGACCACGGCGAAGAAGGCGCCCGCCAAGAAGACCACGGCGACGTCCAAGACCACCGCCGCGAAGAAGACCACCGCGCAGAAGGCCCCGGCGAAGAAGGCCACGGCCAAGAAGGCGCCCGCCAAGAAGTCGACGGCGCGCAAGACCACCGCCAAGAAGACCACCGCCCGCAAGAAGTAAGGGCGCTTGGGTACTCACGCGCCGGGCCGGACTCCGCATGGAGCCCGGCCCGCGGCGTGTTCAGCACGTGGTCAGAGGGTCTGCAGGGTCACCAGAGTGATCCGGAGCGCGTCCTTCGCACCCTCCACCTCGATGCGGACGCGCTGGCCCGGGCGCAGCAGCCTGAGGCCCCCCGCATCGAACGCGGCCGCGTCGAAGGGCACCGGGGTGCCGTCGTCAAGGAGCACCTGCCCGCTGCGGCTTTCGGGGTCGTACGTGTACGCGGTCGCCTGCATGGCCGCAGCCTACTGCCCGGGTATCAGCAATCGCGCGGCGGCCGCGGCCGTATGAGGGCCGACCCCCAGGGCCAGCGCGCTGCGCAGGTCGTCGCCGGTGTCCACGTCCTGGCGTACGGAATCCACCGCGGTGAGGGGCAGTTCCACCGCCCCCGAGGCGCGGTGCCGGGCCCGGGAATCCGCGCCGAAGGCCGGGCGCAATTCGCGGCCCGGGGCGGCGGCCAGCAGGGTCGTGCCGATTGCGGCCGCGTCCGGGAGAAATGCACGCGGGAATTCAGCGGCGGTATCGAGTACCCGGGACAATTCCGCGGGGCGCAGCGCCGGCAGATCGGCGTTGAGTGCGGCCACCGCGCGGGCCGGGCGGGCCGACCGTACGGCCCGCGTCGCGTGTGCGAGGGCGGCGTTGAGGCCGCCGCCCGGCTCGTCGGGGATGATCGCGGCGCCCAGTGCGGCCAGCTCACGGCCCGCCCGGGCGTCGTCCGTGACGACTGCCACATCACCCACCGCCGGGCAGGCCAGCGCGGCCGCCACCGTGTCCTGGGCGAAGGCCAGCGCCAGGTCCGGCCGCAGCCCGTCGTCCGCGGTGTCCGCAAGCCTGCTCTTGGCCTGGGCCAGGGGCTTCAGGGGTACGACCAGGGTCCACTGCACGGGTGTTTCGTCCTCCTCTTGTCGCGGTCATTGTCACCCGGGGCATCGGGCGGGCGGAGTGTCGGGGCGTACGGTGTTCTCGACAGACCGGCGGCCTGGGGCGACACTTGTGCGGCCCCCCGTGGCCCCCCGCTTCAGGCCCTAGAGGAAGGTGTCCGCGTGCCCCGCCGCAGAATCGGCTTCTGGTACCGCTTCGCCGCGGTGATCTGCAAACCGCCGCTGGTGGTTCTGCTCAGGCGGGACTGGCGTGGAATGGAGAACATTCCGGCTGAGGGTGGATTTATCACCGCGGTGAACCACAATTCGCACATCGACCCCTTCGCTTACGCGCACTTTCAGTACAACACCGGGCGCGTCCCGCGATTCCTCGCGAAGAGCGGGCTTTTCAAGAAGGGATTCGTCGGCGCCGCGATGCGGGGTACCGGGCAGATCCCCGTCTACCGCGAGAGCACGGACGCGCTGAGCGCCTTCCGGGCCGCGATCGACGCCGTGGACCGCGGGGAATGCGTCGCCTTCTACCCCGAGGGCACCCTCACCCGCGACCCGGCAGGCTGGCCCATGACCGGCAAGACCGGAGCCGCACGCGTCGCCCTGCAGACCAAGTGCCCGGTGATCCCCGTCGCCCAGTGGGGCTGCAACGAGTTGCTGCCGCCGTACGCGAAGAAGCCGCATCCGCTGCCGCGCAAGACGCACCGGGTGCTCGCCGGGCCGCCCGTGGACCTCGCGCGGTTCTACGACCGGGAGATGACCGCGGACCTGCTGAAGGAGGCCACGGAGGTCATCATGGCCGCCGTCACCGCACAGCTGGAGCTGATCCGCGGGGAGAAGGCGCCGGAGACGCCGTACGACCCGCGCCGGGAGCGGATCGAGCAGCGGCGCCGCACACAGGCGCAGACACAGACCCACCAGAAGTCCGGGCAGACCGTGCAGGAAGAGGGGCTGGGCAAGTGAGCAAGCCGGTCAAGGCGGCGGTTCTGAGCGCCGGTTCGTGGGGAACGGCCTTCGGCATGGTGCTCGCCGACGCGGGGTGCGAGGTCACTCTGTGGGGGCGCCGTCCGGAGCTCGTGGAGGCGATCAACTCCACGCGGACCAATCCCGACTACTTCCCGGGCGTCGAGCTCCCGGAGAACGTGCGAGCCACCACCGACCCCGCGGAGGCCGCAGCGGACGCCGACTTCACGGTCCTGTCGGTCCCCTCGCAGACCCTGCGCGGCAACCTCGCCGAGTGGAGCCCGATGCTGGCCCCCGACACGGTCCTCGTGTCGCTGATGAAGGGCGTCGAACTCGGCTCCGCGATGCGGATGAGCGAGGTCATCGACGACGTCGCCAAGGTCGGCCCGGACCGGATCGCCGTGGTGACGGGACCCAACCTGGCCCGGGAGATCGCCGCGCGGATGCCGGCCGCGGCCGTGGTCGCCTGCACCGACGAGGCCGTCGCCCAGCGGCTCCAGGCCTCCTGCCACACGCCGTACTTCCGCCCGTACACCAACACGGACGTGGTGGGTTGCGAACTGGGCGGAGCCGTGAAGAACGTCATCGGCCTCGCCGTCGGCATCGCGGACGGCATGGGCCTCGGGGACAACGCCAAGGGCTCGCTCATCACCCGCGGCCTCGCCGAGACCACCCGTCTCGGCATGGCGCTCGGCGCCGACCCGCTGACCTTCTCCGGACTCGCGGGCCTCGGCGACCTGGTGGCCACCTGCTCCTCGCCGCTGTCGCGCAACCACACCTTCGGCACCAACCTCGGCAAGGGCATGACCCTCCAGGAGACCATCGCGGTCACCAAGCAGACGGCCGAGGGCGTCAAGTCCTGCGAGTCGGTGCTGGATCTGGCCCGGCGGCACGGCGTCGACATGCCGATCACGGAGACGGTCGTCGGCATCGTGCACGAGGGCAAGCCCCCGGTGGTGGCCCTCAAGGAGCTGATGTCGCGCAGCGCGAAGCCCGAACGACGCTGAGCGACGCGGGGCGGCGGGCGCTGACTCCGGGCCCTACCAACGGGTACCCTCAACGCGATATGAGCACCGAGAACCTCCCCCAGAGCCCCGAGCAGCCGCCTCGCAAGCCGCGTGTGGCCGTCGTGTTCGGCGGGCGCAGCTCCGAACACGGGATCTCCGTGGTCACCGCCGGCGCCGTCCTCAAGGCCATCGACCGGACGAAGTACGACATCCTGCCGATCGGCATCACCCAGGACGGGCGTTGGGCGCTCACGGCGGACGAACCGGAGCGGATGGCGATCGTCGACCGGCGCCCGCCGAGCGTCGACACCCTGGCCGAGTCCGCCGAGGGCGCAGTGATCCTCCCGGTCGACCCCGCCAACCGCGAAGTCGTCTACAGCGAGCCGGGATCGGTGCCCAAGGCCCTCGGCGAGGTCGACGTGGTCTTCCCGGTGCTGCACGGCCCGTACGGCGAGGACGGCACCCTCCAGGGCCTCCTGGAGCTCTCCGGCGTCCCGTACGTGGGTTCGGGCGTGCTCGCCTCGGCCGTGGGCCAGGACAAGGAGTACATGAAGCGGGTGTTCACCTCCTTCGGGCTCAAGGTGGGCCCGTACGTAGTGGTCCGCCCGCGCGAGTGGGAACACGATGAGGCCGCCGCCCGCAAGAAGATCGTCGACTTCGCCGGCGAACACGGCTGGCCGCTGTTCGTGAAGCCCTCGCGGGCCGGTTCGTCGATCGGCATCACCAAGGTCGAGGACCTCTCCGGCCTGGACGAGGCCATCGCCGAGGCCCAGCGGCACGACCCGAAGATCCTCGTGGAGGCCGCACTGCGCGGCCGTGAGATCGAGTGCGGCGTCCTGGAGTTCGAGGACGGCCCCCGGGCCTCCCTGCCCGCGGAGATCCCCCCGCCCGAGACGCAGGCGTACTACGACTTCGAGGCCAAGTACATCGACTCCACCCCGGGTCTCGTGCCGGCGCCTCTGACGCCGGAGGAGACGGCCGAGGTCCAGCGCCTGGCGGTCGACGCCTTCGAAGCGGCGTCCTGCGAGGGCCTGGTCCGCGCGGACTTCTTCCTCACCGAGGACGGCGAGTTCGTGATCAACGAGATCAACACGATGCCCGGCTTCACGCCCATCTCGATGTATCCGCAGATGTGGCAGGCGAGCGGGGTGAGCTACCCGGAGCTGATCGACCTGCTGGTGCAGGCGGCGCTGCGCCGCTCCACGGGCCTGCGCTGAATCGACCCTCAAGGGGCGCGGGGAACTGCGCGATCAGCCACGAACGGCCCGCGGACTCAGGACAGGAGCACCGGCGCGGCACTCAGGAGGCGATCCCCTCGGGGATCGCCTTCTTCACGGCGGCAGCCAGATCGATCAGCACACCCGAGGTGTCCACGCCCTCCGGCGCCCGGACCTCGACATACGCCTCGCGGTTGGCGGTGGTGAACCGGTGGCCCCCTCCGTCCTGCTTCTCCATCAGCCAGTCGACCCCGTTCACGCCCCCGGCGACCGCATCCGGATCCCGCCCGTCCGCCACCTTCGGGTCGACCATCTTCGGCGGCTGCGGCACACCGCAGCGAAGTATGATCGCCGGGCTGCCCCAGCCCGCCGTCAGCGCCGACGCGGGCTCGGGATCCTCCCGGCGCTCACCGTCCACCTTCGCGGGCAGTACCTTGTCCAGGTTCCGGCACAGTTCCGCGACCTTCGCGTCCGGACTGGGAACCGCCGCCGACGCACTGTCGTCTGCTGAGGAGCAGCCCGCAACAGTGATCAACAGCGCGACAGCGGGCAGGCGGAACACGCGGAAGACACAACGGTGCCGGTGACGGAAAGAGTTCACCGGCACAGGGTAGACGGGGGCTACAGATGGACGACCGGGCAGGTCAGGGTGCGGGTGATGCCGTCCACCTGCTGGACCTTGGCGACCACCATGCGGCCGAGATCGTCGACGGTGTCGGCCTGGGCCCGCACGATCACGTCGTACGGTCCCGTCACGTCCTCGGCCTGGATGACCCCAGGGATCTTGCCGATCGTCTCGGCGACGGTCGACGCCTTGCCGACCTCCGTCTGGATCAGGATGTACGCCTGTACCACGGAACCTCCAGGGCGGCCACGAGGATCATGTGGGGAAAAGGAACGCCACGGTATCGCGTCGCCGCTCGCCGCGGGGAGACCTGCGGGGACCGGGTCTTGCGCGCCGGGCTGCAGGTCCGGCAGAACTTGACGGTCACTTCGACCGTAACGAGGACTGAGATGCCTCGCGACCGGGCACGAACTGGTACAGAAGGGGAGAAAGGGCAATGAAGGGCACTGTTGGTGAGCTCGGTGAGTTCGGGCTCATCAGGGAGCTCACCTCCCGTCTGACCACCACCCCGGCGGTCCGGGTCGGCCCCGGCGACGACGCCGCCGTGGTGGCCGCACCCGACCGCAGGGTCGTGGCGAGCACGGACATCCTGGTGGAGGGCCGGCACTTCCGGCGGGACTGGTCGACGGCCTACGACGTGGGCCGCAAGGCGGCCGCGCAGAACCTCGCCGACATCGCCGCCATGGGCGCGGTACCGACCGCGCTGCTGCTCGGCTTGGTCGTCCCGGCCGAACTGCCGGTGACCTGGCCGAGCGAGCTGATGGACGGCCTGCGCGACGAATGCCAGGTGGCGGGCGCCGCCGTGGTCGGCGGTGACGTCGTACGCGGCGACTCGATCATGGTGTCGATCACCGCGCTCGGCGATTTGCGCAACCAGGAGCCGGTGACGCGGGCGGGCGCCCAGCCCGGCGATCTCGTCGCGGTGACCGGCTGGCTGGGCTGGTCGGCCGCCGGGTACGCGGTGCTCTCCCGGGGGTTCCGCTCGCCGCGGGCGTTCGTGGAGGCGCACCGCCGGCCCGAACCGCCGTACCACGCGGGTCCCGCCGCGGCCGGGCTCGGGGCGACCGCGATGTGCGACGTGAGCGACGGGCTGATCGCGGACCTCGGGCACATCGCCGAGGCGAGCAAGGTGCGGATCGACATCCGCTCGGGGGCGATCGACATACCGTCCCAGATGAACGACATCGGGCAGGCCGTGGGGGTGGACCCCATGCAGTGGGTGCTGACCGGGGGAGAGGACCACGCGATCGTGGCGACCTTCCCGCCGGACGTGAAGTTGCCCGCCCGCTGGAAGGTCATCGGCGAGGTCCTCAACCCCTCGGCGCTGCCCCAGGTGACGGTCGACGGGGCGCCGTGGACCAGCCAGGGCGGCTGGGACCACTTCGCGGACATAGAGTCATGATCCCCAACGTCCTGACGGTGGCGGGCTCCGACTCCGGTGGCGGCGCGGGCATCCAGGCCGACCTCAAGACGATGCTCGCGCTCGGCGTGCACGGCATGAGCGTCGTGACGGCGGTGACCGCGCAGAACTCCCTCGGCGTGCAGGGGGCTTGGGAACTGCCCGTGGAGGCCGTCCGGGCCCAGTACCGCAGCGTCGTCGACGACATCGGCGTCCAGGCGGTCAAGACGGGGATGCTCGCCTCCGCGGAACTCGTGGAGGCGGTCGCCGAGTTGATCGCGGGCACGGACGCCCCTGCGGTCGTCGACCCGGTGGGCGTCTCCAAGCACGGCGACGCCCTGCTCGCCGCCTCCGCGCTGGACTCCGTCCGTACGAAGCTGCTGCCGGTGGCGACGGTCGCCACGCCGAACCTCGACGAGGTGGCCCAGATCACGGGCGTACGCGTCGAGTCGGAGCGGGAGATGCGGGAGGCCGCGGCGGCCGTGCTGGAGTACGGGCCGCGCTGGGTGCTGATCAAGGGCGGGCACCTGCCCGGGGACGCCGTCGATCTGCTCACCGACGGCTCCGAGGAGCACTGGCTGCGGGCGCCGAGGCATGACAACCGCCACACCCACGGCACCGGCTGCACGCTCGCCTCGGCGATCGCCTCCGAGCTCGCCAAGGGGCGGTCCGTGCCGGAGGCGGTGGCGGCGGCGAAGCAGTACGTCACGGGGGCCGTCGCGGCCGGGTTCGCGCTCGGCGGGGGGATCGGGCCGGTGGATCACGGCTGGCGCTTCCGCGGGAGCGTCTAGCCGCCTGGGCGCGATGCCGGGCTGCGGCGTCGTGGCGCCGTGGCTTCAGGGCACCGCGCCGCGCCCGGGCACGTTCTCGTGCCATGCCCTCAGGGCACGTCCCCTGGGCACGCCCTCAAGGCATGGCAAAGAGCCGGCCCACCAGAGGTGGACCGGCTCTGCAGCGAACCAGCAGTGGCCGCGCGCTAGCTGAGCGTCAGCGCGAGACCTTGCCGGCCTTGATGCACGAGGTGCAAGCGTTCACGCGCTTCGGCGTCCCGCCCACCACGGTACGCACACGCTGGATGTTCGGGTTCCAGCGGCGGGACGTACGGCGGTGCGAGTGCGAGATGTTGTTGCCGAAGCCCGGCCCCTTGCCGCAGACGTCGCAGTTGGCAGCCACGGGTCACTCCAAAGACTTCAGATGCACTTACGGTTGATCCCGGCAGGCCGGAATCATGATTCTCGGGCTTTGAGGAGCCGGTCGAAATCTGAGTGGCGTTGCCAGGGGGAAGGCCCGATCAGATCGGGCAACCGGAGCAGCATACAACGGCTGCACCCGTAGAACGAAACTACCATGGCAGCTCAGGGGCCCGGTCCCCTCCCTCTTCCGGTGAACACCGCCCCGGGGTCTACGCTGCGAGCCACGTCCAGCAGCTCAGGGAGGCGTAGTGGCGCAGCTGCCGCAGCCGTTCTTCGATGCTCTCGCGGTGCGCACCTGGTGCGGTCTCGCGCTCGAGACACTGGGGCGGGCGCGTGAGGAGATCGACGCGATCAACGTCTATCCCGTGGCGGACGGCGACACCGGCACCAACCTGTATCTGACCGTGGAGTCGGCGGTCGCTGCGGTCGAGGCCGTGTTCGCGGGGCACGCGGCGGGGTCCGAAGCCGCGGTGGGCCCCGGCGCCGCGAGCCCCGGGGAGCCGACGCTCGCCGACGCCGCCCGGGCGATGGCGCACGGGGCGCTCATCGGCGCCCGCGGGAACTCCGGGACGATCCTCGCCCAGCTGCTGCGCGGCATGGCCCAGGTGCTGGCCGACGACGCCGCCGCCCATGCCGACGGCCAGGGCCTGCGGCTCGCCCTGCGGCACGCGGCCGACTCCGCCCGCCGGGCCGTCGCCCATCCCGTCGAGGGCACCGTCCTCACGGTCGCCTCGGCCGCCGCCGACGCCGCGGAGGGAGCGGAGGGCGACTGCGGGACCGTGGCCCGGGCGGCGTACGACGGAGCCCGCACAGCCCTCGCCGCGACCCCCGGCCAGCTTCCCGTCCTGGAACGCGCCGGGGTGGTCGACGCCGGCGGACGGGGACTGGTCGCGGTGCTCGCGGCGCTGGTGGAGACGTTCACGGGGGAGAGGGCGCGGGGGGTGGTGGAGAGCGCGTGCAAAGGGCCCTCCGGAGATCCCCACGCGCGCGTGGAGCCCGCCGCAGGCACCGCACCGGTCGACGGCGTCCCCGGCGAGTGCGCCGACGACGGCGCCGTGCCCGGCCAGAATGGGCCCGCCTTCGAGGTGATCTACCTCCTGGAGGCCGAGGACGCCGCCGTGGAGCGACTGCGGGAGCGGCTCGACGCCATCGGGGACTCCCTCGTCGTGGTCGGCGGCGACGGGCTGTGGAACGTCCACGTCCATGTCGACGACGCGGGCGCCGCCGTCGAGGCCGGCATCGAGGCCGGACGGCCCCACCGGATCCGCATCACCCACTTCGGCTCGGGCGACGTGCACACCACCGGTGCCGAGCGGCCGCCCCGCGAGCGCGCCCAGCGGGCCGTCGTGGCCGTCGTGCCCGGTGAAGGCCTGGCCGGGCTGTACACCGAGGCCGGCGCGACGACCGTGCTCGCACGCCCCGGGGAGCCGCCCGCGAGCGGCGAGCTCGTCCAGGCCCTACGGCGGGCCCACGCGCGCGAGGTCGTGCTGCTGCCCAACGACGCCGACCTGCGCCACACCGCCGCGGCGGCCGCCGAGCAGGTCCGCACGGAGGGCGTCCGGGTGGCCCTGATCCCGACCCGCTCGGCGGTCCAGGGCATCGCGGCGCTGGCCGTGCACGAGCCGGACCGCCGCTTCGACGAGGACGTCGTGTCCATGACCTCGGCCGCCGGGGCCACCCGGTATGCCGAGGTCACGGTCGCCGAACGCCAGTCCTGGACGATGGCCGGCATCTGCCAGGCCGGGGACGTCCTGGGCCTGATCGACGGGGACGTGGCCGTGATCGGCTCGGACGTCGCGGTGACCGCCGAGACCGTCCTGGACCGCATGCTCTCGGCCGGGGGCGAGATGGTCACCCTGGTCCTCGGCGACGACGTCCCCGACACCGTCGCCGAGCATCTGGAGGGCAGGGTCCGCGAGGGATACCTCGCCGTCGACACGGTCGTGTACCGCGGCGGACGGCAGGGGGCCCTGCTCCTCATCGGCGTGGAGTGAGCCGACCGTGATCAGTTCTCCGCCGCGACGCGGAGCAGCTGCTCCGCCTCCGCCCGCCGGGCCCGCACCGCCGAGCGGCCCCCGTCGTCGGCCTCGGTGGCGTCATGGCCGTCGCAGGCGGCCAGCACCGCACGCGCGCGTGCCCTCGCGTCGGCGAGGCGGCCCAGCTCGACCTCCAGCCAGCCGGCGGTGAGTTCGGCGGCGGTGCGGCTGTGCACGTACCCCTCCCCGAGCGAGGCGAACACCTCTGCGGAAAGCGCCAGTTGAGACAGGGCCTCCTCGAACACGGCCCGGCCGGCGTCGTCGGCGGCCCCGGAGATCGATCGGGCCAGCAGGTCACCGAACTGCCGGTGGGTGTCGCCGAGTTCGGCGACGTACTGCTGCCGCGACTCCTCGTCGTCCGCCGTCTCCCGCGCCGCCTCGCACTCCCGGAACGCGTCCGCCATCAGGCCCCGGGCCTCCACCAGGCCGTCCGGTGCCTGCGACGCCAGCCAGGCACGGGCCCGCAGCGAGCGAACCAGGCCCTGGACATGGCCCAGGTCACGCCACAAGTCCCCCGCCCGTGCGTAGGCCCGGTCCGCCTCGGCGGTCAGTCCGGCCTGCCCGAGGGACTCCCCGGCCAGATGGGCGAGGGTGGCGTGGTCGTGCTGCTCGGGCCAGTGCCGGGCGATCTCGGCTGCCTGCAGGCGCCGTTCTGCGGCCGCGCGGTGCTCGCCGAGCTCGCTCAGGCAGTCGCCGAGCCACCACTGCGTCTGCACGACCGCCCCGTCACCGTGCGTCTCGGCGGTCAGGTCGGGCAGCGCCGACTCCAGCACCTCCGCGGCCTCGGCCCACCGCCCCTGCCGCAGCAGGAACCCCCCGAGCTGCTGCCGCGCCCAGGCACCCAGCGTCGCCGACTCGCCCGCCTCGTCGGCCCAGTGGGCGGCCTCCAGGGCGTGCCGGGCGGCCTCCACGGCCTCGCCCCGGCCGCCGACGACCTCGGCGAGCTGGAGGTGCAGCTGGGCCCGTCCGGGCGCCTCCAGCTGCGAGCCGCCGTGCTCCAGGGCCGCCCGCAGCGCCCGTTCGGTCTCCGCCATGTCGCCGAGGTGGTGGGCGAGGGAGGCCAGCCGGGCCTCGTACTCCACCGCGAACCACGGCAGCCCCGCCGCGACGAACGCCGCCGCGCCCCGAGCGAACAGCTCCGCGGCCGTCTCCAGGTCTCCGGACAGCCCCGCCAGCTCCCCGAGCATCGCCTGCGCCTCGGCGACCCGCGCGGCCAGCCGTACGTCCTCCCCGGTCCGGCCGCCGACGAGCGCGAGGACCTCCCGGACGGCGGCCTCGGCCTCGGCGACAACCGCCCCGTCGCCCTCGGCGCCGTGCGCCCGGCGCGTCAGGATCCGCGCCCGGCTCATCACCACGGACGCCGTCTGCCCTATCCCCGTGCCGTCGGCGGCGTACAGCGCGAGGATCTCGTCGTACAGGCCGCTCACCGCCGCGACGGCGCCGTCCACGTCACCCGCGAGCGCGCGGACGTACGCCCCACGCGCGCGTGCCGCAAGGGCCTCGCCCGGGTCGCCGGCCTCCGCGTAGAGGCCGGCGGCCCGTTCGAAGAGCTCGGTGCCCCCGGGGCCGAGGGACATCGCCTCGTGGTCGGCCATCTCGGCACGGTCGCGCGGGTCCAGCTCGACGCCCACCGCTGCCTCGGCGGCCGCCGCCCACGCCTCCACGGCGTTCGGCCGCAGGGTGTCCGACAGCCGCCGCGCCTCGGCCAGGAGCGCGGGCAGATCCGGCTGCCCGGTGCCGGGGGCCTCCGGAAGCACGACCGTCGGGGGAGCGGGTGGCGGGACCGGCCGTACCGACCGCACTCCCAGCGGCAGCCGCTCCGCGAGCGGCTGCCGCGCCATACGCGCGCGTGCCCGCTCGCTCACGTGCGCCGTGCCGTTGCGTTCGTCGAAGCGCGCCGCCAGGGCGAGGGCCTCCCCGCGCGCGTGCGCGGCGAGTTCGCGGGCGGTCCACTCCCGGCCGGCCGGACCCGGCACCCGCCCCTCGCCCAGCCCGAGCCCGGTCAGCCGGTCCATGAGCAGGGCCACCACGCTCATGAAGTCCAGCTTGCTCTGCGGATGCCCGTCGTCCGTGAAGTACGCCGGCCGCTCCGCGAGCAGCTCCAGGCCCCGCGCCTCGTTGCCGGTCAGCGCACAGAACTCCACGTGCTCCGCGTACGCACCGCGCATGCTCTCCATCGCCCGGACGAGCCGGAAGCCCCGCAGATGATGGGCCCGGGCCTCCTCCAGGCGCCCCAGCCGCAGCAGCGGCACCAGGGAGGACGCGAGGGCCGTGTGCGGCTCGTGGGCGCAGGTGTACTCACCCTCCAGCACCGGCCGCCACAGCTCCAGCGCCTCGGCGTCCCGCCCCTGCTCCGCCTGCCACCAGCCCTGCCCGTGCAGCTCGCACGCGTGGCAGTCCGCCATGCTGTCCCGGTCGGCGGCCAGCCACGCGGCGTACGCCCGCTCGGCCCGCGCCACGTCCCCGACATGCGCGGCCACACTGTGCTCGGCGCTGCGCACGGCCCGTTCGGAGTGCCCGGCGAGCCGGTAGCGGTGCTCCATCTCGCCGAGCCACTTCTCGATCGACGCGAGCGGGATGTGCGGCTGGTCCAGCATGCCGGCCGAGACCCACTTGAAGACCCAGTGCAGCGAGTGGGTCTCGTACTCGTCGAAGTCCTCGGGCCGTTCGTCCCACATGCGCAGCAGACGCGAGAAGGGGACGAACATCTTCCCCTTCTCGGAGCTGTAGTTGTAGACCTTCAGCTGGTGCCCGAGCGCCTCGATCACGGCGAGCGGAACGCCCAGCTTCTCGGCCGCCGTCAGCAGCTCCTCCGCGCGCGCGTTGCGGGCCGGCCCCTCCGGCTGCTCGGAGTTCTCCGCCATCGCCCCGCGCAGGGCGTCGAAGTCCGTGATCTCGCTCATGCCTGACCGTCCTCGCTGTGCGTGGCCCACTCCAGGAGACCGATGAACGCGCGGTTGAGCAGCGCCGAGTCGGCCGGCCTGAGCGGCCGCTGCGCCATCAGCAGCGCCTGCCCGTACAGCGACTCCGTGGCGGTGCCGATCAGCTCCGGGTCGGGCAGCGCGCTGATCCGCCGCACGAGCGGGTTGAGGTGGTTGAGCACCAGACGCGCGCGGGGCGCACTGCCGCGCAGGGAGCCGAGGATGCCCGCCCACAGGTCGTCGGCCTGCGCCTCGGCGTCCGCCCGGGCCTGCTCGTGCCGGGCGTCCCGGTCGTCCAGGTGCAGCGCGGGCACGGACAGCGGGTGGAAGGCCCGCAGCACGACGTCACAGCCGAGCGGATCGAGCCGGGCCCGGGCCGCCGCCAGGAAGCCGGACAGGGCCAGCTCCTCGGCCGGGTCGACCGCGTCCAGGTGCGCGGTGACCGTCTCGGCGTCAAGCTCGGCGACCACGGTGCCCGGCCGCACCGACGGCAGCGCCTGAACCAGCTCGCTGTCGTACGTGTAACCGCCGTTGATCACGCCGATGCCCTGCGCGGACGCGATCGGCGCGACCTGCCGGTACTCCTCGACGGTCCGCGTGAAGTGCACCACCGGGTGCCGCTGCGCGAACTCCTCCAGGGACAGCCGCCCGTCGGTCGTCTCGAACGGCAGCCACGGCAGCATCGTGCGCAGCATCTCCCGGTCGTGCCGGGCCAGGGACTTCACACCCAGGTGGTGCACCGACAGGAACGCGGCCAGCCGCTCCGGATCACCGGCCGCCAGCCCCGTCAGCCAGGCACGGATCCGCTCACCCAGCGCCTCCCGCACCCCGGCCAGCGTCTCGTCCTCGTACAGCGACTCGCGTGACGCCGTGGGCCGCAGACTGTCCGTGTCGAGCACGCAGCGCACGAAGAACGCCCAGTCGGGCAGCAGCTGTTCGGCCCGCTCGGTGAGCAGCATGCCCTTCAGGTGCACCCGGTGCCCCGCGCGCTGGGCCGGGCTCACCGCCGACGGCAGCACGTACGCCACCCCGCGGATGCCGGCCAGCGGCACGGACAGGTCGATCGTGTCCAGCGGGGTGAAGCCGAACAGGTCGTGGCAGTGCCGGGCGAGGGCGACACGGCGGGCGGCCGGGCCCGGATACGGACGGTCCCAGGGCGCCGGAAGGTCGGTGACCGCCTCGTCGCCGACCCGGACGTCGTACGGCAGCAGCGACCCGAAGTCCCGGGCCAGCGCCTCGACCCGCTCGGGCGTGAGCCACTCGGCGGCCCCCGCCCGGGCCACCAGGTGCACGGTGGTGCCCGGTTCGGGCCGCTCGGAGTCCGGCAGCGTCCGCACGGTGTACGAACCGTCGTCGGACGCCGTCCACTCCACCGGCGGTGCCCCGGGCGTACGGGCGCTGCGGCTGACGACCCGGATCCGCTCGGCGACGACGAAACAGGCCAGCAGCCCGATGCCGAACTGCCCGAGGAAGTCCGACCGGGCCTCCTCAAGCCCCTCGGCCCGCTTGGAACTGCGCCCGATGGTGGCCAGCAGGCTGTGCACATCCGTCTCGGTGAGCCCCACGCCGGTGTCCTCGACACGCAGGGCTCCGCCCTCCGCGTACAGCCGGACCCGGGCGGGGGCCCCTGGCTCGTCCACGCGTCTGGCCGTGATGGCGTCCACGGCGTTCTGCAGCAGCTCGCGCAGATACACCTTGGGGCTGGAGTAGAGGTGGTGGGAGAGCAGGTCCACCAGACCACGCAGGTCGACCTGGAACGTATGAGGTGACTGGGGCGAATGGGGTGCCTGGGATGCCTGTGAGGTCTGGGAGTCCATCATCACAGCGCCGGTGGGGGGACTCGCGACGGCGCGGGGTCGGGCGGTCCCGGTGAGGCGGTGACCGCGAGGAGGGCCGGGAGCGCGTCATCCTAAGTCCCGAACCAGCCGCCTGACCAGGGGTTTCCGGGATCTTTACGGCGACCCCGGCCGCAGCCTGGAGGCCATTGTCAGTGGCGTGGTGTGCAATGGATCTCGTGCCCGCACTGGAAGAACCCCTGCGCCAACCGCTGAAGTCGGTGCTCGGCCCCGCCACCGCGAAGGTGATGGCCGAGCATCTCGGCCTGCTCACCGTCGGCGACCTCCTCCACCACTATCCGCGCAGATACGAGGAGCGCGGCCAGCTCACCCACCTCGCCGACCTCCCCATGGACGAGCACGTCACGGTGGTCGCGCAGGTCGCCGACGCCCGCCTGCACACCTTCGCCTCCGCCAAGGCCCCGCGCGGCAAGGGCCAGCGCCTGGAGGTCACGATCACGGACGGCAGCGGCCGGCTCCAACTGGTCTTCTTCGGCGCAGGCGTCCACAAGCCCCACAAGGAACTCCTGCCGGGCACGCGCGCGATGTTCGCGGGCAAGGTCTCCGTCTTCAACCGCCGCCTCCAACTCGCACACCCGGCCTACGAGTTGCTGCGCGGCGACCCGGAGGAGTCCGTCGAGACCTGGGCGGGCGCCCTGATCCCGATCTACCCCGCCACCGCCAAGCTCGAGTCCTGGAAGATCGGCAAGGCGATCCAGACGGTCCTGCCCACCGCCCAGGAGGCCGCCGACCCGCTCCCGGACTCCCTGCGCCAGGGCCGCGGCCTGGTGCCCCTGCCCGAGGCCCTGCTGAAGATCCACCGCCCGCACACCAAGGCCGACATCGAGGACGCCCGCTCCCGCCTCAAGTGGGACGAGGCCTTCGTCCTCCAGGTCGCCCTGGCCCGCCGCCGCCACGCGGACGCCCAACTCCCCGCCGTCCCCCGCAAGCCCGCCCCCGACGGCCTCCTCACCGCCTTCGACGCCCGCCTCCCCTTCACCCTCACCGACGGCCAGCAGCGCGTCTCCCGGGAGATCTTCGACGACCTGGCCACCGACCACCCGATGCACCGGCTGCTGCAGGGGGAGGTCGGTTCGGGCAAGGCCCAGCCCCTCGACTCTCTGGTGCTCACACCCATGGGCTTCCGCCGCATGGGGGATCTGCGCGTGGGCGACGAGGTGGTGGTGCCGGACGGGGACATCGGGCTGATCGACGGTGTCTTCCCCCAGGGGGAGCGTGATGTGTGGCGCCTGGTCCTGTCCGACGGGAGTTCCGTCGAGTGCGACGACGAGCATCTCTGGATCGTCGGCACGAGCTGTGGTCGGCACCGTGGTCAGGCTCCCAAGGTCATGACGACCCGGGAGATCCGTCTCGACACGTTCAAGGCCGACGGGTCCTCGAAGTGGTACATCCCGCCGGCGAAGCCGGTCGATCTCGGTGGCGACGCCGGGCTACCCCTCGACCCGTACCTCATCGGGCTGCTGCTGGGGGACGGTTCGTTCCGGCACGACCTCCGCCTTTCCACCATCGACGACGAGATCCGTGAGGCGGTCGCGGTGGCAGTGGCGCCCGATTGCCTGCTGGTACCGGTGAAGGGATCACACTGTGACTACACGATCCAGCTCAAGCAGCGTGCCGGAGGCGTGCGCAACCCGGTGATCCAGGTCCTGCGCGAGTTGGGTCTCTGGGGAACGACGGCACACGAGAAATTCGTCCCTCAGGCTTTCAAGAACGCCTCGATCAAGGACCGTCTCGCCGTGCTGCAGGGGCTTCTGGACACGGACGGTACCGTCCAGGCCGACGGCATGAGCATCTCCCTCTGCTCGGCCTCACTCCGACTCGCGGAGGACGTCGCATGGCTCGTGCGTTCTCTGGGCGGCCGGGCGCGCGTGCTGCCGAAGAAGGCCGCGTACGACGTGCAGGTGTCCCTGCCGGACGCGTACGCCCCGTTCCGGCTCACCCGCAAAGCAGAACAGGTGCGTCCGAGGCCGAAGGACAACACGTTCCGACGCGGCATCCGGGCGGTCGTGTACGTGGGGCGAAAGCCCGTCCAGTGCATCAGCGTCGCCCACCCGAGCCATGCCTACGTCACCGACAACTTCACCGTCACCCACAACACCATGGTCGCCCTGCGCGCCATGCTCGCCGTGGTCGACGCCGGCGGCCAGGCCGCCATGCTCGCGCCCACCGAGGTGCTCGCGCAGCAGCACCACCGGTCCATCGTCGAGATGATGGGCGAGCTGGCCGAGGGCGGCATGCTGGGCGGGGCCGAGCAGGCCACCAAGGTCGTGCTGCTCACCGGTTCCATGGGGGCGGCCGCCCGGCGGCATGCCCTGCTCGACCTCACCACCGGCGAAGCCGGCATCGTCATCGGCACGCACGCGCTGATCGAGGACAAGGTGCAGTTCCACGACCTGGGTCTGGTCGTGGTCGACGAACAGCACCGCTTCGGCGTCGAGCAGCGCGACGCCCTGCGCGGCAAGGGCAAACAGCCCCCGCATCTCCTGGTCATGACCGCCACGCCCATTCCGCGCACGGTCGCCATGACCGTCTTCGGCGACCTGGAGACCTCCGTCCTCGACCAGTTGCCGGCCGGCCGTTCGCCGATCGCCAGCCATGTGGTCCCGGCCGCCGACAAGCCCCACTTCCTGTCCCGCGCGTGGGAGAGGGTCCGCGAGGAGGTGGAGAACGGTCACCAGGCGTACGTGGTCTGCCCCCGTATCGGCGACGAGGAGGACGACCCCAAGAAGTCCGGCAGGAAGAAGTCCCCCGAATCCCCTGAGGACGCCGCCGAGAAGCGGCCGCCCCTCGCCGTCCTCGACGTGGCCGACCAGCTGGTCAAGGGCCCCCTCCAGGGCCTCCGGGTCGAGGTCCTGCACGGCAGGATGCACCCCGACGACAAGGACGCCGTCATGCGCCGCTTCGCCGCAGGCGAGACCCATGTCCTGGTCGCCACGACGGTCATCGAGGTCGGTGTCAACGTCCCCAACGCCACCGCCATGGTGATCATGGACGCGGACCGCTTCGGCGTCTCCCAGCTCCACCAGCTGCGCGGCCGCGTGGGCCGTGGCTCGGCCCCCGGCCTCTGCCTCCTGGTCACCGAGATGCCCGAGGCGAGCCCGGCCCGCCAGCGTCTGGGCGCGGTCGCCTCCACGCTCGACGGCTTCGAGCTCTCCCGCATCGACCTGGAACAACGCCGCGAGGGCGACGTCCTCGGCCAGGCCCAGTCGGGCGCCCGCACCAGCCTCCGGATGCTCGCGGTCATCGAGGACGAGGAGATCATCGCGGAGGCCCGGGAGGAGGCGACAGCGGTGGTGGCGACCGACCCGGACCTGACCCACCTGCCCGCACTGCGGACGGCTCTGGACGCCCTCTTGGACGAGGAGAGGGAGCAGTACTTGGAAAAGGGGTGACGGGTGTTGCACCCAGGGGCGCGGGGCGTAATCCATATGCGACTACCGCCGCGAGGGCGCGACCAGCCACAATGAACCTGAACCCGCCCACGACCAAGGACCGAAGATGACCCGCGTGATCGCCGGCGTGGCCGGCGGACGTCGCCTGGCCGTACCCCCAGGCACCGGCACCCGCCCCACCTCCGACCGAGCACGCGAAGGCCTCTTCTCCACCTGGCAGTCCCTCCTCGGCGGCCCCTTGGACGGCGAACGCGTCCTCGACCTCTACGCCGGGTCGGGAGCCGTGGGCCTGGAAGCCCTCTCCCGAGGCGCCGGCCACACCCTCCTCGTCGAGGCCGATGCGCGAGCGACCCGCACGGTCCGCGAGAACGTGAAGAACCTCGGACTCCCCGGCGCCGAAGTCAGATCGGGCAAAGCGGAACAGATCATCCGCACGTCGTCCCCGGGCGACCCGTACGACCTGGTCTTCCTCGACCCCCCGTACGCCGTCACGGACGACGATCTTCGGGAGATCCTCCTCACACTCCGCACAGAAGGGTGGCTCGCCGAAGAAGCCCTCGTCACCGTGGAGCGCAGCACCAGAGGCGGTGAATTCCGGTGGCCCGAGGGTTTCGAGCCCCTCCGGGCCCGTCGCTACGGCGAGGGAACGTTTTGGTACGGTCGCGCCGCCTCTACGTGCGAAGACGCACGATGACCGGACCGGAGAGCGAGGGATCACAAGTGCGCCGCGCCGTCTGTCCCGGGTCGTTCGACCCCATCCACAACGGACACCTGGACATCATTTCCCGCGCCTCCCGCCTGTATGACGAGGTCTACGTCGCGGTGATGATCAACAAGTCCAAGAAGAGTCTCTTCGAGATCGACGAGCGGATCGACCTGATCAGCCAGGTCACCGCCGAGTACGGCAACGTCCGGGTCGAGGCCTTCCACGGTCTTCTCGTCGACTTCTGCAAGTTGCGGGACATCCCCGCCATCGTCAAGGGCCTGCGCGCGGTCAGCGACTTCGACTACGAGCTGCAGATGGCCCAGATGAACAACGGCCTCTCGGGCGTGGAGACCCTCTTCGTGCCCACCAACCCCACCTACAGCTTCATGTCGTCCTCCCTGGTCAAGGAGGTCGCGACCTGGGGCGGCGATGTCTCCCACCTGGTCCCGCCGCTGGTCCTGGAGGCCCTCACCCGGCGCCTGACGAAGGGCTGATCCGCTGACGTCCCGTCACCCGGTGTCCGGCCGCCACCTCATGGCCGTACAGTCGTCCCGTCCGTCTCCAACGCATCTGTAGAGAGTGGCGAGCACACGGTGGACGTGCAGAAGAAGCTCGACGAGATCGTCTCCGCGGTCTCCGGCGCCCGGTCCATGCCCATGTCGGCCTCGTGCGTGGTCAACCGCGCGGACCTGCTCGCGATGCTGGAAGAAGTGCGTGCGGCGCTGCCCGACTCCCTCGCCCAGGCCCAGGAGCTGATCGGCGGCCGTGAGCAGATGGTCGAGCAGGCCCACCAGGAGGCCCAGCGGATCATCGAGAGCGCGCACGCCGAGCGCGGCTCGCTGATCTCCGGCACCGAGGTCGCCCGCCGCTCCCAGGCGGAGGCCGACCGGATCCTCGCCGAGGCCCGCCAGGAGGCCGAGGAGATCCGCGCCGAGGCCGACGAGTACGTCGACTCCAAGCTCGCCAACTTCGAGGTCGTCCTCACCAAGACCCTCGGCTCCGTCGGCCGCGGCCGCGAGAAGCTCCTGGGCACCGGCCCGGGCGTCGACGAGCAGGGCTACGAGGACGAGGACGCCCCCGAGCGCAGCCACGACCCGGAGACCCAGCGCCGCAGCGCCGACGAGTACGTCGACGTCAAGCTGGGCGCCTTCGAGGCGGTCCTCGCCAAGACCCTGGAGGCCGTCGGCCGCGGCCGGCAGAAGCTGCACGGCCGGATCGCCACCGACGACCTCGGCGCCCTCGCCGACGACGCGAGCACCGTCCAGCACTCCAGCGACGCCGACTACCTCGCCGACCTGGCCGCTCTCACCGAGCAGAAGCCCCCGGCCGGGCAGCCCGCCCGGCAGCAGGACTACGGACAGCCGCAGCCGGCGTTCGCCCCGGCCTCCGGTTACGACCCGGCGACAGGCGCCCCCGTCCAGCAGCCCGATCCGTACGGCGGCTACCCGCAGCAGCAGCCCTATGCCGCCCAGCAGGACCCCTACGGCTACCAGCACGCGGATCCCTATGCCTACCAGGGCTACGACCCCCAGCAGGCCGCCTACGACCCGAACCAGGCGCAGCAACAGGCCCCGCAGCAGGCGCAACAGGGCCAGGGGTACGCCCTCGACGAGACCAGTCTCTTCGACACCGGGATGATCAGCGCCGAGCAGCTGCGGGCCTACGAGCAGGGTCGCGGCCAGGGCTGAGCCCCGGATTGGGCCGACAGCGAAAGGTCCAGTATCCTGGCTCTTCGGTCGCGCGTACGTCCGCGATCAACGCTGCCCGGGAACACCGAAGGGCAGTGCCCCAGAGTTCTTCAGATCGAAAGCAGGAATGGCCCTGAACGCCCGCCTCGACCACCGCAACCCCCTCGTGTTCGACACACACGAGCTGGGTCGGCGGCCTGGTGCGCTGCAGCGCCTGACCCGCACGGTCGACGCTCCCAAGGACCTCGGTCTCAAGGGCGTCATCGGAGTGCCGGAAGGCGCCCCGGTGGAGCTCGAACTCCGCTTGGAGTCGGTCATGGAAGGTGTGCTCGTCACAGGCACCGCCCGTGCCGCGGCCGAAGGGGAGTGCGTAAGGTGTCTGGAGCCGCTCGAGCAGCAGCTCGAAGCGGAGTTCCAGGAGATGTTCTCGTACCCTGACGCCGACGACCGGGGCCGCGTGATCGCGGAACCGGGCGACGACGCCGAGGACGACGAGGACAGGCTCTTCCTCGAGGACGGCTTGTTCGACCTCGAGCCCGTGCTGCGTGATGCGGTGGTGCTCGCACTGCCGATGCAGCCGGTGTGCCAGGAAGACTGCCCTGGTCTGTGTGCCGAGTGCGGTGCGCGACTGGCGGACGACCCGGACCACCACCACGACGCCGTCGACATCCGTTGGGCGGCATTGCAGGGACTCGCCGGCACCATGCAGGACGGCGAGAAGGACGAGATGAGCGGCGCCGAACCGGGCGTCGACGAGAAGCAGGAGAAGTAGCCGTGGCTGTTCCGAAGCGGAAGATGTCGCGCAGCAACACGCGCCACCGCCGGTCGCAGTGGAAGGCTGCGGTCCCCACCCTGGTTGCGTGCGAGCGCTGCCACGAGCCCAAGCAGCAGCACATCGCGTGCCCGTCTTGCGGCACCTACAACAAGCGCCAGGTCCTCGAGGTCTGAGCGGCTGGTGAGAGGCACTGTGTCCACGCCTAAGAACAAGTCTTCCCGTGTGAGCGGGAGTGCTCCGGCGGACAACAACCAGGCCTCGTCCCACACGCTTCTGGAAGGGCGGCTCGGCTACAAGCTCGAGTCCGCCCTTCTGGTGCGCGCACTGACCCACCGGTCGTACGCATACGAGAACGGCGGTCTGCCGACCAACGAGCGTCTGGAGTTCCTCGGGGACTCCGTCCTCGGCCTCGTGGTCACGGACACGCTGTACCGAACCCACCCCGACCTGCCAGAAGGCCAGCTGGCCAAGCTGCGGGCAGCGGTGGTGAACTCGCGTGCGCTCGCCGAGGTGGGCCGCGGGCTCGACCTGGGCTCCTTCATCCGGCTCGGCCGTGGTGAAGAGGGCACGGGCGGCCGGGACAAGGCGTCCATCCTCGCCGACACCCTGGAAGCGGTGATCGGCGCGGTCTACCTCGACCAGGGACTGGACTCGGCGGCGGAGCTGGTGCACCGCCTGTTCGACCCCCTGATCGAAAAGTCTTCGAACCTCGGAGCCGGCCTGGACTGGAAGACCAGTCTCCAGGAGCTCACTGCGACCGAGGGGCTCGGCGTCCCCGAGTACCTGGTCACGGAGACGGGTCCCGACCACGAGAAGACCTTCACTGCTGCCGCCCGCGTCGGAGGCGTCTCGTACGGCACCGGCACCGGCCGCAGCAAGAAGGAGGCGGAGCAGCAGGCCGCCGAGTCCGCATGGCGGTCCATCCGGGCCGCGGCGGACGAGCGCGCCAAGGCGGCGAAGGCCGCCGCGGCGACGCAGACGGCAGCTGCTCAGACCGCCGCCCAGACGGTCACCGACGGCCCCGCCGACGGCTGACCGCCGCCGCCCTCTCCAGGGGCGGCAAGCACAGCGCACCCGAGCGCCCGCCCCTGCCCGGGGCGGGCGCTCGCGTCATCCACAGGTTCGTGACGGGGGACCCCATGCCCGAGTTGCCCGAGGTCGAGGTCGTACGGCGCGGTCTCGAGAGGTGGGTCGCCCACCGCACCGTCGCCGAGACCGAGGTGCTGCACCCGCGCGCGGTGCGCCGCCACCTCGCGGGCGCCGACGACTTCGCGCACCGCCTGAAGGGCCACCGCATCGGCGTCCCCAGCCGCCGCGGCAAGTACCTGTGGCTGCCCCTGGAGGACACGGACCAGTCGATCCTGGCCCACCTCGGCATGAGCGGCCAGCTCCTGGTCCAGCCGCACACGGCCCCGGACGAGAAGCACCTGCGCATCCGCGTCCGCTTCACGGACGCCCTGGACACCGAGCTCCGCTTCGTCGACCAGCGCACCTTCGGAGGCCTCTCGCTGCACGAGAACACCCCCGACGGCCTGCCCGACGTCATCGCGCACATCGCCCGCGACCCGCTCGACGAGCTCTTCGACGACGAGGCCTTCCACCGGGCGCTGCGCCGCAAGCGGTCCACGATCAAGCGGGCCCTGCTCGACCAGTCGCTGATCAGCGGCGTCGGCAACATCTACGCGGACGAGGCCCTGTGGCGCGCCCGCATCCACTACGAGCGCCCCACCGCGACCTTCACGCGCCCGCGCACCCTGATGCTGCTGGGGCATGTGCGGGACGTGATGAACGCGGCCCTCGCGGTGGGCGGCACCAGCTTCGACAGTCTGTACGTCAACGTCAACGGCGAGTCGGGCTACTTCGACCGGTCGCTCGACGCGTACGGCCGCGAGGGCCTGCCCTGCCGGCGCTGCGGTACGCCCATGCGTCGGCGGCCCTGGATGAACCGGTCGAGCTACTACTGCCCGAAGTGCCAGCGGCCCCCGCGGATCACGCCCTAGCGGAGTCGTACCGCTCGCGGGCGGCCAGGATCTCGTCCATGCTGCCCTCCACGAAGTGGATCAGGGCGAGCAGCCGCTCGGCCACGTCGCGTCCCAGCGGCGTCAGTTCGTAGTCCACCCTCGGCGGGTTGGTCGGCTGGGCCTCGCGGTGGACCAGGCCGTCGCGCTCCAGGGCGTGCAGCGTCTGGGACAGCATCTTCTCGCTCACCCCGTCGACGCGGCGGCGCAGCTCGTTGAAGCGCAGCGAGCCCTCGTACAGGGCGCCGAGCGCGAGGCCGCCCCAGCGGCCCGTGACGTGCTCCAGCGTGCCGCGCGACGGACAGGCCTTGGCGAACACGTTGTACGGGAGGTCGTCGAGGCCCTCCGTGAGCTCCTGGGTGGTGGTCATATGCCCAAGAGTACGCCAGCGCAGCGCTAACCAAAAGGTTGCACTAACCGAAAGTTAGTGCTTTCCTTTGGTCATCGTCCGTGATCTGCCTATCTCAGGAGTACCTACGTGACCACCCCTGTTGTCTCCATCGCCTACCACTCCGGCTACGGCCACACCGCTGTCATCGCCGAGGCCGTCCGTGCCGGTGCCGTGGAAGCCGGTGCCGAGGTGCATCTGATCAAGGTCGACGAGATCACCGAGGAGCAGTGGGCGATCCTCGACGGCTCGGACGCCGTCGTGTTCGGCTCGCCGACCTACATGGGCACCGCGTCGGGTGCCTTCCACGTCTTCGCGGAGGCCACCTCGAAGCGCTGGGCGACCCAGGCCTGGAAGGACAAGCTGGCCGCCGGCTTCACCAACTCGGCGTCCAAGAGCGGCGACAAGCTGCACACCCTGCAGTACTTCCAGATCCTCGCCGCACAGCTCGGCATGCACTGGGTCAGCCTCGGCCTGCTCCCGGGCTGGAACAGCAGCACCGCGTCCGAGCACGACCTGAACCGCCTCGGCGTCTTCCTGGGCGCGGCCGCCCAGACCAACGCCGACGAGGGCCCGGAGGCCGTCCACAAGGCCGACATCGCCACGGCCGAGCAGCTGGGCCGGCGCGTGACGGAGACGGCCAGGGTGTTCCTCAAGGGCCTGGCCGCCGCCTGAGCGCCGTCAGCGGGTCTAGTAACCGAAGTTCTGGGTCCACCAGGGGCCGCCGGAGCCGAGCTCGACACCGACGCCCAGCGTCTTGAAGTCGCAGTTCAGTATGTTGGCGCGGTGGCCGGGGCTGTTCATCCAGGCGTCCATCACCGCCGCGGCGTCGGCCTGGCCGCGGGCGATGTTCTCGCCGCCGAGGTTGGATATCCCGGCCTTCTCGGCCCGGTCCCAGGGGGTGCGGCCGTCGGGGTCGGTGTGGTCGAAGAAGCCCCGCGCGGCCATGTCCTCGCTGTAGCTCTGGGCCAGGCCGGCCAGGGCGCTGCTGGCGGCGACCGGGCTGCAGCCCACCTTGGCCCGCTCCTCGTTCACGAGGCTGAGCACCTGGGCCGCGGCGGCGGACTCCCCGGACAGGGCGGCGGAGGCGCTGGGCGCCTTGGGCGCCTTCGTGGCAGTACGGGAGGGAGTGTTGTCCGGCTTCTGGCTCGGCGTGGCCGCCGGCTTCTTCTTCTCCGGAGTCTTCTCCTGCGTCTTCTCCGGCTTCTCCGGAGTCTTGGTCGGCGCGGCCGACGACTTCGAGGCGGACGGCGACGGCGAGCCGGAACGCTCGGCGTTCCGGCTGGTGGACGCCTCGTCCCGGCTGTCGGCGCTGCCGGAGGTGCCGCCCTGCTCGATCGGGGTGTTCGTCGGCGTGTCCCCGGCCTGGACCTTGTCGGCCCCGCCGTTGCCGCCGAGCTGGTAGTTCTCCAGGCCGGGCACGGCGCCCGTGGCGACCGCGACCGTGCCGAGGGCGACGGCGGCGGAGACGCCGAGCAGTCCGGTGCGCATCGGCCGGGCGGTCTTCTTGCGGCGGCGGTGCGAACCCGCGCGCCGGGCGCCGCCGTCGGGCGTGAAGCCGTCGCTCGCGAAGAAGGCCGTGTCGCCGTGGCGGTCACCCGCGGCGGAGGCGTCCGCCGCGAACAGGTAGGCCTCGCTCTTCGCGTAGCTCTCGGCGTACGCCTCGGGGTTCAGATACGGCGCGATGCCCATCGTCGGGGCGTCGTCCGCGGTGGCGTACAGCGGATCGTGGCCCTCCGCGAAGCCGTCGGCGTGGGTGACGCCCGTGGCGCGGCCCGTGGCGGCGCGGCCGGCGTCGGAGCGTCGGTGGCGTCCCATGTCCTGGCCTTCCTCGTCCTGGCGGTCGACTCGTCCTCGAGATCAACACCAAACTCACTCGAACGTGTGAGTTTCATATGAGATTCGTTGAGGGGGGACGGTACCGCATGGCGCAAGTGGAGGAAGTGCCCCGAGGGAGATTCGGCGGTTAGGTTGCAGTCATGAGCGAGGATGTGCGACTGGTCGCCTGGGTGCGTGGACGCGTCCAAGGTGTGGGTTTCCGCTGGTTCACGCGGGCCAAGGCTCTGGAGATCGGCGGCCTGAGTGGCTTTGCTCTCAATTTGGGCGACGGCCGGGTCCAAGTGGTCGCCGAGGGCGGGCGCGAGGGCTGTGAAGGCCTGCTGGAGTGGCTCCAGAGTGACGACACGCCCGGCCGCGTGGACGGCGTCACCGAGATCTGGGACACACCTCGCGGCGGCTACGACGGCTTCGCCATCCGCTGATCACGCTCTCCGGGCGGCTCCCGAGGCGGCCCGCGGAGGGGTCGCGGGCGACGGCCCCGGACGGAAACTTGCTGGTGATTGCCAAGAATCGCTTGCCTTGGCACGCTCCGCACGCAAGGATGATCGTTACGCCCCCAGGGCCCCGCAGAAGCCGCAGTACGGCCGTTCCAGGCCGCGCGTGCCCGGGTCGCCCCCAATACGGGGCGTGATCGTGTTGACCGTCAAACTTTTTGGTGAGACGCTGAAAGCCCCGCGCACCTTAGCTGTTTGGCATGGCTGAACGGCAGTACAACTCCAGGCCCTGCCAAGACCGCGGGTGCGAATCCCTCACGACCCACACCGCAGCGGTCGGTCACGCATTGTGGAGGACCATCCATCATGGCAAAGGCGCTTCTCGGTTACGTCGGCGGCTCCGACCCTCGACTCCTCGCCGAGATGCGACGGCTCCAGCAGCGCGTCCAGGACCTGGAATCCGAGCTCGGACGAATCCAGGCTGAGAACGAAGCGCTGACGGCTGCCGCTTCTCACGACAGGATCATGGAGAGCGTTGACGCACACCAGGCGGAGCCTGCGCTCACCTGATCACTGCACCGCTCCACAACAGCACAGCAGTGGTTGGGCCGCCCGTCACAACCGCCTAGTTGTCAGAAGTGCAAGGGACGCCCTGTCGGCGTCCCTTCTTTCTTGCCCCCGCATCCTTTCACCGTCTTTAACGTCTGATGTGCCCTGCGCGTTCAGCGGCGAAACCGTGGGTTCATGGAGTGAGACCAACCCGGGCGGTAGAGTCCAGCGGCGTGCACCTCAAGGCCCTGACCCTCCGCGGGTTCAAGTCGTTCGCCTCCGCGACCACCCTCCGGTTCGAGCCGGGGATCACGTGCGTCGTCGGACCGAACGGCTCGGGCAAGTCCAACGTCGTCGACGCGCTCAGCTGGGTCATGGGCGAGCAGGGCGCCAAGTCGCTGCGCGGCGGCAAGATGGAGGACGTCATCTTCGCCGGCACCACCGGCCGCCCCCCGCTGGGCCGCGCCGAGGTGTCCCTGACCATCGACAACTCCGACGGGGCCCTGCCCATCGAGTACGCCGAGGTCACCATCACGCGGATCATGTTCCGCAACGGCGGCAGCGAATACCAGATCAACGGCGACACCTGCCGCCTCCTCGACATCCAGGAGCTCCTCTCCGACTCCGGCATCGGCCGCGAGATGCACGTGATCGTCGGGCAGGGCCAGCTCGACTCCGTACTGCACGCCGATCCCATGGGCCGCCGCGCCTTCATCGAGGAGGCCGCCGGCGTCCTCAAGCACCGCAAGCGCAAGGAGAAGGCGCTGCGCAAGCTGGACGCGATGCAGGCCAACCTCGCGCGCGTGCAGGACCTCACCGACGAGCTCCGACGGCAGCTCAAGCCGCTCGGCCGCCAGGCCGCCGTCGCGCGCAGGGCCGCCGTCATCCAGGCCGACCTGCGCGACGCCCGGCTGCGCCTGCTGGCCGACGACCTCGTGCGGCTCCGGGACGCCCTCAAGGCCGAGGTCGCCGACGAGGCCGCGCTGAAGGAGCGCAAGGAGTCCGCCGAGCAGGAGCTGCGCAAGGCGCTCCAGCGCGAGGCCCTCCTGGAGGACGAGGTCCGGCAGCTCACTCCGCGGCTCCAGCGCGCCCAACAGACCTGGTACGAGCTCTCCCAGCTCGCCGAGCGGGTGCGCGGCACGATCTCGCTGGCCGACGCCCGCGTGAAGAGCGCCACCTCCGCGCCCCCCGAGGAGCGGCGCGGCCGCGACCCCGAGGACATGGAGCGCGAGGCCGCCCGTATCCGCGAGCAGGAGGCCGAGCTGGAGGCGGCCCTGGAGGCGGCCGAACGCGCCCTGGAGGACACGGTCGCCCACCGCGCCGAGCTGGAACGCGCGCTCACCCAGGAGGAACGGCGTCTGAGGGACGCCGCCCGCGCCATCGCCGACCGGCGCGAGGGTCTGGCCAGGCTCAGCGGCCAGGTCAACGCCGCCCGCTCCCGCGCGGCCTCCGCCCAGGCCGAGATCGAGCGCCTGGCCGCCGCCCGCGACGAGGCGCAGGAACGTGCCGTCGCCGCCCAGGGGGAGTACGAGGCCCTCAAGACCGAGGTCGACGGCCTCGACGCCGGCGACGCCGACCTCGCCGAGCAGCACGACATCGCGAAACAGCAGCTCGCCGAGGCCGAGGCCGCCCTCACGGCAGCCCGTGAGGCCACCACGGCGGCGGAACGCAAGCGGGCCGCCACCCAGGCCCGGCACGAGGCCCTGGCCCTCGGCCTGCGCCGCAAGGACGGCACCGGGATACTGCTCGCGGCGAAGGACCGTCTCTCCGGCATCCTCGGCCCGGCGGCGGAACTCCTGACGGTGACCCCGGGCTACGAAGTCGCCCTCGCGGCTGCCTTCGGAGCTGCGGCGGACGCCATCGCGGTGACGAGCCCGTCTTCGGCAGCAGACGCGATCAGGCTCCTGCGCAAACAGGACGGGGGCCGGGCGACTCTGCTCCTGGCCGGAGATCCTCGCCCCGGTGGCGCGGGGCTGCATCAGACGTGCGGCTGCCGCCGCGTGGGCGCGACCAGCCACGACGAACCCGCGGACACGCGACACCCCTTCGCCGCCGACCTGGTGCGTGGTCCCGCTGACCTCATGCCCGCCGTACGCCGCCTCCTGGACGGCATCGTCGTCGTCAGCACCCTCGAAGACGCCGAAGACCTCGTCTACGCCCACCCCGACCTCACCGCCGTAACGGCCGAAGGCGATCTCCTCGGCGCCCACTTCGCCCACGGCGGCTCCGCCGGCGCCCCCAGCCTCCTCGAAGTACAGGCGTCCGTCGACGAGGCCGCCGCCGAGCTGGAAGAGCTGGCCGTGCGCTGCGAGGAGCTGGCCGAGGTCCAGCAGGAGGCCGTCGAACGGCGCAAGGAGGGCGCGGCGCTGGTCGAGGAGCTGGGGGAGCGGCGCCGGGCCGCCGACCGGGAGAAGTCCGCCGTCGCCCAGCAGCTCGGCCGCCTCGCCGGACAGGCGCGAGGCGCGGCGGGGGAGGCCGAGCGGTCCACCGCCGCCGCGGCCCGGGCGCAGGAATCCCTGGACAAGGCGCTCCAGGAGGTCGAGGAACTCGCCGAGCGGCTCGCCGTCGCCGAGGAGATGCCGATCGAGGAGGAGCCCGACACCTCCGCCCGGGACCGGCTCGCCGCCGACGGTGCCAACGCCCGCCAGACCGAGATGGAGGCCCGCCTCCAGGTCCGTACGCACGAGGAACGGGTCAAGGGCCTGGCCGGACGGGCCGACTCCCTGGACCGGGCCGCCCGCGCGGAACGCGAGGCACGCGCGCGTGCCGAGCAGCGGCGGGCACGGCTGCGGCACGAGGCGGCCGTCGCCGAGGCCGTCGGCGCGGGTGCGAGGCAGCTGCTCGCGCACGTCGAGGTCTCCCTGGCCCGCGCCGACGAGGAGCGCACCGCCGCCGAGGCCGCGAAGGCCCGCCGCGAGCAGGAACTCGCCCACGCCCGCACCGAGGGCCGCGATCTCAAGGCCGAGCTCGACAAGTTGACGGATTCGGTTCACCGCGGCGAGGTACTCGGCGCCGAGAAGCGGCTGCGCATCGAGCAGTTGGAGACCAAGGCGCTGGAGGAGCTGGGTGTCGAACCGGCCGGGCTGGTGGCGGAGTACGGCCCGCATCAGCTCGTGCCGCCCTCGCCCCCCGCCGAGGGCGAGGAGCTGCCGGACGATCCGGAGCACCCGCGCAACCGGCCCAGGCCGTTCGTCCGGGCCGAGCAGGAGAAGCGCCTGAAGTCGGCCGAGCGTGCCTACCAGCAGCTCGGCAAGGTGAACCCGCTCGCCCTGGAGGAGTTCGCGGCCCTGGAGGAACGCCACCAGTTCCTCAGCGAGCAGCTCGAGGACCTGAAGAAGACACGAGCGGACCTCCTGCAGGTGGTGAAGGAGGTCGACGAGCGTGTCGAACAGGTCTTCACCGAGGCCTACCGCGACACGGCCCGGGAGTTCGAGGGCGTCTTCAGCCGGCTGTTCCCCGGTGGCGAGGGGCGGCTGGTGCTGACCGACCCCGACAACATGCTCACCACGGGCGTGGACGTCGAGGCGCGTCCGCCGGGCAAGAAGGTCAAGCGGCTGTCGCTGCTCTCGGGCGGGGAGCGGTCGCTGACCGCGGTCGCGATGCTCGTGTCGATCTTCAAGGCCCGGCCGAGCCCCTTCTATGTCATGGACGAGGTCGAGGCCGCCCTCGACGACACCAACCTCCAGCGGCTCATCCGGATCATGCAGGAGCTCCAGGAAGCCTCCCAGCTGATCGTGATCACCCACCAGAAGCGCACGATGGAGGTCGCCGACGCGCTCTACGGCGTCTCCATGCAGGGCGACGGTGTGTCGAAGGTCATCAGCCAGCGCCTCCGCTAGATGCGTGCCCTCTACACCGGTCTCACCTGCGGCTCTCGGTGACTTCAACACTTGAACACATACCCACCACACTCCTGCCTCAGATTCACGGCTCTTGACCTATTGACTTCGAAACTTGAAGGCATAGTCTCGGCAACGTTCCTTTTACCTTCAGGTACCTTCAGGTGGACCTCGAAGGGCTGACCCCCTCCGGCAGCGTTGCCGGTGGCCCGAGGAGTACACGTGACCAGCACAGCGCAGGCACCCAAGTCAGGAGCCAGGACGGCTCATCCCGATCATCTCGGGCATGTCATCTTCATCGCGGCGGCGGCCGCGATGGGCGGTTTCCTCTTCGGCTACGACAGCTCCGTGATCAACGGCGCCGTCGAGGCCATCCGGGGCCGCTACGACGTCGGCTCCGCAGCCCTGGCCCAGGTCATCGCCATCGCCCTCATCGGCTGCGCCGTCGGCGCCGCCACCGCCGGCCGCATAGCCGACCGCATCGGCCGTATCCGGTGCATGCAGATCGCCGCGGTCCTCTTCACGATCAGCGCCGTCGGTTCCGCGCTGCCCTTCGCGCTGTGGGACCTCGCCTTCTGGCGCGTCGTCGGCGGATTCGCCATCGGCATGGCGTCCGTGATCGGCCCGGCCTACATCGCCGAGGTCGCCCCGCCCGCCTACCGCGGCCGGCTCGGCTCCTTCCAGCAGGCCGCGATCGTCATCGGCATCGCCGTGTCGCAGCTGGTCAACTGGGGCCTGCTGAACGCCGCCGACGGCGACCAGCGCGGCAAGCTGATGGGCCTGGAGGCCTGGCAGGTCATGCTCGGCGTCATGGTCGTCCCGGCCATCCTCTACGGGCTGCTCTCCTTCGCGATCCCCGAGTCCCCGCGCTTCCTCATCTCCGTCGGCAAGCACGAGCGCGCCCGGGAGATCCTCACCGAGGTCGAGGGCAAGGACATCGACCTGGACGCTCGCGTCGCCGAGATCGAAGGCGCCATGAAGAGCGAGCACAAGTCGAGCTTCAAGGACCTGCTCGGCGGCAGCTTCTTCTTCAAGCCGATCGTCTGGATCGGCATCGGCCTGTCGGTCTTCCAGCAGTTCGTCGGCATCAACGTCGCGTTCTACTACTCCTCGACGCTGTGGCAGTCGGTCGGCGTCGACCCGACGGACTCGTTCTTCTACTCCTTCACCACGTCGATCATCAACATCCTCGGCACGGTCATCGCGATGATCTTCGTCGACCGCATCGGACGCAGGCCGCTCGCGATCATCGGCTCGGTCGGCATGGTCATCGGCCTCGCGCTGGAGGCCTGGGCGTTCTCGCACCACCTCGTCGACGGCAAGCTGCCGGCCGCGCAGGGCTGGATCGCCCTGATCGCCGCGCACGTCTTCGTCCTCTTCTTCGCCCTGTCCTGGGGTGTGGTCGTCTGGGTCATGCTCGGCGAGATGTTCCCGAACCGGATCCGTGCCGCCGCCCTCGGTGTGGCCGCCGCCGCGCAGTGGATCGCCAACTGGGCCATCACCGCGAGCTTCCCGTCGCTGGCCGAGTGGAACCTCTCCCTGACCTACGTGATCTACACCGCGTTCGCCGCGCTCTCGATCCCGTTCGTCCTGAAGTTCGTCAAGGAGACGAAGGGCAAGGCCCTGGAGGAAATGGGCTAGGCGCCTCCCGCGACTCGGGGAGAAGGGCCAAAGTCCCCGCTGCCCCTCTCCCCGTAACCCGCCGCCGCCCCGGTTCGGCCACTGCCCGAGCCGGGGCGGCGGTCTGTCGTTCACCAGATGAGGACGCCGCCGCCGATCACCCGGGCGTGCAGGGCGGCCACCTCCAGGTTCCGCAGCCGCCGCACAGCCCCTCCCGGTGCTCCGCGAGTCCTCGCGGTCGCTGCGTGTTCTCGGCGATCGCGTCGAGGTGATCGCGCAGCAGTGCCACCTCGCGCAGGAACTCCGCCACGTCCTCGGCCTCGACCTCCAGGTCGTCGTCGGCCAGCACCGGCAGGAACCGGGCGCCCAGCGCGCGCACCGGCTCCGATCCCCACACCGTCCGGCGCCAGGACTCGAACCCGGCCGAGTCGTCGCGCCCCTCGGGGACGTCGAGTATCCGCCACTGTCCGTCCGGCTCCCGCAGGAACACGTCGACCGAGAGACTCATGGCGTCAGTGGATCACCAGGGTGTCGCGGCCGGCCACCGGATATCCGCGAGTGTCAGCTTCCCAGCCGGGGCAGCACCTGCTCGCAGAACAGCTGCAGACTCCGCCACCCCTCCTCCACCGGCATCCCGCCCGCCAGCGGATGCAGGACGTAGGAGTCCAGCCCCAGCGCCGCGCACGCGTCCGGGGTGAGGATCCGGTACACGCCCTCCGCGCGCAGGTCCTCGACCGTCGTCGCGGCCGACTTCACCGCCGAGCGCACACCGCCCGACTGCCAGGAGGCGTACGTGAGCGCCTCGTGCAGGAAGTGCTGCCCGTACCGCGCCCAGGCCCGGTCCGGATCCTCGGCCACGTGCAGCAGGGGCGTCTCGGCGGCGGGCATCATCACCCAGCCCTCGGTGCCGTACTCGACGAGCAGCTCCTTGTAGTACGCCTCCAGCTCCGGCAGATGCGCGCTGGGGAAGAACGGCAGGCCCAGCCGGGCGGCGCGGCGGGCGGCCGCCCGGGAGGAGCCGCCGACCAGGAGCAGCGGGTGCGGGTCGGTGCAGGGGCGCGGAGTGACGCGGACGGTGCGGCCCCGGTAGGAGAAGGGCTCGCCGGTCCACGCCTTCAGCAGCGTCTCCAGCAGCTCGTCCTGGAGCTTGCCGCGCCGGGCGAAGTCCACGCCGAACAGGTCGTACTCCTCGGGCCGGTACCCGATCCCGGCGACCGTCACCAGCCGGCCGTTGCTCAGCAGGTCCAGCACGGCGATCTCCTCGGCCAGCCGCATCGGGTCGTGCAGCGGGCCGATGATCGCCGAGACGGTGACCGCGACACGCCGGGTCGCGCCGAAGACGGCCCCCGCGAAGGCGAAGGGCGACGGCAGCCAGTTGTTCTCCGCCCCGTGGTGCTCCTCCGTCTGCACCGTGGTGAGGCCCCGGTCGTCGGCGTACGAGGCCATCTCCAGGGCCGCCCGGTACCGGGCGCCGAGCTCGGCGGGGCCGGCCCCGGGAGCGACGAGGTTGAAGCGTGCGACCGTGACGGGCATGGGGGCGTCTCCCTCCACCGGGCGGGTGTCCGGGGGACGTTAGCTGACGGCGCGTCAGACATCCAGGGGTGTGGAGATCCGGCGGCCCGCCGCCCTCCGGGGCGGTGCGAGCGGGGTGACCCGGGGCCCCATGACTGATACTGGACGCGTTATGGACATCGTCATCCTTGCTGTAGTCATCGCCGTGGTCGTGCTCGGCGCGCTCGGCGGGCTCATCGTCGGCAGCCGGCGCAAGAAGCAGCTGCCCCCGCCCCCGCCCGCAGCGCCCGACATCACCGCCCCACCGGCCGAGCCGCACGTCGGCGACGAGGCCGAGACGCCGCGGGAGGAACCGCGGCGCACGATAGAGGAGGTGGATCTCCCGGACGGCTCGGCTCCGGTCGTAGTCGAGGAGCCGCCCGCCGAAGCTCCCGCGATCGAGATCCCGGAACCCACCGCCGGCCGTCTGGTCCGGCTGCGGACCCGGCTCTCCCGCTCGCAGAACGCCCTCGGCAAGGGGCTGCTCACCCTGCTGTCGCGCGAGCACCTCGACGAGGACACCTGGGAGGAGATCGAGGACACGCTCCTCACCGCCGACGTCGGCGTGCAGCCCACCCAGGAACTGGTCGAGCGCCTGCGCGAGCGCGTGAAGGTCCTCGGCACCCGCACCCCCGAGGAACTGCGCACCCTGCTCCGCGAGGAACTGGTCACGCTGGTCGGCCGTGACATGGACCGCGTCGTCAAGACCGAGCCGGAGGACCGCAAGCCGGGCATCGTGATGGTCGTCGGCGTCAACGGCACCGGCAAGACCACCACCACCGGCAAGCTCGCCCGCGTCCTCGTGGCCGACGGCCAGAGCGTCGTCCTCGGCGCCGCCGACACCTTCCGTGCCGCCGCCGCCGACCAGCTCCAGACCTGGGGCGAACGGGTCGGCGCCCACACCGTGCGCGGACCGGAGGGCGGTGACCCGGCCTCCGTCGCCTTCGACGCGGTCAAGGAGGGCAAGGAGATGGGCGCGAACGTCGTGCTCATCGACACCGCCGGCCGCCTGCACACCAAGACCGGCCTCATGGACGAGCTCGGCAAGGTCAAGCGGGTCGTGGAGAAGCACGCCCCGGTCGACGAGGTGCTGCTCGTCCTGGACGCCACGACCGGCCAGAACGGCCTGGTCCAGGCCCGGGTCTTCGCCGAGGTCGTCAACATCACCGGCATCGTCCTCACCAAGCTGGACGGCACGGCCAAGGGCGGCATCGTGGTCGCGGTCCAGCGCGAGCTGGGCGTCCCGGTCAAGCTCATCGGGCTCGGCGAGGGCGCGGACGACCTGGCGCCGTTCGAGCCGGAGGCGTTCGTTGACGCCCTTATCGGGGAGTGAGCTCGGCACCAGCCGCGGCACGACCTGCGAAGAACCGTACCTGCGCGAGAAGCGCCCGCCCCCGAGATGCAGTCGGGGCCGGGCGCTTCGCTCTGTGTCCTTGCCCGCGCCTACGCCCGTGACCGGTGCGCCACGTAGGCCAGCGTGCCCAGCACCAGGCGGGCCTCCGGCGGCCGGGACGCCGAGTCCAGGGCGGGGGAGCGCAGCCAGCGCACCGGGCCGAGTCCGCCTCGGTCGGAGGGCGGCGCCGTGATGTGCGTGCCCGGGCCGAGGCCGCGCAGGTCGAGGGAGTCCGGGTCGTCCCAGCCCATGCGGTAGAGCAGGCCGGGCAGGTCGGCGGCGGCACCGGGGGCGACGAAGAAGTGCGCGCGGCCGTCCGGGGTCGCCGCGACCGGGCCGACGGGCAGGCCCATGCGCTCCAGCCGGGCCAGCGCGCGGCAGCCGGCGGGCTCGGCCACCTCGATGACGTCGAACGCCCGGCCGACCGGCAGCATCACCGAGGCGCCGGGGAACTCGCCCCACGCCTGGGTCACGTCATCCAGCGTCGCCCCGGCCGCGAGCACCGGCGCGAAGTCCAGCGGATGCGCGCCCGGCGCCGGGCAGTCACCGCGGCCGCAGGAGCAGGCACCCGCCGAGGCCCGGGCACCCGGTACGACGTCCCAGCCCCACAGGCCGGTGTACTCGGCCACGGCCGTGCCGTCCGACGTGCGGCCGCGGCGGCGTGAGCCGGACCGGATGTCGCGCATGCCCCGGCTGATGCCGATCGTGAAGCCCATGCCCCCTCCAACGGGTCCGACGTACCGGTGGTTACGCTGCGGACGCGGCGCGTAACTCTCTGTTTCCGCCTTCCCGGCGGCGGTCTGTTCATTCAGCGCCCGGATGCGCCCGGGGTGGCGTGCCCGACGGCGCGCGCCCCCGAGTGCATCGCTGCACCCGCTTCTGGTTGTGCTGTGTCAAGTGAATCGCGCGTAGGCGTACGGGAGTTCATTCGAAGGGGTGGCGAATGGTGGCGTTTCCGTGTGAGCCGTGGCTGGACGGGTGATCGTAGGATTACTTTGTGTGCACGAGTCCTGGGGGCACATGCACTCGTGGGTATGCCGGAGGCAAGTCGTCATTCCGTTCGAAGGGTGACAAGGGCCGGACGGACGGCCGTACGAACCGGCATGCTGATAGGGCTTGGCGCACTCGGCGACAAGTGGTCTCAGGGATGGGGGCGTTCCAGTGAGCGGCAACGGCGGAAGCGGAACGAACGCTGCGAGCGCGACGCACGCTGACAAGCGCCCGAACGAGCTGCTCACCTCCTGGTTCGTGCGCAGCGGCTGGTCCAAGGGCGAGCTCGCCCGCCAGGTCAACCGCAGGGCACGGCAGTTGGGCGCCAACCACATCTCCACGGACACCTCGCGCGTGCGCCGCTGGCTCGACGGCGAGAACCCCCGCGAGCCGATCCCCAGGATCCTGTCCGAGCTGTTCTCGGAGCGCTTCGGCGTCGTGGTCTCCGTCGAGGACCTGGGGCTGCGCACCGCGCGCCAGTCACCCTCCGCGACCGGCGTCGACCTGCCCTGGACGGGCCCGCAGACCGTGGCCCTGCTCAGCGAGTTCTCGCGCAGCGACCTGATGCTGGCGCGGCGCGGCTTCCTCGGGAGCTCGCTGGTCCTGTCTGCGGGCCCGGCCCTCATCGAGCCCATGCAGCGCTGGCTCGTCCCCTCGCCCCCCGCCCCGCGCGCCGAGCCCGACCCCGGTTCCGGGCGGGCCCGCGGCCGGCTCTCCAAGCCGGAGCTGGACCTCCTGGAGTCCACCACGGTGATGTTCCGGCAGTGGGACGCCCAGTGCGGCGGCGGGCTGCGCCGCAAGGCGGTCGTCGGGCAGCTGCACGAGGTGACGGACCTCCTCCAGGAGCCCCAGCCGGAGTCCACCACCCGCCGGCTGTTCAAGGTCGCCGCCGAGCTCGCCGAACTGGCCGGCTGGATGTCGTACGACATCGGGCTCCAGCCGACCGCGCAGAAGTACTTCGTCCTCGCGCTGCACGCCGCCAAGGAGGCCGGTGACCGGCCCCTCGGCTCGTATGTGCTGTCCAGCATGAGCCGCCAGATGATCCACCTCGGCCGGCCCGACGACGCGCTGGAGTTGATCCACCTCGCGCAGTACGGCAGCCGGGACTGCGCGAGCCCGCGTACCCAGTCGATGCTGTATGCGATGGAGGCCCGCGCCTACGCCAACATGGGGCAGCCCGGCAAGTGCAAGCGGGCGGTCCGGATGGCCGAGGACACCTTCTCCGAGGCCGACGAGTGGGACGAGCCGGACCCCGACTGGATCCGCTTCTTCTCCGAGGCCGAGCTGTACGGCGAGAACTCCCACTCGTACCGCGACCTGGCCTACGTCGCCGGCCGCAGCCCCACCTACGCCTCGCTGGCCGAGCCCCTGATGAACCGGGCCGTGGAGCTCTTCGCCGAGGACGGCGAGCACCAGCGTTCGTACGCGCTGAACCTGATCGGCATGGCCACCGTGCACCTCCTCCAGCGCGAGCCCGAGCGCAGCACGGTCTTCGCCACCGAGGCCATGCAGGTCGCCAAGAAGGTGCGTTCCGAGCGCGTCAACACCCGTATCCGAAAGACGGTCGACACCGCCGCCCGCGACTTCGGCGACCTCGGCGAGGTCGTCGACCTCACCGAGCGGCTCGCCGCCGAACTGCCCGAGACCGCAGAGGCGGTCTGAGAAGCCGTACGACCCCTGAACCCCGGCCGCGGCCGGCCCTCCCGAACTGCCCGACTCGGCTCCCCCATGCCAGGTCATCGGAAGGCCGACCGCGGTCGGCCTGTGTGCCCACGGCTGCCTGAAAGCCGAAGGTTGCGCCACGATAACGATCGGCTCGCCCACAATCCGGCAGTTCATCGACGCGTAACACAGAACGCGCCTTCGTCACGGTCGCGAAACAACGAGGGGCTTCCACCGAAACCGCGCTGCGCCAATCTCGTGGCGCATAACCGGCCCGCCCCTCAATCCGCTCGAGGCTTCGCCCGCACGGGGCCGTACCAATGACGAGGAGACGCCGATGGCACCAGCCATCACCCTTGCCGCAGAGGCGCCCAAGCTCTCTGCCGCGAACACAGGGTTCATGCTCATCTGTTCCGCCCTGGTGATGCTCATGACCCCGGGTCTTGCCTTCTTCTACGGAGGCATGGTCCGCGTCAAGAGCACCCTGAACATGCTGATGATGAGCTTCATCAGCCTCGGGATCGTCACCATCCTGTGGGTGCTGTACGGCTTCTCCATGGCGTTCGGCACCGACTCCGGCAGCCTCATCGGCTGGAACTCCGACTGGGTCGGCCTCGGCAACATCGGCCTGACCGAGCTGTGGCCGGGCTACACCATCCCGGTGTTCGTGTTCCTGGTCTTCCAGCTGATGTTCGCGATCATCACGCCCGCCCTGATCAGCGGCGCCCTCGCGGACCGTGTGAAGTTCAGCGCGTGGGCGCTGTTCATCGCCCTGTGGGCCACGGTCGTCTACTTCCCCGTCGCGCACTGGGTCTGGGGCACCGGCGGCTGGGCCTTCGAACTGGGCGTCATCGACTTCGCCGGTGGTACGGCGGTGCACATCAACGCCGGTGCCGCTGCGCTCGGCGTGATCCTCGTCATCGGCAAGCGCGTCGGCTTCAAGAAGGACCCGATGCGTCCGCACAGCCTGCCGCTGGTCATGCTCGGCGCCGGTCTGCTGTGGTTCGGCTGGTTCGGCTTCAACGCCGGCTCCTGGCTCGGCAACGACGACGGCGTCGGCGCGCTGATGTTCGTCAACACGCAGGTCGCCACCGCCGCCGCCATGCTGGCCTGGCTCATCTACGAGAAGATCCGCCACGGCGCGTTCACCACGCTGGGCGCCGCCTCCGGCGCGGTCGCGGGCCTGGTCGCCATCACCCCCGCCGGTGGCGCGGTCACCCCGCTCGGCGCGATCGCCGTCGGCGCCATCGCCGGTGTGCTGTGCGCCATGGCCGTCGGCCTGAAGTACAAGTTCGGCTACGACGACTCCCTGGACGTCGTCGGTGTCCACCTGGTCGGCGGTGTCGTCGGCTCCCTGCTGATCGGCTTCTTCGCCAGCGGCAAGGGCCAGTCCGAGATCGAGGGCCTCTTCTACGGCGGCGGCCTGACCCAGTTCTGGAAGCAGTGCGCCGGTGTCTTCGCGGTGCTCGCCTACTCCCTGATCGTCTCCGCGATCCTCGCCTTCATCCTCGACAAGACGATGGGCATGCGGGTTCCCGAGGACGACGAGGTCGCCGGCATCGACCAGGCCGAGCACGCCGAGACCGCATACGACTTCAGCGGCGCCGGTGGCGGTGCCGCCAAGACCGCCGCCACGGCCCCGGTCGCCGCAGCCGCGAGCAAGAAGGTGGACGCATGAAGCTCATCACCGCCGTCGTGAAGCCGCACCGGCTCGACGAGATCAAGGAGGCCCTGCAGGCCTTCGGAGTACACGGCCTGACGGTCACCGAGGCCAGCGGCTACGGTCGTCAGAGGGGCCACACCGAGGTCTACCGCGGTGCCGAGTACACCGTCGACCTGGTCCCCAAGATCCGCATCGAGGTCCTGGTCGAGGACGACGACGCCGAGCAGCTGATCGACGTGGTGGTCAAGGCCGCCCGCACCGGCAAGATCGGTGACGGCAAGGTCTGGTCCATCCCGGTCGAGACGGCCGTACGGGTGAGGACCGGCGAGCGCGGTCCCGACGCGCTCTGAAGGCCCTCGAGGCAGCCAAACCAGAACAGGAGTCGCTGGGTGACGGGTACGGACGTGCAGAAGGAAGCAGAGGACTCGGGACCCAGCGGCTACGCGGCGGCCCGGCTGCGTCTCCTCACCGAGGAGGCGCGGTCCGGGCCGCCGCGCCGTGCGGCCCTGGCCGAACTCACGGACGAGTGGCTCACCGGCCTGTTCGCCGCGGGCGCCGAGGGCCTGCGCGGTGCCTCTCTCATCGCCGTCGGCGGCTACGGGCGAGGTGAGCTGTCCCCGCGCAGCGACCTCGACCTGCTCCTGCTGCACGACGGCAGCGACACCAAGGCGGTCGCCGCCCTCGCCGACCGGCTCTGGTACCCCGTCTGGGACCTGGGCCTGGACCTCGACCACTCCGTCCGCACACCCGCCGAGGCCCGCAAGACCGCCGGCGAGGACCTCAAGGTGCAGCTCGGCCTGCTGGACGCCCGGCACATCGCCGGCGACCGCGGCCTCACCGCCTCCCTGCGCACGGCCGTCCTGGCCGACTGGCGCAACCAGGCGCCCAAGCGCCTCCCCGAACTCCAGGAACTGTGCGCCGAGCGCGCCGAGCGCCAGGGTGAGCTGCAGTACCTGCTGGAGCCCGACCTGAAGGAGGCCCGCGGCGGGCTGCGGGACGCCACCGCCCTGCGGGCCGTCGCCGCCTCCTGGCTCGCCGACGCCCCGCGTGAGGGCCTCGCCGACGCCCGGCGCCGGCTCCTCGACGTCCGGGACGCCCTGCACCTGGCCACCGGGCGCGCCACCGACCGGCTCGCCCTCCAGGAGCAGGACCAGGTGGCCGCCGAGCTCGGCCTGCTCGACGCGGACACGCTGCTGCGGCAGGTGTACGAGGCGGCGCGGCTCGTGTCGTACGCCAGTGACGTCACCTGGCGCGAGGTGGGGCGCGTCCTGCGCTCACGCGCCGTGCGGCCCCGGCTGCGCGCCATGCTGGGCGGCGGAAAACCGGCCACCGAGCGGTCTCCGCTGGCCGAGGGTGTGGTGGAGCAGGACGGCGAGGTGGTGCTCGCCCGCGCCGCGCGCCCCGAGCGCGACCCCGTGCTGCCGCTGCGCGCCGCGGCCGCCGCCGCGCAGGCCGGACTCCCGCTCTCCCTGCACGCCGTTCGGCGCCTGGCGGCCACCGTGCGCCCGGTGCCCACGCCCTGGCCCGCCGAGGCCCGCGAGCAGCTCGTCACCCTGCTCGGCTCCGGCCGCCCCACCATCGAGGTCTGGGAGGCGCTGGAGGCCGAGGGGCTGGTCACCCGGCTGCTGCCCGACTGGGAGCGGGTGCGCTGCCGCCCGCAGCGCAACGCCGTTCACCTGTGGACCGTCGACCGCCACCTCATCGAGACCGCCGTACAGGCCTCCGAGTTCACCCGCCAGGTCAGCCGCCCCGACCTGCTGCTGGTCGCCGCGCTGCTGCACGACATCGGCAAGGGCTGGCCCGGCGACCACTCCGTGGCGGGCGAGATCATCGCCAAGGACGTGGCCACCCGCATCGGCTTCGACCGCCACGACGTGACCGTCATCGCCACCCTCGTACGGCACCACCTGCTGCTCATCGAGACCGCCACCCGGCGCGACCTGGAGGACCCGGCCACCGTGCGCTCCGTCGCCGAGGCCGTCGGCTCCCAGGGCACCCTGGAGCTGCTGCACGCGCTCACCGAGGCCGACGCCCTCGCGACCGGCCCGGCCGCCTGGTCGTCGTGGCGCGGCTCGCTCGTCGCCGACCTGGTCAAACGGGTCTCGGCGGTGCTCGCCGGGGACGCCCCGGACGACCCCGAGGAGGCCGCGCCGACCGCCGAGCAGGAGCGGCTCGCCCTGGAGGCGGCAGCGACGGGCAGTCCGGTGCTCGCCCTGCGGGCCCAGACCGAGCCGCCCGCCGGGCAGGAGCCGTCCGGCGACCCCGAGCCGCTCGGCGTGGAGCTGCTCATCGCCGTACCCGACCAGCCCGGCGTGCTGCCCGCGGTGGCCGGCGTGCTCGCCATGCACCGGCTGACCGTACGCACCGCCGAGCTGCGCTCCCTGTACCTCCCGGACGGTGTCGACGGCTCCGTCCTGCTGCTGGACTGGCGGGTCGCCGCCGAGTACGGCTCACTGCCGCAGGCCGCCCGGCTGCGCGCGGACCTGGTCCGGGCCCTGGACGGCTCCCTGGACATCGCCGGCCGGCTCGCCGAACGGGACGCGGCCTATCCGCGCCGCCGGGGTGTGGTCGCCCCCGCGGCCCGGGTGTCGGTCCACCCGGCCGCCTCCCGGCTGGCCACGGTCATCGAGGTCCGCTCCCAGGACGCCCCGGGCCTGCTGTTCCGCATCGGCCACGCCCTGGAGGAAGCGGGTGTGCAGGTGCGCAGCGCGCATGTCTCGACGCTCGGCGCCAACGCCGTCGACGCCTTCTACGTGACCGGCCCGGAGGGCGCGCCCCTGCCCGGGGACGAGGCGGCGTCGGTGGCGCGGAAGCTGGAGGAGACACTGCGGGGGTGAGGCCGACCCGGCGACTTGTCACGCCGGGATACCCTGGAGGGCGATTCCCTGTAGCCACCAACCCTGAGGACCGCGAGCGCCGTGTTCGATACTCTTTCCGATCGCCTCTCAGCGACCTTCAAGAACCTGCGCGGCAAGGGACGGCTCTCCGAGGCGGACATCGACGCCACGGCGCGCGAGATCCGGATCGCGCTGCTCGAGGCGGACGTGGCGCTTCCCGTCGTCCGGACGTTCATCAAGAACGTCAAGGAGCGCGCCCTCGGTGCCGAGGTCAGCAAGGCGCTGAACCCCGCCCAGCAGGTCCTCAAGATCGTCAACGAGGAACTGGTCACCATCCTCGGCGGCGAGACCCGGCGTCTGCGCTTCGCCAAGCAGCCGCCCACCGTGATCATGCTGGCGGGTCTGCAGGGTGCCGGTAAGACCACCCTCGCGGGCAAGCTCGGCCACTGGCTGAAGGAGCAGGGCCACTCGCCGCTGCTGGTCGCCTGTGACCTCCAGCGCCCGAACGCCGTCAACCAGCTCAGCGTCGTCGCCGAGCGGGCCGGTGTCGCGGTCTACGCCCCCGAGCCGGGCAACGGCGTCGGTGACCCGGTCAAGGTCGCCAAGGACTCCATCGAGCACGCCAAGTCCAAGGTCCACGACATCGTGATCGTGGACACCGCCGGCCGCCTCGGCATCGACCAGGAGATGATGCAGCAGGCCGCGGACATCCGCGACGCCGTCTCCCCGGACGAGATCCTGTTCGTCGTCGACGCGATGATCGGCCAGGACGCCGTCAACACCGCCGAGGCCTTCCGCGACGGCGTCGGCTTCGACGGCGTGGTGCTCTCCAAGCTCGACGGTGACGCCCGCGGTGGTGCCGCCCTGTCGATCCGGCAGATCACCGGCAAGCCGATCATGTTCGCGTCGAACGGCGAGAAGCTCGACGACTTCGACGCCTTCCACCCTGACCGGATGGCCTCCCGCATCCTCGACATGGGTGACCTGCTCACCCTGATCGAGCAGGCGGAGAAGACGTTCAGCCAGGAAGAGGCCGAGAAGATGGCCTCCAAGCTGGCGTCCAAGAAGGGCCAGGACTTCACCCTGGACGACTTCCTGGCCCAGATGGAGCAGGTCCGCAAGATGGGCTCCATCTCCAAGCTGCTCGGCATGCTCCCGGGCATGGGCCAGATGAAGGACCAGATCAACAACCTCGACGAGCGCGACGTCGACCGCACGGCCGCCATCATCAAGTCGATGACCCCGGCCGAGCGCCAGGAGCCGACGATCATCAACGGCTCGCGCCGCGCCCGTATCGCCAAGGGTTCCGGCGTCGAGGTCAGCGCGGTCAAGAACCTGGTCGAGCGGTTCTTCGAGGCCCGCAAGATGATGTCTCGCATGGCCCAGGGCGGCGGCATGCCCGGTATGCCGGGGATGCCTGGCATGGGTGGCGGCCCCGGCCGGACGAAGAAGAAGCAGAAGCAGGCCAAGGGCAAGCAGCGCTCCGGTAACCCGATGAAGCGCAAGCAGCAGGAGCAGGAGGAGGCCGCCCGCCGGGCCGCCGCGGCCGAGGGCGGCAGCGCCTTCGGACTGCCGCAGCAGGGCGGCAAGGACTTCGAACTCCCCGACGAGTTCAAGAAGTTCATGGGCTGACGGCCCGTCCCGCACGGCACTGAGGGCGCCCCTTTCGGAAAGGGGCGCCCTCAGTCGTCCGCCGGCAGCAGGCCGGTCAGGCGTTCGGGAACTTCCAGATGTAGGGCTCGCCGTCCTCCTCGGACCAGTGGACCTCGACGCTCTTGGCGTTCGCCGGGACCACGTACGTCTCGCAGAAGACATGGCTCTCGCCCTGCTTCCAGCTCTCGACGTCGTAGGGGTCCTCGCAGCCCGCGGTGTCCTCGGACGCGCCGATGAGGACGGAGCCGCGCTGCCCGTCGGCGAAGACCGTGGTGCCGTCGTGCACGTCGCCGCCGTCGGTGAGGGCGGGCCCGCTCTTGTGGGTGTACTTCAGGTGCGCGACGGCCAGCACCTTGCCCTTGACCTTGTCCGGCTCGGAGACGGCCTTCGCCGCCTCCGCCTCGGTGCCCACGTCGACCTTCTGCGCCAGCACCTCGTAGGTGACCTCGCCCGGGTCCTCCGCGACCTTGCCCGTCGCGCTCTCGCCGGCCCCCATCTCGCCGCCGGAGGTGGGCTCCGGTGACGGTGAGGCCTTGGCCTGGGCGGTGCCCGCGCTCTTCGCGTCGGCAGTGTCGTCGCCGCCACCGCAGGCGGTGAGTGTCAGGGCGAGAACGGCCACGGGCGCGACGAGGCGCAGCGCGGTCTGGTGGTGCGGCACAGCAGCTCCTGTATGCAGATGTGTAGGTCCCCCGAGCGGTGGATCACATTAAACGTTCATGATCCACTTGGTGAAACCAGAAGCACCCCATGGCGCTTTCTTCACACCATTCACACCTGCATCGGAAGCTCGTTCGTCAGGGTGTCCGGGCGATCAGGTACCGGAACACGTTCGGCATCCACACCGTCCCGTCGGGCCGCTGGTGCGGATGCAGGGCCTCGGTCAGCTCCTTGTCCACCTGCACCTGGTCCGTCGCCGTCATCGCCGCGTCGAACAGCCCCGTCGACTTGAGCCCGCGTACCGCGCTGCCCACATCGGCGTAGCCGAAGGGGCACGCCACCCGCCCCGACCCGTCCGGCTTGAGCCCGGCCCGCTGGGCGACGTCCTCCAGGTCGTCACGGCAGGCGGGCCGCCAGCTGCCCGAGTTGCGCAGCGGCTCCGCCAGCTTCGTGGCCACCCGCATCACGGACGCCGTGGCGCACCGCTCCGGCGGACCCCAGCCGGCCAGCACCACGGCCGCACCGCGCTGGGCGAGCGGTGTCGCCTCGGCGAGCAGTCCGCCCAGCCCCTCCGAGTCGCCCGCGAGGCACCCGATCGGCTCGAAGGCGGTCACCAGGGTGTACCCGGGAGCGCCCGGCACCGCGGTGTCCCTGGGCGAGCCGTCGACCAGCCGGATGTCCGGACTCGTGCGCGTGCCCGGCGTCCCGGGCAGCAGCCGCTCCCGCGCCAGGGTCATTCTTTCGGGGGAAACGTCGACACCGGTGACCGCCGCTCCCCGGGCGGTGGCCATCAGCAGGGAGAGCCCGGAACCGCAGCCGAGGCCGAGCAGCCGCGTGGCGGGACCCACTTCCAGTCGCTCGTAGACGGCCTCGTAGAGCGGTACGAGCATCCGCTCCTGGATCTCGGACCAGTCACGCGCGCGTGCACGCAGGTCCACGCGGGGTGCTGCCCCCGCGTGAGGCAGGTGCTGCCGCACGAGCGTAGGTGTCATAAGTAAGCGCCCCAATCCGCCGAGAGTTGCCTCTTGCCCGATTCCATGGCCCCCGTGACAGTGCGCTCGCACTACCCCCGTATGCCAGGAAACTCCCCCCTCGACCTGTCGTCCAGTGGAATGCGGCAGGGCTTGTGAGATGTCATGTGCCTATGGCGAGATTTCACATTCCGGCAACTTGGGCCCGTACCCTCTCGCCATGGCCAAGGCACCCGCTCTCACCTCCCGGGCGGACGATTTCCCGCGCTGGTACCAGGACTTGATCACCAAGGCGGAGCTCGCCGACAACGGGCCGGTGCGCGGCACCATGGTCATCCGACCGTACCCCGGTACCTGTCCAAGGACGGCCGGCAGGAACTGGTCCGGCAGACCTCCTGGGGTGCCACCACCCGCATGATCGGCGCCCTGGTGATGATGCACGGCGACGACCACGGCCTGCGCGTCCCGCCGCGGCTGGCGCAGATCCAGGCCGTCGTGCTCGCGATCAAGGGCGAGGAGGCGGTTCTGGCCAAGGTCCGCGAGCTCGGCGACCGGCTGAAGGCGTCCGGTGTCCGCGTCCACGTCGACGACCGCACCGACATCCCCTTCGGCCGCCGCGCGGTCGACTGGGAGCTCAAGGGCGTGCCCGTCCGGATCGAGATCGGCCCGCGCGACCTGGAGAACGGCACCGCGATGCTGGCCCGCCGCATCCCGGGCGGCAAGGAACCGGTGGCGCCGGCCGGTCTGGCCGAGCTGCTCCCCAAGATCCTCGAAGAGGACCAAGACCTGCTGCTCCGGCAGTCCCGCGAGAGCCGCGAGTCCCGGACGGCCGAGGTCTCGACCCTTGCGGAGGCCGTCGAGGCCGCCACGGCCGGCGGTTGGGCGCGCATCCCGTGGGCCGTGCTCGGCGAGGAGGGCGAGGCCCGGCTGGCCGAGCACGCGGTGACCGTACGGTGTCTGGTCGCCGAGGACGGGTCGGTGCCGGACGCCGACGACGCACCCGGTAACGTCGCGGTCGTCGCACGCGCTTACTGAGCTGTGCACGCGCTCGCCGAGTGGAGCGCAAGGCGACCGAAACACCTCTTGCGCACCAGCGGACCCTTGTTGCCCCGGCGTGCGGACAGGCTCTACGCGCCGGGGCGTACGCGGGACTACGCACCACCTTGTGGTGAGCTGTGAGGCTTCTCCACAGATCAGCGCACCCGCCCTCGTCGGGACGCATCAGAGGCAACTGACGGGTACGTGCAAATTATTTGGGATGGCCCGGAATCGGAACACTGAGGCACCCCGGCTCGTTGTCATTACGTGAGCACGACACAGACACCACCTGTTCTCGCCGCAGAGCTGGCACAGGCGTGGGCCGATATTCAGCGGTACCACCCCGAGCTGCCCGACCTTGCCGCGCCAGAGTCCCTGATCGGGGAGTCGTCGTCCGCGTGCGGTCACGAGCTCTCCTTCGAGCGACTGCTCCATGAGGCAGTCCATGGCATCGCCGCCGCGCGCGGCGTCCGCGACACCTCCCGTGCCGGCCGCTACCACAACCGCAGATTCCTCGCGATCGCCGAGGAGCTGGGCCTGGACCACCCCGAGGAACCGCATCCCAGCAGCGGCTTCTCCCTGGTCACGCTCACCCCCGAGGCGAAGCGCCGCTACCGTCCGACGATGGAGCGTCTCCAGCGCGCCCTGAAGGCGCACACCGCCGCGACGTCCTCCGACACCTCCCGCACCTTCCGGGGCCCGGCCGCACGCCACGGCTCCTCGGGCGGCGGCGTACGCGTCAAGGCGGTCTGCGACTGCGGCCGCAACGTCCGCGTCGTCCCGTCGGTCCTCGCCCAGGCCCCGATCGTCTGCGGCGGCTGCGGCAAGCCGTTCCGGATCCCGGACGTCGTGGGAGCGGTAGCGAGCTGACGCCCTCCACCGGCATCTCGTGGCTGCCGGTCAGTGGCGCAGGGCTCGGGCCGTGACGCGCACCCGACGGGCTTCACCTCCACGCCGGGTGCGCTCTCGGCATGCCCGCACGGCGGTTCGGGCCCCGGCCCGGAGCGACCCGCGGGGTGTGGCACAATGGCTAGCTGTACTCGACAGCCGCACAGGAACCCTCTCGCCTCCGGCTGACGCGTCCATCGGGCACTCGGGTACCGCAACCCCACGCGGCTTTCTCGCCGTGCCCAACCACGTCAAAACCAGGAGAACCCACTCCCGTGGCAGTCAAGATCAAGCTGAAGCGTCTGGGCAAGATCCGTTCGCCTCACTACCGCATCGTCGTCGCCGACTCCCGTACCCGCCGTGACGGCCGGGCCATCGAGGAGATCGGCAAGTACCACCCGACGTACAACCCGTCGGTGATCGAGGTCGACGCCGAGCGTGTGGCGTACTGGCTCGGTGTCGGCGCTCAGCCGACCGAGCCCGTGATGGCCATCCTCAAGAAGACCGGCGACTGGCAGAAGTTCAAGGGCGAGCCCGCCCCGGCTCCGCTGCTGACGCAGCCGGAGAAGGCCGCGCGCCCGTCCTTCGAGGCCATCGGCGGCGAGGACGAGGGCAAGGGTGAGGCGATCACCCAGAAGAAGAAGGCTGAGAAGAAGGACGAGGCCGCCGCTGAGTCCGCTTCGACCGAGGCCTGAGCATGCTCGAGGAGGCTCTCGAGCACCTCGTGAAGGGCATCGTCGACAACCCTGACGATGTGCAGGTCGCCTCGCGCAACCTGCGCCGCGGTCGCGTGCTCGAGGTCCGGGTCCACCCGGACGACCTCGGCAAGGTGATCGGCCGCAACGGCCGCACCGCACGCGCCCTGCGTACCGTCGTGGGCGCCATCGGCGGTCGCGGTGTCCGCGTCGACCTCGTCGACGTGGACCACGTCCGCTGACGCTTATCGCAACCGGCTCGGGCCGGGGAAGGCCTGAGGGCCGTCCCCGGCCCGTCGCTGTATGACAGGAGACTTGGACACGTGCAGCTGGTAGTCGCACGGATCGGCCGTGCCCATGGCATCAAGGGTGAGGTCACCGTCGAGGTACGGACCGACGAGCCGGAGCTGAGGCTCGGCCCCGGTGCCGTGCTTCTCACCGATCCCGCCACCGCGGGACCGCTCACCATCGAGACGGGCCGCGTCCACAGCGGCCGTCTCCTGCTGCGCTTCGAGGGCGTCAGCGACCGCACCGGCGCCGAGGCCCTGCGCAACACCCTCCTGATCGCCGAGATCGACCCGGAGGAAATGCCCGAGGGCGAGGACGAGTACTACGACCACCAGCTCATGGACCTCGACGTGGTCACCGCGGACGGCACCGAGGTCGGCCGGATCACGGAGATCTCGCACCTGCCCTCGCAGGACCTGTTCATCGTGGAGCGCCCCGACGGCAGCGAGGTGCTGATCCCCTTCGTCGAGGAGATCGTCACCGAGATCGACCTCGAGGAGCAGAAGGCCGTCATCACCCCGCCGCCGGGCCTGATCGACGACCGCGCCGAGATCGCCTCCAGCCGGGACGAGCCCTGATGCGCCTCGACGTCGTGACGATCTTCCCCGAGTACCTGGAACCGCTGAACGTCTCCCTCGTCGGCAAGGCACGCGCGCGTGGACAGCTCAACGTGCACGTCCACGACCTGCGTTCCTGGACCTACGACCGTCACAACACCGTCGACGACACCCCGTACGGCGGCGGCCCCGGCATGGTCATGAAGACCGAGCCGTGGGGGGACGCACTGGACTCCGTCCTGGCCGACGGCTACGAGACGGGATCCCACGAGCCCGCCCTCATCGTGCCCACCCCCAGCGGCCGCCCCTTCACCCAGGAGCTCGCCGTCCAGCTCTCCGAGCGCCCCTGGCTGATCTTCACGCCGGCCCGCTACGAGGGCATCGACCGCCGTGTCGTCGACGAGTACGCGACACGGATGCCGGTCTACGAGGTGTCCATCGGCGACTACGTCCTGGCCGGCGGCGAGGCCGCCGTCCTCGTCGTCACGGAGGCCGTGGCGCGGCTGCTGCCGGGTGTCCTGGGCAACGCCGAGTCCCACCGCGACGACTCCTTCGCCCCCGGCGCCATGGCGAGCCTGCTGGAGGGGCCCGTCTACACCAAGCCGCCCGGATGGCGCGGCCGGGACATCCCCGACGTGCTGCTCAGCGGCCACCACGGGAAGATCGCCCGCTGGCGCCGCGACGAGGCCCTGAAGCGCACCACCGCCCACCGGCCCGACCTCATCGAGCGGTGCGACCCGAAGGCCTTCGACAAGAAGGACCGCGAGATGCTCTCCATCCTGGGCTGGGCACCCGATCCGGCGGGGGAGCCGTACGGCCGATTTTGGCGCAGGACCGAGGGCGTGGAAGAATAGCCAGCTGTTGTGCGTCCGTCCGGCGTGCGCCCCTGCCACAGGGGGAGACGACGTCCGCCCCGACCCGCACACACCTGATCCCGAAACACCTAGTTTCCGTTGATGACCTGTGGCATCAGCGAGGAAAGCAGACGAAATGTCTCACCTGCTCGACTCCGTCGACTCCGCGTCGCTGCGCAGCGACGTCCCCGCCTTCCGTCCGGGCGACACCGTCAACGTCCACGTCCGCGTCATCGAGGGCAACCGCTCCCGTGTGCAGCAGTTCAAGGGCGTTGTGATCCGCCGCCAGGGCTCCGGCGTGCGCGAGACCTTCACGGTCCGCAAGGTCTCCTTCTCCGTCGGCGTCGAGCGCACGTTCCCGGTGCACACCCCGATCGTGGAGAAGATCGAGCTCGTCACCAAGGGTGACGTCCGTCGCGCCAAGCTGTACTACCTGCGCGAGCTGCGCGGCAAGGCCGCGAAGATCAAGGAGAAGCGCGAGAGCTGAGCGCTCTCCGGGGTTCGCGTCGGGGCCGGATAGCATCTGGCTCCGATGGACACCGAAGCACAGCCGACGGAGCGCGACCGCTCCTCCCGCCCTTCCGGCTCCGAGAGAACGACCTCGGAACCAGCAGGGCCGGAGGACCGGTCGCGTTTCGCGTTGGTGTCGCGTGTCAGCTCCTGGATCCCGGGCGGCCGGATCACTCTCACCCTGCTGGTCTGCCTGCTGTTCCTGCTGATGCTCAGCACGTTCGTGCTGCGCCCGTTCCAGATCCCCAGCGGATCCATGGAGCAGGGATTGAGGATCGGGGACCGGGTTCTCGTAAATAAGTTGGCGTACCGTTTCGGTGCCGCGCCGCAGCGGGGAGACATCGTCGTGTTCGACGGGACCGGGTACTTCGGGCACGCGGACTACATCAAACGCGTTGTCGGCGTGGGGGGAGACCGCGTGGTCTGCTGCGACAGGGAGGGGAGGATCCAGGTGAACGGCCGGCCGGTCGACGAGTCGGGCTTCCTGTATCCCGGCGACAGCCCGTCCACGGTGCCCTTCGACGTCGTCGTGCCCGGCGGCACCCTGTTCGTCCTCGGCGACCACCGCAGCGACTCCAGCGACTCCCGCGACCACCTCGGCTCGCCGGGCGGCGGCATGATCCCCCTCGGCGGCGTGATCGGCCGCGCCGACTGGATCATCTGGCCCTTCGGCCACGCCACCGGGCTGCACCGCCCCGACGCCTACGCGCGCGTGCCCGCCGCCGGAAGGGCGGGCGCCCATGGGTAACCGCGGCAAACCGCGCGGCGTCCCTGCGGGCCCCGCGGAGAACCTGCTGCCCACCGGCGCCCGGCGCGCCGCCGGCCCCTCCGGTGGCCGTACGCGTGCCGAGCGCCGCAAGCTCCAGCGCAAGGTCAAGCGGCGCCGCAGGCGCGGTGCCGTCAAGGAGATACCGCTCCTCGTGGGCGTCGCCGTCCTGATAGCGCTCGTGCTGAAGACGTTCCTCGTCCAGGCCTTCGTCATCCCGTCCGGATCCATGGAGCAGACGATCCAGATCGGCGACCGCGTCCTGGTCGACAAGCTCACCCCGTGGTTCGGCTCGAAGCCGCAGCGCGGGGACGTCGTCGTCTTCAAGGACCCCGGCGGCTGGCTCAAGGACGAGCAACCCACCACGCAGAAGGCCGACCCCGTCGTCATCAAGCAGGTCAAGGAAGGGCTCACCTTCATCGGCCTGTTGCCGTCCGAGAACGAGAAGGACCTCATCAAGCGGGTCGTCGGCGTCGGCGGCGACCGCGTCAAGTGCTGCGACACGCAAGGTCGCGTGACCGTCAACGGCATCCCGCTGAACGAGGACTACCTGTATCCCGGCGCCGCTCCGTCCGACACGCCGTTCGACATCACCGTCCCCCAGGGGCGGCTGTGGGTGATGGGCGACCACCGGAACAACTCCGCGGACTCCCGCGCCCACCAGGACACCGACTACGGGGGCACGGTCTCCGAGGACGAGGTGGTGGGCCGCGCCATGGTCATCGCCTGGCCCTTCGGGCACTGGAACATGCTGGAGGAACCGAATACCTACGCCTCCGTGTCCGACTCGGCCACCGGGTCGACCGCTGCTCCCGAACTGTCGCATAGGGTTGCCTCCTACGATTCGAACGGAACGATCCAGCTCCCGACCCCTGCGGAACTCCCGCTCGTTATGGGAGTGGTGGGCCTGCGTCGTGTATGGGGCAGGCGGCGGCACAGAGTGAGGAGTTGGCGTGGGGGATGTGGCGGTTGGCGCACGGTCCGGACACGACGGCGAGGAGCATCGCGGACGCCCCGCGGAATCCGCCGTCCCGGCCGCGGACAGCGCCGTGACCTCCGGGAGTGACTCCGGGTCAGCCGAGGACGACAGGGTGACGGGCGAGCACACGACAGCAGGGGACCAGGGGCCGGGCGGTACGGCCAGGACACCGAAGAAGCCGCGCTCCTTCTGGAAGGAGCTGCCCATCCTGATCGGTATCGCGCTGGTGCTGGCGCTGCTGATCAAGACCTTCCTGGTGCAGGCCTTCTCCATCCCCTCCGACTCGATGCAGAACACCCTCCAGCAGGGTGACCGCGTCCTGGTCGACAAGCTCACCCCCTGGTTCGGCTCCGAGCCCGAGCGCGGCGAGGTCGTCGTCTTCCACGACCCGGACAACTGGCTCGCGGGCGAGCCGACCACGGATCCGAACGCCCTGCAGACCTTCCTCAGCTGGATCGGCCTCATGCCGTCCGTGGAGGAGAAGGACCTCATCAAGCGCGTCGTCGGCGTCGGCGGCGACACGATCGAGTGCAAGAACACCGGCCCGCTCACGGTCAACGGCAAGGCGCTGAACGAGCAGTCGTACGTCTACGCCGGCAACACGCCGTGCAGCGTCGACGACCAGGGCGGCCAGTTCAAGGTGAAGGTCCCCGAGGGCTACATCTGGGTCATGGGCGACCACCGGCAGAACTCGCGGGACTCCCGCTACAACCAGGCCGACAAGAACCACGGCATGGTGCCGGTGAAGGACGTCGTCGGACGGGCCGTCGTCGTCGCCTGGCCGATCAACCGCTGGGACACCCTGCCGGTGCCGGACACCTTCGACCAGGCCGGTCTCGACGCCCAGCCTGCCGCCGGTGGCCTTTCGGTCGCGCCGCAGGGGATCGCACTCCTCGGTGTGGTGCCGGTGGTGCTCTGGCGTCGCCGGAAGCAGTGATCCCGGCCATGGGCTGACCCCGGCCGGTACCCCCGGGTAGGGTGCGGACCCATGGGTGGCGAGAGCATGACGCACACGGCCCCGCGCAGCGGTGGCCCGAGCATGGGCCCGGTGGGCAGCCGGACCGGACAGCGGTTGTCCGGGCTGGCCGTCGCGCTGGGCCTCGTGCTGTTCCTGGGCGGGTTCGCCTGGGGAGCGGTGGTCTACCGGCCGTACACCGTGCCCACCAGCTCGATGACACCGACGATCGACGCGGGCGACCGGATCCTGGCGCAGCGCGTCGACGGTGGCGAGGTGCGCCGTGGTGACGTCGTCGTCTTCAAGGACGCGACCTGGGCCAACGCGCCGATGGTCAAGCGTGTGGTCGCCGTCGGCGGCGACACGGTCTCCTGCTGCCAGGACGGCAAGCTCAAGGTCAACGGCAAGGAGATCGACGAAACGTACCTGCCCAAGGGCACACCGGCCGAGATGAGCAACTTCCCGACCGTGACCGTCCCCGAGGGCCGCCTCTTCCTGCTCGGCGACGAGCGCGGCAACTCCGTGGACTCCACGGCCCACCTGACCGACGCCGCCAGTGGCACGGTGGCGCGCTCCGCGGTGGACGCCCGCGTCGACTCCGTCGTGTGGCCGATGGAGGGCATGCTGGAGCGCCCCATCGGCTTCGAGCCGCTCGGCGCCCTCTCCTCGCCCGGCCCGCTGCAGACGATCACCTTCCTCGTGATCGCCGGCGCCGTGCTCGTCCTGGGCGGAGGCGCCTACGGCCCCATCGCCAAACGCACCGGCGCCGCCCGGGCCCGACGGGAGAGCACGGAGCCCGCAGGTGCCCGCTGAGGCCGTGGGAACGGGCCAGGACACCTACGAGGGCGGGTTGCGCAAGGTCGCCCGGGTCGTGCTGCTCGACCCGCAGGACCGCATCCTGCTGTTGCACGGGCACGAGCCGGACGATCCGGCCGACGACTGGTGGTTCACCCCCGGCGGGGGAGTGGAGGGCGACGAGACCCGTGAACAGGCCGCCCTGCGGGAACTCGCCGAGGAGACGGGCATCACCGAGGTCGAGCTCGGCCCGGTGCTGTGGCGGCGGAGGTGCTCCTTCCCGTTCGCCGGCCGCCGCTGGGACCAGGACGAGTGGTACTACCTGGCCCGTACGGACCGCACGGCGGTGGCCGCCACGGGTCTGACCGAGCTGGAACGGCGCAGTGTCGCCGGAGCGCGCTGGTGGACGTGTCCGGAACTGAGCCGGGCACATGAGACGGTGTATCCGACCAGACTCGCCGGGCTGCTGCGCACGCTGCTCGACGAAGGTCCCCCGGCCAGGCCTGTGATCCTTGACCCGGAAATCGTCTAGGGGCTCACGGGACTGGCGCACAATGGGGGGATCGCACGGCTGAAGGGGAACATGCCATGAGCGCCGAGGACCTCGAGAAGTACGAGACCGAGATGGAGCTGAAGCTCTACCGGGAGTACCGCGATGTCGTCGGTCTGTTCAAATACGTGATCGAGACCGAGCGGCGCTTCTACCTGACCAATGACTACGAGATGCAGGTGCACTCGGTCCAGGGTGAGGTGTTCTTCGAGGTGTCCATGGCGGATGCCTGGGTCTGGGACATGTACCGGCCGGCACGGTTCGTGAAGCAGGTCCGGGTCCTCACGTTCAAGGACGTGAACATCGAGGAGCTGAACAAGAGCGACCTGGAGCTGCCGAGCGGGTGACGTCCACCCGGGAGGGTGACGGGTTTGTCCACAACCGCTGAGCCGTCCACCAAGATCCACTTCGCGGGGGCGGGTGCGTGATCGTTGGCGCCGGAGGTGGTGCCGACATGACCGCACAGCTGGCACGCAGTGCCATGGGTAGGTACGGGGAGAGCCTGGCCGCACGGCGGCTGGCCGAGGCCGGTATGACGGTCGTGGAGCGCAACTGGCGCTCCGGCCGGAGCGGCGAGATCGACATCGTGGCCAGGGACGGTGACGTCCTGGTCGTGTGCGAGGTGAAGACCCGCAGGGAGGGTCCCTTCGAGCATCCGATGGCGGCCGTGACCCCGCAGAAGGCGGAGCGGCTGCGGGACCTGGCCGAGCGGTGGATCCAGACACACGGGGGCGCACCGCCCGGCGGGGTCCGCATCGACGTGGTCGGGGTGCTGCTGCGGGCCCGCGGCGCTGCCGTGGTCGAGCATGTGCGGGGGGTGGCCTGAATGGCATTCGCCCGTACGTGTTCGGTGGCGCTGGTCGGCGTCGAGGGCGTGGTCGTCGAGGTCCAGGCCGACCTCGAACCCGGCGTCGCGGCCTTCACCCTGGTGGGACTGCCCGACAAGAGCCTCACGGAGAGCCGGGACCGGGTGCGTGCAGCGGTCGTCAACTCGGGAGCGGCCTGGCCCCAGAAGAAGCTCACGGTCGGCCTGAGCCCCGCCTCGGTACCGAAGTCCGGCAGCGGCTTCGACCTGGCCGTCGCGGCGGCGGTCCTCGGCGCGGCGGAGCGCATCGACCCACGGGTCCTCGCCGACATCGTGATGATCGGCGAACTGGGACTGGACGGGCGGGTGCGGCCGGTGCGAGGGGTGTTGCCGGCGGTGCTGGCGGCTGCCGATGCCGGGTATGAGCAGGTGGTGGTGCCGGAGTGCGCCGCCGCCGAGGCCTCCCTCGTGCCCGGGGTGTCGGTGCTGGGCGTCCGCAGCCTGCGGCAGCTGATCGCGATCCTGGCCGACGAACCCGTGCCCGACGAGGAACGGGACGAGCTGGGCCGCCCGGACCCGCTCCTCGCCGGCCTGCGCATGCCGGGCACAGGCGCGGCCACGGGCATGCACAGCGTCGGCGCGGCCCAGCACGACCACGGTCACGACCTGGCGGACGTCGTCGGGCAGACCTCGGCGCGCACGGCCGTGGAGGTGGCCGCAGCGGGCGGGCACCACCTCTTCCTGGAGGGGCCGCCCGGCGCCGGCAAGACGATGCTCGCCGAACGGCTGCCGGCCATCCTGCCCCGGCTCGGCCGGCAGGAGTCGCTGGAGGTCACCGCGGTCCACTCGGTGGCGGGCCTGCTGCCCCCGGGCAAGCCCCTGATCGACGTCGCCCCCTACTGCGCCCCGCACCACTCGGCCACCATGCAGGCACTCGTCGGCGGCGGCCCGGGCATCGCACGGCCCGGCGCGGTGTCGCTGTCCCACCGCGGGGTGTTGTTCCTGGACGAAACGCCGGAGTTCAACAGCCGGGCCCTGGACGCGCTGCGCCAGCCGCTGGAGGCGGGGCATGTCGTGATCGCGCGCAGCGCCGGGGTCGTGCGCTTCCCCGCGAAGTTCCTCATGGTGCTCGCGGCCAACCCCTGCCCCTGCGGCCGGTTCTCGCAGCGGGACGACCTGTGCGAGTGTCCGCCCGCGGCCGTCCGCCGCTACCAGGCCAGGCTCTCCGGCCCGCTGCTGGACCGGGTCGACCTGCGCGTCGAGGTGGACCGTGTCACGCGCACCGAGCTGACCGCCTCCGGCGCCCGGGGCGAGTCGACCGCGACGGTCGCCGACCGGGTCCGGGCGGCCCGGGAACGGGCTGCGGAGCGCCTGGCCGGGGCGCCTTGGTGCACGAACAGCGAGGTGCCCGGCCGTGAGCTGCGCAGCCGCTGGTACGCCGTGCCCGGCGCGATGGACGAGGCGGAGCGGAGCCTGGAGCGGGGTGTCCTGACGGCCCGCGGTCTCGATCGCGTCCTGCGCGTGGCCTGGACCGTCGCCGACCTCGTCGGCCACGACCGGCCCGACGCCTCGGACGTCGCCCTCGCGCTCCAGTTGCGCACCGGTGTGCCGCGAGGCGTCCCCATGGCCATCGGGGCGCTGACATGAGCGTCGACGGCGGACCGGACGACGAACTGCTCGGCCGGGTCTTGCTCACCCGTGTCATCGAGCCCGGCGACGAGGCCGGCGGACGGTGGGTGCGGGAGTTCGGGGTCGGGGAAGTGGTGCGGCGGCTGAGGGAGGGCGGGGCCGCTCTGCCGGGGGCGAGCGGGAAGCGATGGGCCGGGCTGGTGGCCAGGGCGGAGGCCGCCCGGCCGCGCCGGGACCTGGAGGCCGCCCGGGACGCCGGGGTGCGGTTCGTGTCTCCCGGGGGCGGGGAGTGGCCGGGGCAGCTCGACGATCTCGGGGACGCCCGGCCCCTGGGGCTGTGGGTGCGCGGGCGGCCCAGCCTGCGGATGTGGGCGCTGAAATCGGTCGCCGTGGTCGGCGCCCGGGCCTGCACCGAGTACGGGGCCCACATGGCCGCGACCCTCGCCGCCGGCCTCGCCGAGCAGGGCTGGGTCGTGGTGTCCGGCGGCGCCTACGGAGTCGACGGCGCCGCCCATCGCGGAGCGCTCGGAGCCGGCGGCGCCACCGTCGCCGTCCTCGCCTGCGGCGTCGACCGGCCCTACCCCCGCGGCCACACCCGGCTGATCAGCAGGATCGCCGAACAGGGGCTGGTGATCGGCGAGTTGCCACCCGGCGATCATCCGACGCCGAGCCGGTTCATCCTGCGGAACAGAGTGATCGCCGCGCTCACCCGGGGCACGGTGGTCGTCGAGGCCGCCCACCGCAGCGGCTCCCTGGTCACCGCACGGGCGGCACAGCGCCTCGGCCGGCACACCATGGGCGTACCGGGCCCGGCCACCAGCGGGCTCTCCGCCGGGGTGCACGATCTGCTGCGCGGCGAGGCCGCCCTGGTCACCGACGTCGCGGATGTCGTCGAACTGGTCGGTGACATCGGAGAGCTGGCCCCCGACCGGCGCGGCCCCGTCCTGCCCCGGGACCTGCTGGAACCGGCCGCCCGGCAGGTGCTCGCCGCACTGCCGGGACGCGGGGTGGCCAGGCCGGACGAGATCGCGCGCTCCGCACAGACCGGGCAGGACGACGCGATCGCGAGACTGTACGAACTCCGAGCACTCGGTTACGTCGAACGACACGGCGACGGCTGGAAGTTGACACGCCAGGCGGTGATGTCGGTCCGCAGCGGTCGTGGGCCGTGTTGACCGTGTGTGTTCGGCCGTCCGGGGGAACCCCGACAACCCTTGGAAATGCGCCCAGTTGAGGCCCTCTGGCGATCACACCGAGCGACCACGACGTCCCGACGGGATGTCCTCGGGAACGTATCTGCGCCCGCCTCGGCCTCCGCCCTTCGCGCACCGCGACACCGCAGTCACGCTACGCTCACGAGGATCCGACACGGACAGGCAACTCGACATCAGACAGACAGCCCATCCCAGCAGCACCACTCCGCAGCAGAACGGCACAAGGCGACGAATGCCCCAGCACACCTCCGGGTCCGACCGGGCGGCGATCCCCCCAGCCGCCCGTGACGGTGGCAGCGTGCGGCCGCCCGCTCCCTCGACGCTCGACGAGCTGTGGCGGTCGTACAAGGCGACGGGGGACGAGCGGTTGCGGGAGCAGCTGATCCTGCACTACTCGCCGCTCGTGAAGTACGTCGCGGGACGGGTCAGCGTGGGCCTGCCGTCCAACGTCGAGCAGGCGGACTTCGTCTCGTCCGGGGTGTTCGGGCTGATCGACGCGATCGAGAAGTTCGACATCGACCGGGAGATCAAGTTCGAGACGTACGCGATCACCCGGATCCGCGGCGCGATGATCGACGAACTGCGGGCGCTGGACTGGATCCCCCGCTCGGTGCGGCAGAAGGCGCGCAACGTGGAGCGGGCGTACGCCACGCTGGAGGCGCGGCTGCGGCGGACCCCGAGCGAGGGCGAGGTGGCCTCCGAGATGGGCATCGCGGTCGAGGAACTCCACGCGGTGTTCAGCCAGTTGTCGCTGGCCAACGTGGTGGCCCTGGAGGAGCTGCTGCACGGGGGCGGCGAGGGCGGCGACGGGCTCAGCGTCATGGACACGCTGGAGGACACCGCCGCCGACAACCCCGTCGAGGTCGCCGAGGACCGGGAGCTGCGGAGGTTCCTGGCGCGGGCGATCAACACGCTGCCCGACCGGGAGAAGACCGTGGTCACGCTGTACTACTACGAGGGCCTCACCCTGGCCGAGATCGGGAACGTGCTGGGGGTGACCGAGAGCCGGGTCAGCCAGATCCACACCAAGTCGGTGCTGCAGCTCAGAGCGAAACTGGCGAGCTTCGGTCGCTGACCTGGCCGGATGCCGTCGGGCCGGTGACAGCCACTCCCGTCCGGCGGGACGCGTCCGTAGAGTGTTGACGTGCCAAGGATTCGAGCGGCCTCCGTGGCCGAGCACCGGTCGATGCAGCGAGCCGCCCTGCTGGACGCGGCTCGTTCCTTGTTGTCCGAGGGCGGTACGGAGGCGTTGACCTTCCCGGCCCTCGCCGAGCGGACGGGCCTCGCGCGATCGTCCGTCTACGAGTACTTCCGGTCACGGGCGGCCGTGGTCGAGGAGCTGTGCGAGGTCGACTTCCCGGTCTGGGCGGCGGACGTGTCGGCGGCGATGGAGCGGGCGGAGACGGCCGAGGCCAAGGTCGAGGCGTATGTGCGGCAGCAGCTGGAGCTGGTCGGCGACCGGCGGCACCGGGCCGTGGTCGCGATCTCCGCGAGTGAGCTCGACGCGGGGGCGCGGGAGAAGATCCGGGCGGCGCACGGCGGGCTGGTCGCGATGATCGTCGAGGCGCTGGGCGAGCTGGGGCATGCGCAGCCCCGGCTGGCGGCGATGCTGTTGCAGGGGGTGGTGGACGCGGCCGTGCGGAGGATCGAGCTGGGGGCGGCGGAGGAGCCCGGAGCGATCACGGATGCGGCTGTGTCGATGGCGCTGCGGGGTGTGCGGGGCTGAGGGCCTCGGGGTTGACGCCAGGGCGTTCCGCAGCCCGGCGGAGCAGGGTGCCGCTGCGTCCGCCCGGCCCCAAGCTCTCGACTTCGCGCAAGCAGGGGCCCCCATCGCCCCGAGCGGCACGCGGGCCCGCGGCTGGGCCGGCGGCAGCAGCCTCGACGGGCCCCTGTGCAGGAGCCACGGCGGCAGGAGCGACAGCGGGTTCACGTACGCCTCGCCGCGGCGCAGGCCCCAGTGGACGCATGTCGCCGTGCAGTGCGAACCGCGCGCGTCCACCGTGCCGATCACCTCGCCCGGTTCCACCTCCTCGCCCTCCTCGACCGTCGCCGTCACCGGCTCGTACGTCGTGCGCAGGGGTGGGTCGCCCGTTCCCGTGAGGGCCACCGAGACGACTCCCTTGCCGGCCACCCGGCCCGCGAAGGAGACCCGGCCCGCCGCCACCGTTCGAACCGGTGTGCCCGCGGGCGCCGCCAGGTCCACACCCCGGTGGCCCCGGCCGTAGGCCGTCGCCGGGGGCTCCCAGCCCCGCAGGACTTGGGGGCGCAGGCCGACGGGCCAGGTGCGGCCGATCGCCGGCACTGTGGCGTCCGCCAGGGGCGCACCCGCCGCGAACAGGGGTGGTGGCGGGGCCAGCAGGGCCGTCGCCGTGACGATCACCAGCAGGATCAGGCGCGCGCAGACACGCACACTTCGGTTCGCTCGCATGCGGAAAGCGTCCCGGAGCGCCCGCGTCGCCGCTCGCGGCTGTGGACCGACGCCCGCTTGTGGACAACGGCGTCACCCGGCACCCCACGGGTCCCGTACACTTCTGGTGGCGACCCGAGTCATCGGGTCGACTTCGCACGCCCCGATACGCACCCCGGCAACGGGCCGTATCAGCGCCCCTCGGTCCCTCGTGGAACGGCGCGCAGTGGGCGTCAGGCGCGGAAGCCGTCCGGCATCCGCGGCACAACCGAGAAATTCAAGGAGATACGGCCATGGCCGTCGTCACGATGCGGGAGCTGCTGGAGAGCGGCGTCCACTTCGGTCACCAGACCCGTCGTTGGAACCCGAAGATGAAGCGCTTCATCTTCACGGAGCGCAACGGCATCTACATCATCGACCTGCTCCAGTCGCTGTCGTACATCGACCGCGCCTACGAGTTCGTCAAGGAGACCGTCGCCCACGGCGGCACGGTCATGTTCGTCGGCACGAAGAAGCAGGCGCAGGAGGCCATCGCCGAGCAGGCCACCCGCGTCGGCATGCCCTACGTCAACCAGCGCTGGCTGGGCGGCATGCTCACCAACTTCTCGACCGTCTACAAGCGTCTGCAGCGCCTCAAGGAGCTCGAGCAGATCGACTTCGAGGACGTCGCCGCGTCCGGTCTGACCAAGAAGGAGCTTCTCGTGCTCTCGCGCGAGAAGGCCAAGCTGGAGAAGACCCTCGGCGGTATCCGCGAGATGCAGAAGGTGCCCAGCGCCGTCTGGATCGTGGACACCAAGAAGGAGCACATCGCCGTTGGTGAGGCCCGGAAGCTGAACATTCCGGTCGTCGCGATCCTCGACACCAACTGCGACCCCGACGAGGTCGACTACAAGATCCCGGGCAACGACGACGCGATCCGCTCCGTCACGCTGCTCACCCGTGTGATCGCGGACGCGGTCGCCGAGGGCCTCATCTCCCGCTCCGGTGTCGCCACCGAGGGCAAGGGCGAGAAGGCCGCGGGCGAGCCGCTGGCCGAGTGGGAGCGCGACCTGCTCGAGGGCGAGAAGAAGGCCGACGAGGCCGCCCCCGCCGCTGAGGCCGCTCCGGCCGCCGAGGCTGCGCCGGCCGCTGAGGCCCCCGCCGCCGAGGCCGCTCCGGCCGCCGAGGCCGAGGCCGAGAAGCCGGCCGAGGGCGAGAAGCCGGCCGAGGCCGAGCAGGCCTGACCCGTCAGTCCGAGTTGACGGCGGGAGCGGCACCGCATCCACCAGCGCCTCCGGCGCGGTGAAGTCCGCTCCCGCCGTTAACCCGTAGGTCAGCGGAAGGACAGCGCCTTCCGGCTCCATGGGCGCATCCGCAGATCTTCGATCTTCCAGACTTCGAGAGAGATTCACAGACTCATGGCGAACTACACCGCCGCCGACGTCAAGAAGCTCCGTGAGCTCACGGGCGCCGGCATGATGGACTGCAAGAAGGCGCTGGACGAGGCCGAGGGCAACGTCGAGAAGGCCGTCGAGGCGCTCCGCATCAAGGGCCAGAAGGGCGTCGCCAAGCGCGAGGGCCGCTCCGCCGAGAACGGCGCCGTCGTCTCGATCATCGCCGACGACAACTCCTCCGGTGTCCTGGTCGAGCTGAAGTGCGAGACGGACTTCGTCGCCAAGGGTGACAAGTTCCAGGCCGTGGCCAAGACCATCGCCGAGCACGTCGCCAAGACCTCCCCGGCCGACCTCGAGGCCCTGCTCGCCTCCGAGATCGAGGCCGGCAAGACCGTCCAGGCGTACGTCGACGAGGCCAACGCCAACCTGGGCGAGAAGATCGTCCTGGACCGCTTCGCGCAGTACGCCGACGGCTTCGTGACGGCGTACATGCACCGCACGATGCCCGACCTGCCCCCGCAGATCGGTGTCCTCGTCGAGCTGGACAAGCCGAACGCGGAGATCGCCAAGGGCGTCGCCCAGCACATCGCCGCCTTCGCGCCGAAGTACCTCTCCAAGGAGGACGTGCCGGCCGAGGTCGTCGAGTCCGAGCGCCGCGTCGCCGAGGAGACCACCCGCGCCGAGGGCAAGCCCGAGGCCGCCCTGCCGAAGATCGTCGAGGGTCGCCTCAACGGCTTCTTCAAGGACGCCACGCTGCTCGGCCAGCCGTACGCGCTCGACAACAAGAAGTCGGTCCAGAAGGTTCTGGACGAGGCCGGTGTCACCCTGAAGCGCTTCACGCGCATCAAGGTCGGCATCTGAGTCCGTACCGCGATCGACGCCCGACCCCGATAGGGTCGACAGCAGTCGTCCGCGTACGCCGTCACATGAGTGGCGGACGACAGCAGATCTGACGAGGAGGCCATTGCCGTATGGGATGCGAAACACGCCCCACCGGCAATGGCCTTCTTGGTATGTGCAACACGTGAAAGAGGCGGGATCCCCCATGACCACCAAGGCCCAGAAGAGCGACGACGGCAAAGTGCGCGGCCGGTTTCTGCTGAAGCTGTCCGGAGAGGCCTTCTCCGGTGGCGGCGGCCTTGGCGTCGACCCCGACGTGGTGCACAAGATCGCCCGCGAGATCGCGGCCGTGGTACGCGACGGCGCGGAGATCGCGATCGTCATCGGCGGAGGCAACTTCTTCCGCGGCGCCGAACTCCAGCAGCGCGGCATGGACCGGGCCCGCTCCGACTACATGGGCATGCTCGGCACCGTCATGAACTGCCTCGCCCTCCAGGACTTCCTGGAGAAGGTCGGCGTGGACTGCCGGGTGCAGACCGCCATCACCATGGGCCAGGTCGCCGAGCCGTACATCCCGCTGCGCGCCGTACGGCACCTGGAGAAGGGCCGCGTGGTCATCTTCGGCGCCGGAATGGGCATGCCGTACTTCTCCACCGACACCACCGCCGCCCAGCGCGCCCTGGAGATCGACGCCGAGGCGCTGCTGATGGGCAAGAACGGCGTGGACGGGGTCTACGACTCCGACCCCAAGACCAACCCGGACGCGGTGAAGTTCGATCACCTCGGCTACGGCGAGGTCATCACGCGCGATCTGAAGGTCGCCGACGCCACGGCCGTGACGCTGTGCCGCGACAACAAGCTCCCGATCGTGGTCTTCGAGCTGCTGGCGGAGGGCAACATCGGACGCGCCGTCAAGGGTGAGAAGATCGGCACGCTGGTGGGGGACCCCGGCAGCCGGGACTGACACCCCGGGAACAACCCCGTCCGGGGGACGGACGGGACGGAGCCGGGCCGGGGGATGGACAATGTCCCGCCGGTCGGGAACCGTGCAGGAAGAAGACGCGACGCAGCCGGCCGCCGCCCCACATGGAACCGCAGCCGGGCCTACTCAAGACACGCAGGAGCAAGTGGTGATCGAAGAGACCCTCCTCGAGGCCGAGGAGAAGATGGAGAAGGCCGTCGTGGTCGCCAAGGAGGACTTCGCCGCGATCCGCACCGGCCGTGCGCACCCGGCGATGTTCAACAAGATCGTGGCCGAGTACTACGGCGCGCCGACGCCGATCAACCAGCTGGCCTCGTTCTCCGTGCCCGAGCCGCGTATGGCCGTGGTGACCCCCTTCGACAAGAGCGCGCTGCGCAACATCGAGCAGGCGATCCGCGACTCCGACCTGGGCGTCAACCCGAGCAACGACGGCAACATCATCCGGGTGGTGTTCCCCGAGCTCACCGAGGAGCGCCGCCGCGAGTACATCAAGGTCGCCAAGAGCAAGGGTGAGGACGCCAAGGTCTCCATCCGTTCCGTGCGCCGCAAGGCCAAGGACGCCATCGACAAGCTGATCAAGGACGGCGAGGTCGGCGAGGACGAGGGCCGCCGTGCGGAGAAGGAGCTCGACGACACCACCGCGAAGTACGTCGCGCAGGTGGACGAGCTCCTGAAGCACAAGGAAGCGGAGCTGCTCGAGGTCTGATGAACGACTCTTCCTGGGGGGCGCCGCCACAGGCCGGGTACTGGGGGCCCACCGACCAAGGGCATGGTCAGGGGCACGTCCAGGGCCAGGCCCACGGGCACGTCCAGGGGGCCGCCCCGGCGGGTCCCGCATACGATGCGTATGAAGCGCCTCAGACTCGCCCCATGCCCATCGTGCCCGACGTGACCGACTTCGGCGGAAACCAGGATGACGACCGGGGGGCTGCTCGGCTGAGCGCCCGCCCGGTCCGAAACGACACGAATCCGGAGCCCATGCCCGACGCCTCGCAGCCGGCCCCCAAGCCGCCGAAGAAGAGCGCGGGCCGCGACCTGAGTGCCGCGATAGGGGTCGGTGTCGGGCTCGGTGCGGTGATCGTCGCGTCGCTGTTCGTCGTCAAGGCCGTCTTCGTCGGTGTCGTGGCGGTGGCCGTGGTGGTGGGCCTGTGGGAGCTGACCAAGCGGCTGGAGGAACGCAAGGGCATCCGGGCGCCCCTCGTGCCGCTCGCGCTCGGCGGTGCCGCGATGGTCGTCGCCGGGTACGTCCGGGGCGCCGAGGGCGCGTGGGTGGCGATGGCACTCACGGCACTGGCCGTCCTGGTCTGGCGCATGACCGAACCGCCCGAGGGCTACCTGAGGGACGTCACCGCGGGCGTCTTCGCGGCGTTCTACGTGCCGTTCCTGGCGACCTTCGTCGCGATGATGCTGACCGCGGACGACGGGCCGCAGCGGGTGCTCACCTTCCTGCTGCTCACGGTCGTCAGCGACACCGGGGCCTACGCCGTCGGCTGGCGGTTCGGCCGGCACAAGCTCGCCCCGCGCATCAGCCCCGGCAAGACCCGCGAGGGCCTGCTCGGCGCGGTCTCCTTCGCCATGGTCGCGGGGGCACTGTGCATGCAGTTCCTCATCGACGACGGTGCCTGGTGGCAGGGCCTGGTGCTGGGCCTCGCGGTCGCGGTCACCGCCACGCTCGGCGACCTCGGCGAGTCCATGATCAAGCGGGACCTCGGCATCAAGGACATGGGCACGCTGCTGCCGGGCCACGGCGGCATCATGGACCGGCTCGACTCGCTGCTCCCCACGGCTCCGGTGGTGTGGCTGCTGCTCGTGCTCTTCGTCGGCTCCGGCTGAACCGGCCGTCTTCGCCAGTGAGCTCCTGCCCGGCCGGGCAGGAGCTCACTGACGTTTCGGGGAGACGCCCGAGGGTCTGAAGTGGGACGATTCAGATGTACCTCCCAAAGGAGGCCATCATGGCCATCATCCGAGAGAGCATCGACGTCGACCGCCGGCCCGAGGAGGTCTACCAGTACGTCATGGACACTCAGCGCATGCCGGAGTGGCAGCTGAGCGCCGTGTCCGCGGAGCGCCTCGACGAGGGGCCCGTCGGTGTCGGCACCCAGGTCCGCGTGACCAGGCACATCGGCCGCCGTGTCATGCCGATGACCATGGAGGTCACCGAGTACGACCCACCCCGCAGCTGGGGCATGCGCGGCGTCGACGGCCCCGTCCGGGCACACGTGCACGGGGAGGTCGAGCCCTATGACGAGGGCCGCCGCTCGCACGTCACGATCGACATCGACTTCGAGGGCCACGGCATGGGCAAGGTCATGGTCCCGCTGGTCGTACGCCCCCAGGTCCGCAAGGAACTCCCGCGCAACGAGCAGCTCCTCAAGGACCGGCTGGAGCACAGGGGCGAGTAAGTCCCGCCCGCTCCACGATAAGTAGCACCAGCGCTTACCTCTGAAGTCATTGAGGCGTGCGACGCTCCTGGCTTCAGTCCGTTTCTTGCATTCGCGCGTTCTGGATCGCGGCTCCTGCTCGCGATCGCCCCCCGGGCCGTCCCTGGACCGCGCCAGGCCGGCCGACGCTGACGGACGCCACCCGCAGGTGACCGCCCCCACCCCGCTCCCGGACCGGGCCGCCGCAGTTGATCTGCCACACTGGACGGGTTATGCCTGCACCCGGAGAACTCACTTTCGTAGCCCCGCGCGGAGCCAAGAAGCCGCCGCGGCACCTCGCCGATCTCACTCCTGCCGAGCGCAAGGAGGCCGTTGCCGCTGTCGGGGAGAAGCCGTTTCGTGCCAAGCAGCTCTCGCAGCACTACTTCGCGCGGTACGCGCATGATCCGGAGCAGTGGACCGACATTCCGGCCGGTGCCCGAGGGCGGCTGCAGGAAGCGCTGCTGCCCGAGCTGATGACCGTGGTGCGGCATCTGTCGACCGACCAGGGCACCACCCGCAAGACGCTGTGGCGGCTGTTCGACGGCACGCTCGTCGAGTCCGTGCTGATGCGCTACCCGGACCGCGTGACCATGTGCATCAGCTCGCAGGCGGGATGCGGCATGAACTGCCCGTTCTGCGCGACCGGGCAGGCCGGGCTGGACCGGAATCTGTCCACGGCCGAGATCGTGCACCAGATCGTGGACGGGATGCGGGCGCTGCGTGACGGGGAGGTCCCCGGCGGGCCCGCGCGGCTCAGCAACATCGTCTTCATGGGCATGGGCGAGCCGCTCGCCAACTACAACCGGGTCATCGGCTCCATCCGGCGGCTCACCGACCCCGAGCCCGACGGGCTGGGGCTCTCGCAGCGTGGCATCACCGTCTCGACGGTCGGGCTCGTCCCCGCCATCCACCGGTTCGCCGACGAGGGCTTCAAGTGCCGCCTCGCCATCTCGCTGCACGCTCCCGACGACGAGCTGCGCGACACCCTCGTGCCCGTGAACACGCGCTGGAAGGTCCGGGAGGTCCTGGACGCCGGCTTCGAGTACAGCGCCAAGTCGGGGCGGCGGCTGTCCATCGAGTACGCGCTGATCCGGGACATCAACGACCAGGCGTGGCGCGGTGACCGGCTCGGGCGGCTACTCAAGGGCAAGCCCGTGCATGTCAATCTCATCCCGCTGAACCCGACGCCGGGGTCGAAGTGGACCGCCTCGCGGCCCGAGGACGAGAAGGCGTTCGTGGAGGCGATCGCCGCTCATGGTGTGCCGGTGACGATCCGGGACACCCGTGGTCAGGAGATCGACGGGGCGTGTGGTCAGCTCGCGGCCACCGAACGGTAGTCTGACCGTCGTAAGCACACCTTCATATTCGACACCTGCACATTCCGACAGGGGAGCGCCACAGCGCTGAGAGTGCGGCACACGGCCGCAGACCCTCCGAACCTGGCCCAGGTCATTCTGGGTAGGGAGATCGGTCACCACTCGAGCTGTTGCGCCCTGCCCGGGACCCCGGAAGTCCCGGGCAGGGCCGCGTCTTCTCCTGGTCACTCCAGGAGGAATCCAGTGAGCATCAACGCAAAGCGGCTGACGGCGGCGGTCGTCGGGCTCGGCATGGCCGGCACGCTCGCCGCGTGCGGGTCGTCCGACGGCAGCCAGGGGTCCGGCGGTGACTCCAAGACCGTGACGCTCGTCAGCCACGACTCGTGGGCCGCGTCCAAGGACGTCATCGCGGCCTTCGAGAAGCAGTCCGGCTACAAGGTCGACGTCCTGAAGGACGGCGACGCCGGGCAGGCCGTGAACAAGGCCATCCTTACCAAGGACAACCCGCAGGGCGACGTCTTCTTCGGCGTCGACAACACGCTGCTGTCCCGCGCCCTCGACAACGGCCTGTTCCAGTCGTACGAGGCGAAGGGATCCGACCTGATCCTGCCGGAGTACCGCGTCGACCAGGACAAGCACCGGGTCACGCCCGTCGACACCGGCGACATCTGCGTCAACTACGACAAGAAGTACTTCGCCGACCACAAGCTGGAGCCGCCGCGCAGCTTCGACGACCTGGTCAAGCCGCAGTACAAGAACCTGCTCGTGACCGAGAACGCCTCCGCCTCCTCGCCCGGTCTCGGTTTCCTGCTCGGCACCGCCGCCAAGTACGGCGACGACGGCTGGGAGGGCTACTGGAAGAAGCTCAAGGCCAACGGCGTGAAGGTCGTCGACGGCTGGGAGCAGGCCTACAACGTGGAGTTCTCCGGCTCCAGCAGCGGCAAGAAGGCCAAGGGCGACCGGCCGCTCGTCGTGTCGTACGCCTCCTCGCCGCCCGCCGAGGTGCTGTACGCCGACCCGAAGCCCACCTCCGCCCCGACCGGGGTCGCCGAGGGCACCTGCTTCCGGCAGGTCGAGTACGCGGGGCTGCTCAGCAACGCGAAGAACACCAAGGGCGGCAAGGCGCTCCTGGACTTCCTGCTCACCAAGGAGTTCCAGGACGACATGCCGATGAACATGTTCGTGTACCCGGTGCGCGAGGGCGCCCAGGTGCCGCCGGAGTTCGTGAAGTACGGGCCGCAGGCGAAGGACCCGGAGACCATGGACCCGGCGAAGATCGCCGACCACCGCGACCAGTGGGTCAAGTCGTGGACCTCACTCGTACTGAAGTAGCCGCTCGGAAGCGGGGCGCGGCGGCGCGGTTCGGTCTGCTGGCCGTGCCCGTCGCGTTCTTCGCGGTCTTCTTCGCCTACCCCGTCACCGCGATCGTCGCGCGCGGCCTCAAGGTTGACGGGGCCTGGCACCTCGGGCGGATCGGGGAGGTGCTGGCGCAGTCCGACGTCCGGCACGTCCTGTGGTTCACCACCTGGCAGGCGCTGGTCTCCACCGTGCTCACGCTGATCGTCGCGCTCCCCGGCGCGTACGTCTTCGCGCGCTTTGAATTCCCAGGAAAGCAGGTCCTGCGGGCGGTCGTGACCGTCCCGTTCGTGCTGCCGACGGTCGTCGTCGGTACGGCGTTCCTGGCGCTGGTGGGGCGGGGCGGGCTGCTCGACGAGCTGTGGGGCGTACGCCTGGACACCACCGTGTGGGCGATCCTGCTCGCGCACGTCTTCTTCAACTACGCGGTCGTCGTCCGCACCGTCGGCGGGCTCTGGGCGCAGCTCGACCCCCGGCAGGAGGAGGCGGCGCGGATGCTCGGGGCGTCCGGGCTGAAGGCCTGGCGGCAGGTCACCCTGCCTGCCCTCGCCCCGGCCGTGGCCGCCGCCTCGCTCATGGTCTTCCTGTTCACCTTCACCTCCTTCGGTGTCGTGCAGATCCTCGGCGGGCCCACCTTCTCCACCCTGGAGGTGGAGATCTACCGGCAGACGTCCGAGATCTTCGACCTGTCCACGGCGGCCGTGCTGACCCTGATCCAGTTCGTTGCGGCGGGCGCGGTCCTCGCCCTGCACGCCTGGACCGTGCGGCGGCGGGAGACCGCGCTGCGGCTGGTGGACGCGTCCGTGACCGCGCGCCGGCCGCGCGGCGCGGGGCAGTGGGCGCTGCTGGGCGGGGTGCTCGTCACCGTCGCCGTGCTGCTCGTGCTGCCGCCGGCCGTGCTGGTGCAGCGGTCTCTCGGCGCGCCGGGCTTCGGCTACTACCGGGCGCTGACCAGCGAGGACGGGGGAGTGTTCCTGGTCCCGCCGATCGAGGCGATCGGCAATTCCCTGTCGTACGCCGTCGCCGCCACGCTCATCGCAGTGGCGATCGGGGGCCTGGCCGCGGTCGCGCTCACCCGCCGGGACGCCGGACGGTTCGTGCGCGGCTTCGACGCGCTGCTGATGCTGCCCCTCGGGGTGTCCGCGGTGACCGTCGGCTTCGGCTTCCTGATCTCCCTCGACGAGCCGCCGCTGGACCTCAGGTCCTCCTGGATCCTGGTGCCGCTCGCGCAGGCGCTGGTCGGGGTGCCGTTCGTGGTGCGGACGATGCTGCCCGTGCTGCGGGCGGTGGACGTGCGGCTGCGGGAGGCGGCCTCGGTGCTGGGGGCCTCGCCCTGGCGGGTGTGGCGGGAGGTGGACCTGCCGATGGTGCGGCGGGCGCTGCTGATCGCGGCCGGGTTCGCCTTCGCCGTTTCCCTCGGGGAGTTCGGCGCGACGGTGTTCATCGCACGGCCCGACCGGCCGACGCTGCCGGTGGCGGTGGCCCGGCTGCTCGGGCGGCCCGGTGACCTCAACTACGGGCAGGCGATGGCCCTTTCGACGATTCTGATGGTGGTGTGCGCCGTGGCCCTGCTGGTGCTGGAGAGGCTCCGCACGGACCGGACGGGGGAGTTCTGATGCTGCTCGCTCTGCAGGGCGCGACGGTCCGCTTCGGCGGGCGGGCCGTGCTGGACGCTGTCGATCTGGAGGTCGTCGAGCACGAGATCGTGTGCGTGCTCGGCCCCAGCGGCAGCGGCAAGTCGACCCTGCTGCGGGCGGTGGCCGGGCTGCAGCCGCTCGACTCCGGGCGGGTGGTGCTCGACGGGCGCGACCAGGCGGGTGTGCCCGCGCACCGGCGCGGGGTCGGGCTGATGTTCCAGGACCACCAGCTGTTCCCGCAGCGGGACGTGGGCGGCAACGTGGCGTTCGGCCTGCGGATGCGCGGTGAGCCGAGGCGGCAACAGGCCGAGCGAGTGCGGGAGTTGCTGGACCTCGTGGGACTGCCGGGTGCGGGCCGCCGGGCCGTCGCCGCGCTGTCCGGCGGGGAGCAGCAGCGGGTGGCGCTGGCCCGGGCCCTCGCGCCGAGCCCCCGGCTGCTGATGCTGGACGAGCCGCTGGGGCAGCTCGACCGGTCGCTGCGGGAGCGGCTGGTCGTCGAACTGAAGGAACTGTTCGGCCGGTTGGGCACGACCGCGCTTGCCGTGACCCACGACCAGGGGGAGGCCTTCGCGCTGGCCGACCGCGTCGTGGTGATGCGGGACGGGCGGATCGCCCAGTCCGGTACGCCCCTTGAGGTGTGGCAGCGGCCCGCCGACGCGTTCGTGGCCCGCTTCCTCGGCTTCGAGAACGTGGTCGAGGCGACGGTCGGGGCGGAGGCCGCGGACACGCCGTGGGGCAAGGTGCCGGCGCCGGAGGGCGCTCCGCAGGGCACACGGACCCTACTGGTGCGGCCCGCCGGGGTGCGCCTGGTGCCCGCCGACGCGGGCCTGCGCTGCACCGTGGCCGCGCGCACCTTCCGGGGCACCCATGTCGCCGTGCACCTCCAGCCCCAGGGCGCCCCGCGCTTGGAGGCGGCGTGCGCGCTGCGGGACGCGCCGGAGACCGGGGACGAGGTCGGCGTGGAGTTCGACGCGGCCGAAATCGTGGTGCTCGGCTGATCGTCCGCCGCCTAGGGTGCGGGGCATGACGCCGTTACTCGCACACGACCGCTACTGCGACGAAATCGCCCGCCAGGTCGGCCTGTTGAGGTCCGTGGTGACATCCGGCGCCGATCTGTCCGGCACCGTGCCGACCTGCCCGGAGTGGTCGCTGGAGGACCTGGTCCGGCACATGGGCGCTGCTCTGCGCTGGGTGGAGTTCATCGTGCGGACCCGGGCCCAGGAGGAGGTGCCCGAGGAGCGGGTGCCGGGCCTCGCCGGACCCGGAGCCCGGGGTGACGCCGCCGCACTGGACGCATGGCTGGCGGAGGGCGGCGAGCAGGTCGTCACGGCACTGCGGGAGGCGGGGCCGGACACGAAGGTGTGGAGCTGGGCGGGGATTCTCAACTCCGGTTTCTGGGCCCGCCGGATGACGCACGAGATCACCGTGCACCGCGCGGACGCCACCCTCGCCGCGGGACTGCCCTACGAGGTTGCGCCCGAGGTGGCCGCCGACGCGATCGACGAGTGGCTGCAGATCGTGGAGTTCGTGCAGCGGACCGTGCCGCAGGACGAGGTGAGCGAACTGCGCGGCCCCGGCCGCACCATCCATCTGCACGCCACCGACACCCGACCCGGCCTCGACGCCGAGTGGCTCGTCGAACTCACCGAGGACGGTGTCACCTGGCGCAGGGGCCACGAGAAGGCCACGGTCGCCCTGCGCGGACCTCTCACCTCCGTGCTGCTCGCGTTCTACCGCCGGCTGCCCCTGGACGCCCGGGAGCTGGACGTGCTCGGCGACCGGGAGCTGCTGGAGTTCTGGCTGCAGCGGGCGACGTTCGGGTAGGACGAGACGTGGCCCGCTCCCCGGATCAGGGGGCGGGCCACGTCACAGTGTGCGCAGGCGTCAGCTGTCGCTGTCCGCCCCGCGACGGCGCATGCCGAAGAACACCGCACCGCCACCGACGACGACCAGGGCCGCCGCGATGCCGGCGATGAGGCCGGTGTTGGAGTCGGCACCGGTCTCGGCGAGGTTGGAGTCACCGGCCGGGGCGGGCACGTTGCCCGCGGGCGAGGTGCTCTGGCTCTCCGACGGCTCAGGAGCCGGGCTCTCGCTCTCCTCGGCCGGCTCGGAGGGGGACGCCGACGGGGTCGGCGTCGCCGGGGGAGTCGAAGCCGGGGGAGTCGAAGCAGGGGGCTCCTCCTCCTTCTTGCAGGCGGTCGCCGGGGTGACGAGGTTCGGCTTGATGTCCTCGTCGACGTAGCCGGCGGCCTTGACGTGAATCCGGTACTCGGCGTTCGGCTTCCACTTCTCGGCGAAGGTGATGGTGGTGCCCTCGCGCGAGCCCTTGACCACCTGCTCGCCGATCTTCTTCACGTCGGCGCCGTTGTTCTCGAGGTACACGGTGACCGTCGCCGGGATGCCGGCGGGGTCCACGTCGGTGACGGTGATGACGCCCTTGTCGCCGTCGCACTTCGCCTCGGCGGAGAACTCGCTGATGTCGCAGGCGAGCGCGTGGCCGGCGGTACCGAGCGCGAGCGCGGCCGAGGCGGAGACGACACCGATGACGCGCACGGCACGTGCGCGGCGGGATACGGACAGAACTGCCACGTTTGTCCTTTACAGGATTGCTAAAGCGGGGGGTTGAGGCGGTGTTGACTGAACATCAGCACCACCGTGAGGCTCACAGGTCTATAAGCGCTGCATAAGTAGTGTCAACGCATATGCAGGTTGCAAGCACTTGCTTTGCCTTCTTATTAACCGCCGAGACGTTTCAACGCCTCCGGCGCCTCCTCGATGCGGTCCACCAGCGCGATCCGCGCCTCCATCGAGCGGCCCCCGGCCAGCGACCGGAGCAGCGGCCACGCCGGCAGCTTCTCCGTCCAGTGCGCGCTGTTCACCAGCACCATCGGCGTCGGCTCGCCGCGCGACTCGTAGTAGTTGGGCGTCGCGTTGTCGAAGATCTCCTGCACGGTCCCGGCGGCGCCCGGCAGGAACACCACACCCGCGTTGGACCGGGCCAGCAGGCCGTCCTCGCGGGTGGCGTTGGCGAAGTACTTGGCGATGTGGGAGGCGAAGGCGTTCGGCGGCTCGTGGCCGTAGAACCAGGTCGGGATGCCCACCGAGCGGCCGCCCTGCGGCCAGCGGGTGCGTATCTCGAAGGCGGCCGAGGCCCACTGGGTGATCGACGGCGTGAAGTGCGGTGCCTTGCCGAGGAGTTCGAGCGACTCGGTGAGCATCTCGTCGCCGAACGGGGCGGCGTACGCGCCGAGGTTCGCCGCCTCCATGGCGCCCGGGCCGCCGCCGGTGGCGATCGTGAAGCCGGCGCGGGCCAGCTCCCGGCCGAGCCGTGCGGCGCCGGCGTACTCCTCGGTGCCGCGGGCCATCGCGTGGCCGCCCATGACACCCACGACCCGGGCGCCGGACAGGAGTTCGTCGAGCGCGTCCGATACGGAGTCGTCGTGGACCGAACGGAGCATGGACGCGTAGATGTCGCGGTCCGCCTTCGTGCGCTGGAACCAGGCGTAGGCGAGGGCGTCGGGCGTGGCCTCGTAGCCGTCGGCCAGCGACTCGAAGAGTTCGTCCGGTGAGTAGACCAGGCCGCGGTACGGGTCGAACGGCAGGCCCGGGACAGGCGGGAAGACCAGGGCGCCGTCGGCTCGGACCTTCGCGTCCGCGTCCTCGCGCATCGCGCAGCCGAGGAAGACCGCGCCCGCCGTGTCCGTGGTGAGCAGCTCACGCGTACGGTCCGTCAGGTCGACGGCTTGGACGCGGTGTCCGGCGAGGGTGCCGCGCGCCGAGACGGTCGCGTCGAACTCCTCGAGGGTCTCTATCTCACGGTCGTCATGGTGGGCCGCATGGGCGGGCATCGTCTGCACCCGCCCATGCTAGGCCGCACGCCGTCAGCCCTGGACGGCCGCGGGGTCCATCCACACGACCTCGAAGGTGTGGCCGTCCACGTCGTCGAAGGCGCGGCCGTACATGAAGCCGTGGTCCTGGGTCTCGCCCGAGACGGAACCGCCCGCCGCGACCGCCTTCTCGACCAGCTCGTCGACCTTCTCGCGGCTCTCGGCGCTCAGCGCGAGCAGCACCTCGCTGGTCTTCGTCGAGTCCGCGATGTCCTTCTTCGTGAACTGGAGGTACTTCTCCTTGGTGTGCACCATCACCACGATGGTCTCGCTGATGACGACCGAGGCGGTCGTGTCGTCACTGAACTGCTCGTTGATCGTGAAGCCCAGCTCCGTGAAGAACTTCTTCGAGGCGCCGAGGTCGCCGGTGCACAGGTTCACGAAGATCATCTGCTGGTACATGCGAGGTCTCTCCCATCAAGTCCGTGTCGTTACGCGGGGATAGACCGGGGGCCGGTCCGGAACTCATCGCCGTACGGAGATTTTTTTCGTACGAGTTTTCCGGCGGCCGCGGGGCTCAGCGAGCCAGGGGCAGCGCCGCCAGTTCCGCGACCGTCAGGGCGAGCGGACCGAACAGGGCGAGCAGCGCGCCCGCGCGGAGGGCGGCGGCGCTGCGCAGCATCGTGGCGGGGGCGCCGAGGCGCAGCAGTGCGGCGGTGGTGTCGGCGCGGGACTGCCGGGCCTCGACTGCGGCCGTGAGGAGCGTCGCCGTGGTGCAGCCGGTCACGAGGAGCACGCCGAGGGTGGTGAGCGGGCCCAGCGAGAGTCCGTCCGGGGCGTGCAGCAGTGCCATGGCCCAGGCGGCGGACAGGACCGCGCAGACGACGCCCAGGGGACGTCCGATGCGCACGGCCTCCGCCATGAGGATGCGGCCGGCCAGGAGCCGCAGGGCGCCGGGGCGGGCCGACTGGAGCAGCCGTCCGCACAGGTGGGTCAGCCCCGGACCGGCCAGGGCCAGGCCGACGGCGGCCAGCGCCCAGCCCGCCAGCACGCCGGGGGAGGCGCCGGAGAACGTGAGGTCGGGGGGTGTGGGGGCGGTGCGGCTCGTGTAGCTCTCCACGGCGAGGCCCGCGGCCAGCACGGTGATGCCCCAGGGGAGGCCGGAGGGGGCGGCGATGGTGTCCGGCAGGGCCTCGTCGGGGGTCGCGGGGTCGGTGTCGGCGCCGGGTGCGGCGGCGGGCGAGCCCGGCTGCCGTGCCAGGGCCCCGGCGGGGCTGATGGCGCCGGCCGCGTCCGGCGCCGACGCGCGCGGGCTGAGCCACTGGGCCGGATCGCCGGCCGGGCCCCGCTCACCCGTCGCCTCCGGTGAGGCCGGGTGCGGGGCGCCGGGCGCAGGGACGTCCACGGCCGGGTCAGCGCCCGGGTGCACCGCGGGCAGGTGTGCGGGGTCCGCGACCGCGCTCACCGTCCCGCCGGGACCCGCGACGGCCGCCGAGGCCGACCCGCTCGTCCGGGCCGCCGGCGGGCCGCTCTGCGCGGCGGGCCCGGCGGGACGGCCGTCCGTGGGCCGGATGATCTGCCGGCCGAACCGGCCGTACGCCCCGAAGGTCTCGCGGGTGCTGGTGCGCCGGTAGGCGCCGAAGCGGCCGTACGTCCGGGCCGCCCGGGGCCCGGACGGCCTCGCCTCGCGCGGCCGCAGTGCCAGTGCCACGGCCACCGACGCGCCGACGGGCACCAGCGCCAGCAGGGTCAGGGCGCCCGGCAGCGGGAGGGGCTGGTCCGCGGCGAGGGACTCGGCGGCCACGCCGTCGAAGGGCATGCCCGTCAGGTCGCCCCGCAGGTGCAGGAAGACGAGCAGGGCCAGCATCGAGCCCAGCGTGCCGGACAGGGCCGTCGTCGTCGCCGACACGGCCATCATGCGCACCGGGCCGAGGCCGATCGCCGAGAGGCCCGCGCGGGGTTTGGTGGCGGGGTCGGTACGGGCCACCGCGACCGCGAAGTACACCGTGGCGGCCAGCGGGGCCGCGCACCAGGCCAGCCGTAGCGCGGCGGATCCGGGGGAGTCGGGGTGGCCCAGCGCGTAGCCCAGGGCGCAGAGCAGCAGGAAGCCCGTGCCCGCCGAGGCGGCCGCGACCATCAGGCGGCGCAGCTGGACGGTGGGGTGGGCGCCGCGGGTCAGACGGAGAGCGAGCACGCGGCCCGGCCTTCCGGCTCGCTGGTCTCGGCGACCGGCGGCAGGTGCACCGTCTGCACGCGCCGCCCGTCGAGCAGGGACACTGTGCGGTCGGCGAGGGCCGCGGTGTCCGCGTCGTGGGTGGCCAGGACGACGGTGATGCGGTGGGAGCGGGCCGCGGTGGTGAGGGTGCGCAGCACATGGGCGCGGTCGGCGCGGTGCAGCGGCGCCGTGGGCTCGTCGGCGAACAGGACCGAGGGCGCGGGGGCGAGGGCGCGGGCGATGCAGACCCGCTGACGCTCGGCCTGCACCAGCTGGTGCGGCCGTTTGCGGGCGCTGTCGCCGATGTCCAGGCGCTCCAGCCACTCCAGGGCCGCGGTCTTGGCGCGGCGGCGGCTGGTGCCGCGCAGCATCAGCGGCAGGGCGGCGTTCTCCCAGGCGTTGAGCTCCGGGACCAGGGAGGGGGCCGGGTCGATCCAGCCGAAGCGGTCGCGGCGCAGCCGCTCGCGGGTGAGGGGGCCCATGGTGTGGACGGGCACGCTGTTGAACCAGACCTCGCCGCGCCGGACGGGCACCATGCCGGACAGGCATCGCAGCAGGGTCGTCTTGCCGCTGCCGCGCGGTCCGCTGAGCGCGAGGATCTCGCCCTCGCGCACGCCGAGCGAGACGCCGCAGAGCGCGGGCGAGCCGTCGTCGTGCTGGAAGTGCAGGGCGCGTGCCCAGAGCACGTCGTTGTCCGGCGGGGCCTCCATGCGCGTACACCTCGGTTCAGATCCGTAGTTCCCGTGCCATCCCCCGTGCGGGGGAACGAAGGCAGGGCCGATCGGTCACTGGGCACGCTAGGCAGAAGGCGGCGGGACGCCGGACAGCACGCGGCCCCGGGCCGCCGTTTCTCACTCGAACGGGCGGCACCGGGGCCGGTGTTGATCATCCATGCAGACGATCTGAGCGACGGGCGTCAGAGCTTCGTCCACGCCTCCGAGAGGGTGGCGCGCAGGATCTGCTCGATCTCGTCGAACGTCGACTGGTCGGAGATCAGCGGCGGGGCGAGCTGGACGACCGGGTCGCCACGGTCGTCGGCGCGGCAGTACAGGCCGTTGTCGTACAGCGCCTTGGAGAGGAAGCCGTACAGGACGCGCTCGGTCTCCTCGTCGTTGAAGGACTCCTTGGTGTTCTTGTCCTTCACCAGCTCGATGCCGTAGAAGAAGCCGTTGCCGCGGACGTCGCCGACGATCGGCAGGTCGTGGAGCTTCTCCAGGGTGGCGCGGAAGTTGCCCTCGTTGTCCAGGACGTGCTGGTTGAGGTTCTCGCGCTCGAACAGGTCGAGGTTGGCCAGGCCCACGGCCGCGGAGACCGGGTGGCCGCCGAAGGTGTAGCCGTGCAGGAAGGTGTTGTCGCCCGTGTAGAACGGCTCGGCCAGGCGGTCGGAGATGATGCACGCGCCGATCGGGGAGTAGCCCGAGGTCATGCCCTTGGCGCAGGTGATCATGTCCGGCACGTAGTCGAACTTGTCGCAGGCGAAGTACGTGCCCAGCCGGCCGAAGGCGCAGATGACCTCGTCCGAGACGAGCAGCACGTCGTACCGGTCGCAGATCTCGCGGACCCGCTGGAAGTAGCCGGGCGGGGGCGGGAAGCAGCCGCCCGCGTTCTGCACGGGCTCCAGGAAGACCGCGGCGACCGTGTCCGGGCCCTCGAAGAGGATCTGCTGCTCGATCTGGTCGGCGGCCCAGCGGCCGTAGGCCTCCGGGTCGTCGCCGTGGATCGGGGCGCGGTAGATGTTGGTGTTCGGGACCTTGTGCGCGCCCGGGACCAGCGGCTCGAAGGGGGCCTTCAGGGCCGGCAGGCCGGTGATGGACAGGGCGCCCTGCGGGGTGCCGTGATAGGCGACCGCCCGCGAGATGACCTTGTGCTTGGTGGGCTTGCCGACCAGTTTGAAGTACTGCTTGGCGAGCTTCCAGGCGGTCTCGACCGCCTCACCGCCGCCGGTGGTGAAGAAGACCTTGTTCAGGTCACCCGGGGCGTGGTGCGCGAGGCGCTCGGCCAGCTCGACGGCCTTGGGGTGGGCGTAGGACCACACCGGGAAGAACGCGAGCTCCTGCGCCTGCTTGAAGGCGGTCTCGGCGAGCTCGACCCGGCCGTGCCCGGCCTGCACCACGAAGAGGCCGGCGAGGCCGTCCAGGTAGCGCTTGCCCTTGTCGTCGTAGATGTACGTGCCCTCGCCCCGGACGATGGTGGGAACGGGGGACTTCTCGTACGACGACATGCGCGTGAAGTGCATCCACAGGTGGTCGTACGCGGTCTGGGAGAGGTCCTTGCTCACGGCTATCGGGTCCTCACGATTATCGGGTTCCCCACATGTAGGTCTGCTTCTTGAGCTTGAGGTAGACGAAGCTCTCGGTGGAGCGCACTCCGGGCACCGCCCGTATGCGTTTGTTGATGACCTCCAGGAGGTGGTCGTCGTCCTCGCAGACGATCTCCACCATCAGGTCGAAGGAACCTGCGGTCATCACCACGTACTCGCATTCGGACATCTCCGACAGCGCGTCCGCGACCGACTCCACGTCGCCCTCGACGTTGACGCCGACCATCGCCTGTCTGCGGAAGCCCACGGTGAGCGGGTCCGTGACGGCGACGATCTGCATCACGCCCTGGTCGAGCAGCTTCTGGACGCGCTGGCGCACGGCCGCCTCCGACAGGCCCACGGCCTTGCCGATGGCGGCGTACGGCCGGCGGCCGTCCTCCTGGAGCTGCTCGATGATGGCGAGGGAGACGGCGTCCAGCTGCGGCGAGCTGCCGTTCCTGGACTCGCGGGAGGGCTCGCGGTGCTCCCGCGACCCCTTCTGGTCTGCGCTTCGACTGGCCACGAGGTCACTGTGCACGAGGTCTCGACACTTCCGCAAGCCTCGATCGATGAAATCCGTTGTTTCGATAGCCCGCTCCTGCGAATTCCGCACGAACGAAGGGAGTGGGGGTGTTGAAAACGTGGGTCGGCCGACTAGGGTGGGTGTCTCAAGTACTGGACATCCGAACTGGAGGGCCGGCAGTGAGCACCGAGCTGCGTCGTCTGCGCAACTACATCGGCGGTGAGTTCCGGGACGCCGCCGACGGACGGACCACCGAGGTGGTCAATCCCGCGACGGGCGAGGCGTACGCGACCGCTCCGCTGTCCGGGCAGGCGGACGTGGACGCCGCGATGGCGGCGGCCGCCGAGGCCTTTCCCGGCTGGCGCGACACCACGCCCGCCGAGCGCCAGAAGGCCCTGCTGAAGATCGCGGACGCCTTCGAGGAGCGTGCCGAGGAACTGATCGCGGCGGAGGTGGAGAACACGGGCAAGCCCATCGGGCTGACCCGCTCCGAGGAGATCCCGCCGATGGTCGACCAGATCCGCTTCTTCGCGGGCGCGGCGCGGATGCTCGAGGGCCGTTCGGCCGGTGAGTACATGGAGGGCCTGACCTCCATCGTGCGCCGGGAGCCGGTCGGCGTCTGCGCGCAGGTCGCGCCGTGGAACTACCCGATGATGATGGCGGTGTGGAAGTTCGCCCCGGCGATCGCGGCGGGCAACACCGTCGTGCTGAAGCCGTCCGACACCACCCCGGCCTCGACGGTCCTCATCGCCGAGATCATCGGCTCGATCGTCCCCAAGGGCGTCTTCAACGTCATCTGCGGCGACCGCGAGACCGGCCGTCTGATGGTCGAGCACGAGACCCCGGCGATGGCCTCCATCACCGGTTCCGTACGGGCCGGCATCCAGGTCGCGGAGTCCGCCTCCAAGGACGTCAAGCGCGTCCACCTGGAGCTGGGCGGCAAGGCCCCGGTCGTGGTCTTCGAGGACACCGATATCCCTAAGGCCGTCGAGGACATCTCGGTCGCCGGTTACTTCAACGCCGGCCAGGACTGCACCGCCGCCACGCGCGTGCTCGTCCACGAGTCCATCCACGACGAGTTCGTCTCCGCGCTGGCCAAGGCCGCCTCCGAGACGAAGACCGGGCAGCCGGACGACGAGGACGTGCTGTTCGGCCCGCTCAACAACCCCAACCAGCTCAAGCAGGTCGAGGGCTTCATCGACCGGCTGCCCGCGCACGCGCGCGTGGAGGCCGGCGGCAAGCGCGTCGGCGACAAGGGCTACTTCTACGCGCCGACCGTCGTCTCGGGCCTGAAGCAGACCGACGAGATCATCCAGAAGGAGGTCTTCGGCCCGGTCATCACCGTGCAGTCGTTCTCCGACGAGCAGCAGGCCGTGGAGTGGGCCAACGGCGTCGAGTACGCGCTGGCCTCGTCCGTGTGGACCAAGGACCACGGCCGTGCCATGCGGATGTCCAAGAAGCTCGACTTCGGCTGTGTGTGGATCAACACGCACATCCCACTGGTCGCCGAGATGCCGCACGGCGGCTTCAAGAAGTCCGGCTACGGCAAGGACCTGTCGGGGTACGGCTTCGACGACTACACGCGGATCAAGCACGTGATGACGTCGCTGGACGCGTAGGCGGGACCGACACCGCCGAGCGGCCCCGGACGGCTGGATCCGTCCGGGGCCGTCGCGTGCTCAGGCGTTGTTCGCGCTGGACGGACCGAAGAACTCGATCTCCGCGATGGCGACCTGCTTTTCCGCCGAGATGCCGTAGGCGGACTCGATGGTGAAGCGGACGGCGCTGACCTCGCCGACGCGGAAGGCGCGCCGCTGCGGGCCGGCCCCCTGGTCGAGCGTCAGCCGGCGGGTCGTGGTCCGGCCGTCCTTGCCGGTGATCGTGGCCGTGATGCGGTGCGGCAGCGCCGACTTGGAGAGCTGGTCGGAGCGCGTGGACGTGCCCGGCGTGATGATCAGGTCCAGCAGCCGGGTGGGCTGGTCGAAACGGGCCTCTATGTACTGGCCCCGACCCGTCTGGGACACGCCCGGGCCCCACCAGGTGTCGTTGAGCTTGTCGAAGACCAGGTCCGGCTTGTGGCCGGGGTAGGAGCGCGAGGCGCTGTAGCGGTCCGGGGAGACCGGGGCGCGCTTGGCGAAGTGGTCACGGGTGGCCTGGATGCCCGCCGGGATGTTGACCGTCAGCGCGATCAGCAGGGACAGGACGATCGCGATGCCCAGCCAGGACAGGACGCGGTCGAAGGTGCGGCGCAGCCGGGGGCGGTCGCCCGCCCAGGGCGTTTCCCGGCTGCCGAAGGGGCCGAGCCGCCGCCACCAGGGGAGCCGGGCCGGGGCGGGCCCGTCACCGGCCATGGGCATCGCGCACCGCGCGCAGAAGTGCCGCTCGGGGCGGTTGCGCGTGGCACACCAGGGACAGGGGGCGCCGCCGTCGATGCCGTGTTCCTCACCGGGGGCCCGGACGGCCTCGGGGCGCTGCGGGGCGGGGCGGCCGGGCAGGACCGGGGCGACCGAGGGTTCGGCGGCCGGACGGGGTTCGGCGTCGGTGACCGGGACGAGGAGCCGGCGGGCCCGGTCCGTCATGCCGTGCGTGTCTGCGGGGGTGGGGTGCGTGGTGGCCGGGGGGACGGGCTGGGTGGGAGCGGTCTCGTCCAGGGCCGGTTGTGCGGGGGTGTGCGGTGGGTTCGTGTGCGCGTCGGGGGTCTCGGGCCGGGGTGCCGTGTGGTGCGGGGCGGGTCGGGACGGGCCGGGGGCTTCGTCGGTGGTGGTCGTGGGAGTGGCCGGGGCGGTGCCGGGCTGGGTCGCCCTGTCCGTGGTCAGCCGGTCCCGGGAGGTGCGGGCCAGGCCCGTTCCGCCGTCCGGGCTGGCGAAGGCGTCCCAGCCGGGCTCGTGCGCGGAGGCCGGGGAAGGGGTCCCGCGGGAGTCGGCGCCGGAAGCGGCCCGGCCGTTCGAGGGTGTCGCGGAGGACGTGTCGGCACTCTCGCCACGGGCTGCCGCGGCGGAGCGAACCGGCGCCGGGGCTCCGGGACCCGCGGCCGGCTCGGACGCCCGGGAAGGCCCGGCGGCGCCGCCGGGCCCGGGCCCCTCGGCCGGGCGGTCCGTCCAGCTCAGGACCGACCCGCAGGCGTCGCAGAACGACTGGCCCGGTTGCGCACGGGTGCCGCAGTCGGCGCAGTTCTGGGGGGTCGTCATGAGTGCGGGGTCCTTTCGGGGGTTGCGGTCACCTGGACGGTGTACGGCATGTGGGCGGGGCGGGCGGCGGACACGAGGGTGTCCAGGCGGTGCCGGTCCGCGGAGGTGGGGGCGGGCAGCCGCAGGTGGACGTGAAGGCGGGGGCGCGGGTCGCCGGGGAACGGGCCCAGGGGGCGGGCGTCCCACGACGCGCCGCCGCTCTCCGTGATCTCGGGCTCGACGCCGAACGCCAACCGGACCGCCTCGGACAGACCGCGCCGGGTGCCGCGGATGCGGTGCAGATACGCGGCGGCGGCCACGGCGGCCCGCAGCAGCGGCTCGGGTTCGTCGCCCTCGGTCTCCGCGCCCACCCAACTGCCCAGCCACTGGGTGAAGTCGAGCGGCGCCAGGGACGGGCGGAAGTAGGTGTCGAGACAGTCCAGCACGCTCAGGATCGGGGCGACCACATCGTCGAGCCCGCCCACGAACCGCTGGGCCAGGTCGTCGTCGGCGAACACGGCCGGCAGCATCACGCCGATCGGCGCGGACGATCCGAGACCGTCGATGGAGCCCCTCATACGCTGCTTCCCTCCGGGATCCGGCCCATCGGGATCCGGACCATCGGAATCCGGCTCATCAGGACCCGTCTCCGATCACCCGGACGCGGTGGTCGAACGAGAACACCAGCGAGGGCGCCGACAGATCGATCCGGTCCGTCGGCTCGCCGCGCTTGCCCGTGAGCGGGTCGGCGGGGTGCAGGATCACCTCGTCGACCAGTTCGACACCCGGTACGCGCTGCAGCACCGCGAACACCTCCCCGGCCTGGACGGGCCGCCCGAACGGCCAGCCCGTGCCGTCCGCACCGCCGGTCAGCGGATCGAGGTGCCGGTACAGGGCGTCGTGCGCCTGCCGGCGCACCCGGTCGGTGTCGACACCCCGGAACGCGTGCACCGTGGCCACGACCGTGACGCCCTGGTAGTACGGCGGTCCCACCGCCAACCGGGTGCCGATCAGGCGCCGTTCGTCGAGATGGCGGGTGATGCGGTCCAACAAAGCGTCGCCGGGCACCAGTTGCTCGAAGCGCAGCCGGCCGCCCGGGTCCGGCACGGCCTGCGGGACCACCAGGACCCGTACCGCGTACGCCCCGTGCTCGCCCTCCTTGCCCTCCAGGCACGTGATGCGCGCCGTCTCCGGTGCGGCGCGGCGGGCCAGCTCCTCGTAGTCGCGCAGCGTCACCGCCCGCTCCTGGGCGCGCAGCGTGATCGGCGCCCGGACCTTGGCCTCCTGCACCGTCTCCCCGTCCACACCGCCGCGCGCGGCCTCGCGGTTGACGACCTCGGAGACGTACGGGATGGAGGTGCGCAGGATCCGCACGGCACCGCGCGCCACGTTGCCCGCGCGGCCACCGCCCGTGCGGTAGCGGCGGGCCCGCACGGGGGCACCCTTGGGGGCGACCCTCCCGTACTGCCGCAGGGAGCCGTCGGGTTCGCGCACGGCCGGGCCGAAGGCGATCTCCCCGGTCGTGGCGTCGAGGGTGATGTGCCGGTCCCGCGGCCCGGAGGACGCGAAGTTCGGGACGACCCGCCAGTCCGCCCAGCCGTCGTGCTCGGCGGTCTGCAGCAGCACCGGCGGGTCGTCGCCGACCACCGGCGCGTGCGCCAGCCGCAGCCGCTGCCCCGGCAGCCCGGTGGACTCGCCGAGCGCCTCGTCGTGGACCGTCTCCGCGTGCACGGCGCCGGTGGTGCCGCCGATCGTGAACGCCTCGGCGGCCCGCACGGTGGGCGAGGTGGTGTAGAAGGGCTGGTCCGGCAGGGGGTCGGTGACCCGGCAGCGCAGCCAGCCCGCCTCCTGGCCGGCGTTGCGGGACAGCACATGCCCGCCGGGGACGTGCAGGACGACCTCGCCCGGCCGGTTGAGGCCGCCGGTGCCGTCCCGGTCCACCTCGCAGGGCTGCCAGCCGTCCGCGGTCCACGCCTCCCACACCAGCGGCGGCTGGCGCGGGTCCACGCCGACGCCGTCCACCCGGCTGTCCAGGTCCAGGGCGACCGCGCAGTGCGGCACCGCCGCGGTCAGGCCGAGGAGCATGGCGTCACCGGGGCTGGGCGACTCGGCGAAGCACAGCAGGTCCTTGTCCTCCCCGGCGAGGTCGTGCGTCCGGTCGACGACCGGCTCGCCCCGGTGCTGCACCAGCAGATGGCGCAACGCGCAGGGCACCAACGCAAGTTCGCGCTCGGTCGCGAAGACGACCGCCTCCTCGCTCTCGGTGCGCAGCGTGGCGACCTCCGTGCCGACCGGCACCCGCACCGGCTCCTCCTGCGGCGCCGACAGCCAGAACGTCACGTCCGTGCGGGCCGCGGACGGCGGGAACAGGGTGATCCCGACCAGGTCCAGGAACGCCAGATGGTTCTTCTCCGGCACCCGGTTCAGCCGGTAGACGATCTGGTCGGCCATGTGGGCGACCGTCTCGACGAGGGTGACGCCAGGGTCGGAGACGTTGTGGTCGGTCCACTCCGGGGCGCGCTGCTGGATGTAGCGCTTGGCGTCGTCGACGAACTGCTGGAAGCGGCGGTCGTCGAGGTTGGGGGAGGGCAGGGCCATCAGCGGTCGCTTTCGGGGGCGGGGCCCGCGCCGGGGGCGTCGGGCTCCTCGTGGGACGGAATGACGTAGAACGGGAAGACCAGGCTGCGCGGGTTGTTGGTGCCGCGGATCGAGTAGCGGACGTCGATGAAGAGCACGCTCTGGTCTCCGCCGGCGGTGACGTCGACGTCCTCGACCTCGATGCGCGGCTCCCAGCGGTCCAGGCTGACGTGCACCTCGTGCTGGATGCGGCCCGCGGTCTGCTCGTTGACCGGCGCGAACACCAGATCGTGGATCGCGCAGCCGAAGTCCGGCCGCATCGGCCGCTCGCCCGGCGCGGTCGACAGCACCAGCCGGATCGCCTCCTCGATCTCCCGCTCCCCGCTGACCAGGGCGATCCCGCCGGTCGGCCCGATGCGCAGCGGGAACGACCAGCCGGAGCCGACGAACTGCTCGGCCATCAGAAGCACACCCTGTCTTTCCTCGTCGTTCCTGGTCTTCCGGCGCCGGTCACGGGATCGGCATCGGAACGGGGATGGTGGTGACCCCGAACGTCTTCGAACCGATCAACGTGGTCGGCGACTTGATCGTCGTGTTGACGAGCGAGTTGATCTGCACGGTGGCCTTGCCGGTGAGGCTGGCGATGCCCGTGGCGTCCAGGTTCAGGGCACCGGCCGCGTTCACCGCGATCGCGCCCGCGGCCCGCATGTTGACCACACCGCCGCCCTGGATGGTGAGCGGACCGCCGCTCTTGATGGTCAGACTGCGCCGGGCGCTCAGCGAGAGATCGCCGCCGGCCTCGACCGACACCGACCGGCTGCCCTTGATCGTCACCGAGCCCTTGCTGTCCACCGTGATCTCGGTCTTCGTCCGGTCCAGGTTGATGGTCAGCTGCTTGTCGCCGGAGACCAGCCGGACGCCCTGCTTGCGGCCGCCGGTCTTCTGGCTGAGCAGGTCCATCCGGTTGCCGTCCCGGTCGGAGACGGTGTGCCGGCTCGCCTTCTTGCGGACGGTGTCGTGCAGCGGCACGTCACCGACCGTGGTGGGCTTGTCCCGCCCGTTGTAGAGCCCGCCGATCACGAACGGATGGTCCAGGGCACCGCGGTCGAACGCGACCAGCACCTCGTCGTTGACGTCCATCGGGAACACCCCGCCGCCGCCCAGACCGCCCAGCTGAACGGTCCGCGTCCAGTCGCTGACGTACGTGTCGTCCAGCCACGGGAACTGCAGCCGCACCCGCCCCTGCTTGAGCGGGTCGTTCACGTCGGTGACGAGCGCGTTGGCCACGCCGGGCAGCCGGGGCGCGGCGGGCGTCCCGCCCGAGGCCAGCCCGTACAGCGAGCGCCACTGGCGTCCGCTGACCGTCACCCACGCCTCGTAGTGCCTGCCGTCGCCGAAGTCGTGCCGCACCGAGGTGACGGTGTACTTGCCCTCGAAGGGCACACCGACGTCCGCCAGCGCGACCGGAACCCCCGGGCGAAGCTTGGGGTTTCCGCGCGCGACGACCTCCAGCTCGGCGAACGAGCCGGTGACGTCGTCGGCGAGGGCGTCGGCGGCGAACTTCACCTCGCTCTGCTTGTCGTAGGGCGTGCCCGTCTCCACGAGCCTCGCGGCCTTGAACTTCCCGGCCGCCGCGCCCGGGGTGGTGCCGATGGTGATGCCGGGATTGCCGGTCGCGGGTGCGGTGGCGGTCAGCTTCTTCTTGGTGGTCACGTCCCAGCCGCGCGACTCGACCTTGGCCACCTGGTCGGCGGCGGTGACGGCGGCCCGCAGCCGCAGGATGTCGTGCCCGCCCTGGAGGACGAACGGGCTCTTGTCGCCGTCGGTGTTCGGGGAGGGCGCGCCGGAGGCCGACTTGGGCTTCACGAACTGGAACCTGCCGTCCGCGTCCACGGACATGACCATCTCGTTCTCGTCGGCGAGCCGCGCGAGGAAGTCCCAGTCGGTGACGTTGGACTGGCTGATGAACTCGTACACCGTCTTCGTCGACTCGATCCGCCCGATCGGCACACCGTCCTGGCCGGCGAGCTTGCGGGCGATGTCCGAGGCGCTCTGGTTGCGGTACGCGGCCACCCGGCGCTGGCGCAGCAGGCGGTGCCCGAAGTCGTAGCCGCGGACGACGGTGTAGCTGCCGGTGCCGTCGTAGTCGGCCTCCAGGCCGGTGACCTCACCGGTCAGCAGCGGATCGGCGGCGCCCTCGCCGTCGGCCACCGGCGCGAACACCACCTCGGTGCCGAAGGTGATGCCCAGCTGGCCCAGCAGCAGCCGGTACGGGTCGCGGAACGTCAGCCGGAACGCGGCCGGGACGCCGACCCCCTGGTCGACGTAGCTCTCCACCAGGTCCGGGACGAACTCGGGCGGCAGCGGGGAGCCGCCGATCTTCACGTCGACGACGCTGACGAACGAGGACTGCACCATCAGGAACGCACCTCCTCGGTGGCCGGCAGCACGAGTTCGATGCCGGTCGGCAGCCGCGACGGGTCGTCGATGCCGTTGGCCTCGGCGATGGAGCGCCAGGCGGCCGCGTTGCCGTACTCCCGCCAGGCCAGCGACTGGAGCGAGTCGCCCGCCACGACCCGGTGCACGCGCTGCGCGGTGAGCGCGCCCGAGGTCGGGTTCTGTCCCTTGGTCTTCATCGGGATCTCGTGCAGCTGCACCCGGCAGGTGGCGCGGATGGGCACGCCGGTCGTCGAGAACAGCGTGTAGTCGGCCGACACGGAGCTGACGTACGCCGTGAACCGGGCCGTCGAGAACGAGCCCCACTGGAAGACGACCCACGGCGGCGACGGCTGCTTGGCGGCGATGCTCTTGGTCGTCACCTCGCAGCAGGCGAGCAGCGAGTCGACCTTCTTCATCACGGAGTTGCTGGTCGGCTCGTCGGAGGAGTCCAGGAAGATCTCGACGGCCATCTCACGCGGTTCCGCCCCCATGAACTCCGGGAGCGGGCCGACCCGTTCGGTCTGCGCGGGGGTCGCCTTCCACTGGGCACGGCGGCTCAGCGACAACTGCGCCGGGTTGAAGTCGAAGTCGAACGTCTTGATGATCCCGCCCGGTGTCCTGCTCTTGCCCTTCGGCGGTTCGTGAATGGCGAGCGTGGCGCGGATGAGGCTCTTGCCCGCGCCCCTCTTGCTGCCCTTGGCCATGATGTCCCGGTCCTCCCCTCAGTTCGTCTCAGTCCGTGAACCCGTGGTGGGTGATCTCCAGAACCTCGGTCGCCACCGCCGGGTTGGCCGGGTCGAGGGTGGGGCCGGTCCAGCTGACCGGCAGCACGTCGATGAGCCCCCACCGGGCGACCTCCGACCCGTCGGCGCGCAGCGCCGCGATCTGCGCGGTGGGCCGCTTGATGCCCGTCTGCAGCGACGAGATCCACTTGGCGACCTTCGTGGTGTCCGGGGTGAGCGGCCGGGTCAGCCGGATCGTCGAGAACGACACGCGGGTCGGCAGCTGCCAGACGAAGCCGTTGTTGCCGCCTTCCTGGCGCTGCTCGATCTCCACCTGCGAGGACAGCCCTTCGCATCCGTTGAAGTAGCCGAGGCTCTCGCCGTCGATGCTGAGGGTGAACCAGATGGTGGAGCCCGGATCCTGGCGGGACATCGCGGGTGGGCCTTTCTGTCGTCCGGGGCGGTCGTTCCGGGGCGGATGGGGGCCGGTCAGTGGCGGGGGTCGCGGAGCCGGCCGATGCGTTCGCGGTCCAGGCGTAGTTCTGTGCGGATCAGGCGGGTGATGCGGCCGATGATGCGGTGCACGAGTTCGTCCAGCTGGAAGTCGGTCAGCTCACGGGGGTCGAAGGTCCCGGCGGGGACTTCCGTGTAGGCGGGCGGCGGGGGCGGTGGGCCGGCCGGGGGTGTGTAGGGGGGTGGGGGGTCGGAGTGGCCCGTGGCGGGTGCTGCGGCTTGGTTGGTGAGGGTGGTCGCGACCGTGGCTGCGGCGGCTGCGGCGAGGGCTCCTGTGGCTGAGGGGGGCGTGGCCTGGGGTGCCGTCTTGGGCTTCTTGCGGAAGAGGTGCTGGACGACGGGGAGGGGTGGTTGGGGGGTGGGGGTGTGCGGGTGGGTGGGCGTGGAAGTGGGCTGTGGGGCTGGGGTGCGTTGTACGGAGGGCTGGGGTGGCGTGGGCTGGGTGGGGCTGAGCAGCGGGGTCGTGTGGGTCGGCGTGGTGGGTACGGGGGCGCCCAGGGGGGAGCGGCGGGGGGCGGTCGGGGTGGCGTCACGGTGGTGCGATGGGGAGGGGGGCGATGCGGGGGTGGGGCGTGCGGTGAGGGGGGCGCCGAGGCCGAGGCGAGGGGGGCGGGGGGTGACGCTTCGCTGGACGGGGGGTGTGGCGGTCGGGGGCGCCGGCTTGGCGGGCTTGACTGTCGCCGGCTGGGTGGCGGGCCTGCTGGATGCGGGGCTGGGGGTGGGCACGGCCTGCGTGGGGCCGGGTGCCGGGGTGGTGCCGGCGGACGGGCTTGTGGGGCTGTGGGGGGTGGGTGCGGGGGAGTGCGTGGGCAGCGTCGTCCGCTGTACGTCTGCGACCGGCGGCGGCTGAGCGTGGGGGTGCTTGGCCGGTGCCGGTGCCGAGGGGGAGGGGGGTGGTGTGGGGGTGGTGGTGGAGGGGGTGCTTTGGGAGTGGGATGCCGGTTCTGCGCCGGGCGAAGCCGTGCGGCTTCGATTGCCTGGCGTCGGCGCGGTGGTGGGCGACGTGGAGCCGGCGTTCGATTGGGTGCCCTGGGCATGAGATGACCCGACGGCACGGGTCGCGGGGGTGTTGGACTGCTCGCCGGGCTGCGGTGTCGTACCGCTGCTGACGGCCGGGGGATGTGGCGCCCGGCCGGAGTCGGCCGGGCGGCGCTGGACGGCCGGGAGCGGTGCCCTGGGACCGTCGGAGGTTGCGCGCGCAGACCTGGCAGGGGGCGACGGGGTGCTCGCGGGGTTGCCGGGGGCGGGGCGTCGCGCTTCGGCCGGGCCTGGCGGGGTGGCCGGGCTGGTGGGTGGCTGGGTGGAGCTTTCCGCGGGGCGTCGTGGTCCTGCCGGGTCTCGCGGGGTGGCCGGGCCGGAGGGTGGCTGGGTTGGCCGTCCCGTGGGGCGTTGTGGTCCGGCCGGGGCTGAGGGCGTGGTCGGGGTGAGGGGCGGCTGTGCGGGCGCTCCCGTGGCGGCCGGGCCGTTGTCGGTGTTCGTGTCGCTCCTCGGGGCGGCCGCCGTACGGCTGGGGGCGGCCGGGGTGGCAGCAGCGGACGGCACTTCGCCGTGCCCGGGTGCACTCCGGTCGTGGCCGCGCACCGCGTCACGCCGGACTGCGGGCATGCGCTGTACCGGGACCTGAGTGCCCGACGGTGCTGCCGTGTTGCTGTCGGGCTGGAAGGCTGTGTGCTGCACCGGGAGTTGGGAGTCGGGTGGTGCGCTTGCGGACCTCGTCGGGGTGCTGGGCTCCGCTGCCGCACGGGTGCCGGGCGCCGGGGCCGTTCGCTGGACCTGTACGTCCTCGGACACGCCCGGGGGAGGGAGGGCCGACCGCTGCACCGAGACGTCACGGGAGCTGGGCGATGCCGCTGGGCGGGGCATGCGCTGCACCGGGATCTGAGTGCCTGACGGTGCTGCCGTGTTGCTGTCGGGCTGGAAGGCCGTGTGCTGCAACGGGAGTTGGGAGTCGGGTGGTGCGCTTGCAGACCTCGTCGGGGTGCTGGGCTCCGCTGCCGCACTGCTGCCGGGGGCCGGGGCGGTTCGCTGGACCTGCACGTCCTCGGACGCGCTGGTGCTGCTCAGCCCTGGCGCGGGGGCAGAAGGTCGGCTGCCCGGCATCGGGGGGATCGCGTGCGGTTCGGGCGGTGCGGCCTCCGAGGTGGTGGGGACGTGTGCCTGACCGCTGCCGGTTGTCGTCGGAGTGGCACCCGCTGTGCCGCCCTTGGAGGGCCTGACAGCTCCAGGCGCTGCCGGAAGCGTCCGTCGTTGTACCGGAGTTGCCGACGTCTTCGTCAACGACCCCGGCCGGGACAGCTGATTCGTCGGCACGGGCGTCACTCGGAGACCGGATGCGGGCGGCGGAGAAGCAGTTCGGGCCGACGGCACGGGAGTGGTCGGGCCACCTGTCCGTCGCCCCGGCCGCGCAGCCGAGGGAGTGCGCTGTGCTGTGGCGGGCGTGGGCGGGCCCGTAGGGGTCGACGTTCCCACGCCCGTCCCGCTGCCCTGGCGTGTGGGACGGGCAGCGGGGGAGGGCGGCGCGGCCGACGGCGGCCTGCTCGTGAGGGCCGGCGTCGGGCCCACCCCGGTCACCGGGGCAGCGCCACGGCCGGAGGAAGCGGCCACGGGCCTCACCGTCCTCACCGCGCCCGGCGAGGAGCCCGCGGACGCGGACGGCGCGCGGCTGGGCGTCCGCTGCACGACAGGTCGATTCCCAACGCCCCGACGAGCACTCGGAGTTGCGTCCACCACGGCACCGGAAGCCGGGACCCCAGGCATACCGGCAACCTCAGATCCGCCGCCTACCTCAGGCCTGCCGGCCACTTCAGGCCTACCGGCTACCCCAGGCCTGCCGCCGACTTCAGGCCTACCGGCGGCCCTAGGCCTGCCAGCTCCCTCACGCCTACCGACTACCCCAGGCCTACCGGCGACCCCAGGCCTACCGGCCGCCTCAGATCTACCGGCAGCCCCAGGCCTGCCAGTTCCCTCACGACTGCCGGCTACCTCAGGCCTGCCGCCGACTTCAGGCCTACCGGCAACCTCAGACCTACCACCAACCCCAGGGCTACCAGCCACCTCAGGCCCCCCGACCACCCCCGCCCCCATAGGCGGAAGCGCCCGCAGCGGCACCGCCGGTGGGCGCTGCGGCAACGGCTCCGGACCCGCCAACGGCAGTGCACCCGCGCGGCGTTCGAGGCCCGAGACCGGACGGCCGGCCGTCGGGCGCGGTACGTCACCGAGTACGGCGCTCGACTGCCCGTCCAGGACCGCGTGGGACGCCATGCCCATGAACGACGGGTTCTGCCATGTCGACAACCGTCCGCCGAACCCCGCGTCCGCGACCCCGGACCGCTGCCCAGGATTCAGCGCACGCTGTATCGGCGGCAGCCCCGACCAGGAGGCGGTCACCACAGGCCCGGCATCCGCCCGCGAGGCGATGCCCGGCCCGCCCGTACCGGCATCGGACCGTGCCTCGGCATCCGGCCCACCGGCGGACGGCACGGCACCCGCAGCCACCTCGCCGCCAGGGCCGGAGGCATCGGCCTCGTGTCCCCACCCCCGCAACCGCCCCAGGAATCCCATCCCTCAGCCCTCCGCCCCGGCACGCGTCACCAAAGACGCGATCTCGTTCGTGAACCGGCGGCGGTCGTGGTGTTCCAGGTCCAGGATCTCGTCCATGCCCCAGTGGAAGTGGTAGGCGACGTACGCGATCTCCTCGTGCAGCCGGTCGGTCGCGTACGTCACGATTCCCCCAGGCGGCTCCCGCCGAGTTCCACCTCGAAGGGCTCCGTGCAGTGGGGGCACTGCACGGCCGCGCGGGTGTGGCCCTCCGCGTTGATCTGGCGGTAGAAGTCCTGCAGGAACGCCAGGTCGGAGGCGAACATGTTCTCCACGATCCCGTCGTGGACCATCGGCAGCGTGCCGAGCCGGGTGATGACCCGGCCCAGCAGGACCACCGACAGGTACGCCGGGTTCTCCTGGACGCGGACGTCCCGCAGCGGGACCAGTTCGTCCCTCGCCGTCGACAGGCGCATGACGCCGTCCCGGTGCACGGTGCCCGCGTCGTCGACGTAGCCGCGCGGCAGCTGGAAGGGGAACTCGGTGCGCAGGTGGTCCTGTTGGAGGAGCGGAGCCTGCGCGGGGGCGGCGGAGTCCCGGGCCGGCTCCGGCCCGGGCTCCGCAGCGCCCGGCGCCTCCGGCGCGGCCCCGCCCGCCCTCGCAGCCGTACGCCGCATTACTCGATGACCAGTTCTTCGAACACGATGGTGACGGTCTCCGTGAGGGCGGCAGCCTCGCCGGCCTTCACCGTGCTCGTGTCGATCTTGCTGCACCAGGCGTTGCGGAGGTTGTACCGCTTCACCGGGTTGTCCTCGAAGTCCATCATGATGATCGAGGCGTTCTTGCGGGCCGTGGCCATCCGCCCGGCGATGGAATCGTTGATCCACTGGGTGAACGACGCCGACTGGGTCATGCCGCGCACGACGGTGCACTGCCCGTTCTTCTGCACGCCCGGCAGCAGGGCCACCTCGGACCTGCCCTGCGCGGTGTTCTGCTGGTAGGTGATGACGTCCTGTTCGAGGGTGAGGCCGCTGACCTCGGCGAGGTACTCGACCATCACACCGTCGATCTGGAGGCCGAAGTTGTGTGAGGTGAGGGCGTCACCCGGCTGGAGACTCATGTGTGGGATGTCCTTGTGACAGAGGTCGTGAGGGGGGTACGGGGGCGGGGGCCGGGGCGGGTCACTCCTCCAGCTCCCCGTTGCCGCTGGAGAACTGGGCCAGGCGGAAGATCACGAACTCGGCGGGCTTGACCGGGGCGATGCCGATCTCGCAGACGACCCGGCCGACGTCGACCGACTCGGGCGGGTTGGTCTCCTCGTCGCACTTGACGTAGTACGCCTCCTCGGGCCGCTGCCCGAAGAGCGCTCCGCTGCGCCACTCGTTGACCAGGAACGCCGAGATGTTGCGGCGGATCCGGGCCCACAGGTTGTGGTCGTTCGGCTCGAACACCACCCACTGGGTGCCGATCAGGATCGACTCCTCCAGGTAGTTGAAGTACCGGCGGATGTTCAGGTAGCGCCAGGCCGGGTCGGAGGAGAGGGTGCGGGCGCCCCAGACGCGGATGCCGCGGCCCGGGAAGGCGCGGATGCAGTTGACCCCGATGGGGTTGAGCAGGTCCTGCTCGCCGCGGGTGATCTGGGTCTCCAGGTCCACCGCGCCGCGAACGACCTCGTTGGCGGGCGCCTTGTGCACCCCGCGCTCGGCGTCGCTGCGGGCCCAGATGCCGGCGACATGGCCGCTCGGCGGAACCAGCCGCGCGTGGCCGCCGGCCGGGTCGAAGGTCTTGATCCAGGGGTAGTACAGGGCCGCGTACTTGGAGTCGTAGCCGGCGGTCTCCTGGCGCCAGACGCGGATCTGGCGGGCGTTGAGGCCCGGCGGCGGGTCGATGACGGCGACCCGGTCGCCCATCAGCTCGCAGTGCGCGATCAGCCCGAGCTGGACCGCCTTGACGGCCTCCAGGTCGATCGCGCCGCGCTGGTAGGCGGCCATCAGGTCGGGCACGGCGACCATGGAGATCTCGTCCACGGCCTCCAGGCCGCCGAAGCCCGTGCGGTCGGCGGAGTCGCCGAGGTACTGGGCCGGGCCCGGCTGCGAGGTGTCCGCGGGCTCGGCGGGGGCGGCGGTCGGCGCGGGAGCCGGGGCCGCCAGGGCCACCGTCTGGTTGTCCGGGCGGGCCAGCTGCGCGGCCGGCGCGGCCTCGGTGACGGTGATGAGCTTGGAGCGCTCCTTGACCTGCGTGACGACGTAGTTGCGGCCGCCCTTCTTGGCGGTCACGTCGAACGTCTCGACCGGCTTGCCGTCGTCCTTGACGATCAGCTTGAACCGCTCGGCGGGGCCCTCGCCCTCGGGGTCGGCGACCTCGACGCTCAGATCGCCCTGCGCCACGGCGGTGACGGTGAACGTGCCGAGCTGCTTCGGCTCGCCGGCGGGCAGTGCGGCCGGGGCGTTCGAGCGGCCGGTGACGGCCGCGGGGCCCTGCTCCGCGTCGGCGGGAGCGCCCTCGGGTGAGCCGCCCACGCGGACGACGTACGCGGCGGAACCGCCGTTGTTGAAGAAGCCGTAGACGGAGTGCGCGAGGTAGTACCCGTCGGTGAACTCACCGAAGGCCGCCACGTACTGCGTCCAGTTGGTCACCAGTGTCGGCTCGTTCAGGGGACCGGTCGGCGCGAGCCCCACGAAGGCCGCCACCGACGTCCCCACCCCCTCGATCGGGCGCGAGCCGCTGGCCACCTCCTCGACGTAGACGCCGGGCGACAGGTAGGACGGCATGCTCTGCTCTCCTCGGGGTACGAGACACGAACACCTCCCACCCTCACGCGCGCCCGACCGCCGCCGAAACGGCCTTCGGTGCCGGAGCGGGGGCAATGCCGTTGCCCGCGAGGGCAGCCGAAGGCGCCCCCGGACCCCGGCACGGCGGCTCTGCCCCCGCAGCTGCCCTCCCGGCCCTCTCGTGCCGCCGCCCGGGCGGGTACAGCTGACGGGTCAGCCGTAGATCATCGAGGGGAACGCCGTGCACGCACACGGAACACGGGGCGGGCGGGCCGCCGACCGGGACGAGCGCCGCGCGGACGCGCCCGGCGCGCCGGCCCACCGGATGCTGGCCCTGCAACGCATGGCCGGCAACGCGGCCGTGACCCGTGCCGTCGAGGAGGAGCGGCACGAGCACGACGGGAACTGCGGGCACACGCCCTCCGTGCAGCGCCGCGCCCTGGTCCACGACGTCCTGAACACCCCGGGAGAGCACCTGGACTCCGGGCTGCGGACCGAGATGGAAGCCCGGTTCGGCGGCGCCGACTTCAGCGGCGTACGCGTGCACAAGGGGCCCCTCGCCCAGGAGTCTGCGGCGGAGCTGGGCGCGAAGGCGTACACCTCCGGCGCCCATGTCGTCGAGGGCGCGCCGCTGACCAAGGAGGACTGGGCGCACGAACTCACCCACTACCAGGACCAGATGGCCGGTCCCGTCCCCGGCACGGACAACGGCGCCGGAGTGCGGGTGTCCAAGGAGAACGACTCGGGTGAACGGCACGCGGTGGAGAACGCCCGGCGGGTGATGAACGGGCCGGTGCCCGCCGTCCGGCGGACACCGGACGAGAGCGGCGACGGCGGCTCCGATGCCCTCTAGGGGGCTTCTGATGGATCTCCGCGGCGTCGCAAAGACGGCGGACCGGGCCGCAGACGCCCGGACCGGACGGCCCCGCAGCGTGGCCCGTTCGGTCATGTCATCGTGCCCTCACGCTTCCTGACGCCCCGTCGGGGCCCGGCTAGCGTCGCGACAGTGAGCCTGTGGACTTCCCTGGAACCCGCGTCCGCGACCGTCGACCCGGGCAGCGTGACGCGCGTGCGACTGCGCCTGCGCAACACCGGCGACGTCGTCGACGAGTACCGCTTCGAACCGGTCGGGCCCGTCGCCCCCTGGACGACGGTCGAACCGGCGGCCCTGCGCCTCTACCCCGGCACGACCGGCACGGTGGAGCTGACGTTCGCGCCGCCGCGGACGCCCGACGCCACGGCGGGGCCGAACCCGTACGCGGTGCGCATCACGCCGACCGAACACCCCGAGGCGACGACCGTCCCCGAGGGGAACCTGACCATCACCCCGTTCACGGAGGTGCGGGCGGAGCTGGTGCCGCCCACGGTCAAGGGGCGCTTGCGGGGGCGGCCCCGGCTGGCGGTCGACAACGTGGGCAACACCAGACTCACCGCGTCCCTCAGCGGCAGCGACAACGGCGACGAGCTGTCGTACGACCTCACCCCGGGCAACGTCCAGATCGAGCCGGGCCGGGCCGCCTTCGTCAAGGCCACGCTCAAGCCGAAGAACATCATCTGGTTCGGGTCGAAGGAGCAGCGGCCCTACACCCTCACGGTGCAGCGCTCGGGCGCCGAACCGCTGCCCGTGGAGGGGACGTTCGTCCAGCGCGGGTTCCTGCCGCGCTGGCTGGCGACCTGCTTCGGGATCCTGTTCGCCCTCGCGTTCACCTTCCTCATGCTGTGGATCACCTACAAGCCCGCGGTGGCCAGCAAGGCCAATCCCGGGGCGGCCGTGGAAGCGGGCAGCACGCTCGCGCCCTCGCCGACACCCACCCCGGCCCTCACCTCGGCCCCGCCGCCACCGTCACCGACCCCGCAGCAGCCGGAGGGCGGCGACGGCGGCGGCAACGGCGGCGGCGGAGGCGGGGGCGCCCCCAAGCAGACCAAGAAGCCCCCCAAGCCCGTGGTGCCGGCGGAGAACATCCTGCTGCGCAACCCCACCACCAGGAAGTGCGCGAGCCTGCCGGGCACCGACAAGGGCAAGATCGACGGACGGGTGCAGCAGTACGCGTGCAACGAGTCCCCGCAGAGCAACCAGCGGTGGAATCTCGAGGTGAGGTACCCGGACAAGGGGCCGGGCGGGCAGGCGCTCTTCCAGATCCGCAACGTCAAGGACCAGCTGTGCGTGGACCTGCCCTACTACGGGGCAGCCCCCGTGCGGTCTCCGATCACCGAGTACACCTGTGACGGCACGACCCGCGACAACCAGCTGTGGTGGCTCGACAAGCAGCCGAGCGGCTCCTACTGGATCCGCAACTTCGCCAGCAACAACAAGTGCCTGGACGTGGCCGGCTACAGCACCGGGGGCGACGGCACCAACCTGACCCTCTTCGACTGCTCCAACACGGACGACCAGGAATGGGACATCGTGAAGCCGTCGGAGAGCTGACGCCGCGGGGCCGCTACCAGGTGCCTTCCCCCGGCACCAGGCGGCCGGCCTTGCGGTACTCACGGCGGGCGCCCTCCAGGAGGTCGCCCGCCGTGACCTTGTCCCCGCGCCCTGCGGCCAGGTACGCGGCGGTCACCACGGCGCTGCGGATGGAGCCGCCCGCCAGCTCGAAGTCCTCGGCCACCGGGCCCGGTTCGATGCCGTCCCCGCCGGGCACGTGCGACAGGCTGTGCCGCCACAGCGCGAGGCGCTGCCCGGCGTCCGGGAACGGGAAGTCGACCACCAGGTCCAGGCGCCGGGTGAACGCCTCGTCGATGTTGGCGCGCAGGTTGGTGGTGAGCAGCGCGATGCCGTCGAAGGACTCCAGCCGCTGGAGCAGGTAGGAGCTCTCCAGGTTGGCGTACCGGTCGTGCGCGCCCTTCACCTCGGACCGCTTGCCGAAGACGGCGTCGGCCTCGTCGAAGAGGAGCACCGCGTCGGTCCGGTCGGCCTCGGTGAAGATGCGTTCGAGGTTCTTCTCGGTCTCGCCGACGTACTTGTCGACCACGGACGACAGCTGGACGACGTACAGGTCGAGGCCGAGATCGGCCGCCACCACCTCCGCCGAGAGCGTCTTGCCGGTGCCGGAGTCGCCCGCGAACAGGCCGAGGACCCCGCGGCCCCGGCCGCCGCCCGCGCTGAGCCGCCAGTCGCCGAGGACCCGCTCCCGGTGGCGGGCGCGCAAGGAGAGTTCCCGCAGCTGCGCCAGGGGCCCTTCGGGCAGGACGAGGTCCCGCCAGTCGACGGCGGGCCGGATCCGCCGGGCGTGCTGCTCCAGGCCGGAGGCGGACTGCCGGCGGGCGGCGAGACGCAGGTGGCCGGGGGAGAGCGGAGCACCCTCGAACGCGGCGAGGTCCAGGGCCGCGCGGGCGGCACGGGCGATGTGGTCACCGGCGAGGCGGTACGGGGCGACGGTCGCGGCCAGGTCGAAGTCCGGTTCCCCGCCGAGGGCGGCCGCCCAGGCGTGCACCGCACCCGCACGGCGCGGGGGAGCGTCCAGGACCAGCGGGTCCCCGTCGCACCACTGGGGGTCGTACGGGCGCGTCCCGGTGATCAGCACGGGAACGTCGTCCGCGGCGGCCAACTGCTTCAACAGCGGGCCCGGTTGGTCCGGCAGCCCGGTGACGACGACCGCGAGGCCGCTCAGCCGCGCCTCGCGCAGCAGATCGGGGACCCGGTCCTCGGGCCCCGAGAACCGTACGGCCGTGAGGCCCGCAGCCCGCAGGGCGGTGGTGACGCCGGGCAGTCCGTCGCCCTCGCGGCGCTCCCGGACGTACGCGGTGAGGGGCACTCCGGTGGTCAGGCGGGCGGCCAGCAGGCCGGTGAAGCGGGTGAACTCCTCGTCGTCGCCGGGGACGGCGTGCGGCAGCGGGTGAAGGTGCCCGGCGAGTGCCGCGTCAGGGGTGTCGTCGCCGAGCAGATGCGCCACGAGCCGGTCCGGTACCCGCAGCGAGCGGCTGAGGAAGGGCCGCTCGGGCTCCTCCACGGTGAGCAGCCCGAGCGCGGACAACGGGGCCGTGGGACGCAGCCGCGCCCGCGCCTCGGCCAGGTGGACGGGGACGCCGCACAGGTCGAGGGCGAGGGCCACGGTGGCCCGCCGCCTGCTGACGTCGTCGTTGAGGTAGCCGTACAGCGGCTCGAAACCGCGGTCCAGGTCCGGGGCGAGGGCGATGAGGAGCAGCGCGCTGTCGAGCTCCGTCAGACCGAGCCGGGCGGACAGCTCGGCCAGCCGGTCACCGGGCGGCCCGTCCGGGTCGGGGCAGGTGAGCGGCAACGGCTCGGCCGGGCGCAGCAGATGCCGTACGGCCTCGTCCGACAGGTACAGGCCGCGCAGCGGGTCACCGGCCGTGGGGTCGCCGGCCGACCGGTGCTCCACCAGCAGGGCGGCCTGGTTCCGCAGCCCGGTGAGGCGGGCGAGGAGCGCGGTGGCGGGAGCCTCCTCGGAGGTCCGGGTGCTCATGTCGCCGGTTTCCGTCCCCGGCCCGCGATCCGCCGCGCCCTCCTGCGGGCCTCCTCGGCCGCCGCGACCTGCCGGGGACTGTGCGCGCGTTCCTCCGTGCCGGGCGTGCCGTCCAGGGCACCCATCCGTACGGCGGCGCCCTCGGTGACGGGCGGCCCGGCGTCGTACTCGGGGTAGGCCGGGAAGGGCGCGGTGACCACGAGGTCCAGGGACGGCTTGAGTTCGCCGCCGAGGGCGGACCAGATCTCGGCGAGGGAGCGCGACTCGGTCTGGATGCCGGCCACCGACACCGGGATGGTCATGCCCAACGCGGCGAGCGAACCCGGGAGTTCGGAGGGCGGCAGCAGCTCGCGCGGGATCAGCGTGGCCAGCACGGCGGACAGCAGCCGGTGCTCGTCCTGGGGTTGCTTCGTCCATGCCGTCACCAGGTACGACAGGCGGAACCAGCGCGGCGGCTGACGGCGCTTGACGATGACGTCCCGGTCGTCCCGGACCGGGAGCTGCCCCCGCTGGCGGCGGTTGACGTCCTCACGGATGTCGTAGAGATACGCGTTGATGGTGGGGGCGTTGCGGCGGGCGGCCCAGTCGCGCGTCGGGGCGTCGAGGGCGATGTCGATGCCGGAGCCGGCCAGCGCGCCACCGCTGAGCAGGCCCTTGAGGACCTCGTCCACTTCGTGGATCACCGCTGTGCTCCCGCTTCCGCCCTGCTCGCCCGCGTGTCACCTGCCGCCCTCGTCGATCCTGCCCTCCGTGGTGCCCGGGCCCGCAGGGACGCCGGGGACGGCGGCGGGGCAGAAAACGCTGCCCACGGGGGCGATTTCGGATGCCCGTTCGGTCAGATGTAGCCTTCCCGCAGGGCATGCGCCACGGCGTGCGCCCGGTTGCGCAGGTGCAGCCGGGTGGTCAGCCCGTGCATCACGTTCTTGACGGTGCGTTCGGAGTAGGACAGCTTGCTGGCGATCTCACCGGTGTCGAACCCCTCGGCGACCAGGCGCAGCACGTCCACTTCACGCGGTGTCATCCCCGATGCCGGAGCTCCGGTACGGCCCGCGGCGCCGCGGTGCAGGGTGCCCACCTGGTTGATGAGCCGGCCGAGCAGGTCGGCGGGCAGGTCGCCGTCGCCGCGGGCGGCCGCGAGCACGGCCTGCACCAGCCGGGTCGCGGTGGCCTCCCGCCGCCACACGATGGCACCGACCCCGCACTCGATCACGTCGAGCAGCTCCGTCTCCCGCAGGGCACCCACGACCAGCACCGCCCGCGCGCCCTCGCTGCGCACCAGCCGGCGCAGCCGGGTCAGCGCAGAGTCGTCGAGCACGTCGTCGATGAGCAGGGCCACCGTGCCGGGGCCGGACCCCGTCTCCTCCCGCAGGTCGATCTCCGGGAACCGGCGCAGCTGGCTGACCGCCCCCTCGCGTGAGATCGGGTCCGCGGCATGCACCACCACGGGTATCCGGACCGCGGGGTCGGCCGCGCCGGGGCGTGTGGTCCGCGATGAGCTGAGCAACCGTTTCCCCTATGTCCGCGTGCGCGCCGGCTTTGTGGGGCCGGTGGCTGATGTGCGCTCATCAGCCTTCTGTGGCGGGTGGGCCGGGCGCAATCGTGGAGGACCACGAGGGGGACCACGAGATCGGGGAACGCCCGGGACCACGATCCGCCGTGCACGAGGCGGATCGTGACGGCCCGTTCGGTTGCGCCGGGGCCGGATTCCGCCGCCGTGGTTCTTGTCACGGCACCGGCCCCGCGTAGAGGCCGTCCTCGACGGGGGAAGACGCCACGTCCGACCAAGGAGGCAGGAATGCCCGATCCGCAGCGCGAGCAGCCTGGCAGGTTACGGCCCGACCTGCCCGGCGAACACCGCGAAGCCGCCGCCCTGCTGGCCGCCGGAATCGCCCGGGCACGGTCCGGAACGGGCAGCCTCGTGCTGCTGCGCGGCGCGACCGGCACCGGCCGGACCAGCGTCCTGGAAGCCGCCGCCGAGGACGCCGCCGCCCAGGGCATGCGGGTACTGCGCTCGCGCTGCGCCCCGGGTCTCGCGGCCGGGCCCTTCGCCGCGGTGCGCCAACTGCTGGATCCGGTCGCCGGGTTGGAGACGCCCGACCCGGCCGGAGACGAACGCGAGCAGGCCGCCCAGCTCTGGCGGATCCTGCACGCGCACGCCGCTGAGTCCCCGATGCTGCTCGCCGTGGACGACGTCCACCTGGCCGACGGGCCCTCGTACCGCTGGCTCGTCGAGGCGGCCCGGCACGTGGGCCGATTACCCCTGCCGGTCCTGCTGGCCGTCACCGAGCGCAGCCAGTACGACATCGACCCGCCCGCCCCCGGCTTCACCCACACCCTCTCGCCCGCCCTCGTCGACACCCACACACTGGCCCCTCTCGCCGCGGACTCGGCGACGCGGCTGGTGCGCGCGGAGCACCCGGACGCGCCCGCCGAGTGGATCGAGGCCTGCGCCCGGGCCGGCGCGGGCAGCCCGCTGCTCCTGCGAGCGCTCCTGGACGACCTCGGGGCCGTGGTTCCGCAGCCGGCGGCAGCGGACCGGGTTGCCGGGCACGCCCCGGCGGACGCGGTGGGCACCCCCTCCCGTCAGCCGGCTGACCACCTCAGTGCCCCCGGCCCCGCCACCGACCGACTCACGCCCACCCCCTACCCACCCGTCCCCGCAACCTCCGCCGCCCTCTACCCCGGCTCCTACCCGGCCGCCGTGCACTGGTGGCTGGACAGCGCAGGGCCCGCCACGGCCGAGGTCGCCCGGGTGCTCGCCGTGCTCGAAGAGGGCGACAGCGGGGCGGAACCGGCCGCTGGCGACCCCGGGGGGTCCTGGTCCCTGGCCGGGCTGCTCGCCGAGGTCGCCGGGGCCGATCCGGCCCGGGTGGCGGGCTGGCTCACGGCGATGACCGGGCTCGGCGTCCTGCGCCCCGGCCCGGACGGCCATCCCCGCTACGCCCATCCGCTGCTGCGGGACGCCGTACTGACGGGCGTTCCCGACGCCCGGCGGCGCGCGGTGCACCGGGCCGCCGCCGAGGCGATGCTGCACCGCGGCGCCCCCACTCAGGCGGTGGCCCGGCAACTGCTGCTGTCCGGCCCCGTGGGTGCCCCCTGGGCCCCGGCCGTGCTGCGCGACGCCACCGCCCTCGCCCTGCGCGACGGCCGCTCCGACCAGGCCGTCGTGTTCCTGCGCAGGGCCCTGGAGGAGCCGCTTGCCGAGGACCACCGGCAGCGGATCCTGACCGAGCTGGGTTCCCTGGAGTGCGCGGGCCGGGAGCTCTCGGCCGGGATGACCCGGCTCACCGAGGCGCTGCGGCTGCACGGCACGCCGCAGGACCGGGTGCGTGCCGCCGTGGCCCTCGGCACCGCACTGGCCGGACGCGGCCGGACCCGGGCCGCCGTGGAGGTGCTGCGCACGGTGGACGGCCAGCTCTCCGGGCACCCCGACCTGGGAGCCACCCTGCAGACCGCGTCCGCCCTGCTGTCCGACCAGGACCAGACGGTCCGCCAGGACGTGTACCGCTGCCTCGCCGACACCGCCGAGCACTCACCGGAACTCGTCGGCCCCGCGGCCCGGGCCCTGCTCGTGCGGTACGCGGCCACGGCCGCACTGACCTCGGCGGACGACGCGATGCGGCAGGTGCGGGCCCTGCTCGCCGAGCCCGCCCACCCGCTGACCGAGCCGTTCCTGCTGGGGACGGCCGCCGCCGTCGCCCAGTGGGCCGACGAACTCGACGAGGCCGACCGCCTCGTGGACCGCGGACTGGCCGGCCAGCGCCCCGACCTGCTGCACCCGATGCACGCGGCCCTGCTCAACACCCGGGCCGACGTCGCCGCCGCGCGCGGCGAGTACACGCTGCTGCCCGCCGAACGGCCCGCGCCCGCCCACGGGCCCTCCAACGTGCACGCCACCACGCTGATCGCCCTCGTGGAGACCGGCCGCGCGCAGGAGGCCAGGCGTCTGGCGGACGGTTTCGACCTGCGCGAGGCGCCCGACAGCTGGGAGCTGAACCGGTTCCTGTACGCGCGGGGCGTGCAGCGGGCCGCCGCGGGCGACACGGCCGGGGCGCTGCACGACTTCCTGGAGTGCGGCCGCCGCCAGACCGCCCGCGACGTCGTCAGCCCGGTCGTCACGCCGTGGCGTTCCGCCGCCGCCGAGTGCCGGCTCGCCCTCGGCAGCCCCCGGGAGGCGCTCGCGCTGGCCGAGGAGGAGCTGCGCCTGGCCCGGGTGTGGAACACGCCCCGCACGGTGGGCCGCGCCCTCAGGGTGCTCGGCAAGGTCACCGGCGGCCGCCGGGGTCTGCGCCTGGCCGAGGAGGCCGTAGATCTCCTCACGGACGCGCCGGCCGCCGCGCAGGGGGAGCTGGTGGCCGCGCTCCTCGCGCAGGGGCGGCAGCTGACCGCCGCCGGGGAACGCGCCCGGGCCCGGGAATGCCTGCGGACAGCGGCCCAACGCGCCGAACGCCTGGGCGCGGTCCGGCTGCGGACGCTCGCGGAGGAGGCCCTGCGCGAAGGCGGGGCCCGCCGCGCCGCCACCGCCCGCACCGGGTCCGGCTCCCTCACCGGAAGCGAGCTGCGCATCGCCCGCCTGGCAGCCGACGGCCGCACGAACACGGAGATCGCCGGCCTCCTCCACCTCGCCCGGCGCACCGTGGAGACCCATCTGACCAGCACGTACAAGAAGCTGGGCATCCGGCGGCGGGCCGAGCTCGGGCAGGCACTGAGCGGAGACTGACGCCTTCCTCCCGAAGATGATCAAAAGGTGCCGGGAGTAGAAAGTGTTATCGCCTGCCCTTCACGCCGTCTCCACTGTGATCCCCGACATGGCGAGGACCCCGGGACCGGCTGAGAGGGTGCGTGCGGAACATCAGTGAACCCAGGCGTCGAGAGGCCACCGTGGACAGTCAGCACTGGCGCGCCGTCATCACGGCGGCGCAGGCCGGCGACCGGCGGGCGCTGGACGAGCTGGTCGCGGGCTGGCTGCCGCTGGTCTACAACATCGTGGGCCGGGCCCTGAACGGGCACGCCGACGTCGACGACGTGGTGCAGGAGACCATGCTGCGGGCGGTCGGCCACCTCGGCTCACTGCGCGACCCGGACAGCTTCCGGTCCTGGCTGGTGGCGATCGCCATGCGGCAGATCCGCGACCGGGCCCGGCACAGGACCCCGGACCGGCTGGAGGAGGCGGCGGCCTCCGACTTCGCCGAACTGACCGTGCTGCGGCTCCAGCTGGAAGGCCAGCGGCGCGAGGTCGCCGAGGCGGTGCGGTGGCTCGACGACGAGGACCGGCAGTTGCTGTCGCTGTGGTGGCTGGAGGTCGCGGGCGAACTGACCCGGCGCGAACTGGCCGCCGCCGTGGGCATCACCCGCCAGCACGCCGCCGTGCGCGTCCAGCGGATGAAGGAGCGCCTGGAGACCTCGCGCGGCATCGTCCGCGCCCTGGACGGCGCCTGCCCGGACCTCCGGGAACTGACCGGCCGGTGGAACGGGCGGCCCGACTCGGTGTGGCGCAAGCGGCTGGCCCGGCACATCCGCGGCTGCGGCTACTGCGGCGACACCCGCGAGGCCGTCGTCCCGGCCGAACGCCTCCTGGTCGGCATCGCCCTCGTCCCGCTGCCCGTCGGCTTCACCCTGTCGCTCGCCTTCGGCGGCAAGACCGCGGCGGCCGCCACCTCGGCAGGCTGGTCCGCCAAGCTGCTCGGCGCGCTCACCAAGCCGGCCGTCGCGATGACGGCGGGCGCGACGATCGCCGCGGGCGGCGCCTACGTCGTCACCCAGCCGCCGGACGCCCCGCCTCCCAGGGCCGCGGTCACCCCCACGGCGACGGCCACGTCCGAACCGCCGCCCTCCGCCACGCCCAGCCCCAGCCCCACCCCCACGCCCTCCCCGTCGGCGAAGAGGAAGGCCGACCTGTACGGCACGGTCGTCGACGCCGTCGACCGCGCCCCGGACCCGAACGCCCGGCCCGCCGCCCTGCCTCGACGCTCCGAGTCCGGCATCACCAGCACCGGCGGCCCGAAGGCCGTCATGCAGCACCGCGGCGACAGCGTGACGCTGAGCGGTCAGGGCTATGTCCTGGTCCGCTGGCAGATCTCGCCGCACGCCCGGCCCGGCGCGGTGGTCATGCCGACCTGGACCGGCCTGAAGGGCAAGCTGTTCCACGTGGCCTCCGGCGGCTCGCGCCGCATGGACGACCCGCTGCCCGGCGTCCCGAACGGCTACGCCACCGGCATGGGCGGCCCGGACATCGGCTACGCGGTCCTCCCGCCCGGCACCCAGCAGATGTGGCAGAACGAGTACTTCTACCTCGACGGCACCGTCACCCTCACCCAGAACGAACGGGGCTGCGACTACGGCCTCGCCGTCTTCCCGTCGAACCGGGACGCCGTGGACAAGGACGTCAACGAGGGCCCCGCCCAGGGCGCCATCCGCTACGGGCTCGTCCGCGACACCGGCACGGACAGCGCGCCGGTGCCGCAGTACGTCACGCGGGCGACCCCGGCCGATCCGGCGACGGTGCCGCAGCGCTCGCGCGTGTAGCGCACAGCACGTCGACGCGGTTCGTCGTGATCGAGTCCACGCCCGCCTGGAGCAGTCGCCGCATGGAGCGGCGTGTGTCGGGGGTCCAGACGGACAGCAGGTGGCCGTCGCGGTGCACGCGCTCGGCGAGAGGGCGGTCCACCAGGGAGAAGCGGTAGTTGAGCCAGCGCGGGCGGATCGCCTCCAGCAGGACGGGCCGGGGCGGGGCCAGCGTCGTCCAGGTGAGGGCGATCTCGGCGGCCGGATCCGCCGCGCGCACGGCGAGCATGGCGTCGGCGCCCGCGCAGTAGTAGACGCGGTCCGCCGCCCCCGCCTCCTCCACGACGCCCATGACCCGGCGCACCGCCCGCACGTCGGGCGACCCGGGCAGGTCGATCATCACCCGGTGCCCGTCGGTCGCGGTCAGCGCCTCGGCCAGGGCCGGCACCCCGCCGCCGGTCAGCCCGCGCACTTCCTCGAAGGACAGCGCGAGCAACGGCCGTTCGTGCTCCCAGAGCCGCTTCAGCGTCGCGTCGTGCAGCAGCACCGGCACGCCGTCCCGGGTGAGCCGTACGTCGATCTCCACCGCGTCCGCGCCCCGGCGCAGGGCGGAACGCAGCGAGGCGACGGTGTTCTCGCGGACGCGGTAGGGATCGCCCCGGTGGGCCACGGCGACCGGGACGGGCGTCACCGGGTGAGCCACTGCGCGGTGTACGTGTCGATCTCGTCCGCGATCCGGGCCTTGCCCGCCGCGTCCAGGAAGGACGCCTCGACGGCGTTCTTCGCCAGGTCGGCAAGGCCACGCTCGTCGAGGTCGAGCAGCCGGGCGGCGACCGCGTACTCGTTGTCGAGGTCGGTGCCGAACATCGGCGGGTCGTCGGAGTTGATGGTGACGACGACCCCGGCCCGCACGAACTCCTTGATCGGGTGCTCGTCGAGGGTGCGGACCGCGCGGGTGGCGATGTTCGAGGTCGGGCACACCTCCAGCGGGATCCGGTGCTCGGCGAGGTGCGCGAGCAGCTTCGGGTCCTGCGCGGAGCTGGTGCCGTGCCCGATGCGCTCGGCCCGCAGGTGGGTCAGTGCGTCCCACACCGTCTGCGGGCCGGTCGTCTCGCCCGCGTGCGGTACGGAGTGCAGTCCGGCGGCGATCGCCCGGTCGAAGTACGGCTTGAACTGCGGCCGCTCCACGCCGACTTCGGGCCCGCCGAGACCGAAGGAGACCAGGCCCTCCGGACGCAGCCGGTCGTCGGTGGCGAGCCGGGTCGTCTCCTCGGCGGCCTCCAGGCCCGCCTCCCCGGGGATGTCGAAGCACCAGCGCAGCACGGTCCCGAACTCGGCCTCGGCGGCCTTGCGGGCGTCCTCGATCGCGTCCATGAAGGCGCGCTCGTCGATGCCGCGGCGGGTGGACGAGAAGGGCGTGATGGTCAGCTCGGCGTACCGCACCTGCTGCCGGGCCAGGTCCCGGGCCACCTCGTACGTCAGCAGCCGGACGTCCTCCGGGGTGCGGATCAGGTCGACGACCGACAGGTACACGTCGATGAAGTGCGCGAAGTCGGTGAACGTGAAGTAGTCGGCCAGCGCCTCGGGGTCGGTCGGCACCTTCGAGTCGGGGTGCCGCGCGGCCAGTTCGGAGACGATCCGGGGGGAGGCGGATCCCACGTGGTGCACATGCAGTTCGGCCTTGGGCAGTCCGGCGATGAAGGCCTTCAGGTCGCGTGGGGCGCGGGGGTCGACAAGATGCTCGGTCAAGGGTTCCTCCCCGGAACGGCGCCGCTGCCGGCGTGAGGCGGGCGGGGCGCGGGTGATCGGCTGATCGATGACTCGGAATTCATCGTAGGCGTGAGGTGCAGCGCCCTTCCTTCAGGGGCGCGGGGACCTGCGCGACCAGCCCCCACGCACCCGCACTGTGGCACGCGCCGAACGGCCCCGTAGCATGACGGCACGATCGACCCAGGGGGGACGCACGATGACGGACGCGACGCAGCCCGGCGGAGGCAGCCACGACCCGTGGGCGCCTCCGGAGAGCACGCCCTCGCTCGACAAGAACCAGACGCCGCAGCCGCCGTCCGTGCACGACCAGGCCACGGTCACCTCGATGCCGGGCTTCACCCCACCCGCCGGCACGCCCCAGTACGACCCGTCCGGCACCGGCACCGGCGCTGTCCCGCCCCCGCCCGTGGCTCCCACCGGCCCGGGAGCGCCCGGCGGCTACGGCTACCCGGGCTACCCCCAGTCCGGCTACGGCTGGCCAGGCATGCCCCCGGCCCCCCAGAACGGCCTGGGCATCGCCGCGATGGTGCTCGGCATCGTCTCCTGCACCCTCTTCTGCCTCTACGGCGTGGTCTCCCTGGTCACCGGCATCCTCGCCGTCGTCTTCGGCATCAAGGGCCGCAAGCGCGCCGAGGCCGGAGTGGCCACCAACCACGGTCAGGCCCAGGCCGGTCTGATCATGGGCATCATCGGGATCATCCTCGGCATCACGGTGATCGTCCTGATCGCCGTCGGCATCACGGCCGCGATCAACAGCGACGACTACGACGACGACCCGTACTACGGCACCCTCGGCCCGGTGGCCACCGCCCCCTCCCACCGCTGAAACAGGGCGTCTTCACGGCCTACTTGGCCACTACGATGCCCTGGTCTGACAACGGAGGGGAGTACGTCCATGTCCAACACCAACCCGCCCCCGGGTGGTTTCGGCCCGCCGGCCCAGCCGCCGCAGCAGCCGGCCCCGGGATACGGCTATCCGCAGCAGCCCGGCCCGGGCTACGGCTACCCCCAGGGCAGCCCCGGCTACCCGGCCGCGCCGCCCGTGGGCTACCCGCAGGCGCCCGGCTACGGGATGCCCGCGCAGCCCAGCAACGGCATGGGAACCGCGGGACTGGTGCTGGGCATCATCGGCGTGGTCTGCAGCGTGACGTTCATCATGTGGTTCTTCGGCGTGATCCTGGGCATTCTCGCGATCATCTTCGGCGCCATCGGCCGCGGCAAGGCCACCCGCGGTGAGGCCACGAACAAGGGCGCGGCGACCGCGGGCCTGGTCTGCGGCATCATCGCCACCGTGATCCTGCCGCTGTTGGGCTTCCTGCTGTTCGCCAGCATCATGGGCGGGCTCGGCGCGGCGGCCTGAGCGGAGCTCCGAGGGCTCATGAGGGGCCGGTCCCGAGGACCGGCCCCTCACTCATGCCCCGGTGGTCCGGAGCCGCGCCCGCGCCTCCATCAGCGCGAACCCCAGCAGATTCGGCCCCCGCCACCGCTCCGGATCGGCCGCCGCCTCGTCGTCCGCGGCCAGCCCGATGCCCCACACCCGGTCCACGGGGCTCGCCTCGACCAGCACCCGCTCGCCCGTGCCCAGCAGATACGCCCGCAGCTCGGGATGCGCGCCGAACTTGTGGACGCTGCCCTCCACGACGATCCCGAACCGCTCCCGCCGCCAGAGCGCCTCGTCGAACCCCCGCACCAGCCGCCCCGCCTTCTTCGCCTCGGCGGGATGCTCCGCGGCCAGCACGGCACGCTCCGCCGCCGCGTCCTCGAACAGCCGGGCCTTGCCCGCCATCATCCAGTGCTCGGCCGTCGCGTACGCCACGCCGTCCACCGTGAACGGCGCCTGCCACCACTGGCTCAGACAGCTCGGACCGATCCGGCCGTCGGGCCGCGGCCGGTGCCCCCAGAAGTGCAGATACTTCACCCTGGCCCCTTCGCGGACCGCCCTGATCAGGGCCTCCTGCGAGCCGACCGCCCCCGTGATCTTCTCCATGCACGCGAGTCTGGCACGCACCACGGACACAGCGTCCTGCCTTTTCGCGGCGAACTCGACACCTGGTCGACAGATTCCGTCGCGTAACCAAAAATCAACAACGGAATCACTTGTTGGAGTGGCATACCTCTGTCAGGATCGGCACTCAAATCGAGCCTGAGCCACGCCGGCCCCACCAGGGGACACGGAGGAGAGCGACATGCACAACCCGGGCAATGCCACCCCGGACCGATTTCCGGCCGAGGAGCGCTTCGCGGAGGGCGCGCAGTTCATCGCGGGGCGTCTGACCAGGGGCACCTCCGGCCGCACGCACGCGGTCGTCGACCCGGCATCGGGCGAGGAGGTCCTCACCTACGAGCTGGCGGGCACGGCCGACGTCGACCGGGCCGTGGCCGCCGCCCGTGCGGCCTTCCCCGGCTGGGCGGGAGCCACCCCCGGCGAGCGGTCCGACGCCCTGCACCGGTTCGCCGCGGTCCTCGCCGACCGGGCCGAGGACTTCGCCCGCGCCGAGTCGCTCCAGTGCGGCAAGCCGCTGAAGCTGACCCGCGAGTTCGACGTCCCGGGGACCATCGACAACGCCTCCTTCTTCGCCGGTGCCGCACGGCATCTGCAGGGGCAGTCGGCCGGTGAGTACTCCGGCGACCACACGTCGTACATCCGTCGCGAGCCCATCGGGGTCGTCGGCTCGATCGCGCCCTGGAACTACCCCCTGCAGATGGCCGCCTGGAAGATCCTCCCGGCGATCGCCGCGGGCAACACCATCGTGCTGAAGCCCGCCGAGCTCACCCCGCTGACCTCGCTGCTCTTCGCCCAGGCGGCCACCGACGCCGGGATCCCGGACGGTGTGATCAACATCGTCACCGGCACCGGCAGGGAGGCCGGGGAGCACCTCGTCGGCCACCCGGACGTGGCCATGACGTCCTTCACCGGCTCCACCGCCGTCGGCAAGCGCGTCGCCGAGGTCGCCACCGCCACCGTCAAGCGCCTCCACCTGGAGCTCGGCGGCAAGGCGCCCTTCGTGGTCTTCGACGACGCCGACCTGGAGGCCGCCGCCCACGGCGCGGTCGCGGGCTCCCTCATCAACACCGGGCAGGACTGCACGGCCGCCACGCGCGCGTACGTGCAACGGCCGCTGTACGAGGCCTTCGTGGAACGGACCGCGGCGCTCATGGAGACGGTCCGGCTCGGCGACCCCTTCGCCGCCGGCACCGACCTCGGCCCGCTGATCTCGCACGCGCAGCGGGACCGGGTCGCCGGTTTCGTCGACCGGGCGCGGGCCTACGCACGCGTGGTGACCGGCGGCGAGGCACCCGAGGGCGAGCTCGCCAAGGGCGCCTACTACCGGCCCACGCTCATCGCCGACGCTGCCCAGGACAGCGAGGTCGTCCAGTCGGAGATCTTCGGGCCGGTCCTGGTCGTGCTGCCCTTCGACACCGACGACGAGGGCCTCGCGCTCGCCAACGACACCCCGTACGGTCTCGCCGCCTCCGCGTGGAGCCGGGACGTGTACCGCGCGAACCGAGCCACCCGCGAGATCAAGGCCGGCTGCGTGTGGATCAACGACCACATCCCGATCATCAGCGAGATGCCGCACGGCGGCTACAAGTCCTCCGGCTACGGCAAGGACATGTCCGCGTACTCGTTCGAGGAGTACACCCAGATCAAGCACGTCATGTTCGACAACACCGCGGTGGCCGCGAAGGACTGGCACCGCACCGTGTTCGGGGATCGATAGCCGTTTGCAGGCCGCCTGACCAACGGCCGTCAACCCTCCGAAAGGGCACCACGCGCATGGAGCAGTACGAGCCCGACCGCCTGTCCGCGGCCCAAAGGGCCGCCATGAGGCGCAGTTTCACCAACGGCAGGGCCTCCCTCACCCGGCGGTCCCTGCTGCGCGCCTCGGCGGGCGGGGCGCTCGCGGCCGGCGGACTCGGCACGCTGAGCGCCTGTGGCATCCCCGCCGCCGGCCAGTCGAAGGGCGGCGTCTCGGCCGAGGACCACTCGGCCAAGGAGAAGACGGTGAACTTCTCCAACTGGACCGAGTACATGGACGTCGACGACAGCGGCAAGCACCACCCGACGCTGGACCAGTTCGCGAAACGGACCGGCATCAAGGTCAAGTACACCGAGGACATCAACGACAACAACGAGTTCTTCGGCAAGATCAAGCCGCAGCTCGCCGCGGGCCAGGACACCGGCCGTGACCTGATCGTCCTCACCGACTGGCTGGCCGCCCGCCTCATCCGCCTCGGCTGGGCGCAGAAGCTCGACCCGAGCAACCTGCCGCACGCCTACGCCAACCTGTCGGCCCAGTTCCGCAGCCCCGACTGGGACCCGGGCCGTGCGTACTCGTACGTCTGGCAGGGCATCTCGACCGTCATCGCGTACAACAAGAAGGCCCTCGACGGAGTCGAGGTGAAGTCGATATCCGACCTGCTCGACAACCCCAAGCTCAAGGGACGGGTCGGCTTCCTGTCGGAGATGCGTGACAGCATCGGCATGACGCTGCTCGACATGGGCAAGGACCCGGCCGACTTCACCGCCGACGACTACGACGCGGCCATCGCCCGCCTGCAGAAGGCCGTCGACAAGGGCCAGATCCGCCGCTTCACCGGCAACGACTACACCTCGGACCTGACCAGCGGCGACTTCGCCGCCTGCGTCGCCTGGGCCGGTGACGTCGTCCAGCTCAAGGCGGACAGCCCCGACATCGACTTCCTCATCCCGGACAGCGGCTATGTCACGTCGACCGACAACCTGCTGATCCCCAACAAGGCCCGCCACAAGACCAACGCCGAGCGGCTCATCGACTTCTACTACGAGCCGAAGGCGGCCGCCGAACTCGCCGCGTACATCAACTACGTGTGCCCCGTCGACGGCGTGAAGGCCGAGCTGGAGAAGATCGACGAGGACGCGGCGAACAACCCGCTGATCCTTCCCGACAAGGCCATGGCCGCCAAGTCCCATGCCTTCCGCTCGCTGAGCTCGAAGGAAGAGACCGAGTTCGAAGCGAAGTTCGCGAAGCTGACGGGGGCGTGACCACCATGACGAACAAGACAGACCCCAGCGGCGACGTGCGCCTCACGGGCATAGCCAAGACCTACGGCGCCTTCACCGCCGTGCACCCGCTCGACCTGACCGTGCCGCAGGGCTCCTTCTTCGCCCTGCTCGGCGCCTCCGGCTGCGGCAAGACCACCACCCTGCGCATGATCGCCGGCCTGGAGGAACCTTCCGCCGGCACCGTCTTCCTGGGCGACCAGGACGTGACGGCCCTGCCGCCGTACAAGCGGCCGGTGAACACCGTCTTCCAGTCGTACGCCCTCTTCCCGCACCTCGACATCTTCGAGAACGTCGCCTTCGGCCTGCGTCGGCGCGGCCTGAAGTCGGTGAAGAAGCAGGTCGAGGAGATGCTCGACCTGGTCCAGCTCGGCGAGCAGGCCCGCAAGAAGCCGCACCAGCTCTCCGGCGGCCAGCAGCAGCGCGTCGCCGTGGCCCGCGCGCTGATCAACCACCCCAAGGTGCTGCTGCTCGACGAGCCGCTCGGCGCCCTCGACCTCAAGCTGCGCCGCCAGATGCAGCTGGAGCTCAAGCGCATCCAGACCGAGGTCGGCATCACCTTCATTCACGTCACGCACGACCAGGAGGAGGCCATGACGATGGCCGACACGGTCGCCGTGATGAACGCGGGCCGCGTCGAGCAACTGGGCGCGCCCACCGACCTCTACGAGAACCCGCGCACCACGTTCGTCGCGAACTTCCTCGGCACCTCCAACTTCATCGAGGCCGAGGTCGACTCCAGGAGCGGCGAGGAGATCGTGCTGAAGGCGGGCGGCGGCAAGCTCGTCCTGCCCGAGGCGCGCTGTTCCGCTGAGGCGGCCACCGGCGGCAAGGTGCTGGTCGGTGTCCGCCCGGAGAAGATCTCCCTCACCCACGCGGACGCCGCCGGCGAGATACCCGAGGGCCGCAACCGCATCACGGGCCGGATCGCCGACTCCAGCTTCATCGGCGTCTCCACGCAGTACGTCGTCGACAGCCCGGTCTGCTCCGACTTCGAGGTCTACGCCCAGAACATCGACCGCGACCCCCGCCTGGTGCCCGGCGCCGAGGTCGTCCTGCACTGGAAGCCGGCCCACACCTTCGGCCTGGACGCCGCGCAGGACGCCGACGCCGGAGTGGAAGAGGCGGTCTGATGTCGACACTCACCGAGGCGCCACCGCCCCTCGCCCCGCAAGCGCCCGAGCCGAAGCCCCCGAAGCGCAGGGGCCGCTGGACGCCGTACTGGCTGCTGCTGCCCGGCATCCTCTGGCTGGTCGTCTTCTTCGCGCTGCCGATGATCTATCAGGCCTCCACGTCCGTGCAGACGGGCTCCCTGGAGCAGGGCTACAAGGTCACCTGGCACTTCGCCACCTACTGGGACGCGCTCTCCGCGTACTGGCCGCAGTTCGTCCGCTCGGTGCTCTACGCGGGCACGGCGACGATCCTGTGCCTGCTGCTCGGCTATCCGCTGGCGTATCTGATCGCCTTCCGGGCGGGCCGCTGGCGCAACCTGATCATGATCCTGGTGATCGCGCCGTTCTTCACCAGCTTCCTGATCCGCACCCTCGCCTGGAAGACGATCCTCGCGGACGGCGGCCCGGTCGTCGGCGCGCTCAACACGCTGCACGTCCTGGACGTCACCAGCTGGCTCGGCTGGACCGCCGGCGACCGTGTCCTGGCCACGCCGCTCGCGGTGGTCTGCGGTCTGACGTACAACTTCCTGCCGTTCATGATCCTGCCGCTCTACACCTCGCTGGAGCGGATCGACGGACGGCTCCACGAGGCCGCCGGTGATCTGTACGCCCGCCCCTCGACGACGTTCCGCAAGGTCACCTTCCCGCTGTCGATGCCGGGTGTCGTCTCCGGCACGCTGCTGACCTTCATTCCGGCGGCCGGTGACTACGTGAACGCCGATCTGCTCGGCTCCACCGACACCCGCATGGTCGGAAACGTCATCCAGACGCAGTTCCTGCGAGTCCTCGACTATCCGACGGCCGCGGCGCTCTCCTTCATTCTCATGGCGGCCATTCTGCTCATGGTCACCCTCTACATCCGCAGGTCCGGGACGGAGGATCTGGTCTAAATGCCCTTCGTCAACTGGCTCAAGAGAAATCTCGTCGTCCTGGCGGGACTGCTGACCCTCGGCTATCTGCTCCTGCCGAACGTCATCGTGACGGTGTTCTCCTTCAACAAACCGAAGGGGCGCTTCAACTACGAATGGCAGCAGTTCTCCCTGGACGCCTGGAAGGACCCGTGCGGAGTCTCCGGGCTGTGCGGGTCACTGTCCCTCAGCCTCCAGATCGCGTTCTGGGCGACGCTCGGCGCCACGCTCCTCGGCACCCTGATCGCCTTCGCTCTGGTCCGCTACCGGTTCCGCGCCCGCGGCGCCGTGAACTCGCTGATCTTCCTGCCGATGGCGATGCCCGAGGTCGTCATGGCCGCCTCGCTGCTCACCCTGTTCCTCAACATGGGCGCCCAGCTGGGCTTCTGGACGATTCTCATCGCCCACATCATGTTCTGCCTGAGTTTCGTGGTCACGGCCGTCAAGGCGCGTGTGATGTCGATGGATCCAAAGCTGGAGGAGGCGGCACGGGACCTGTACGCGGGCCCGTTCCAGACCTTCGTGAGGGTCACGCTGCCGATCGCGGCGCCCGGCATCGCGGCGGGTGCGCTGCTCGCCTTCGCGCTCTCCTTCGACGACTTCATCATCACCAATTTCAACGCCGGTTCGACCGTCACCTTCCCCATGTTCGTCTGGGGCTCGGCGCAGCGCGGAACGCCCGTTCAGATCAATGTCATCGGCACGACGATGTTTATCGTCGCCGTACTGTTCGTCCTGGTTTCCATGCTTGCCGGAAACCGCCGCAACAGGCAGAAGGCATAACCGTAGGGAGTTGAAATCATGGCCCCGAGCGCCATGAATCAGTGGATCAGTTCGCTCTCCGACGCCCAGCCGGTCCCGTACTGGCTGGACGACCCCGGCCGGCCCCGTCCCGAACCCGCCCTCACCACCTCCGAGACCTGCGACCTGCTGGTCGTCGGCGGCGGCTACAGCGGACTGTGGACGGCGCTGATCGCCAAGGAACGCGACCCGCAGCGGGACGTGGTGCTGGTGGAGGGCCGCGAGGTGGGCTGGGCCGCCTCCGGCCGCAACGGCGGATTCTGCGCCGCCTCCCTCACCCACGGCCTGCCCAACGGCCTCACCCGCTGGCCCGACGAGATCCACACGCTCCAGGAGCTGGGCGACCGCAACCTCGACGCCATCGAGGCCGCCGTCGCCCGGCACTCCATCGACTGCGACTTCGAACGCACCGGCGAGATCGACGTCGCCACCGAGCCGTACCAGGCGCGCGAACTGCGCGAGTGGCACGAGGAGACGGCCCGCCGGGGCCTGGCCGACGGTGTCGAGTACCTGGACGCCGACGCCGTACGGGAGCAGGTGAACTCACCCACCTTCCAGGCGGGCCTGTGGGACCGCAGGGGCGTCGCCATGCTGAATCCCGCGAAACTCGCCTGGGGTCTGAAGCGGGCGTGCGTGGAGATGGGTGTGCGCGTCTACGAGCACACCCCCGCCCTGACCCTGAAGCCGTACGGCGCGGGCATGGCCGTACGCACGCCCTACGGCCGGATCCGGGCCCGCCGGGTCGCCCTCGGCACCAACATCTTCCCGAACCTGGTCAGACGCGTCCGCTCGTACACCGTCCCGGTCTACGACTACGCCCTGATGACCGAGCCGCTCACCGCCGGGCAGCTCGACTCGATCGGCTGGAAGAACCGCCAAGGACTCGGCGACAGCGCCAACCAGTTCCACTACTTCCGCCTGTCCGCCGACAACCGTATCCTCTGGGGCGGCTACGACGCGATCTACCCCTACGGCGGCCGCGTCCGCGCCGAGTACGACGACCGCCCGGAGACCTATGCCAAGCTCGCCGGGCACTTCTTCACCTGCTTCCCGCAGCTGGAGGGCGTCCGCTTCAGCCACGCCTGGGGCGGCGCGATCGACACCTGCTCCCGCTTCTCGGCGTTCTTCGGCACCGCCCACCAGAGCAAGGTCGCCTACGCGGCCGGGTACACCGGCCTCGGGGTCGGCGCCACCCGCTTCGGCGCCGAGGTGATGCTGGACCTGCTGGCGGGGGAGCGCACCGAGCTCACCGAGCTGGAGATGGTTCGCAGGAAGCCGCTGCCGTTCCCGCCCGAGCCCTTCGCCTGGACGGGCATCGCCCTCACCAAGTGGTCCCTGGCGCGCGCGGACGCCCAGGGCGGCCGCCGCAACCTGTGGCTGCGCACGATGGACCGCCTGGGGCTGGGGTTCGACAGCTGACCGACCGGGTGTGATCCGGTTCACTCCAACGAGGTTCCGGAACCCGCGTAATGACCGGGGGGACACCCCCTTCTCCCTCGTGATGCCCTCCGGACGCCCCGCGCGTCCGTGAGATCCGCGAGAGAGAAGGGGGTCTTTCCGATGACCGGTGCGAAGACGGCGGTCGAGTGGCTCGCATCCGTCGCACCCGACCCCGAGGCCTGCCGCCGGGAGTGGGAGCGCAGCCCGCTCGGGATCGCGCTGCTGCCCGCGGGCAGCGCCTGGGACGTGCTCATCCTGCCCGGCGAACTCGGCTACGCCACGCTCGACGTGCTCACCCGCGTCCTCGACCGGCCGGGCCCCGTGCTCGTCGACTTCGGTGACGCCCGCATGGGGTTCTTCGTGCCGCCGGGCACCGCGGCCCGCTGGCTCGGCACCGGCATCCGTACGGCGGGCGCAGGCACCTGGATCGTCGTGCCGTACCCGGGCCGCTCCTCACCGGGAGGCGTCCGCTGGCTGGTCCCCCCGGACGGTTCGGGCATGCTGACGGACCCGGCCCTGCTGGAACTGGCGATGCACGAGGCGGCGGCGGGGCTGGCGACGGAGAACGACGGTTAGGGTCTGTCGTTTGGATCAGGTCGCAGGGAGGCGACGGTGCTGTTCGACGCCGGTGAGCGGGGTCTGGTGCGTGTCTCTGCAAGGCGGAGGAGGGCGTCGACGCGATGGGGGTCCCTCCCGCGCGAGCGCAGCCGAGCGTGGGGGAGTCGGCAACCGACGACAACGCGGCAGAGGCGCGTGCCAGGCCCCGCGTCTGCGGCCTGATCCAAACGACAGGCCCTAGGGGCCTACCGCTGCGGTCGGTCCGGCGCCGTCGTCCGCCGGAGGAACAGCCACAGCGACGCGAGCAGCACCGCGCACAGGCACCAACTGCCCACCACGTCCAACGGCCAGTGGTAGCCGCGGCGGACGAGGCCGTAGCTCGCGCCGAGGACCAGGGCGGCGCAGAGGGTGATCAGCGCGCGCCGGGCGAGGTCCGTACCGAGCCGGGGGAGCAGCAGCAGGGTCGCGGAGCCGTAGGCGACGGCGGCGGTGGCGGTGTGGCCCGAGGGGTAGTAGCCGGTGCCGGGCGGGACGGCCGGGGTGCCCGGGCGGTCGGTGAGCTCCTTGAGCGGGACGACCAGCGCCGGGACCAGGGCCATGAGCAGGACCGCGGCGGCGACGGGCAGCCACCAGCGGTCCGTGCCGGCGCGCCGGTCGCGTACGGCGACGTACCCGAGCGCGGCGGCGAGGACCGGGACGGCGAACTGGACATTGCCCAGATCGGCGAGGAGTTCGGAGTAGCGGTCCGGGTTCACGAGGAGACGGCTGAGGCGCTCGTCGAGCCGGACGAGCGGGCCGTCGGCGGCGACCTGCCAGGTGACCAGAGCGAAGAGGAGGGCCGGAAGGGCGAGCAGGAGGGCGACGCAGCCCGGGAGGGTGGCGCGGTCCTGGTTCGCGGAGATCGGCATGGGGCACAGCTTGGCACGAGCACAGACGCCGACTCGCGGCCCCTGCGGAGGACCACGTGAACCAGCCGTCCCACGACGACAGCCTCTTCGACCACTGCCCCTGGCTCTTCGCCGGGCAGGCCTCCGAGGAGCCGCGCGCGGCACAGGAGCAGCGGCAGAAGCGGCTGCTCACGGGGCCCCGGGGAGGTGCGACGTGATCCACCCGCTGTGGCTCTGCGCCCGGCAGGCCACCCACCGCTCCGAAGAGGCCCGCTCTTGGGCGGCGTTCCAGCTCACCGCCGCCCTGCGCCGCTGGCAGCCCGGACAGGGCTTCGGCTTCGGCCCCGCCCCGACGGCACCGGTCCGGGCGCGAACCCGGCCTTGCCCTCGGGTACCGGCCGCGAGGGATCCAGCGCCCGGAACCGGCACCGGCCGCCGGAAATCCCGCCTGACTCCGACTCACGGAATGGCTTCGATCCGCCCCAGATTTTCCTCGCCCCATTCACCGAGCGGCGCCAGCGCGTTGTTGAGGGAACGGCCGAATTCGGTCAGCGAGTACTCCACCTTCGGTGGAACCTGATGGTGTACCTCGCGGTGTATCAGACCGCTGTTCTCCATCTCCCGGAGCTGAAGGATCAGCATGCGTTCACTGATTCCGGCCACTGTCCTCCTCAACTCGCCGAAGCGTAAGGGCCCTTCACCGAGCGAGAACAGAATCAGGCCCTTCCACTTTCCTCCCATGACGGCGATGGCGGCATCCAGTCCGCACGTATACGTGCGCTTCGTCATTCGGCCCTCCCGCGAACAAGAATGTCAGTACCCGAGGAAAATGTAGGTACTTGAGGGAATGTACCGCGACCACCCAGCATGGATTCTCGTACGGAAACGACGGCCGGCGGCCGGATACGGACTGGAGAGAAGCATGGCTGGGGACAACCGCACACCCGTGAGCGTCATCGGGCTCGGCTCGATGGGCCGGGCACTGGCCGAGGCGTTCGTGGTCGGCGGGCACCCGACAACCGTCTGGAACCGCACACCGGGCAGGGCGGCGCCGCTCGTGGCCCAAGGCGCGGTCCACGCCGAGGCGGTGGAGGACGCGGTCGCCGCGAGTGGGCTGGTCGTCACCTGCCTGACCACCTTCGAAGCCACCCGCACGGCGCTGGAGCCGGCCGCCGGGGCGTTACGGGGACGGGCCCTGGTCACCCTGAACAGCGGCTCCCCGGCCGGCGCACGCGAGACAGCCGCGTGGGCCGCCGCGCACGGTGCCCGCCTGCTCGCCGGGGCGGTCAAGAATGTGCCGTCGGCCGTGGGAGCGCCGGACACCCTCCTCTACTACAGCGGCGACAGGGCCGTCTTCGAGGAGTACGAGACCACCCTGAGGGTGCTGGGCGGCGACACCGTCCGTCTCGGGGACGAGCCCGATCTCGCCGCGCTGTACGAGATGGCGGTGGGCGCGATGCTGCTGCCCGCGCTCGTCGGCTTCTTCCAGGGGGCCGCCGCCGTCCAGGCGCGCGGACTGCGGGCCGACACGACGGTGCGATTCGCCGGCAAGTGGCTGGACATGATCAAAACGCTACTGCCGATCTACGCCGCGGAGATCGACAGCGGTGACTACAGCGACGCCGCGAGCTCCGTGAACCTCTTCCTCGCGGGCGCGGCCCATGAAGACGACCTGGGCGAGGAGACGAACGTCGACACCGCCTGGCTCGCTCCCCTGCACGACCTGGTGCGGCGGGCGGCGGAGGCGGGGCACGGGGAGCACAGCATCTCGGCCCTGACCGAGGTGCTCAGGAAGGCACCACCGCGGACTTGAGGCAAAAGGCTCGGAGAGGGAGGTCGGCCGCCCCGGAACAGGGGGGGTGGTTCCGGGGCGGCCGTCCGGACCGGAACGTCGCGCGCCCCGGGGGGTTTGGGGCGGGCGACTGTCCGATCGGTGAGGAGATCCAGAGCCTCAGGCTCCGGTTGTGTGCGCGAGGGCACGACCAGGTCGAAGCTGGGGAGGCCCCGGCCTGATGTCGCCCACAGTCCCCTGTGGGCGGGGTGTATCTCTCATCTGAGTAGAACCTACGACAGGGAATGGGCAGAGGGTAGGCCGGAGGGCCTCCTGCCATCCACCTCGCACACCTTCTTCACTTGTTTCCCGCGAGGATGACCCGGCGGGTTCGACCCCGTTGTTCATCTCGAGGTCTCCCGTCGCGCCAGGTGCGGGTGTGTGGCGTCCTGAGATGTGGTGTAGGGGTTCGACTCGGGCCTGGGCCGTGCGAGGACGCTCTGCCAGATCGTCCACCGCACCCACGCGCCCCGCTACCGGACCGTCGTCGCCCCCCATCTGGACCGCTGCCGCGCCGCAGCCACCAGAGTCGGTTGAGGGCGTAGAACGCCCGTATCACTGTTGGCATCCACATCAATGCGAACGTGCGTGCCGGTGATCGCTGGTAGGGGTGGCGCCTGTGTGATCTCGGCATGTGTGTGTGGTGGTCGCACATATGGTCCTCTCGGGTGGGCCGGGATGCAGCGGCCTAGCGCCGAGGACCGTGAGGGGGCGTAGCGTGGGTCGTAGTGCGGAGGGCGGCCATGTCCGCTACACCTACCGACTGCGCGTGGCGTCAACTGCCCGCACGGCTCTGTTGGCGGAGTGGGGCCGGTGCCGTTGGGTGTGGAACGAGTGCGTCGCCAAGTCCAGGGCCATCCACCTTCACAACAGGGCCACAGGGCAACACGCCACGTGCGGTCCGGCGCAGCTCGACAAGATGCTGACCGAAGGGCGCAGGACGATTCCGTGGCTGCGTCACGGCTCGTCGGTTGTTCAGCAGCAGGTCATCCGCGACTTCGGCCGCTCCCGCGCCAAGGCACACAAAGACATCAGGGAGCGCCTGCCCCTACGGCAGGGAGCCGGTATGCCGAAGCACAAGAAGAAGCGCGAGGCGCTGCCCACCCTGAACTACACCCAGCGCGGGTTCCGCCTGAGGGACGGCCGGTTGCACCTGGCCGGGGGCATCGTGGTGACCGTGGTGTGGTCGCGGGAAATGCCCGCTGAGCCGTCCTCGGTACGCGTGTATCAGGACAGCCTCGGGCACTGGTACGGCTCCTTCGTCGTGCCCGCCAAAGTGGTGCCGCTGCCTCCCACCGGTCGCGTACTGGGTGTCGACTGGGGCGTGAAGGAGACCGCGACCACCACATCCGATGCGCACGATCTGCAGCATGCCGAGCACGGCAGGAAGGCCCAGAAGAGGCTGACCCGGTACGACCGGATGATGGCCCGTCGCAGGCCGAAGAAGGGACAGCCGGCGTCGAGGGGCTACCGCGAGGCGCGGACGCTGCGGGCGAAGGCGTACAAGAAGGTCGCCAGGCAGCGCCAGGACACCGGGCGCAAGTGGGCCAAGAAGGTGGTCCGCGACCACGACGCTGTCGCTGTGGAGGACTTCCGTCCGAAGTTCCTCGCGAAGACCACGATGGCCCGCAAGGCCGCGGACGCCGCCATCGGCGCCACCAAGAAGGCCCTGGTCGAGATGGGCCGCAAGCACGGGCGGGACGTCCGCCTGGTCCACCCCGCGCACACCAACGATGGACTGCGCCAGCTGTGTTGCGAGAGCCAAGCACGCACTGCCGCTGGGTGAGCGCACCTACACCTGCACCGCATGCGGAGCCGTGTCCCCACGGGACAAGAACTCCGCACGCGTGATGCTTCACCGGGCTGGTCTCAACCCGGCTGGTGCCGATGGCGCAAGACCTCCTGGAGCGCTGCTCCAGGAGGCAGCCTGAGCCAGGAATCCCCTCCCCTTCAGGGAGGGGAGGATTCAAACGCTCTGCCGCTCGCCCACCGCCCCTGGCGTCAGATACGCGCGAAAGCCTGCTCGATGATGTCGAGGCCCTCGTTCAGCAGGTCCTCGCCGATCACCAGCGGGGGCAGGAAGCGGAGCACGTTGCCGTAGGTGCCGCAGGTCAGGACCAGCAGGCCCTCGGCGTGGCACGCCTTGGCCAGTGCGGCGGTCGCCTCCGGGTTGGGCTCCTTGGTGGCGCGGTCCTTGACCAGCTCGATGGCGATCATGGCGCCGCGGCCACGGACGTCGCCGATGATGTCGAACTTCTCCGCCATGGCGGTGAGGCGGGCCTTCATGAGCGCCTCGATGTTCTTCGCCTTGGCGTTGAGGTCGAGCTCCTTCATCGTCTCGATCGAGCCGAGCGCACCCGCGCAGGCGACGGGGTTGCCGCCGTAGGTGCCGCCCAGGCCGCCGGCGTGCGCGGCGTCCATGATCTCGGCCCGCCCGGTGACGGCCGCGAGGGGCAGACCGCCGGCGATGCCCTTCGCCGTCGTGATGAGGTCCGGGACGATGCCCTCGTCCTCACACGCGAACCACTGGCCCGTACGGCAGAAGCCGGACTGGATCTCGTCGGCGACGAAGACGATGCCGTGGTCGGAGGCGAACTTGCGGATCGCCGGCAGGAAGCCCTTGGCCGGCTCGATGAAACCGCCCTCGCCGAGCACCGGCTCGATGATGACGGCGGCGACGTTCTCCGCACCGACCTGCTTGCTGATCTGGTCGATGGCCTGCGCGGCGGCCTCGGGGCCGGCGTTCTCGGCACCCGTCGGCCAGCGGTAGCCGTACGCCACCGGCACCCGGTACACCTCGGGCGCGAACGGGCCGAAGCCCTGCTTGTACGGCATGTTCTTCGAGGTCAGCGCCATCGTCAGGTTGGTGCGCCCGTGGTAGCCGTGGTCGAACACGACGACGGCCTGCCGCTTCGTGTACGCCCGGGCGATCTTCACGGCGTTCTCGACGGCCTCGGCGCCGGAGTTGAACAGGGCGCTCTTCTTGGCGTGGTCACCGGGGGTCAGCTCGGCGAGCGCCTCGGCGACCTCGACGTACCCCTCGTAGGGCGTGACCATGAAACAGGTGTGGGTGAAGTCGGCGAGCTGCGCCGACGCCCGCCGTACGACGGCCTCGGCGGAGGCGCCCACCGACGTCACGGCGATACCCGACCCGAAGTCGATGAGCCGGTTGCCGTCGACGTCCTCGATGATCCCGCCGCCCGCCCGCGCCGTGAACACGGGCAGCACGGACCCCACGCCCTGCGCGACCGCGGCGGTACGGCGGGCCTGCAGCTCCTGCGACTTCGGACCGGGAATGGCGGTGACGACGCGGCGCTCCTGCGGAAGTGCGGTCATGCGGGGCTCCTGGGGTGGTGCGGATGGTCTGTACGGACGCTTGGCTTCTTTTCTCGCAGGCTAGGGCGGGGGAAGGGGGGTGGGCATGCTCCATGTGGGCGTTGTCGGTGGGGCGCATTGTCCGGGGTGGACATGGCGGTCTCGTGGGCTGGTGCCCACGACCCGGCCGCGTAAGCGGTGAACTCCCCAGGAGAGGGCGTTAGATTGGCTCGCTGATGGTGGACGGAGCGGCTGGTCAGGGGGCAAGGGCGATGGACAGCGACGGGACGCAGGACGCGCGGGGTACGCATGCGAGTCCCGTGCCGCGCCCGGCGGGGCCACCGGAGGTGCCCGCGATGCCTCCCCGGCCGCCCCGGGCACCGGCGATGCCGCCGCTGCCGGACGGCTCGGCCTTCCTCACCTGGCTGCGGGCGCCACGCCCCGACGCCGCGCCGGGCGTGTGGCGGTTCGGGCACCGGCCGCGGCCCGCGGAGGAGCCCGAGGAGATCCCCACCCGGCAGCTGCTGAGCGGGGCGCTGATCGCCTTCCTGGTGGGGTGGCTGATCTGGTCGCTGCTGCAGAACGGGTATCTCGGCACCTGGTGGTGGGTGCCGTTCGACCTGATCGTCCCCGACGCCTGGCGGGGCGGAGACAGCGATCTCGGGGAGACCGGGACGTTCATCGTCTACCAGGGGTACGAGCTGCTCGTCGCCCTGGCGATCATGATCGGGGCGGCCCGGCTCGGCCGCTGGGGCGAGGTGTGGCGCCGTTTCGTCACCCCCCGCTTCCGCCGGCCGGAGGCCCAGGAGATCCGCACGACCCCCGAGGACGACCCGGCCCAGTGGAACGAGCTGCGCACCGCCGGGGCCGCCGACGCGGCCGAGCGGCTCGCCGCCGAGGCCCGCTCCGGGCTGATGCGGGACGTCGACCATGCCCGGATCCTCCGTGCCTGGCAGGGCGTACGCACCGGGCGGCACAGCCTCGCCACCTTCAGCGGCGCCGTGCTCAAGGACGGTGCCGCCGCGTGCCTCCATCCCTCCGGGGAGCGCGACCTGCCCGCCCGGCTCGCCCGGCACGACCTCGTCACCGGACAGGTGCGGCTCGGGACCACCGTGGACGACGCCCGCAACCCGTACGCCTACCGCGGCACAGGGCTGGCCCTCGGACCCGACCTGCTCGGCACCTCGCTCGTGGCCGTCGGTCCCGCCGGCTCCGGGAAGACCGGGACCGTCGTCCGGCCCCTCGCCGAATCGCTCTGCCTGCACGCCCTCGCCGGGCGCGCCGCCGTGGTCGTCGTCGGGGCGGCCGGTGCGGGGCTGGGACCGGCCGACGCGTACGACGTCGTCGTACGGATCGGGAACCAGGAATCCGAATACGACCTCGATCTGTACGGGGGCGCCACCGACCCGGACGAGGCCGCGGCCGTGCTGGCCGAGGCGCTCGTCGGGGATCTCGCCGACCCGCATCCCGGCAGCGACAGCCGCCGGTCCACCACCGTCCTCGCCCAGCTGCTCGGGCCGTTCCGGGCCGTGCACGGGCGCTTCCCCTCCGTGCCCGAGCTGCGGCAGCTGCTGGACGGGGCGCCGGGGCCGTTCGCCGCGCTGCGGCAGGGGCTTCAGGAGGCCGGGCAGGAGTCGCTGCTGCGGGAGCTCGACGCCCGGGAGCGGCAGATGGGGCAGCCCGGGGACGTCGGCGGGGTGCTCGGCGATCGTGTCGCGCTGCTGGACCGGCCCGCCTTCGCCGGGTTCTTCGACACCTCCGGACAGTCCCGGCCCTTCACGCTCAAGGCCCTCGACCACCCGGTGCGAGTGCGCATCGACCTGCCCCAGCGCGGGCACGCCGACGCCTCCAAGATGCTGGCCCGCCTCGTGCTCGCCCAGTTCACGGCGAGTGTCGCCGTACGCGAGGACCGGTCGCTGTTCGCCTGCCTGCTGCTGGACGACGCGACCGGGGTGGTGACGCCCGAGGCCGTGCGGGGCATCCAGCGGCTGCGGTCCGGCAACGCCGGAGTCGTGCTCACCCTGCGGACGCTGGACGACGTGGCCCGGCCGCTGCGCGGGCCGCTGCTCGGGGCCACCGGATGCCGCATGGCGCTGTCGGGGCTCACGCCGTGGGACGGGCAGGACTTCGCCGAGGTGTGGGGCAAGGAGTGGACCGAGGCCCGCGACGTCACCGACCGGCAGATCATCGCGGAGACCCCGGCGGGCAAGGCCGTGCACATGCTGCGCCGGGTGATCACCGGCAAGGCCCCGACCGCGCGGGCGGTGACCGTGCGCCAGGTCGAGCGGGAGCGCTGGTCCGCCTCCGAGCTGGCGCACGGCGTGCCGGCGGGTCACGCCGTGCTGTCGCTGACCGACGTCAAGGGCGAGCACGCGCCCCCGCTGCTCGTGGATCTGCGGAGCTGACCCTGACCTGCCCACCCGTGCGGGTACGCGGGCACCGTACGGTGAGGCAGAATCGTCACAGGTCGTTCATACGCGGCGGCCAAATGACCACAGAGATCACACAGCCCTGACGCAGAAGGCCTCATGCCCCCGACGCTCGCCTCGCTCGTCCACCACTCCGCGCTGAAACTGGCCGTGCGGGCGGGCGAGGACCGCCTCGACGTGCCGGTCCGCTGGGCCCACGTCAGCGAGCTCGCCGACCCCGTGCCCTACATGGAGGGCGGGGAGCTGCTGCTGATCACCGCGCTCAAGCTCGACGCCGAGGACCCGGAGGCCATGCGCCGCTACGTCCGGCGGCTGGCCGGAGCCGGAGTGGTCGGGCTCGGCTTCGCCGTCGGCGTCAACTACGAGGAGACCCCCAAGGCACTCGTCGACGCGGCCGAACAGGAGGGCCTGCCGCTCCTGGAGGTGCCGCGCCGCACCCCGTTCCTCGCCATCAGCAAGGCCGTGTCCGCCGCGATCGCCGCCGACCAGTACCGGGCCGTCACCGCCGGGTTCGCCGCCCAGCGCGAGCTGACCCGGCAGGCCCAGACCGGCGGCCCGGATGGTCTGCTGGCGGCGCTGGCCTCGCAGGTCGACGGATGGGCGGCGCTGTACGACGCCTCGGGCGCCGTCGTCGCCACGGCACCGGAGTGGGCGGGGCGGCGCGCCGCGCGGCTCACCGGTGACGTGCAGAAGCTGCGGGACCGCCCCGCGCCCGCCTCCTCCGTCGTCGGCGGGCCGGAGAACGAGGACCGGGTCGAGCTGCACACCATCGGCACCGGCCGGCGCCCCCGGGCGGCCCTCGCCGTGGGCACCGCCGCCGCCCCGGGCACCGCCGAGCGCTACGCCGTCCACTCGGCCATCGCGCTGCTGACCCTGACCACGGAACGCTCCCGGTCCCTCCAGGCGGCCGAGCAGCGGGTCGGTGCGGCGGTGCTGCGGATGCTGCTGGCCGGGGAGCCGGACCATGCGCGCGCGGTCGCCGGGGACCTGTACGGCGAGCTGCTGGACGCGCCGTTCCGGATGATGGTCGCGGAGCGGGTGCCGGTGTCGGCGTCGGCCGCGCTGGCCCGTGCCGAGGCGCGCAAGGGCGCTCCCCCCGTCGAGCGGACCTCGGCCGCCGCGCTCGCCGCGGCCGAGACCGGCGGCGACCCCCTCGCGGCGCTCGCCGACGTCATCGAGTCCGCGGCGGCCCGGGCCGGCGAGGCCGTGCTGGTGGTGCCGGAGGGGGAGCGGCTGGTGGTGCTGGCCGCGGACGGCGGCGCCGCCGCGGCGGCCTGCGGGGAGTACGCGGCCGCCCTGGAGACGTCCCGGGCCGGCATACGCGAGAAGGTGCCGGGCGGCGAGGAGGCCGAAATGGTCGTGGGCCTGTCGGCGCCGGCCGGGCCCATCGCCGCTTCCGCCGCGTACAAGCAGGCCGAGCAGGCGCTGTCGGTGGCGCGGCGGCGCGGGCGGGTCCTCGTGGAGCACGAGCGGATGGCGGCCGGATCGGTGCTGCCGCTGCTCGCGGACGACGCGGTGCGGGCCTTCGCCGACGGCATGCTGCGGCCGCTGTACGAGCACGACGCCACGGGCCGCGGCGACCTCGTCGCCTCCCTGCGCGCCTGGCTGTCCAAGCACGGCCAGTGGGACGCGGCGGCGGCCGAGCTCGGCGTCCACCGGCACACCCTGCGCTACCGCATGCGCCGGGTCGAGGAGATCCTCGGCCGCTCCCTGGACGACCCGGACGTCCGGATGGAGCTGTGGCTGGCCCTGAAGGCGGCCACCACCGAGTAGCCAAACCGGAGTGTCCGCGTCCCTCACTGCTACGGCTCGGACAAACGCCCTTCGGCCACCTCGCGCCTACGGTTGGTCCCGTAGTACAGGATCACTCCCAACGCCGAAGGGCCGGAACCCACATGACTTCCACCCACGCCTTCTGGCTCGCCGGCCGCCAGGCCACCGGCGAGGACACCTTCGACGTCACCTCCCCGTGGGACGGCCGGCTCGTCGGCACGGTGAGCGTGCCGACGGACGCGCAGGTCGAGGAGGCCGTGGCCGCCGCGCACGCCGTTCTGGACGAGTTCGCCGCCACCCCCGCCCACGTGCGGGCCGCCGCCCTCGACCACGTCAGCAAGCGCCTGGTCGAGCGCACCGAGGAGATCGCGCAGCTGATCTCCGCCGAGAACGGCAAGCCCCTGAAGTGGGCGCGCGGCGAGGTCGGACGAGCAGTGTCCGTGTTCCGGTTCGCGGCCGAGGAGGCCCGGCGGTTCAACGGCGGCGAGGCCCAGCGACTCGACACCGACCTCGGCGGCCAGGGCCGGCTCGCCCTCACCCGCCGCTTCCCGAAGGGCGTCGTGCTCGGCATCGCGCCCTTCAACTTCCCGCTGAACCTGTGCGCCCACAAGATCGCCCCGGCGATCGCCGCCGGCGCCCCCATCATCCTGAAGCCGGCCCCGGCGACCCCGCTGTCCGGCCTGATCATCGGCGACCTGCTGGCCGAGACCGAGCTGCCGGCGGGCTCCTGGAGCATCCTGCCCGTCGCCAACGACAAGATGCCCGCCCTCGTGCAGGACGAGCGCCTGCCCGTCATCTCCTTCACGGGCTCCGAGAAGGTCGGCTACGCGATCATGGACTCGGTGCCGCGCAAGCACTGCACCCTGGAGCTGGGCGGCAACGGCGCGGCCGTCGTCCTCGCCGACTGGGCGAGCGACGAGGACCTGGACCGGGCGGCGAACCGCATCGCCACCTTCTCCAACTACCAGGGCGGCCAGTCCTGCATCTCCGTCCAGCGGGTCATCGCCGACGCCTCGGTGTACGACCGGCTGCTGCCGCGCATCGTCGCCGCCGTCGAGGCCCAGGTCACCGGCGACCCGAGCGACGACAAGACCGACGTCGGCCCGCTGGTCAGCGAGGACGCCGCCCGGCGCGTCGAGGCCTGGGTCCAGGAGGCGGTCGACGCCGGTGCCGCGCTGCTCACCGGCGGCAAGCGGGACGGCGCCTCCTACGCGCCGACCGTCCTGGCCGACGTGCCGGCGGATGTCACGATCTCCTGCGAGGAGGTCTTCGGGCCGGTCCTCACCGTGCAGAAGGCGGACGGCGAGGCCGCGGCCTTCGCCGCCGTCAACGACTCCAAGTACGGCCTCCAGGCGGGCGTGTTCACCCACGACCTGCAGACCGCGTTCCGCGCCCACCGCACCCTCGAGGTCGGCGGCGTGGTCATCGGCGACGTGCCGTCCTACCGTGCCGACCAGATGCCGTACGGCGGCGTCAAGCAGTCCGGCGTGGGCCGCGAGGGCGTGCGGTTCGCCATGGAGGACTACACGTACGAGCGTGTGCTGGTGCTGACCGGCATCACCCTCTAGCTCATGGGAACCATTTTCATATAGTCTCTGCGAAGAGGCCCGGCACCGATGCCTTCCGGTGCCGGGCCTCTTCTTTACGCCGGCCTGCTCCGGACCCTCAACCGGAGAAGCCGACGTGCGCGAGCCGCAGTGGGCCGCGCAGCCTGAGGTGCACGTCGTGGACGCCCGCGGCGACGACGGACGCGCTCAGCGAGACGTAGTCGTACGGGCCCGAGGTCGGTGTGGCGGGCGACAGCACCGCGAGTGCCGGGCCGCCGTCGAGGGACAGCTCGACCGCGCCCTGGCCGGCCACCTCCACCGTCACCTCGGCGATGCCCCGCCCGAAGTCACAGGCGCGGTAGACCAGTTCGCCGGTCACCGTGCCCGCCGGTGTCACCGCGTCGCCCGCGACCTTCGTCCGGTCGACGATCTCGATGCCGCTCTGCTCGTCGAACCCGGCCGCGGCCAGGCCGTTCGCGAGGACCGCGCGGGGCAGCGTCGGCTCGCCGTCGAGCGTGACCGCCGTCCGCAGCCGGACGTCCTCGCTGGACGCCCCGGCCAGCAGCTCGTACGCGCCCGGCTCCACGCGCCACCGGTCCTGGGCGACGTCCCAGAACCCGAACGCGCTCAGCGGGACTTCGAAGTCCAGCTCGGCCGTCGCCCCCGGGCCGAGGGTGATGCGGCGGTGGTCCAGCAGTTCGCGGCGCGGACGCGGCACCGACGCGTCGACGGCCCGGGTGTAGAGCTGGGCCACCTCGTCGGCCGTGACGTCACCGGTGTTGGTGACGGAGAAGGAGACGCGCACCGTCCCGTCCTCGACCCGGGCCGTCAGGCCGCCGTAGGAGAACGACGCGTACGACAGGCCGTGCCCGAAGGGGAACAGGGGCGTCCCCTCGAAGTACAGGTACGTCTGGCGGGTGCCGATCACGTCGTAGTCGAGGAGACCCGGCAGGTCGGCGTCGTCGGCGTACCAGGTCTGCGGGAGGCGGCCGGCGGGGGAGACGTCGCCGGCCAGGACGCGGGCCAGGGCGGTGCCGGCCGCCTGACCGCCGTGCGCGGTCCACAGCACCGCCGGGAGCTCGGCGGGGTCGACGGCGTACGGGTAGGCGGAGACCAGCGCCAGCACCGTGGCCGGGTTCGCCGCGCGGGCCGCCCGCAGCAGCCGCTCCTGCTGTTCGGGCAGGCGCAGGGTCGTACGGTCCTCGGTCTCGCGGCCGTTGATGTGCGGGTCGTTGCCCGCGACCACCACGACCACGTCGGCCGCCGCGGCGGCACGCGCCACCGCCTCCTCGCCGCGCTCGGCGACGACCAGTTCGAAGACCTCGGGATCGTCGTCGGCAACCTTCACGCCGTCGGCGGAGACACACACGTGGCGACCCGTCCCCAGGTGCTTCAGGAGGTGCCCGTTCCCATGCGGTTCCAGGCGGAACGTCTCCTGGACGACCCAGCCGCCCGGCTGGTCGGCGGAGGCGCGGACGCGGCCGTCGTCGGCGACCGAGAGGTAGCGGCCGTCGGGCGCGCGCAGGGTCAGCACGCCCTCGCCCCAGTCGGCCAGCGCCAGCTCGGTGCCGGTCGCGTCGGTGGTGAGCGGGGGCAGGTCGGTGCGGCCCGCGAGCAGCGCCGGGTCGAGCGCGCCCTCGGCGCCGCGCACCTCGTCGGCGGCCCCCTCGGCCACCGGCACGTGCAGGAACGCACCCGCGGAGGTCTTCAGCCGGACCCGGTCCACGCCCTCCGCGAACTCCACCCGCTCCGCGCCGAACCGCTCGTACAGGCCCTCCAGCGGGGTCGAGCGGTGGATGAGCGTGCCGCTGTACCAGTCGAGCTTGCACTCGTCGGCGAGCGGCCCGACCAGGGCGATCCGGGTGCCGGGGGCGAGCGGCAGCACCCCGTCGTTCTTGAGCAGCACGATCGCCTGCCCGGCGGCCTCCCGGGCGAGGGCGCGGTGCGCCGGGGTGTCGAACTCGCCGGTCGCGTAGTGCGGGTCGTACTGCGGGTCGAACTCGCCGAGCCGGAAGCGGACGGAGAGCTGACGGCGTACGGCCGTGTCGAGGTCGGCCTCGGTCAGCAGACCGCGTTCCAGGGCGCCGCGCAGCCGCCCGATCATCTGGGAGGAGTCCGTGCCGTGGTCGGTGAAGCTGTCGACCCCCGCGACGAGGGAGGCGGCGGTGGCCTCCTCGTGGGTGTCGAAGTAGTGCTCGGAGTCGACCAGGTTGCTCGGCGCGCCCGCGTCCGAGCAGACCAGCAGGTCCTCGTCGGTCCAGGTCCGCAGGTGCTCGGACAGATACGGGGAGACGTGGTTGGGACGGCCGTTGACCAGGTTGTACGCCGGCATCACCCCGGCCACCGCACCCGCCTCCACGGTCTCGCGGAAGGCCCGCAGGTCGTACTCGTGCAGCACGCGCGGGCGCACCGAGCTCGACGTCGTGGAGCGGTCCGTCTCGTTGTTGTGGGCCAGCCAGTGCTTCAGCACGGGCGCAGTGCGCCAATAGGTGGGGTGGTCGCCGCGCAGACCGTGCGTGTAGGCCGTGGCGATGGCCGAGGTGAGCTTCGGATCCTCCGAGTAGCCCTCCTCGTTGCGGCCCCACAGGGGGTGGCGCAGCAGGTTGACCGTCGGCGCCCAGACGTTGAGGCCGAGCCGGTCGTCCTTGGCGCGCATCGCGCGGACCTCCTTGGACACCGCGTCGCCGACGCGCCGCACCAGCTCCGGGTTCCAGGTGGCGCCGAGGCCGACCGCCTGCGGGAACACCGTCGCCGGGCCCATCCACGCCACGCCGTGCAGGGCCTCCTGGCCGGTGCGGAAGGCGGCGACACCGAGCCGCTCGACCGCGGGCGCGAACTGGTGCAGGAACGACAGCCTCTCATCGAGGGTGAGCCGACCCAGCAGATCGTCGACGCGCTTCGCGAACGGCAGCTGCGGATCACGGAACGGTTCGGTGGGTGGCGTGTGTGCGGTCACGTGTGGATCCCCTTGCGATGGATCGGTGCGGTGCTTTCGAAGCGCTTCGATGCTGGGATGCCGACGGGCCGAGTGTCAAGGGATCAGCGCTGCCACTTCAAGCAGTGCATGAGGAAAGGTCCCCTCCCATACTGCGGAGGAAGTTTGGGAACGACCCTTGTGCGCCCTGGGGTGTTCACTTAACCTCACAGCAACATCGAAGCGCTTCGACTGAGAGTCCCTTGGGGTCGAAAGCTCGCTTCGGCTCAGCCAGTTCCACTCGAGACACCGCAGCCGACGGCCCTCCGCCGGGTGTCCTGGTGCGCCATGAAGGGTTGACGCAATGACGCCGAACGCCGCCCCCGCCTCCTCCGGACCGAGCCGGAGAAGTTTCCTCGCCTCCACGGCGGTCGCCACCGCAGCGGTGGCGGGTGGGATGCCGCTGCTCGCCGCGTGCGGCGGATCGGACAGTGGTTCGCGGGACGGCACCACGTCGGGCAAGAGCGCCAAGAAGCTGCTGCCGGCCTACGTCGCGAGCAACGTGGTCTCGCCGGACATCCCGTCCAAGAACGGCTCGGCGATGGGCTTCACCAGCAAGCTCGACCTGGCCGACCTCAAGACCGCGGTGCCGAAGAAGCTCGGCAAGGGCAGCTCGGTCAAGATCATGTCGCCGTTCTGGGGCACGCCGCCGAAGGGTGACAACGCCTACTACAAGGCGATGAACGACCTGATCGGCGTCGACATCGCCTGGCAGAACCAGGACGGCAACACCTACGACGAGAAGCTGGGCGCGGTGCTGGCCTCCAGCGACGTGCCGGACGTCGTGGTCATACCCAGCTGGAACATGGGCGGCAAGATACCCAGCGCCATCATCAGCAAGTTCGCCGACCTCGGGCCATACCTGTCCGGGGACGCGATCAAGAAGTACCCCAACCTCGCGGCCATCCCGAGCGGCGCCTGGCAGTACTCCATCTTCGGCGGCAAGCTGCGCGGCCTGCCCCAGCCGGCCCCCGCGGTCACCGGCATCGTGCCCTTCTACCGCAAGGACATCTTCGACAAGGAGGGCTACGATCTCCCGAAGTCCCCGGACGAGTTCCTCGCCCTCGCCAAGGAGATCACCCGCCCCAAGGCCAAGGTGTGGGCCTGCGACGACCTGAAGTGGACCGCCTTCAACATCTTCGGGGTGCTCTCCGGCAGCGAGAAGCCGCTCGGCTGGAACCTGGCCGACGGCAAGATGGTCTACCGGGTCGAGACCGAGGAGTACCTCGAGGCCCTGGAGTGGACGCGCAAGCTCTACGCGGCGGGCGTGGTCCACCCCGACGCCAAGGCGGTCCAGGGCCTCGCGGGTGACCGTTTCACCGCCGGCCAGGTGCTGATCTACAACCAGAACATCTCGGACTGGTGGGGCAAGATGGCCGAGCAGGCGGGCCGGAAGACCGACTTCCGCATCTCCGGCATGGACATCTTCGGCGCCGACGGCGGCGACCCCACGCTGTGGGCCGGCTCGCCCGCGGGCATCTTCGCCTTCGTCAACAAGAAGGCCTCCAAGGCCGTCATCGAGGACATCCTGGCCGCCGCCAACGTCACCGCCGCCCCGTACGGCACCAAGGAGTACATGCTCACCAACTACGGGGTGGAGGGCACGCACTACACCGTCAAGGACGGGGTGCCCACCAAGAACGACAAGGGCAACCAGGAGGTCATCAACGCCTACGTGATGCTCGCCAGCCCCGCCCCGACCATCGCGCACCCGGACCTGCCGGACATCGCGAAGGAGCAGGTGGAGTGGCAGCAGCGGATGGGTGCCTTCACCAAGAAGTCCACCTTCTGGGGCATGCAGATCACCGAGCCCGCCCGCTACACCAACCTCTCCAACGACTTCGAGCAGTTGGAGGACGACGTCGTCCGCGGCCGCAAGAAGATCAGTGATGTGCAGCAGGCCGTCTCCGAGTGGAAGAAGCAGGGCGGAGACAAGCTGCGGGACTGGTACCAGAAGCTGCACGACACCGACGGTTCGGCACAGTGACCCGGCGCTGAGGCAAGGAGAAATCCGTGTCCAACAGCACGGTGCCTCGCAGCAGGGCCGAGGCGGAGACCACCGATACGGCTTCCCGGGCAGCGAACGCCGAGGGTGAGCGGCCGGGGAAGAGGAAACTCTCCGGCAAGCTGAGCCTCCGGCTGCGGTTCCGCCGCGACCGCACGCTGATCCTGATGACCCTGCCGGCCGTCGCGCTGGTCCTGGTCTTCAACTACATACCGATCCTGGGCAACGTCGTCGCCTTCCAGGAGTACGACCCCTACGTCAGCGACAACGGCTTCGTCGCGATGCTGGAGAGCCCCTGGGTCGGCATCGAGCAGTTCGAGCGGATCTTCGCGGACTCGGCGTTCTGGGACGCCGTACGGAACACGCTCGTGCTGTTCGGCCTCCAGTTGGTGCTGTTCTTCCCCATCCCGATCGTGCTCGCGCTGCTCATCAACAGCGTGATCAGGCCCCGGATCCGGGCGGTGTCGCAGGCGATCCTCTACCTGCCGCACTTCTTCTCCTGGGTGCTGGTGATCACCGTCTTCCAGCAGATCTTCGGCGGGGCGGGCATCATCGCGCAGACCCTGCGCCAGCACGGCTACGAGGGCTTCGACCTCATGACCGACCCGGGGATCTTCAAGTTCCTGGTGACGGCGGAGGGCGTCTGGAAGGACGCGGGCTGGGGCGTCATCGTCTTCCTCGCCGCACTCGCCTCCGTGAGCCCCGACCTGTACGAGGCGGCGGCCATGGACGGGGCCGGACGCTGGCGCCGGATGTGGCATGTCACGCTGCCCGCGCTGCGGCCCGTGATCGCCCTGCTGCTGGTGCTGCGCGTCGGTGACGCGCTCACCGTCGGCTTCGAGCAGATCCTGCTGCAACGCGACGCGGTGGGACCAGGGGCGGCGGAGGTCCTCGATACCTACGTCTGGTGGAACGGCGTCCGTAACCAGGACTTCAGCTACGCGGCCGCCGCAGGGCTGATCAAGGGCCTGGTGAGTGTGGCGCTCGTCCTCGCCGCGAACAAGGTGGCCCACTTCATGGGCGAGCAGGGGGTGTACAAGAAGTGACCGCCGTCATGGACAAGGCCGCCATCCAGGAGGCGGCGCGCGAACCCCGCTGGTGGGAGGCTCCGCCGAGGCCCGTCTGGGAGGAGGAGCCCAGCAAGGCCGGGGTCGCGGGCAAGGGCATCGTCCTGGCCGCCGCCTGCCTCGCCGTCCTGTTCCCGCTGTGGATCGTCATCGTCACCAGCCTGTCCTCGAAGCAGACAATCAACGCGGCCGGCGGGCTCGTGGTGATCCCGAAGGACATCACCTTCATCGCCTACCAGGAACTGCTGAGCGGCGGGCAGGTGACCCGGGCCGCCATCGTCAGCGTGGGCGTCACGCTGGCCGGCACGGTGTTCTCCATGACGGTGTCGGTGCTGGCCGCCTACGGCCTGTCCCGCAGCGGGTCGCTGGGTCACCGCTGGCTGCTGATGACGCTGCTCGCGACGATGTTCTTCGGGGCCGGGCTCATCCCCACGTATCTGCTGGTGCAGTCCCTGGGTCTGACCGACACGTATCTCGCGCTGATCCTGCCGAGCGCGGTGAGTGTCTTCAACATCCTCGTGCTGCGCGCGTTCTTCATGGGCATCTCGCCGGAGCTCATCGACAGTGCGCGCATCGACGGGGCGGGAGACTGGCGGATCCTCTGGCAGATCGTCATTCCGCTCTCGCGGGCCGTCATCGCGGTGATCACGCTGTTCTACGCGGTGGGGTACTGGAGTGCCTGGTTCAACGCGTCGATCTATCTCAGTGACCAGAACATGATGCCGCTGCAGAACGTCATGATCCAACTGGTGCAGAAGCAGGAAGCGCCGGTCGGGGTGAGTCAGGCGATCAAGACCGGGCAGATCTCCGCGCTGGCGATCCAGATGGCCGTGATGGTGATGGCGTTGCTGCCGGTGGCCGTGATCTCGCCGTTCGTCCAGAGGCACTTCAAGAAGGGCATGCTCACCGGGGCCGTCAAGGGCTGAGTGGCGCCCACTCGGTGGGGTGCTCCGGTTGTTCGGCGACCGCGGGCCGCTCGTGGCCGGTCGCGCAGTTCCCCGCGCCCCTTCCGGGGCGCTTCCTCCCCCCTTTCAGAACGACGAGGTATGTGTCATGCATGCGTCCAGCCTCACCAGACGTGCCGTTCTCGCCGGGACCGCGGTCGCCGCCGCGGCCGTCTCCCTGCCGCTGACCCAGGGGCGCGCACAAGCCGCCGCCACCCCCACGAAGGGCGGGTACCGCTGGCGCAATGCCGTCCAGGGCGGCACCGGATTCATCACAGGGGTGCTGTTCCACCCCTCCGTACGCGGGCTCGCCTACCTCCGCACCGACATCGGCGGTGCCTACCGGTGGGACGATCGGAGGGACCGCTGGATCCCGCTGACCGACCACCTCGGCTGGGACGACTGGAACCTGCTGGGCGTGGAGGCCATGGCCGTCGACCCGGCGCATCCGAACCGGGTGTACCTCTCCCTCGGCACGTACGCCCAGTCCTGGGCGGGCAACGGGGCCGTGCTGCGGTCCGAGGACCGCGGGGCCACCTGGAAGCGCACCGACCTCACCGTGAAGCTCGGGGCCAACGAGGACGGGCGCGGCTGCGGTGAGCGGCTGCTGGTCGATCCCCGGGACAGCGACACCCTGTGGCTCGGCACCCGGCACGACGGACTGCTCAAATCCACCGACCGGGGCGCCAGTTGGCAGGCCGTGAGTTTCCCGGCCGCGCCGAGCGCCACCGGCCAGGGCATCACGCTCCTCGTCGCCGCCGGCCGCAGCGTCTACGCCGGCTGGGGCGACTCCGACGGCACCTCCCCGAACCTCTACCGCACCGCCGACGGCGTCACCTGGGAGGCCGTCCCGGGGCAGCCGGCCGGCACCGCCGCCAAGGTCCCGATCCGGGCCGCGTACGACCGGCACACCCGCGAGCTGTACGTGACGTACGCCAACGCCCCCGGCCCCAACGGGCAGTCCGACGGCAGCGTGCACAAGCTGCGCATCAGCAGCGGGAAGTGGAGCGAGGTCACGCCGGTGAAGCCCGGCGGCACGACGGCCGACGGCTCCGCCGACACCTTCGGCTACGGCGGTGTCGCCGTCGACGCCCGCCGGCCCGGCACGCTCGTCGTCTCGACGAACAACCGCTGGGCCGACATCGACACCGTCTTCCGTTCCACCGACGGCGGCCGCACCTGGACGTCCCTGAAGGACAGGGCCGTCCTCGACGTCTCCGAGACCCCCTACCTCAAGTGGGGTGACGAAAAGCCCAAGTTCGGCTGGTGGATCCAGGCCCTGGGCCTAGACCCGTACGACTCCGGGCACATCGTCTACGGCACCGGCGCGACCCTCTACGGCACCCGCGACCTCAAGCGCTGGGCCCCGCAGATCCGCGGTGTGGAGGAGGCGTCGGTACGCCAGCTGATCTCGCCTCCGAGCGGTGAGGCCCACCTGCTCAGCGGCTCCGGGGACATCGGCGTGATGTACCACGAGCGGCTCACGGCATCGCCGTCGCGCGGCATGGCGTCGAACCCCGTGTTCGGCTCGGCGACGGGCCTGTCGCTGGCCGCCGCGAAGCCGTCGTACGTGGTCCGGGCCGGCTGGGGGGACAACGGCAACGGTGCCTTCTCGAACGACGGCGGCCGGACCTGGGCCCCCTTCAAGGCCCAGCCCTCCGTGGCCAAGTCCGCGCCGGGGCCGATCGCCACCAACGCCGACGGCAGCGTGCTCCTGTGGTCCTTCGGCACGGCCAACCCGGGCTACCGCTCGGCGGACAACGGCGCCACCTGGTCCGAGGTCGCCTCCTTCCCCAAGGGAGCCGCCCCGGTGGCGGACCCCGTGGACCCGGCGCGCTTCTACGCCTTCGACACCACCACCGGCACCGTGCACGCCAGCACCGACGGCGGCCGGACCTTCACCGCGCGGGCCACCGGCCTGAGTTCGGGCGACGGCGAGTTCCAGCTGGCCGCGGTGCCCGGGCGCTCCGGTGACCTGTGGCTGAGCCTCAAGTCGAACGGGCTGTACCGCTCGACCGACGGCGGCGCGACCTTCACCAAGGTCTCCAGCTGCTGGGCCTCGCACACCGTCGGCTTCGGCAAGGCCGCCTCGGGCGCGTCCTACCCGGCGATCTACATGGTCGGCTCCACGGAGAGCATCACCGCCGTGTACCGCTCCGACGACGAGGCGAAGACCTGGACGCGGATCAACGACGACCGGCACCAGTGGGGCTGGATCGGGGCCGCGATCACCGGCGACCCGCGCGTCTACGGCCGGGTCTACATCGCCACCAACGGACGGGGCGTGCAGTACGGGGAGCCCGCCTGATGACCGGGAGGAAACAGCCCGACCTGAGCGATGCCACCCGGGGCCGTCTCCTCTTCGGCGGGGACTACAACCCGGAGCAGTGGCCCGAGGAGACCTGGCACGAGGACGTCCGGCTGATGAAGGACGCCGGCGTCAACTCGGTCACCCTCGGCGTCTTCTCCTGGTCGAAGCTCGAACCGGAGCCGGGCGCGCGGGAGTTCGGCTGGCTGGACGGGCTGATGGACCTGATGCACGAGAACGGCATCGGCGTCGTCCTCGCCACCCCGACCTCCTCGCCCCCGCCCTGGATGGGCCGGCTGCACCCCGACACCCTGCCGGTCACCGAGGACGGCCGCACCGAGTGGTGGGGCGGCCGGCAGCACTTCTCGCACTCCAGCGCCACCTACCGGCGCTACGCCGCCGCCATCACCGAGGACCTCGCCGCCCGCTACGGCGGCCACCCGGCCCTCACCATGTGGCACATCAACAACGAGTACTGCACCTTCGACTACGGCGACCAGGCCGCGGCCGCCTTCCGCCGCTGGCTGCGGCAGAAGTACGGCACCCTCGGGGCCCTCAACGATGCCTGGGGCACCGCCTTCTGGAGCCAGGGCTACGACACCTGGGACGGCATCCTGCCGCCCCGCCTGCCGCACTACATGCGCAACCCCGGCCAGGTCCTGGACTTCCGCCGCTTCACCTCCGACATGCTCCTGGAGTGTTACGCCGCCGAACGGGACATCGTCCGTCGGCACACCCCGCACCTGCCGGTCACCAGCAACTTCATGCCGCTGTGGGTCGGGCAGGACGCCTGGCGCTGGGCCGAGGAGGAGGACGTCGTCTCCGTCGACCTCTACCCCGACCCGCGCGACCCCCTCGGCGCCCAGAACGGCGCCCTGGTCCAGGACATGACCCGCTCCCAGGCGCGCGGGCCGTGGATGCTGATGGAGCAGGCTGCCGGGCCGGTCAACTGGCGGGGCGTGAACCACCCCAAGCCGCGCGGCCTCAACCGGCTGTGGTCCCTCCAGGCCGTGGCCCGCGGAGCCGACGCCGTGTGCTACTTCCAGTGGCGGCAGTCCCGGCAGGGCGCGGAGAAGTTCCACTCCGGCATGGTCAGCCACGCCGGAGCGGAGGGCCGCACGTACCAGGAGGTCAAGCGGCTCGGCGCCGACCTGGAGCGGATCGCGCCCGAGGTGACCGGCCGGCACCTCAGCGCGAACGTCGCCGTCCTGCACGACTGGCACGCCTGGTGGGCCGGCGCCCAGGACGGCCGCCTGTCCAGCCGGGTGGAGTACCCGGACGTCCTGCGCGCCTGGCACCGGGCCCTGTGGCAGGCGCACCTCACCACCGACTTCGCCCACCCCGAGCACGACCTCACGCCGTACTCGCTGGTCGTCGTGCCGCAGCTGTACGCCCTCACCGACGCGGCGATCGACAACCTCCTCGCCTACGTGCGGCAGGGCGGCACCCTCGTCTGCGGCTTCCAGACCGGCGTCGCCGACGAGGACGACCGGGTCCGCCCCGGCGGCATGGACGCCCGGCTGCGCGCGCTGTTCGGCATCCGCACGCTGCACGAGTGGTGGCCGCTGGACGAGGGGGAGACCGTCGCCTGCGAGGGCTTCCGCGGCACGCTGTGGTCCGAGGAACTGGAGGCAGACGGCACCGCCGAGGAGACCGTCCCGTACAAGGGCGGTGAACTCGACGGACTGCCCGCCGTCCTGCGCAAGGGCCGGGCCTGGTACGTCTCCACGCTCCCGGAGCCCGAGGCGCTGCGCGGCCTGCTGGCCTCCATCGCCACCGGCGTGGGGGTCCGGCCGGTGCTCGACGGCCTTCCCGAGCAGGTCGAGGCCGTACGCCGGGGCGAGGTGCTGTTCGTGCTCAACCACGGCCGCGAGCCGGTGACCGTCGAGGTGCCCGGCACCCACCGCGACCTGCTGACCGGGACGGACGTCACCGACCGCGTCACCCTCGGCCGCTACGAGGCGGCGGTGCTGCGGCCATGACCGGCTCCGCCCCCGTCCACGGCACCTGGGAGCCGCAGCCGGCCGCCCGCTGGGAGGACGCCTTCCTCAGCGGCAACGGCCGGCACGGCGCCCTGGTGTTCGGCGACCCGCACGCCGATCGGGTCGTCGTCACGCATCACACCCTGGTGCGGCCGGGCGGCCGGGACCCGCGCCCCCCGCAGCTCGCCGGCGACCTGCCGGGTCTCCAGGACCGTCTCCTGGCGGGCGACACCACCGCCGCCGAGGACTTCACGGACGGCCGCCCGCTCCAGTGGGTACAGCCCTTCCACCCCGCCTTCCAGGTCCGGCTGGGCCGGCCCGAGGACAGCGGCCACGACTACCGCCGGGACGTCGACTTCACGACCGGCGTCGTGCGGGCCGCCTGCGCCGGCTGGACCAGCCGCGTCTTCGTCTCCCGAGCCGACGACGTGATCGTCCAGCACGTCGGCGGACCCGGCCTCACCCTGGACATCGACCTCGACCCCCGGCTGCCCGGCGCCCCCGCCGGACTGGGCATCGGCCACGGGGCCGTCCTCACCCCCGAGGGCGCCCTGCTCAGCCTGCGCGCCCGCTACCCGGACAGTGACCGGGCCTGCACCGGCGTCACCCAGATCACCGTCACCGGGGGCACGACCACCCTCGTGCCGCCGGGCGTGCACGTCGAGGGCGCCCGGTCCGTGCTGCTCCTCACCCGGGTGCGGCGGCACACCGGCGAGGTCGACGTGCTCGCCGAGGGCCGTGCCCTGCGCGACCTGCCCGCCGACTACGACGAGCTCCTCGACCGCCATGCCGCCCTGCACCGCACCGCCTACGAGCGCGTCACCCTCGATCTCGCCGCCGACCCCGCCGAACGGGCCCTGCCGGGCTCGGAGCTGCTCAAGCAGCCGCGCAGCGCCGCCCTGCCGGAGCGCCTCTTCGCAGCCGGCCGCTACCACCTGCTGTCCGCCGCCGGCCTCTTCCCGCCCCGCCTGACCGGACTGTGGACCGGCGACTGGAACACCGCCTGGTCGGGCGCGTTCACCAACGACGCCAACCTCAACCTCCAGACCGCCTCGGCCGCTGCCGCCGCCCTCCCCGAGGTCACCGAGGCCCACGCGAACCTGGTCCACCGCCAGCTCCCCGACTGGCGCGACAACGCCCGCGCGATCTTCGGCACCCGGGGTGTCGTCGCCCCGGCCCACACCGACGGCGAGTCCGGCCACTCGTACCACTACAACCGCGAGTACCCGCTGCACCTGTGGACCGCCGGCGCCGACTGGCTGCTCAAGCCGCTCGTCGACCACGACGAGACCCACGGCACCCGCGACCCGCGCACCGCCGCCGCACTCGCCGAAGCCGCCCTGTTCTACGAGGACTTCCTCACCAGGACGGACGAGAACGGACACCTGGTCGTCGTCCCGTCCTACTCACCCGAGAACCGCCCCTCCAACGCGAGCTGGGGCACGATCAACGCCGCCATGGACCTCTCCGCGGCCCGCCACGCCCTGCGCACGGCCGCCGCCTACCACCCCGGCCCCGACGCCGACCGCTGGAACGCCCTCGCCGACCGGCTCCCGCCGCACCGCGTCAACGAGGACGGAGCCCTGGCCGAATGGGCCTGGCCCGGCCTCACGGACTCCTACGACCACCGCCACCTCAGCCACCTCTACGGCGTCTGGCCGCTCGACGAGATCACCCCCTACGACACCCCCGAGCTCGCGGCAGCCGCGCACCACGCCCTCGAACTGCGCGGCGCCGAGAACGACTCCGCGCACGGCCATCTGCACCACGCCCTCGTCGCGGCCCGGCTCCGGGACGCAGACCGCGTCGCCCACGCCCTCGGCCAGGTCCTGGACGGCGACTTCTTCCACGCCTCCCTGATGAGCGCCCACTACCCCGCCCGCGACGTCTACAACGCCGACGCCGCGCACACCCTGCCCGCCGTGCTGATCGAGATGCTCGTCCAGTCGACCCCCGACCGGCTGGTCCTGCTGCCCGCGCTGCCGGCGACGTACCCCGAGGGCGCCCTGCGCGGGGTGCGCACCCGGTTCGGGGCCGAGCTCGACCTCACCTGGACGCGGGACGGCGCCACCGTCGTCATCAGGCCCGGTCGCACCCACCGCGTCGAACTGCGGACTTCCTCCGGCCCGGAATCCCTCCACCTGGTCGCCGGAGAAGACCACGTCCTCACCTTGAGGGCGTGGTAGTTCCCCCCACCCCCCCACCCATGGAAGGGACACCATGGCATCACGCACGCTGAGCAGGGTCACCAAGGCCCTGCTGGCTCCCGCCCTGGCGCTCGGCGCCACCGTCGGACTCGCCTCCGCCCCCGCCTCCGCCGCCGTCTGGAACTCCTGCGACCAGTGGGGCCAGACCAACCTGAACGGCTACACGCTCTACAACAACATCTGGGGCGGCGGCGCCGGCAGCCAGTGCATCTGGGCCAACTCCGGTACCAACTGGGGCGTCTGGGCCAACCACCCCAACACCGGCGGCATCAAGTCCTACCCGAACCAGACGAAGGCGATCAACAAGTCGATCACCTCGCTGGGCTCGCTCTCCAGCAGCTACAACGTCAGCGTCCCGTCGTCCGGCGCGTACAACACGTCGTACGACATCTGGGACACGGACCACGACTACGAGATCATGCTCTGGGTCAACAAGACCGGGCCCGTCGGCCCGATCGGGTCCTCGCAGGGCAGCGTCAGCCTCGGCGGCCACTCCTGGAACGTCTTCAAGGGCACCAACGGCGCCAACGAGGTGTTCTCGTTCATCCGCACCTCCAACTCCAGCTCCGGCACCGTGAACATCCTGCCGATCCTGAAGTGGATCAAGGACACGAAGCGCTGGATGGGCAACGAGACCATCGGTGACGTCCAGTTCGGCTACGAGGTCACCTCGTCGTCCGGCGGGCTCAACTTCACCACCAACAACCTGACGGTCAGCAGCAGCTGATCCGTCGCGGGGGCCGGGGCCGGGCGTGCCGTCAGGCGCGGTCGACCTCGGCCCGCAGCGCGTTGTATCCGGCGAAGGCCGAATCGACCGCGTCGCGGGTCAGGCCGTAGCGGGACAGGTCGTAGGTGTGCCTGCGGGCGCCCTTGGGGCGGGCGACGGCCGCGGGGAGCCGGGCCGCGTCGGCCTCGGTCCACCGGGCGCCGACGGCGGCGTAGAGCTTCGGGGCGCCGGTCGCGGGCTCGGAGCCGAGCCAGGAGTACGGGACGTCCACCAGCTGCTGCGCGGGGATGGCGGCCCGGGCCGCGAGACCGCGGTTCATGGCCCGGCTCAGCAGGTCGAGCCAAGTGGCACCGATGCCGGTGAGGTCGACGGGGCGGGTGCTGACGGCCATGCCGTGCTCGATCAGGGAGCAGAAGGACGCCACGACGGTGACCGGGTCGCGGTGGCACCACACGATCGTCGCGTCCGGGAAGACCGTGCGCAGCGCGTCCAGGTTCTCCAGGTGCATAGGGGACTTCAGCATCCAGCGCCGCCGCGGACGGCCGTACTGGAGCACCTGGTAGACCTGCTTGAGATGCCGGTAGTCGGCCGTGAAGTCCCGCGCGCAGTGCCACTCCCGGTACTCGGGGATACGGGCCTGGGAGAACGGCATCAGGGCGTGCGGCAGCGCGAACGTGCACTCCTCCGGGCCCTCGGCGGCCATCGCGTGGATGTCGCGGAAGCGCGGCGCGAACAGGTCCGTGCCCTGCACCATCCGGCGTCCGGCCGTGACGGCCTTGCGGCGCTGCCGGGGCGGCAACTCCAGGTCGGGCGCGAGCAGTTCCCACAGCAGCGGGCATCGGTGCTCGTCGGAGACGGCCAGCACGGAGTGCGTGACGGTGGTCGCGGTGCGGGGCAGCCCCACGACGAACACCGGCTTCTCGATGGGCTCCTGCTCGATCTCCGGGTGCTCGGCGATCAGCCGCCGCACCCGCGCGCGGTTGGCGAGGTGCCGCCGCACGTGGCTCTGCGCGGCCTGCCAGCCGACCGGGGTGAGGTGCTCGGCCTTGGCCCACCAGCCCAGCAGGGCGCGGAAGTCGTCGACGAACTGCCGGTCTCCCGGCGCCTCCCCGGCCTCCACCACGATGCGGTCGAAGATCCGGCCCGGGTCCCTGCGGGAGCCGAAGGCGGGCCGCAGCGCCAGGTTGGCCAGGGTGAGGGCGAGCGGAGTCGAGGACACGCGGGAAACCTACCTCCTGGAACTTGCCTGCGCTGGACGGAAGTTGGCCGAACAAGTGAAAGGGGATGGCCGGAAGACCTCCATCGATCCGGCCATCCCCTTCGGCACGGCTACTCCGCTACAGGCAGCCGTGCCCCGTCCCGCAGGAACAGCGGGATGCGGTCCAGCGGGGCGTCGACCGTCACGGTCCGGCCGCCCTCGTAGGTCTCACCCGTCCACGCGTCCGTCCAGGACGCCCCCGCCGGCAGGTACGCCGTACGGGCGGTGGCGCCGGCCGTCAGCACCGGCGCGACCAGCAGGTCCGGGCCGAACAGGTAGGAGTCGTCGACCGACCAGGCCGCCTGGTCGTCCGGGAACTCCAGGAACAGCGGCCGCATCACCGGCAGGCCCTCCTCGTGGGCCGCCCGCATCACGTCCAGCACATACGGCTTCAGCCGCTCGCGCAGCCGCAGGTACCGCTCCAGGATCGCCCCGGCCTCCTCGCCGTACGACCACACCTCGTTCGGGCCGCCGGTCATCTCCGGGCCCAGCGGCATGCCCGGGTCGCGGAAGCCGTGCAGCCGCATCAGCGGGGACAGCGCGCCGAACTGGAACCAGCGGACCATCACCTCCTGGTACGCCGGGTCGTCCGGGTCGCCGCCGTGGAAGCCGCCGATGTCGGTGTTCCACCACGGGATGCCCGACAGGGCCGTGTTGAGGCCGGCCGCGATCTGGCGGCGCAGGGTCGGGAAGTCCGTGCCGATGTCACCGGACCACAGCGCGGCTCCGTAGCGCTGACTGCCCGCCCACGCCGAGCGGTTGAGGGTGACGATCTCCTCCTCGCCGGTGGCCGCCAGACCCTCGTAGAACGTGCGGGCGTTCTCCGCCGGGTAGGCGTTGCCGACCTCCAGGCCCGGGCCCGCCCAGTAGCGCAGGTTCTCCTGGAAGCCCGGCTTCAGCTCCGGCTCGCAGGCGTCCAGCCAGAACGCCGTGATGCCGTACGGGTCGAGGTAGTTCTCCTTCACCTTCGACCACACGAACTCGCGGGCATCCGGGTTGGTGGCGTCGTAGAAGGCCACCTGGACCGTGGAGGCGACCTCCTTGTCGGGCCAGTCGGCGTGTGCCATCGGGCCGTACTGGGTGCCGATGAAATAGCCGCGCTGCTCCATGACCGGGTGGTTCTCGCTCAGCGGCGAGACCGACGGCCAGACGCTCACCACCAGCTTGATGCCGAGCTCCTCCAGCTCGCGCACCATGGCCCCCGGGTCCGGCCACTCCTTCGGGTCGAACTTCCACTCGCCGAGGTGCGTCCAGTGGAAGAAGTCGCAGACGATCGCCGAGATGGGCAGCCCCCGCCGCTTGTACTCCCGGGCCACCTCCATCAGTTCGTCCTGGGTGCGATAGCGCAGCTTGCACTGCCAGAAGCCCGCCGCCCACTCCGGCAGCATCGGGCTGCGGCCGGTCACCGCGCTGTAGCGGCGCTGGCCGCCGGCCGGGTCGCCCGCGGTGATCCAGTAGTCGATCTGCCGGGCCGAGTCGGCGACCCACCGCGTTCCGTTGTGCGCCAGCTCCACGCGCCCGATCGCCGGGTTGTTCCACAGCAGGGTGTAGCCGCGGCTGGAGGTGAGCACGGGGATCCCGACCTCGGCGTTGCGCTGGATCAGGTCCAGCACCAAGCCCTTCTGGTCCAGGCGCCCGTGCTGGTGCTGGCCGAGGCCGTACAGCTTCTCGCCGTCGTAGGCTGCGAAGCGCTGCTCCAGGCGGTGGTGGCCGTTGCCGACGGCCGTGTAGAGGCGGGAGCCCGGCCACCAGAAGTGGGCGCGGTCCTCGGCGAGGATCTCGGCGGAGTCCTCCGTCCGCAGGAAGCGGATCAGACCCTCGGCGCTCACCTCGACGGTGAGCGCACCGACGGTCAGCAGTCCTGCGCCGTCCTCGATCTTCACCGAGGCCGTTGTCGCGGGAGCCTCGTCGAGCAGGGCGCCCGGGAGTCCCTCGAGGACCGGGCCGCCGAGCCGGGCACGCACCCGGACCGCGTCCGGGCCCCACGGCTCGATCCGGAGGGTCTCCTGGCGGCCGCTCCACTCCAGCGCACCGTCCCGCTCGCGGAACGTGCCGACGGTCGGGGAGGACTGCGCCAGGCTCACCTGGGGCTGGGTTTCAGCAGGCTGATTCACGCGTGCTCCTGTGCTCCTGGAGGAGTGCGGACAGAGGTGTGCAGACATGGGGGTGCCCTGGGAGGAGGGCGCAGCCCTCCGGCGAGGGCGGAGTGCGGGGGAGTTCGGAGGTCGGGGTGAAGGGCGAGGAATGCGGAGGCCTACGACCGGCTCGGCGCCGGTCCCGTGCTGCCCCGTACGGTCAGCTCGGGCGCGATCAGCACGACCTCGTCGCTGCCGCGCCCCTCGAGCTTGGCGACCAGGTGGTCCACGGCGTGCCGGCCCATCTCCTGGGCGGGGATGGCGACCGACGTGAGGCGCACCGAGGCCTGCATCGCGACCTGGTCGGGGCAGATCGCGACCACCGACACGTCCTCCGGCACGGCACGGCCCTGCTGCCGCAGCAGCGCGAGCAGCGGCTCGATCGCCGACTCGTTCTGCACGATGAGGCCCGAGGTGTCCGGACGTTCGTCCAGGATCCGGGCGAGCGTCACCGCCATCGCGTCGTACCCGCCCTCGCACGGCCGGTGCAGCAGCCGCACGCCCAGCTCCCGGGAACGGGACCGGAGTCCGTCCAGGGTGCGTTCGGCGAAGCCCGTGTGCCGCTCGTAGACGGCCGGGGCCTCCCCGATGACAGCGATGTCCTGGTGCCCCTGCTTGGCCAAGTGCTCCACGCAGAGCGCGCCCGTCGCCCGGAAGTCCAGATCGACGCAGGTCAGCCCCGACGTGTCGGCGGGCAGCCCGATCAGCACGGACGGCTGGTCCGTCGCCCGCAGCAGCGGCAGGCGCTCGTCGTCGAGTTCGACGTCCATCAGGATCATCCCGTCGGCGAGCCCGCTGCCCGCCACGCGGCGCACCGCGTCGGGGCCCTCCTCGCCGGTGAGCAGCAGCACGTCGTACCCGTACGCGCGCGCGGAGGTCGCCACGGCGATGGCGATCTCCATCATCACGGGCACGTACATGTCCGTGCGCAGCGGCACCATCAGCGCGATGATGTTCGACTTGCTGCTGGCCAGGGCGCGGGCCCCGGCGTTCGGGTGGTACCCGAGCTCGCGGATGCTCCGTTCGACCCGCTGCCGGGTGTTCGCGGAGATGGACCGCTTGCCGCTGAGGACATAGCTCACCGTGCTCGCCGAGACTCCGGCGTGCTGGGCGACCTCGGCGAGGGTGACCATCCAGCTCTCCAAGCTCTTGTGAAGCGCTTCGACGATGCGCGTTGCTGATACGGGTGGGTGAGGGTGGTTCGACAGTAGCCCCAGCAGGAGTGGGTGTCCATAGGTTGTCGAAGCGCTTCGATACCGATTTCCCGGAGCGCTCTCAGTGCGGGAGCCGTCCACGGGACGACACCTCGATGCAACACCGTCGTCAGACGCGCGACAAGTGCCGGGCCCGCTCCGCCCCCTTCGGCTGAACGGACGCGCGAGGACTGGTGGGAGCGTCCGGATTCGGGTACCAACGATCCAGTAGCACTGGTCGGTAACGAAACAGTCCTCAATCTCCCTAGTTGCGGCGAGGTGCCCCTCATGTCCGCTTCCACCACCCCTTCATCCCGTCCCGCCGTCACCGAGCGGGAGGCCCGTGAGGTGGCGGAGGCCGCCCGGGAACAGCACTGGCGCAAGCCCAGCTTCGCCAAGGAGCTGTTCCTCGGCCGCTTCCGGCTCGACCTCATCCACCCCCACCCCCTCCCGGACGACGAGGTGGCCCAGCGCGGCGAGGAGTTCCTCGCCAAGCTCCGCGACTTCGTCGAGACGAAGATCGACGGGGCCCTCATCGAGCGCGAGGCCCGGATCCCCGACGAGGTGATCGACGGGCTGAAGGAGCTCGGCGCCTTCGGCATGAAGATCGACACCAAGTACGGCGGACTCGGCCTCGGGCAGGTGTACTACAACAAAGCGCTCTCCCTGGCCGGCTCCGCCAGCCCCGCGATCGGCGTGCTGCTCTCCGCGCACCAGTCGATCGGTGTGCCGCAGCCCCTGAAGCTGTTCGGCACCCAGGAGCAGCGCGAGCGCTTCCTGCCGCGCTGCGCCCGCACGGACATCAGCGCCTTCCTGCTCACCGAACCCGACGTCGGCTCCGACCCGGCCCGCCTCGCCACCACCGCGATCCCGGACGGCGACGACTACGTTCTCGACGGCGTGAAGCTGTGGACCACCAACGGCGTCGTCGCCGACCTGCTGGTCGTCATGGCCCGGGTCCCCAGGAGCGAGGGCCACCGCGGCGGCATCACCGCGTTCGTCGTGGAGACGAACTCGCCGGGCGTCACCGTCGAGAACCGCAACGCCTTCATGGGCCTGCGCGGCATCGAGAACGGCGTCACCCGCTTCCACCAGGTCCGCGTCCCCGCCGCCAACCGCGTCGGCGCGGAGGGACAGGGCCTGAAGATCGCCCTGACCACCCTCAACACCGGGCGGCTCTCCCTGCCGGCCTCCTGTGTCGCGGCCGGCAAGTGGTGCCTGAAGATCGCCCGGGAGTGGTCCGCGGCCCGTGAGCAGTGGGGCAAGCCCGTCGCGCACCACGAGGCGGTCGGCTCCAAGATCTCCTTCATCGCGGCCACGACCTTCGCCCTGGAGGCCGTGACGGACCTCGCGTCGCAGATGGCCGACGAGGACCGCAACGACATCCGCATCGAAGGCGCCCTCGCCAAGCTCTACGCCTCCGAGATGGCCTGGACGATGGCCGACGAACTCGTCCAGATCCGCGGCGGACGCGGCTTCGAGACCGCCGAGTCCCTCCGGGCCCGCGGCGAGCGCGCCGTGCCGGCCGAGCAGCTCCTGCGCGACCTGCGCATCAACCGCATCTTCGAGGGCTCCACCGAGATCATGCACCTGCTCATCGCGCGCGAGGCCGTCGACGCCCACCTCTCGGTCGCCGGCGACCTCATCGATCCCGAGAAGTCCCTCGGCGACAAGGCGAAGGCGGGCGCGAACGCGGGCGCCTTCTACGCCAAGTGGCTCCCCAAGCTGGTCGCGGGGCCGGGCCAGCTCCCCACGTCCTACGGCGAGTTCAAACGCGAGGTGGACCTCTCCGGCCACCTGCGCTACGTCGAGCGCACCGCGCGCAAGCTCGCCCGCTCCACGTTCTACGCCATGTCCCGCTGGCAGGGCCGCATGGAGTCCAAGCAGGGCTTCCTCGGCCGGATCGTCGACATCGGCGCCGAACTGTTCGCCATGAGCGCGTCCTGCGTCCGGGCCGAACTGCTGCGGAGCCAGGGCGACCACGGCCGCGAGGCCTACCAGCTCGCCGACGTCTTCTGCCGCCAGGCCCGTATCCGGATCGAAGAGCTCTTCAACCGGCTGTGGGCCAACACCGACGACCTCGACCGCAAGGTCGTCAAGGGCGTCCTGTCCGGCACGTACGAGTGGCTGGAGCAGGGCATCGTCGACCCGTCGGACGACGGCCCCTGGATCGCGGACGCGACACCGGGACCGAGTCAGAAGGAGAACGTCCACCGGCCGATCCGCTGACCCGGCCCCCTCGGGGGCGCGAGCCGATGCGGCGCGCGCCCCTGTGGAGGGGATGCGCTGTCCTCACACACCGGCCTTACGGCAACAATGGAGGAATGAGCGACAGTCCAGCCCCCCTCGCCGACCCGCACCTCGTCTACGACCCCGTAGCGGGCGACGGCCCGAAGGACGTGGTGATCCTCGGCTCCACCGGCTCCATCGGCACCCAGGCCATCGACCTCGTGCTGCGCAACCCCGACCGCTTCCGGGTCACCGGCCTCTCGGCCAACGGCGGCCGGGTCGCCCTCCTCGCCGAGCAGGCGTACCGGCTGCGGGTGCGGACGGTCGCCGTGGCCCGCGAGGACGTCGTACCGGCCCTGCGCGAGGCGCTCACCGCGCAGTACGGCACGAGCGAGCCGCTCCCCGAGCTCCTCACCGGCCCGGACGCGGCCACACAGCTGGCGGCGTCCGACTGCCACACCGTCCTGAACGGCATCACCGGCTCCATCGGACTCGCCCCGACCCTGGCCGCCCTGGAGGCGGGCCGCACCCTCGCGCTCGCCAACAAGGAGTCGCTCATCGTGGGCGGCCCGCTGGTCAAGGCCCTCGCCAAGCCCGGGCAGATCATCCCGGTCGACTCCGAGCACGCCGCCCTCTTCCAGGCCCTGGCCGCGGGCACCCGGGCCGACGTCCGCAAGCTGGTCGTCACCGCCTCCGGCGGCCCCTTCCGCGGCCGTACGAAGGCCGAGCTCGCGAGCGTCACCGTCGAGGATGCCCTCGCCCACCCCACCTGGGCCATGGGCCCGGTCATCACGATCAACTCCGCGACCCTCGTCAACAAGGGCCTGGAGGTCATCGAGGCACACCTTCTCTACGACATTCCCTTCGACCGCATTGAGGTCGTCGTGCATCCCCAGTCGTATGTCCACTCGATGGTTGAGTTCACGGATGGATCGACACTGGCCCAGGCGACCCCGCCCGACATGCGCGGGCCCATCGCCATCGGCCTCGGCTGGCCCGAGCGCGTCCCCGACGCGGCGCCCACCTTCGACTGGAGCAAGGCCTCGACCTGGGAGTTCTTCCCGCTCGACAACGAGGCCTTCCCGTCGGTGAACCTCGCCCGGCACGTGGGCGAGCTCGCGGGCACCGCCCCGGCGGTGTTCAATGCGGCCAACGAGGAGTGCGTGGAGGCGTTCCGCCAGGGCGCACTGCCCTTCAACGGGATCATGGACACCGTCACCCGGGTCGTCGAGGAGCACGGCACCCCGCGTACGGGAACCTCACTCACCGTGTCGGACGTCCTCGAAGCGGAGACCTGGGCGCGGACCCGGGCCCGGCAACTGGCGGCACAGACGGCGGAGGCCCGTGCATGACGACCCTGATGTTCATCCTCGGCATAGTCCTCTTCGGGGTCGGCCTGCTGTTCTCGATCGCGTGGCACGAGCTGGGGCACCTGTCCACCGCCAAGCTCTTCGGCATCCGCGTGCCGCAGTACATGGTCGGCTTCGGCCCCACGCTCTTCTCGCGCAACAGGGGCGAGACGGAGTACGGCATCAAGGCCATCCCGTTCGGCGGCTACATCCGCATGATCGGCATGTTCCCGCCCGGCCCCGACGGCCGGATGGAAGCCCGCTCCACCTCCCCGTGGCGCGGCATGATCGAGGACGCCCGCACCGCCGCCTACGAGGAGCTCAAGCCGGGCGACGAGAACCGCATGTTCTACACGCGCGCCCCCTGGAAGCGCGTGATCGTGATGTTCGCGGGCCCCTTCATGAACCTGGTCCTCGCGGTGGCGCTGTTCCTGACCGTCCTGATGGGCTTCGGCATCACCCAGCAGACCACCACGGTCAGCTCGGTCTCCCAGTGCGTCATCGCGCAGAACGAGAACCGCGACAAGTGCCAGAAGGGCGACCCGGCCGCCCCCGCCGCCGCGGCGGGCCTCAAGGCGGGCGACAAGATCGTCTCCTTCGACGGGGTGAAGACCGAAGACTGGAACAAGCTGTCCGACCTGATCCGCGCCACCCCCGGCAAGGAGGTGCCGATCGTCGTCGAGCGCAAGGGCCAGGACGTCACCCTGCACGCGAAGATCGCCACCAACCAGGTCGCCAAGAAGGACGCGGGCGGCCAGATCGTCGAGGGCCAGTACGTCCAGGCGGGCTTCCTCGGCTTCAGCGCCGCCACGGGCGTGGTCAAGCAGGACTTCGGGGACTCCGTGACCTGGATGGGCGACCGGATCGGCGAGGCCGTCGACTCCCTCGCCGCCCTCCCCGGCAAGGTCCCGGCCCTGTGGAACGCGGCCTTCGACGGCGCCGAGCGCGAGGCCGACTCCCCGATGGGCGTGGTCGGCGCGGCCCGGGTCGGCGGTGAGATCTTCACGCTCGACATCCCGCCCACCCAGCAGCTGGCCATGGCCCTCATGCTGGTCGCGGGCTTCAACCTCTCCCTGTTCCTGTTCAACATGCTCCCGCTGCTGCCGCTCGACGGCGGCCACATCGCGGGCGCCCTGTGGGAGTCGCTGCGCCGCAACACGGCCAAACTGCTGCGTCGGCCGGACCCGGGCCCCTTCGACGTGGCGAAGCTCATGCCGGTCGCCTACGTCGTCGCCGGGATCTTCATCTGCTTCACCATCCTGGTCCTGATCGCGGACGTGGTTAACCCGGTGAGAATCTCCTAGTCATACGGCGTTCGTGGCGGCCCGGCATGCTTTCCGCCGGGCCGCCTCCCGTTGAGTGGCTCGGCGGGTGGGATGTGCTCGCGCCGAGGCATGTGCCGTAATCTCGAAGCTCGGAGCCCGCTGCTCACGGGACCGGACCTTGATCCACGACTTGGGGTTGCACAGCAGATGACTGCGATTTCTCTCGGCATGCCGTCCGTTCCGACCAAGCTCGCCGAGCGCCGGAAGAGCCGCCAGATCCAGGTCGGATCCGTGGCCGTCGGCGGAGACGCCCCTGTCTCGGTGCAGTCGATGACCACGACGCGCACGTCGGACATCGGCGCGACCCTCCAGCAGATCGCCGAACTCACCGCCTCCGGCTGCCAGATCGTCCGTGTCGCCTGCCCCACGCAGGACGACGCCGACGCCCTCGCGACCATCGCCCGCAAGTCGCAGATCCCGGTCATCGCGGACATCCACTTCCAGCCGAAGTACGTGTTCGCGGCCATCGAGGCCGGCTGTGCGGCGGTCCGGGTCAACCCCGGCAACATCAAGCAGTTCGACGACAAGGTCAAGGAGATCGCCAAGGCGGCCCGGGACCACGGCACCCCGATCCGCATCGGTGTCAACGCCGGCTCCCTCGACCGGCGCCTCCTCCAGAAGTACGGCAAGGCGACCCCCGAGGCCCTCGTGGAGTCGGCCCTGTGGGAGGCGTCCCTCTTCGAGGAGCACGACTTCCGCGACATCAAGATCTCCGTCAAGCACAACGACCCGGTCGTCATGATCGAGGCCTACAAGCAGCTCGCCGCCCAGTGCGACTACCCGCTGCACCTCGGCGTCACGGAGGCCGGCCCGGCCTTCCAGGGCACGATCAAGTCGGCCGTCGCCTTCGGCGCCCTGCTCTCCCAGGGCATCGGCGACACGATCCGCGTCTCGCTCTCGGCGCCCCCCGCCGAGGAGGTCAAGGTCGGCATCCAGATCCTGGAGTCCCTGAACCTCAAGGAGCGCGGCCTGGAGATCGTCTCCTGCCCGTCCTGCGGCCGCGCCCAGGTCGACGTCTACAAGCTGGCCGAAGAGGTCACCGCCGGCCTCACCGGCATGGAGGTCCCGCTCCGCGTCGCCGTCATGGGCTGCGTGGTGAACGGCCCCGGCGAGGCCCGCGAGGCCGACCTCGGCGTCGCCTCCGGCAACGGCAAGGGCCAGATCTTCGTCAAGGGCGAGGTCATCAAGACCGTCCCCGAGTCCAAGATCGTGGAGACCCTCATCGAAGAGGCCATGAAGCTGGCCGAGCAGATGGAGAAGGACGGCGTGACCTCGGGCGAGCCGTCGGTTGCGGTCGCGGGCTGAGCCTTCCGGACTCGCCAGTGGGCCCGCGCCCCTCTTCTCGGGGGCGCGGGGAACCGCGCGACGAGCCACGGGACTCCCCGCAGCCGCCCGACCACAGGAACCCCGAGCTCCGAGGCGCCCCGCCCAAGCAGCGCGGCTATAGTGCGGGGACCAGCCGCCCCCAGTGTGTGAGGCCCCCGCACGTGTTGACCCAGACGACCTCACGGGTTCTCGAACCGAGCGACCTGGACGCCGCGCTCGCCGTCCTCGACCGCGAGCCGGTCGCGAACGCCTTCGTGACGTCCCGCGTGCAGATCGCCGGACTCGACCCGTGGCGGCTCGGCGGCGAGATGTGGGGATGGTACGAGGACGGGATACTCACGTCCCTCTGCTACGCCGGTGCCAACCTGGTCCCGATCTGCGCCGGTCCGCGCGCTGTGCGCGCCTTCGCCGACCGTGCGCGCCGGGCCGGCCGCCGTTGCTCCTCCATCGTCGGTCCCTCCGGCGCCACCTCCGACCTGTGGCGGCTGCTGGAACCCCAGTGGGGCCCGGCCCGCGAGGTCCGCCGCCACCAGCCGCTCATGGTCGCCGACCGCCTCCCGGCCGACATCACCCCGGACCCTTACGTCCGCCGCGTCCGCAAGGACGAGATGGAGACGATCATGCCGGCGTGTGTGGCGATGTTCACCGAGGAGGTCGGCATCTCCCCGCTGGCCGGCGACGGCGGCCTGCTCTACCAGGCCCGCGTCGCCGAACTCGTCGGCTCCGGCCGCGCCTTCGCCCGCTTCGACGCGGACGGCAAGGTCGTCTTCAAGGCCGAGATCGGCGCCGCGACGGACCGCGCCTGCCAGATCCAGGGCGTGTGGGTGGCCCCCGAATACCGGGGCACCGGCCTGGCGGCCCCCGGCATGGCCGCCGTACTGCGCTACGCCCTGGCCGACGTCGCCCCCGTGGTCAGCCTGTACGTCAACGACTTCAACACAGCGGCCCGCAGGGCCTATCGACGCGTGGGCTTCCAGGAAGTCGGCGCCTTCATGAGCGTGCTGTTCTGAAAGCGCCCCAAAGGGGCGCGGGGCTGTATTCGATGTGCGGCTCCGCCGCGTGGGCGCGCTCAGCCACATCCGTCCCGCACCCGGCCATGAACGGGAACCCCCCTGTAGGCTCCCCGCCATGGACCTGGTGATCGGCCCACTCGACCTCTCCGCCCACGTGGACGAGGCCCTGGCCATCCAAGCCGTTGCCTTCGGCCTCGGCCCCGACGAAGTCGCCGTACGCCGCCAGATCGTCCTGCGTCACATGACGTACCCCGGGGCCCGCGCGCTCGGCGCGACAGCCGACGGCACCCTCGTCGGGTTCGTCTACGGCATGCCCAACGACCGCACCCACTGGTGGTCCACCGTCGTGGAGCCCTACCTCCGCGCCCAGCGCCACGACCACTGGCTCGACGACTCCTTCGTGATCACCGAACTGCACGTCCACCCCGCGTACCAGAACCGCGGCCTCGGACGCTCCCTGATCACCACGATCACCGACGCCGCCGCCGAACCCCGCTCGATCCTCTCCGCGATCGACACCGACAGCCCGGCCCGCGCCCTCTACCGCTCCCTCGGCTACCAGGACCTCGCCCGGCAGGTCCTCTTCCCCAGCGCGCCGAAGCCGTACGCCGTGATGGGCGCCCCCCTGCCCCTGCGCCGCGGATAACCGATTTCCACCGCCGCGCACCCCCCGGATAACCTCCTGCCATCACCTTCCCCCACTCTCGGCTCCGCTCGAGCGGGGGGACCCCCAGCAGCAGGAGCAGAGGAACCATGGCGAACGTACCGGTCCAGCGCATGTCCCAGTTGTTGGCGAAGACGTTGCGCGACGACCCGGCGGACGCCGAGGTCCTCAGCCACAAGCTCCTCGTCCGCGCCGGCTACGTCCGCCGCACCGCCGCCGGCATCTGGAGCTGGCTGCCCCTCGGCAAGAAGGTGCTGGCCAACGTCGAGCGGATCGTCCGTGAGGAGATGGACGCCGTCGGCGCCCAGGAGGTCCTGCTCCCCGCGATCCTGCCGCGCGAGCCCTACGAGGCCACCGGCCGCTGGGAGGAGTACGGCCCCGAGCTGTTCCGCCTGCAGGACCGCAAGGGCGGCGACTACCTCCTCGGCCCCACCCACGAGGAGATCTTCACCCTCCTGGTGAAGGACCAGGCGTCCTCCTACAAGGACCTGCCGGTCATCCTCTACCAGATCCAGAACAAGTACCGCGACGAGGCCCGCCCCCGCGCCGGCATCCTGCGCGGCCGCGAGTTCCTGATGAAGGACTCCTACTCCTTCGACACCGAGGACGAGGGCCTCGCGAAGTCCTACGCCCTGCACCGCGAGGCCTACCAGAAGATCTTCGCGCGTCTCGGCCTCGACTACCGCATCTGCGCCGCGACGGCCGGTGCGATGGGCGGCTCGAAGTCCGAGGAGTTCCTCGCCCCGGCCGAGGCCGGCGAGGACACCTTCGCCGACTGCCCCAACTGCGACTTCGCCGCCAACACCGAGGCGATCACGTACGAGTTGAAGCCCGTCGACGGCTCGGACGTGCCGGCCGCCGAGGACATCCCGACCCCCGACACCCCGACCATCGAGACCCTCGCCGCCTCCCTCGGCGTCCCCGCCTCGGCCACGCTGAAGAACCTCCTCGTGAAGGTCGACGGCGAGATCGTCGCCGTCGGCGTCCCCGGGGACCGCGAGGTCGACATGGACAAGGTCGAGGCGCACTTCGCCCCGGCCACCGTCGAGCTGGTCACCGAGACGGACTTCGCGGCCCGTCCCGACCTGGTCCGCGGCTACGTCGGACCGCGGGGCCTGGAGAAGGTCACGTACATCGCCGACCCGCGCGTGGCCCCGGGCACGTCCTGGATCACCGGCGCCAACAAGGCCGGCACGCACACGAAGAACGTGGTCGTGGGCCGTGACTTCGAGGTCGGCGAGTACGTCGACGTCGTGGTCGTGCAGGAGGGCGACCCCTGCCCGAAGTGCGGCACGGGCCTCGTCCTCGACCGCGCCATCGAGATCGGCCACATCTTCCAGCTGGGCCGCAAGTACGCCGACGCCCTCAAGCTCGACGTCCTCGGCCAGAACGGCAAGCCGGTCCGCGTCACCATGGGCTCCTACGGCATCGGCGTCTCCCGCGCGGTGGCCGCCCTCGCCGAGCAGAGCGCCGACGACAAGGGCCTGTGCTGGCCCGCCGAGGTCGCCCCGGCCGACGTCCACGTGGTCGCCGCCGGCAAGGCTCTCCAGACCGAACTGGCCCTCGACATCTCCGGGAAGCTGGCCGCGGCCGGTGTCCGCGTCCTGGTCGACGACCGCCCCGGCGTCTCCCCGGGCGTGAAGTTCACGGACTCCGAGCTGATCGGCGTACCGCAGATCCTGGTGGCCGGCCGGCGCGCGGCCGACGGCGTGGTGGAACTGAAGGACCGCCGCACCGGCGAGCGCGAGGAACTGACGGTCGAGGAGGCCGTCGCCCGCCTCACCGCCTGAGAGACGGAAGCCCCCGGGCGCCGGGCGGGCCGGCCGATCCGGCCCGCCCGGCGCCCGCAGGCAGGAGCCCGCCCGGCGGTCTGGGGTCGCGGCCCCCGGCCCCTCGGACCCGGCGCCCTACAGCCACCCGGCGAACTCCAGCAACAGCTCCGCATCCCGCGGCCGTCCGACCCGTCCCGCCCGCACGCCCGACTCCACGGCCCGGAACAGCGTCCAGCCCCGCAGCCGCTCCTGGTCCACGTCCAGGGACTCCGCGAGCCGCTTCACCCGGCGCCGGGTCGTGGCCGCGCCGGACGGCTGGGCGATCAGGTCCTCCACCCGGTCCCGGACCAGCCGGGCCAGATCGAAGGCGCACTCGCCGACCACCGGGTCGGGCCCCACGGCCAGCCACGGCATCCGCTCCCCGCCGAGCACCTTGCTCTGCCGGAACGTGCCGTGCAGCAGCCGGTGTTCGGGCGGCGCGGCCAGCAGCTCCTCGCGCGCCGCGAGCGCCAGGTCGACCAGCGGGGCCACGTCGGGATCGGCCTGCGCCCGTGCCCGCATCGCCTCGGCCTGCCGCCCGGTCCGCTCGGCCACGGTCTCGAAGGGGAAGTCGGCGGGCGGCTCACCCCACAGCCTCCGCAGCGTCCCCGCCGCCTCCAGCAGCGCCTTCGCCTCCGGCAGTGACCGCACCGACACGTCCGGGTGCAACCGCTCCAACAGCAGCACCCCCTCCGTCGAGAAGGGTTCGAGCAGCTGCACGGCACCCCGCCCGTCCCAGTGCGCGAGCGCGGCCCGCTCCGCCTCCGGGCGGGCCCGGCCCGGCGCCAGCTTGAGCACGGCGGGCGTCCCGTCGGCCGCCCGCACCAGCACGACCAGGCTGCTGCGCCCGCCGGGCACCTGCACCCGCTCCACGGTCAACTCGCGTAGCGCGACGGCCCGCTGCGCCGCCTCGGGCAGCTTCTCCAGCCAGTCGTCACCGTCCGGCGCCGTCTCACCGAGCGCCCTGACCAGACGCTTCGGCGGTTCGAAAACCATGCGCGAGTCGTTCCCTTCGTGCTGTCCGCGGTGCGTGCCCTGCGCGGGTCACGCCGTCGGCGCCGCCGAGGGCGGGGCCGTGCCGGCCCGCTCGGCGAGCCCAGGGAAGGCTACGCTCTTGCCGCGCCAGCGCACCGCCCGCACCGCCGCCTCCCGCAGCGCCTCGGCGGCCAGGGCCCGCCGCCCACCGCCCGCCGCGCGCACCAGGTCGGCGTACACCCCGGCCACCCGGTCCTCCAGCTCGGCGGCGAGCCGCACGGCCGCCGCCGCGTCCGGCACCTGGAAGGGCAGGGCGTAACCGGCGGACGCGGCCACCGGCCGGCCCCCCAGGTCCTTCACCTCGCGCACCAGCGCATCCCTGCGTACCCGGTGCGCGTCGTACGCCGTGATCGCCTCGGTGCGCCGCCCGTCGCCGATCCTTCCGCCGACGACGCCGTAGCCGTACACCGCCGCGTGCTCGGCCGCCAGCGCCGCCTGCAGGGCCCGCAGCTCGCGGTCCTTCTCCTCGCTCACGCGTCACCCTCCGTCAGCAGATACACGTGCGCCGCCCCGGCCGCCGCGACCGACGCCAGCAGCCGCGCCAGCTCGCCCGGCATCCCGCTCAGCGCCTTGGTCCGCCGGTCGGCGAGCTCCCGCTCCGCCGCGGCGAGCCCGGCGAGGGCGTCCCTGTCGTTCGCCGGTACGCCCACGGACGGGGAGGGCGAGGCCGAAGAGGTCGCCGAAGGAGATACGGAAGGGGACGCCGAGGGGGATGCCTTCCGGCCACCGCCGAACGCCTGGGCGTGCCGTACGACCTCCTCGCGCAGGGGCCGAAGCCGCCCCGCGAGCCCCGGCCGGGCGGCGATCACCGCGTCGTACCGCTCCACCAGCCCCTCACTGTCCCGGGCCGCACGCGCGCGTGCGGCCCGGTCGGCGGCCGACGGGCCGTCACCGGCCGGGCCGCCGGAGTCCCCGGTGCAGCCCGTCAGGGCGAGGGCCGCCGGGGCGACGGCGAGCAGACTCCTTCTGCGCGGCCCCGAGCGGGCACGCGGCGAAGAGGGGAAGGGCACGTCGGACGTCCTCGGGGGCTCGTTTCCAGAAAGAAGCGACTGCAAGGGCTGCACGCCCGTGATCACGGTACCCGGGCCCCCGCCCGGCATCACTCAGCGGCACCGTTCGTGACCGGGTGGACGGCAACACTCCCCGCGACCGGATACCCTTTGACCAGACACGCGACCCAACCCACAACAGCACACGCGGCCGAGGAGTCACCCGGATGAGCACCACCCAGAGCGAGAGGCTGCGAGAACTGCTGGAGCCGCTCGTCACCTCCCAGGGCCTCGATCTCGAAGAGATCGAACTGGACTCCGTCGGACGCAAGCGTGTGCTGCGCGTCGTCGTCGACTCGGACACGGGCGCCGACCTGGACCAGATCGCCGATGTGAGCCGCGCGCTCTCGGCGAAGCTCGACGAGACGGACGCGATGGGCGAGGGCGAGTACACCCTCGAGGTCGGCACCCCGGGCGCGGAGCGCCCCCTCACGGAACACCGGCACTACGTCCGCGCCACGGACCGGCTGGTGAAGTTCCAGCTGGCCGAGGGCGGCGAGCTGGTCGCCAGGATCCTGAAGGTCGACGACGAGGGTGTCGACACCGAGGTGCCCGGGGTGAAGGGCCGCAAGGCCACCGCTCGCAGACTCGCCTTCGACGACATCGTCCGGGCGCGTGTCCAGGTCGAGTTCAGCCGCAAGGACAAGAAGGAAGAGGAGGCGTAGCCGTGGACATCGACATGAGTGCCCTGCGGGGCTTGGTTCGGGAGAAGGAGATCTCCTTCCCCCTGCTGGTCGAGGCGATCGAGTCGGCCCTCCTCATCGCCTACCACCGCACCGAGGGAAGCCGCCGCCACGCGCGCGTGGAGCTCAACCGGGAGACCGGCCATGTGACCGTGTGGGCGAAGGAGGACCCCGACGACCTCGAGGAGGGCCAGGAGGCCCGCGAGTTCGACGACACCCCGTCCGGTTTCGGCCGTATCGCGGCCACCACGGCCAAGCAGGTCATCCTGCAGCGGCTGCGCGACGCCGAGGACGACGCGACGCTCGGCGAGTACGCCGGCCGCGAGGGCGACATCGTCACCGGCGTGGTCCAGCAGGGCCGCGACCCGAAGAACGTGCTCGTCGACATCGGCAAGCTCGAGGCCATCCTGCCGGTGCAGGAGCAGGTGCCGGGGGAGACCTACCAGCACGGCATGCGGCTGCGCAGCTACGTGGTCCGGGTCGCCAAGGGCGTCCGCGGCCCGTCGGTGACGCTGTCGCGCACGCACCCCAATCTGGTGAAGAAGCTCTTCGCCCTCGAGGTGCCGGAGATCGCCGACGGTTCGGTGGAGATCTCCGCGATCGCCCGTGAGGCCGGTCACCGCACGAAGATCGCCGTACGGTCCACCCGCTCCGGCCTGAACGCCAAGGGCGCCTGCATCGGCCCCATGGGCGGGCGCGTGCGCAACGTCATGGCCGAGCTGAACGGTGAGAAGATCGACATCGTGGACTGGTCGGACGACCCGGCCGACATGGTGGCGAACGCCCTCTCGCCGGCTCGGGTCTCCAAGGTGGAGATCGTGGACATGGCGACCCGGTCGGCCCGGGTGACCGTGCCCGACTACCAGCTGTCCCTGGCCATCGGCAAGGAAGGGCAGAACGCCCGCCTCGCGGCCCGGCTGACCGGCTGGCGGATCGACATCCGCCCGGACACGGAACCGGCCGGGAACAGCTCCGAGGAATAGATCCAAGCCGCGGGCCGTTCAGATCACGACAGGTTCATGCGCGCCAACTGTTCGAATCCTGCCCCAAAGGGGTGAGGCGCGCACGGGGAGGTAGACTTAACGGTGTCTGGCCGGACGCGCGCCCGCGCATGCCCTGAACGCACCTGTGTGGGGTGTCGGGAGCGAGCGGCCAAGGCCGAACTGTTGCGGATCGTAGCGATCAAGGACGCATGTGTTCCTGATCCACGCGGTACGCTGCCCGGCCGGGGTGCGTACGTTCACCCCGCACCGGTCTGTCTCGACCAGGCGGTACGCCGCCGGGCGTTCCCGAGGGCACTGCGCGTCCCGGGACCGCTCGACACAAAGGCGTTGCGCCGATACGTCGAGCAGACAACAGTTGCCGAGCAGGCAACACGGTAAGACGTGCCGTACGGAACCCCGTGCGGCTAGGTACCTCGCGAGTCGAAAGCAGGTCGAGATTGCGATGAGCACTCGATGAGTACGCGATGAGTACGCCCATGAACTAGCGACGGTCCGGACGCAACCCGGACCTCAAAGGAGCGAAGTGGCTAAGGTCCGGGTCTACGAACTCGCCAAGGAGTTCGGTGTCGAGAGCAAGGTCGTCATGGCCAAGCTCCAGGAACTCGGTGAATTCGTCCGTTCGGCGTCTTCGACGATCGAAGCGCCTGTTGTACGCAAGCTGACGGACGCCCTCCAGCAGGGCAGCGGAGGCGGCAAGCCCGCCCCTGCCCGCAAGGCTGCCCCGGCAAAGCCGGGCGCCCCCTCTCCGGCGCAGGCTGCCCGTCCGGCCGCCCCGCGCCCGCCGGCCCCCAAGCCGGCCGCCGCCGAGAAGCCCGCGGCTCCCGCCGCGCCGGCCTCTTCCGGCCCCCGTCCCACCCCGGGCCCGAAGCCCGCGCCGCGGCCCGCCCCGGCGTCCCTGGCTCCGACCACGCCCGAGTTCACGGCACCCCCGTCGGCTCCCGCCGCGCCGTCCCAGCCGTCCTCGTCCCAGGGCTCCGGACCGCGTCCGGGCGCCCCGCGTCCGGCCGGCCAGTCGCCGCGTCCGGGTGCTCCGCGTCCGGGTGGTTCCGGCCAGGGCGGCCAGGGCCGCGGTGACCGTGGCGACCGTCCCGGCGCTCCGCGCCAGGGTGGCGCCCCGCGTCCCGGTGCCCGTCCGGCGGGTCCCCGTCCGGGCAACAACCCGTTCACCTCTGGTGGCTCCACCGGCATGGCGCGCCCGCAGGCGCCCCGTCCGGGCGGTGCCCCGCGTCCGGGCGGCCCCGGTGCGCCCGGCGGCGCCCCGCGTCCGCAGGGCCAGGGCCAGGGCGGTCCCCGCCCGCAGGGTGCCGGCGGCGGTCCTCGTCCGCAGGCTCCGGGCGGCGCGCGTCCGACCCCGGGCGGCATGCCCCGCCCGCAGGGTGGCGGCCCCCGTCCCGGCGGCGGTCCCGGCGGCCCGCGTCCCAACCCCGGCATGATGCCGCAGCGTCCTGCTGCCGGCCCGCGTCCCGGCGGCGGTGGCCCCGGCGGCCGCGGTCCCGGTGGCGGCGGTCGTCCCGGTGGCGGCGGCGGTCGCCCGGGTGGCGGCGGCTTCGCCGGTCGTCCCGGTGGCGGCGGTGGCGGTTTCGCCGGTCGTCCCGGTGGTCCCGGTGGCGGTGGCGGCGGTTTCGCCGGTCGTCCCGGTGGTCCCGGCGGCGGTGGCCGTCCCGGCTTCGGTGGTCGTCCCGGCGGTCCCGGTGGCCGTGGTGGCACGCAGGGTGCCTTCGGTCGTCCCGGTGGTCCGGCGCGTCGTGGTCGCAAGTCGAAGCGGCAGAGGCGCCAGGAGTACGAGGCCATGCAGGCCCCGTCGGTCGGCGGTGTGATGCTGCCTCGCGGCAACGGCGAGACCGTTCGCCTGTCGCGCGGTGCCTCGCTCACCGACTTCGCGGAGAAGATCAACGCCAACCCGGCGTCGCTCGTCGCGGTCATGATGAACCTCGGCGAGATGGTCACGGCCACGCAGTCCGTCTCCGACGAGACGCTGCAGCTCCTCGCCGACGAGATGAACTACACGGTTCAGATCGTCAGCCCCGAGGAGGAGGACCGTGAGCTGCTCGAGTCCTTCGACATCGAGTTCGGCGAGGACGAGGGCGACGAGGAGGACCTGATGGTCCGCCCGCCGGTCGTCACCGTCATGGGTCACGTCGACCACGGTAAGACCCGGCTCCTCGACGCCATCCGCAAGACGAACGTCATCGCGGGCGAGGCCGGCGGCATCACCCAGCACATCGGTGCCTACCAGGTCGCGACCGAGGTCAACGACGAAGAGCGCAAGATCACCTTCATCGACACCCCGGGTCACGAGGCGTTCACCGCCATGCGTGCCCGTGGTGCGCGGTCGACGGACATCGCGATCCTCGTCGTCGCGGCCAACGACGGCGTCATGCCGCAGACGGTCGAGGCGCTCAACCACGCCAAGGCCGCCGAGGTCCCGATCGTCGTCGCGGTCAACAAGATCGACGTCGAGGGTGCGGACCCGACCAAGGTGCGAGGTCAGCTGACCGAGTACGGCCTCGTGGCCGAGGAGTACGGCGGCGACACCATGTTCGTCGACATCTCCGCCAAGCAGGGTCTGCACATCGACTCCCTGCTGGAGGCCGTGGTCCTCACGGCCGACGCCTCGCTCGACCTGCGGGCCAACCCGCACCAGGACGCGCAGGGCATCTCGATCGAGTCCCGCCTCGACCGCGGCCGTGGTGCCGTGTCGACGGTCCTCGTCCAGCGCGGCACGCTGCGGGTCGGCGACACCATGGTGGTCGGCGACGCGTACGGCCGAGTCCGGGCGATGCACGACGACAACGGCAACAGCGTTGCCGAGGCCGGTCCGTCGACGCCGGTTCAGGTCCTGGGCCTGACCAACGTCCCGGGCGCGGGCGACAACTTCCTGGTGGTCGACGAGGACCGTACGGCCCGTCAGATCGCCGAGAAGCGCGCCGCCCGTGAGCGCAACGCCGCGTTCGCCAAGCGCACGCGTCGTGTCTCGCTCGAGGACCTGGACAAGGTGCTCAAGGCCGGCGAGGTCCAGCAGCTGAACCTGATCATCAAGGGTGACGCTTCCGGATCCGTCGAGGCCCTCGAGTCCTCGCTGCTCCAGCTGGACGTCGGCGAAGAGGTCGACATTCGCGTCCTGCACCGCGGTGTCGGTGCGGTCACGGAGTCCGACATCGACCTGGCCATGGGCTCCGACGCCATCGTCATCGGCTTCAACGTGCGCGCCGCCGGGCGTGCGCAGCAGATGGCCGAGCGCGAGGGTGTCGACGTCCGGTACTACTCGGTCATCTACCAGGCGATCGAGGAGATCGAGGCGGCCCTCAAGGGCATGCTCAAGCCGGAGTACGAAGAGGTCGAGCTCGGTACGGCGGAGATCCGCGAGGTCTTCAAGTCGTCCAAGCTGGGCAACATCGCGGGTGTTCTCATCCGCTCCGGCGAGGTCAAGCGCAACACCAAGGCGCGCCTCATCCGCGACGGCAAGGTGGTCGCGGAGAGCCTCAACATCGAGGGTCTGCGTCGCTTCAAGGACGACGTCACCGAGATTCGCGAAGGGTTCGAGGGCGGTATCAACCTCGGCAACTTCAACGACATCAAGGTCGACGACGTCATCGCGACGTACGAGATGCGCGAGAAGCCGCGCGTCTGAGCCCTCGGGTTTCCGAGACGGTCCGGTCCGGGGCCGGTCGACGGAGAGTAATTTCCGTCGATCGGCCCCGGCCGTTCGTTGTACGGTTCTGATGTCCCTGCCACGCGGATGGCAGGGCCATCGATCCCGTACCGGCGGGTCATCCGGACACACATGTACGTGGGGACTCTGTCCTTCGACCTGCTCCTCGGCGACGTACGGTCGCTGAAGGAGAAGCGCTCCGTCGTCCGCCCCATCGTCGCCGAGCTCCAGCGCAAGTACGCGGTGAGTGCGGCCGAGGTGGACCACATGGACCTCCATCGCAGGGCTGCCATCGGCCTCGCGTTGGTGTCCGGCGATGCGGGGCACCTGAGCGAGGTGCTCGACCGGTGCGAACGGCTGGTCGCCGGCCGCCCCGAGGTGGAGTTGCTGTCCGTCAGGCGGCGCTTCCACGGCGAAGACGACTGACGAACCGAGAACGAACCGGACAGGAAAGAACGGGAGACGGACCAGTGGCCGACAACGCGCGGGCTAAAAGGCTGGCGGACCTCATCCGAGAGGTGGTGGCCCAGAAGCTGCAGCGCGGGATCAAGGACCCGCGGCTCGGCTCGCACGTCACCATCACGGACACCCGGGTCACGGGTGACCTCAGGGAGGCGACCGTCTTCTACACGGTGTACGGGGACGACGAGGAGCGCGCGGCGGCCGCCGCCGGCCTGGAGAGCGCCAAGGGCATCCTGCGCTCCGAGGTGGGCCGGGCCGCCGGTGTGAAGTTCACGCCGACCCTGGCCTTCGTCATGGACGCCCTCCCGGACAACGCCCGTGCCATCGAGGACCTCCTCGACAAGGCGCGCCAGTCCGACGAGAAGGTGCGCGAGGCGTCCGCGGGCGCCAAGTACGCCGGCGAGGCGGACCCGTACCGTAAGCCCGACGAGGACGACGAGACGGACGACAGCGCCGAATGACCCAGAAGCACACCACGCCCGACGGCCTTGTCATCGTCGACAAGCCGTCGGGCTTCACTTCGCACGACGTCGTCGCCAAGATGCGCGGTATCGCCAGAACGCGACGCGTCGGGCACGCCGGCACCCTCGACCCGATGGCGACGGGCGTCCTCGTCCTCGGCGTCGAGAAGGCCACCAAGCTCCTCGGCCACCTCGCGCTGACCGAGAAGGAGTACCTGGGCACCATCCGGCTCGGGCAGAACACCCTCACGGACGACGCCGAGGGGGAGATCACCTCCTCCACGGACGCCTCCAAGGTCACCCGCGACGCCATAGACGCCGGCATCGCCGAGCTGACCGGCGACATCATGCAGGTGCCGTCCAAGGTCAGCGCCATCAAGATCAACGGCGTGCGGTCCTACAAGCGGGCCCGCGAGGGCGAGGAGTTCGAGATCCCGGCCCGGCCCGTCACGGTCTCCTCCTTCGGCGTGTACGACGTCCGGGACGCCGTCGCCGACGACGGCACGGCCGTACTCGACCTGGTCGTCTCGGTCGTCTGCTCCTCCGGCACCTACATCCGGGCCCTGGCCCGCGACCTGGGCGCCGGTCTGGGCGTCGGCGGCCACCTCACCGCCCTGCGCCGCACCCGCGTCGGCCCCTACAAGCTGGACGCGGCCCGCACTCTGGATGAGCTCCAGAAGGAGCTGACCGTGATGCCGATCGCCGAGGCCGCCACGGCCGCGTTCCCCCGCTGGGACGTCGACGCCCGGCGGGCCAAGCTGCTCACCAACGGCGTACGGCTGGAGATGCCCGAGACGTACGCGGGCTCCGGCCCGGTGGCCGTCTTCGACCCGGAGGGCCGCTTCCTCGCGCTCGTCGAGGAGCAGCGGGGCAAGGCCAAGAGCCTGGCCGTCTTCGCCTGACGGAGGAACCGGGGGACCGGGTGTCCGCCCGTGGAGCGGCGGCCACGGGGTACCTCCACTGCCGCCGCTCCACGGTCCCCCCTCGGTTCCCCCACCCCTAGGGTTATCCAGCCACCCCCGTTCCTTCACCCGTCCGTGCGGGCGCTCGGAGTGAACCGGGGGAGCGGAAGGGGGCGCTTTCGCAGAGCGATCTGTCCCGCTGATCATCCCGCCCCTACTGTCGAACACAAGGGCACGGGTGTACGGCGGGGAGGCTCGACGATGGCGTCGCGGAACCGGTCCCGGGAGACGGACGACAGCCCACAAGGCTCTCCGGACCTCCCCGGAACAGCAGGGCACGAGGACGGGGCGATCCCGGACGACGCCCTCGTCCGTATCCACGATCCGGCCGGCCGCCCGCGCGGCACCGGCTTCCTGGCCGACCACCACGGCACGCTGATCACCAGCCACGAGGCCGTCGACGGCCTGCCCCGGCTCGTCCTGCACGGCGCCGGGGACCGCCGCCGGGTCGTATCCGCCGACGCGGTCACCCCGCTGCCCGCCCTGGACCTGGCCCTCGTACGGACCGAGGGACTCGGTGTGCCGCCGCTGCCCGTCACCGTGCGGGACGGGGCCGGGACCGGCGCCTATGTGCGGATCGCCGCCGGCGGCTGGCGCGAGGCGCGAGTGCTGGGCTCGGCCTCGGTGACGTACGCGGCCACGGACCGCTTCCACCGCCTCGACGACGCGCTGGAGCTGGCGGTCGGCACGGCAGGGCGCGACGCGCTGCGGCTGGGCGGCGGAGCGGCCGGCGGGCCCGTGCTCGACGCCGGGACCGGCGCCGTCGTCGGAGTCCTCGGCACCGCGCTCAGCTCCGACCACCGCGACGTCGGGTTCGCCGTACCGCTGCGAGCCCGGACCCCCGGGGCGGCGGGGCCGCTGGCCGCGCTGCTCGCCGAGAACGCGGCGACCGTCCCCGCGTACGGCGCGGACCTCAATCTGGCCGGGGTGCTGGAGCTGACCGGCGCCTCGATGGCGCTGGAGGGCCCGCCCGACGCCCCGGGTGCCCCGCCCCCGGTCGAACGGACGGCCGTGGCAGCCGAGTTCACCGCGTTCACGGGAGGCCCGGCGACCGTGCTCGGCCTCGTCGGGCCACCGGGCAGCGGTCGTACGACGGAACTCGCGGCGCTCGCCGCGCGGCGGCGGCGAGCCGGGCTGCCCACGCTGTGGCTGCGCGGCTGCGAACTGCGGGACGACGACGCGTCGGTGGCGGACGCGGCACGCCGGGCGCTCGATCGTGCCGCCCCCGCCGTGCCGGCCGCCTCCGCTCGCGCCGGCCTCGGCGACATCACGCCCGAGCGCCTCGCCCACCTCGCCCGCTCCCTGGGCCGCCCCCTGCTGCTCCTGGTCGACGGCCCCGAGGAGATGCCACCGGCCCTGGCCCGCCGGATGGCCGACTGGGCGGACGGAACCACGCGGTGGCTGCGGGAAGCGGGAACCCGGCTGGTGGTGGCGTGCCGGGCGGAGTACTGGGAGACCGCCTCCTTCGCCGCCGAGCCGTGCGTGCGTCTCGGCGACCTCACCGAGGACGAGGCCCGAAAGGCGCGCCGGAGCCACGGCATCCCCGATCGCGCCCTCCTCCCGGCCGACGCCCGGCACCCCCTCGTCCTCGGTCTGCTCGCCGAGGTCCGGGCGGCCGTCTCCGCGCCCCCGGAAGGGGCCCCGGTCGACCGGAACGACGTCTTCTCCGCCTACCTGGACCTGATGTCCCTGCGCATCGCCACCCGGCTGGCCGCCGGCAACGGCCTGCACGGCACGGCCGTACGCCGGCTCGCCGCCACAGTCGCCGGGCAGGTGCACGAGGCCGCCCGGCGCAGCCTCGGCCCGGGGCCGGGGGACCTGGACCGGGAGGCGTTCGAGACGGTGTTCCCGTCGGGGCCCGCCCCGGCACGGCTCGGCGGCTGCTCGGGATGGGCGTCGGCCGTGCTCGCCGAGGGCCTGCTCGTGCCCGCCGGACCCGGCTACCGCTTCGCGCACGAGGGGCTCGCCGACTGGCTCCAGGGCACGCATCTCGACCTCGACGAGGCCCTGCACGCCCTCGTCCACCGCGGTGCGGACGCGCAGCCCGACCCCGTGCCGCACCACCGCATCGGGCCGGTCGTCCAGGCCCTGCTGTGCCTCGCCCGCCAGCACGGCGCCGGCCGACTGGCCTCCCGCCTGGCGGACCTCGTGAACGCCCTGGACACCGATCCACGGTCCTGGTGGGCCGCCCGGCTGCTCGCCGGGACCTTGTCGTCCGTACCCGACGCGGCGCCGTACGTGGAGGTGCTGCGCCTGCTCGCCGACCGGATCGTGGCCTGGCGGCGGCTGGAGCGGCCCGTGCCGGAGGAGGTCGGGCCCGCCTTCTGGACCGGCCTACGACTGCCCGAGGAGGCGCGTTGCGCACTGCTGCGGCGGCTGGTCCACGCCGACGGTCCGCCGTGCGAGGCCGGGCCCCGCTTCCTGGACGCCGTAGCCGGACTCCTCGCCGCCGACCCCACCGCCGTGCAACCGCAGCTCGCCCGCTGGTTCGACGACGAGCAGCCGCTGCCCGCCACCCCGCACGCGACCGTGGCCACGGCCGCGCAGGCGCTGCTGCACACCCACCGCCACGGTGCCCTGGACGAGCTGACGGACGTGCTCGTCGACCGCGCGCACCGGCGGGCCGACGAACTGCTCGCCGTGCTGGCCGAGGAGGAGCCGTCGGCGGTGTGCCGGGCCGTCGACCGGTGGGCACGCGACGAGCGGCCACCGCGGCGCGGCGCCGCGGTGGCGCAGGGACTGCGCGTCGCACCGCACGTGAGCACCGGAGGCGACCGCGCCCTCCTGCGCTACGCGGCCCTCACCCTGCTCGCCCGCCCGGCCGACCGCGCCCTGCACGGCGGCGCACTCGCCCTCCTCGTCCAGGACCCCCACACCCGGGCCCGCTACCTCCCGCGGGCACTGGAGTACTTCGCGGCGGGCGACCCGCAGTTCTCGCCGGACGCACTGGCCGGGGCCCTCCTGACCGACCCCGAGCCGGTCCTCGGGGCCTTCGCGGCCCGGCTGGAGCGGCCGGACGCGGAAGAGGCGCTGCGGGCACTCGCCGACGCCACCCCGCCCGGCCTGGCCCGGCGGATCGCCGCGCTGGTGTGCCGGGCGGCCCGGCTGCGGCCGGAACTCGCCGGGCAGGTGGCCGCATACGCGGACCAGCGGCTCGACCGGGGCCCCTCCGCCCGGCCCGTGCTCCTGCCGCTGGTCACCGGCCTGCTGGAGGACGGACCGGTGCGGCTGCGCTGCGCCCTCGCCGCCGTCCTCACCCCGCCCGGCATCCCCGCCTCACGCCCGCTGCGCCGTGAACTGCGCGACGCGCTCCTCGCCCGCGAGCACGACACCGACGTCCTGGACGCGCTGCTGCACGCCGCCGCGCGCAACGGCGGCGACGACCTGCGCGACCTCGTCCACCGCATCGGACTGCTCCTCGCCCGCACCCCCGAGGGCGCCACCCGCTTCGACCGAGCCCTGGTCGACCTGGGCCGGCACGTGCCCGGCTTCGCCGCTCGCGTGGCCGCCTGGCTGACCGACGCGCCCGAGGAGTGGGCGGCGCTCGTCGGGCCCAGTTCCCACCGGATGATCGAGAACCTGGCGGACGCGGGCGTCCCCGCGTGACCGGCCCCCCGGGCGCCGGGCCGCAGTGCGGTGCCGTGCGCCCTGTCACAGCCCCCATGCCGATGCGGGCAGGAGGCACCCGGCATGGCACCCTTAGACCTGCGCACGAGGCAACTACGAACAACCGACCGGACACGGGTTCGACGAGCTTTCGACAAGGAGCAGGCACAGTGCAGCGCTGGCGTGGCTTGGAGGACATCCCCCAGGACTGGGGGCGCAGCGTCGTCACCATCGGCTCCTACGACGGAGTGCACCGCGGACACCAGCTGATCATCCGGCATGCCGTGGACCGCGCCCGGGAGCTGGGCGTGCCCGCCGTCGTCGTCACCTTCGACCCGCACCCCAGTGAGGTCGTCCGCCCCGGCAGCCACCCGCCGCTGCTCGCCCCGCACCACCGCCGCGCCGAACTCATGGCCGGCCTGGGCGTGGACGCGGTGCTCATCCTGCCCTTCACGACCGAGTTCTCGAAGCTGTCCCCGGCCGACTTCGTCGCCAAGGTCCTGGTCGACAAGCTGCACGCCAAGGCGGTCGTCGAGGGCCCCAACTTCCGCTTCGGCCACAAGGCCGCCGGCAACGTGGAGTTCCTGTCCACGCAGGGCAAGACCTACGACTTCGAGGTCGAGGTCGTCGACCTGTACGTGACCGGTGAGGCGGGCGGCGGCGAGCCGTTCTCCTCCACGCTGACCCGGCGTCTGGTCGCCGAGGGCGATGTCGAGGGCGCGGCGGAGATCCTGGGGCGTCCGCACCGGGTGGAGGGCGTCGTCGTCCGGGGTGCCCAGCGCGGGCGCGAACTGGGCTTCCCGACCGCCAACGTCGAGACGCTGCCGCACACGGCCATCCCGGCCGACGGTGTGTACGCCGGCTGGCTGCACGCCCAGGGTGAGGTGATGCCGGCCGCGATCTCCGTGGGGACGAACCCGCAGTTCGAGGGGACCGAGCGCACGGTGGAGGCGTACGCCATCGACCGGGTGGGGCTCGATCTGTACGGGCTGCATGTCGGGGTCGACTTCCTGGCGTTCGTGCGGGGGCAGGCGAAGTTCGACACGTTGGATGCGCTGTTGGTTCAGATGGGGCAGGACGTCGAGAAGTGCAGGGAGTTGGTGGCGGCCGAGGGGGCTGCGTAGTTCGCTCGTGGGCCGTCTGCGGGTGTGCGGTGGCTTGTCGCGCAGTTCCCCGCGCCCCTAGGGGAGCTGCGAAACCGCCCAGTGACAAGCGACCTGCGATTCCCCGCCCCCGCTCAGCACCGCCAAGTCCTGGCCCCTGCACGCGTCCGCCACCCCCGCTGCCTCCGCCTCACCACCGGCCAGGATCTGACAACGGGCGTGGAAGCGGCAGCCGGGCGGGACGCGTGACGGGTCGGGGGGCTCGCCTGTGAGGATCACCGGGGCGCCGGGAGCCTCCGGGAGCACGGACAGCAGCGCCTGCGTGTAGGGATGCCGCGGTGCCGTCAGCACCTGCTCCACCGCGCCCGTCTCCACGATCCGGCCCAGGTACATCACGGCGACCCGGTCCGCGATGTTCCACGCCAGGCCCAGGTCGTGCGTGACCACCAGCGCGGACAGGCCCAGTTCGGTGCGCAGCCGTAGCAACAGGGCGAGGATCTCGCCGCGTACCGAGGCGTCGAGGGACGCCACCGGCTCGTCGGCGACGAGGAGTTCGGGTTCCAGGACGAGCGCGCCGGCGATGACGACCCGCTGGCGCTGCCCACCGGACAGTTCGTGCGGGTAGCGCAGGAAGAAGCGCTCCGGAGGGCGCAGGCCGGCCCGGGACAGGGCCTCGGCGACCGCCGTGCGCTCGTCGCCGCCGTAGCCGTGGATGCGCAGGCCCTCGGCGACCGCGTCGTACACCGTGTGCCGGGGGTTGAGCGAGCCGCTGGGGTCCTGGAGGACCAGCTGGACGCGTTTGCGGTAGGCCTTGAGGGACCGGCCGGAGTAGTCCAGCGGGCGGCCGTCGAAGGTGACCCGGCCCGCCGTCGGCTCGACCAGACCGAGCAGGCTGCGGGCCAGGGTCGTCTTGCCGCAGCCGGACTCGCCGACCAGCGCGACGATCTCGCCGGGGCGGATGTCGAGGTCGACGCCGTCCACCGCGCGGGCCCGGGGGCCGCCGTGCCGGCCGGGGAACGTGACGTGGAGGCCCTGGGCGCTCAGCAGAGGGGCCGTGGTGACCTCGGGGGCCGTGGGGGACGTGGTCATGGCGTGCTGGGCCTCGCTTCCTCCAGGGCCCCCGGTTCCCCGGCCGGCCGCTCTTCACCGGCTTCCGCTCCCGCTTCCGGGGGCCCGACCAGCACACACGCAGCCCGTCGCTCCGGCCCCGCCGCCCGCAGCACCGGGTCGTCCTCGGCGCATGACGGCAGCGCCACCGGGCAGCGCGGATGGAACGTGCACCCGGACGGCAACGCGGCCGGGTCCGGGGGGTCGCCCGCCAGCCCCTGCGGGGCGAACCGGGACGCCGGGTCGCCGATGCGCGGGAACGCGGCCGACAGGGCCCGGGCGTACGGGTGCCGGGCGTCCTCGTACACCTGCTGGGCGGGGCCCTCCTCGACCACCCGGCCCGCGTACATCACCGCGAGCCGGTCACAGGTGTCGGCGAGGACCGCCAGGTCGTGGCTGATCATGATCAGACCGAGGTCCTGGTCCGCGACGAGCTGCTCGATGAGCCGGAGGATCTGGGCCTGGATCATCACGTCGAGCGCGGTCGTCGGCTCGTCAGCGATGATCAGTCGCGGGTCGCAGGCCAGGGCCATGGCGATCATGACGCGCTGGCGCTGGCCGCCGGACAGTTCGTGCGGGTAGGCGTCCGCGCGGGCCGCCGGCAGGCCGACCTGCTCCAGCAGCTCGCCCGTCTTCCTCTTCGCCCCGGCCGCGGTCGCCTTCCTGTGCAGCAGGATCGGCTCGGCGATCTGGTCGCCGATGCGGTGCACGGCGTTGAGGGAGTGCATCGCGCCCTGGAAGACGATGGAGGCCCCGGCCCAGCGGACCGCGCGGACGCGGCCCCACTTCATGGTCAGCACGTCCTCGCCGTCGAGGAGCACCTCCCCGGTGGTCCGCGCGCCCGCCGGCAGCAGCCGCAGCAGGGCCAGGGCCAGCGTGGACTTGCCGCAGCCGGACTCCCCGGCGACGCCGAGCTTCTGCCCCGCCTCCAGACGCAGATCCACCCCGCGCACGGCGGCCGCCCCGCCCGCGTACGTCACGGTCAGGTTCCTGACGTCGAGCAGACTCAACGCGACACCCCCAGCCTGGGGTTGAGGACGGACTCCACGGCCCGCCCGCACAACGTGAACGCCAGCGCCACCACGGCGATGGCGATGCCCGGCGGCACCAGGTACCACCAGTCCCCGGCACTGACCGCGCCCGCCTCGCGCGCGTCCTGGAGCAGCCCGCCCCACGACACCACCGTGGGGTCGCCGAGGCCCAGGAAGGCGAGCGTCGCCTCCGCGAGGATGGCCGAGGAGATGATCAGGGTCGTCTGGGCCAGCACCAGCGGCATCACATTGGGCAGGACGTGCCGGGACATGATGTGCCAGTGGCCGCCGCCGAGCGCCTGCGCCCGCTCGATGTACGGCCGCGTCTCCACGGCGAGGGTCTGCGCACGCACCAGCCGGGCCGTGGTCGGCCAGGTGGTCACGCCGATCGCGACGACGGTCGTGGTCAGCGAGCGGGACATCACGGTCGCCAGGGCGATCGCCAGCACCAGCGTCGGCATGACCAGGAACCAGTCGGTGATCCGCATCATCACCGTCGCGTACCAGCCCTTGAAGTGCCCCGCCGTCACCCCGATCAGAGTGCCGATCGCGACCGACAGCACGGCGGCCAGCAGCCCGACCAGCAGCGACACCCGCGAGCCCCAGATCACCAGGCCCAGCAGGTCCCGCCCGAACTGGTCGGTGCCGAGCGGGAACTCGGCGCTCGGGCTCTGCATCGGACGCCCCGGCGCCTGAGTCACACTGCTCACGTCGGAGCCGACGAACAGCGGTGCGAACAGCGCCAGCAGCGCGCACAGCGAGAGCGCGGTCAGGCCGTACAACCCGGCCCGTTCGGAGCGGTACTGCCGCCAGAAGCGGGCGACGGAGGCCCGGCGCCGCTGCCGGGCGAGGGCGCGCGGGCCAGGGGCGGTCTCGGTCGTCGTCATCGGGCCACCCGGGGGTCCAGCAGCGGATAGACCAGGTCGGCGAGGGTGTTCATCAGGATCACCGCGGCGGCGAACACGAAGAACAGCCCCTGCACGAGCGGCAGATCGGGCACGCTCAGCGCCTGGTAGAACAGCCCGCCGAGCCCCGGCCAGGAGAACACCGTCTCCACCAGGATCACGCCCGCCACCGTCCGGCCGAGGTTGATGAAGATCAGCGTCACGGTCGGCAGCAGCGCGTTCGGCACGGCGTGCCGGCGGCGTACGAGGTCGTCGCGCAGCCCCTTGGCCCGCGCGGTCGTCAGATAGTCGCTGCCCATCTCGTCCAGCAGCGCCGACCGTGTGACCAGCAGCGTCTGCCCGTACTCCACGGCCACCAGCGTCACCACCGGCAGCACCAGATGGTGCGCCACGTCGAGGACGTACGCGAAGCCCTCCTCGCCGCCCGACTCCATGCCGCCGGTCGGGAACATGCCGGGCAGCGGGCCGATGCCGACCGACAGCACGATGATCAGCAGCAGCCCCAGCCAGAAGGACGGGATGGAGTACAGCGTCAGCGCGAGGCCCGTGTTGAGACGGTCGCCGAGCTTGCCGTGCCGCCACGCCGACCGGGTGCCGAGGAGGACGCCCAGCGCCGTGTAGAGGACGAAGGCGGTCCCGGTGAGCAGCAGGGTGTTCGGCAGCGCCTCGGTGATCTTGTCGACGACGGGGGCGCGGAACTGGTACGACGTCCCGAAGTCGCCCGTGAGCGCCTTGCCGCAGTAGTCCGTGAACTGCCGCCACAGCGGCAGGTCCAGCCCGAACTCCTCGCGGTAGGCAGCCAACTGCTCCGCCGACACCTGACGGCCGCCCGTCATGGTCTTCACCGGGTCGCCGGGGATCAGCCGGAAGAGGAAGAAACTGGTCACGAGCACGGCCAGCAGCGATACGGCGGCACCGGCCACCTTGCCCGCCAGGTACCGCGGGTACGCGGAGCTCTTGCGTACCCGCGGCCCGGCCGCCCGTTGCCTGTCCTCGACCAGCGCGGGGGTCGCGTCAGCGGTCATGAGTACCCGCTCGCCGCCCTATTCGCGTTCCTCGGCGGTGGCCCGCCGCCGCATGGCAGCGAAACCGCCGAGCCCGGCGAGGACGACGACACCGGCGACGATCGCGACCACGACCCCTGTCGACGACGCGTTGTCCGACGACCCGCCGGAGTCCGCCGGGACCGCCGACCACCAGCTCCAGTAGCCGTCCTGGCCGTAGATGTTGCCCGCCTTCGCCGGCATGGTCGTGATCGACTTGATCTGGTCCGTCCGGAAGGCCTCGACCGCGTTCGGATACGCCATGACGTTCATGTACCCGAGGTCGTACAGCCGCGACTCCATCTGCTTGACGATGTCCGCCCGTTTGGCGGGGTCGTACTCGGTGAGCTGCTTGGCGTAGAGCTCGTCGTACTTCTTGTCGCAGATGAAGTTGTCCGTCGCGCCCGTCTCCTCGGGGGTCGCCGGAAGGGCCCCGCAGGTGTGGATGGAGAGCACGAAGTCCGGGTCGGGGTTGACCGACCAGCCGTCGAACGCCAGGTCGTACTTGCCGGCCAGCCACGGGTCGGTCACGTTGTCCAGGCAGTTGAGCTGGACGCCGATGCCGAGCTTGCCCCACCACTCCTGGAGGTACTTGCCGACCGCCTTGTCGTTCGGGTCGGTGGCGTGGCACAGCACGCGGTAGGTGATCGGCTTGCCGTCCTTGCCGACCCGTTTGCCGTCGCCGTTCTTCTTGTACCCCGCCCGGTCGAGCAGCCGGGCCGCCTCGGCCGGGTCGTACGCCAGCTTCTGACTCGCTGAGGGCTTCCAGAAGTAGTCCTGGAAGCGCGGCGGGATGTAGCCCTCGCCCTCGACGGCGTGGCCCCGGAACACCTTGTCGATGATGGCCTCGCGGTCGACGGCCCGGAACAGCGCGTTGCGCACTCGCTGGTCCAGCAGGGAGGGGTGGCCGTCGCCGAACTTCTTGCCGTTCTTGGCCTTGGCGCCCGGGTTGGTGGCGAGGGCGTAGAAGCGGCGGCCGGGGGCGTCGTTGACCTGGATGTCGTCCGCGCCCTTCAGGGACTCCGCCTGAGCGGGCGTCAGGGACGGGGACCCGGCGACGAAGGACACCTCGCCCTTGCGCAGCGCCGAGACGGCCGCGTCCTGGTCCTTGTAGTAGCGGAAGACCAGCTCGTCGAACTTCGGCGACCCGCGCCAGAAGCTCTTGTTGGCCTTGAGCCGGACGTAGCTGTCGGCCTTGTAGCCGCTCAGTACGAACGGTCCGTTCCCCACGACGGGGAAGCTCTTGTCGTTGTTGAACTCGGAGAAGTCCGAGACCTTCTCCCACACGTGCTTCGGCACGATCGGCACGTCCAGCGCGGCCATCGTGGCCTGCGGCTTCTTCAGCTCGATGACCAGCTTGGTGGGGCTCGGGGCCGTCACCTTCCGGAAGTTCCCGACGTAGCTGCCGTTCGCCGTGGCTGCGCCGGTGTCGGTCATCATCTTGTTGAACGTCCAGGCCGCGTCCTCGGCGGTGGCCTGCTGCCCGTCCGACCACTTGGAGTTGTCGCGGATCGTGTAGGTCCAGGTGAGCTTGTCCGGCGACGGCTCCCACTTGGTGGCCAGGCCCGCGATGGCGTGGTTGTCCTTGGGGTCGTAGTTGGTCAGGTACTCGTACATGAGCCGGTGGATGCTCGTGCTGAGCAGCCGGACCGCCAGGAACGGGCTGAGCGAGTCCACGCTCTGCGCCACCGCGACGGTCAGCACCTTCTTGCCGTCGTCGGCCGCCCGGGCCTGCTGGGGCGCCGGATCGAGCGGCGTCGCGAGACCGGCGGTGAGGGTGAGCGCGGCCGCCCCGGCCAGGGCGATGAGCCTGAGGCCGCGCGGGAGGCTGCGTTTCTGATCGTTCGTGCCCATGGTCGGACCTCGCGTCATCACTCGGACGGGAAGGACGGGTTGATCAGCTGTCAGATGCGTGATGTGTGTGTACCAGCGGCCGTCTCCACCCGTCAACGGCGCGTTCACCCCTTGTGGCCTGCGGAAATAACGAATTGGCGAGCTTTTCGCACCCATTGGTCGAGACCACTGACGCGCTCCTGGCCAGGGCCTGGCAACGGAATTCGCCCCTGAACGCGCCGAGGCCCGCGCCGAGTCGGAACGGCGCGGGCCGGGCGGGGATCGGCCCCTCGAAAGGGGCCGATCGGGTGAGGCGATTACTGCGTCGGAGGCGGGGGCGGCGGGGTCTGCCCGTCGGGCTGGGCCGGGTAGCCGGGCTGCCCCGGCTGGGGGTAGCCGTAGCCCGGCTGCGGGGGAGCGGCCGGGGGCTGGCCCGGCTGGGGGTACGGCTGCCCGGGCTGGGCCGGCGGCTGGCCGGGCTGCTGCCCCGGCTGTCCCGGCTGCAGGTAGGACGGCTGGCCGGCCGCCTGCGGGTACGGCTGACCGGGCTGGGCCGGCGGCTGGCCCGGCTGGGCATAGGGCTGGCCGGGCTGCGGATACGGCTGTCCGGGCTGGGCGTACGGCTGGTCGGGCTGCGGCTGCGGCTGCTGCGGGTACGGGCCCGGCTGGCCGGGGACCTGCTGACCGGGTGCCGGCTGCTGCTGCCCGGGGTACGGAGGCTGGCCCGGCTGGGCGTAGGGCTGACCCGGCATGGCCTGGCCGGGCATCGGCGGGGCCGCGACCGGCGGCGGGTTGCCGTCGGACGTCCACAGGCCGTGCGCCTGCTGGTGGCGGATGAAGTCCTCGGCGACCATCGCCGTGAGGTTGAAGTACGCCTCCCGCACCTTCGGCCGCATCATGTCGAGGTCGACCTCGGCACCGGCGGCGAGGTGCTCGTCGAAGGGCACGACGACGACGCCACGGCAGCGCGTCTCGAAGTGCGTCACGATGTCCTCGACCTTGATCATCTTGCCGGTCTCGCGGACCCCGGAGATGACGGTGATGGACCGCGAGACGAGGTCGGCGTACCCGTGCGCGGACAGCCAGTCCAGCGTCGTGCTCGCACTGCTCGCACCGTCCACGGACGGCGTCGAGATGATGATGAGCTGGTCGGCGAGGTCCAGCACACCGCGCATGGCGCTGTAGAGCAGACCGGTACCGGAGTCGGTGAGGATCACCGGGTACTGCTTGCCCAGCACGTCGATCGCGCGCCGGTAGTCCTCGTCGTTGAAGGTCGTGGACACGGCCGGGTCGACGTCGTTGGCGATGATCTCCAGGCCGGAGGGCGCCTGGGACGTGAACCGCCGGATGTCCATGTACGAGTTGAGGTACGGGATCGCCTGGACCAGGTCACGGATGGTGGCCCCGGTCTCCCGCCGCACGCGGCGCCCGAGGGTGCCCGCGTCCGGGTTGGCGTCGATCGCGAGGATCTTGTCCTGCCGCTCGGTGGCGAGCGTCGAGCCGAGCGCGGTGGTCGTGGTCGTCTTGCCGACACCGCCCTTGAGGCTGATCACCGCGATCCGGTAGCAGGACAGCACGGGCGTGCGGATCAGGTCGAGCTTGCGCTGCCGCTCGGCCTCCTCCTTCTTGCCGCCGATCTTGAACCGACCGCCACCGGCCGCCGGACGGCTGCTCTTCGCCTTCTGCTTCTTGCTGTTGAGCAGCCGGTCGGACGACAGCTCCACGGCGGCGGTGTAACCGAGCGGCGCGGCCCCGGGGTTGGTCGGCTGCCGCTGGTCGTGCTGCATGGGCTGCGGCCAGGCGGCACCGGTACGGGGGTCCACGGGCTGCTGGGGCTGACCGGGGTGCGGCTGCCCGGGCTGACCCGGCTGCTGCTCGTGCTGCCCGGCGTGCGGAGGCTGGGCCCCGGGCTGCGGCTGTGCCTGCGGGGGTACGCCGGGCTGGGGCTGGGGCTGGGGCTGCTGAGCGGGCGGCTGGGGGAAGCCGTAGCCGCCTTGGGCGTGGGGAACGCCGGGGTTCGGGAAGCCGTAGCCGCCCTGGGGGGCGGGCGCGCCCGGCTGGGGGAAGCCGTAGCCGTCCTGCGGGGTCGGCGCGGGGGCGGGCGGCGTGCCGGGGTGCTGGGCCGGAGGCTGCTGGGCCGCCGGGGCGGGGGCGCCCTGCTGCGGGAAGCCGTAGCCGCCCTGCGCGTGCGGCGCGGCCGGGCTGTCCGGCTGCTGGGCCGGGGGCTGCGCGGCCGGTGCCGGGGCGCCGGGGTGGGGGAAGCCGTAGCCGCCCTGGGGGGTGGGCGCGGCCGGGGGCTGAGCTCCAGGGTGCGGGAAGCCGTAGCCGCCGGGCTGCGGTACGGGCTGGGCGGGCGGCTGGTTGGGCGGCGTCGGTGCGGGCTGCTGGTTCCACGCTGCAGGCGCGGGCTGCGGCGCCTGCGGCTGGAACGGCGGCTGCTGTGCCGGCACGTAGGGCTGCGGCGGCACCGGAGGCTGCCCGTGGGCGGCCGTCGGCTGCGGCTGAGCGGGCGCGGTTGCGTCCGAGGGCTGCGCCTGCGGCTGCTGCGGCGGGGCGGGCCACTCGCTCGCCGGGGCCGGAGCGGCCGGCTGGTACGACGGCGGCAGCGGCGGCACGCCCTGCGGGGGCGGGGGAGTGGAGTCGGACGGTGTGCTCTGCGGGGCATCGGGCGAGGCCGGTACGGCCGGTACGGCGCCCTCCGGCTCGTTCTGCGCGGGCACGCCGTCGGCGGGAGGCGCGTCGGCCGGCTCGGCGGCAGGCGCCACCGACTCCTCGCGCTCGTGCTCGGCCCTGGCCGGCACCGCGTCTTCAGGCTCGTCAGAGTCAGGCCGGACGTCCTCGGGCTGTGCGTCCTCGGGCTGTTGATGCCCAGCCTCGGCGTCGTCGGCCTCGGTGTCCTTGGACTCGGCGTCCTCGGGCGCGGCGTCCTCCGGCCCGGCGTCCTGGGTCTTGGTGTCCTCGGTCTCGGTGTCCTCGGGCGCTGCGACCTGCGGGTCTAGGACCTCGGGTGCCACGTCCTCGGCTTCCGGCCGGGTGGCCTCCGGCTCGGCCTCCTCGACCGGCGGCACGTCGGTGAAGGCGTCCGCGTCCAGCGCGTACTCCGAAACCGCAGCGGAGTCGTCAGCCTCGACACCGGGGCCGTCGTCCTCCGCGTCATCGGCACGAGCACCGCCACCGGCCCCGTCGGCGTCCTCCGTCTCGGTGGCTTCGGGTGCCTCGGGCGCGGAAGCCGCCTCCGCAGCGGCACGCTCCTCGATCTCCCGCTTCAGGGCGACGGCGGAGAAACGCATGGTGGCGCCGCTCTCCAGATCGCCGCTCTCCGGCTCCGCGGCATCGCCGGAAGCGACGGCGGCCGGAGCCTCGGGAGTGGCCGGAGCCTCCGGAGCAGCGGCCGGAGTCGCCGGAGCCTCGTGAGCGGCCGGTGCCTCCGGCGGAGCCGGCGGCGTCCACGGCGACTGATACCCGCCGACGGGGATGTTCGGCACAGCCGTAGGAGAGGCCGCGCCACCCTCGGGCGCCTCGGTCTGCCCCTGAGGCCGGCCCTCCGGCTGCGACCCCTGCGGCTCGAACCCACTCCCCATCGGAAGCCTGGGCACAGCCGAGGGGCCCCCCGACGAAGGCGCGGGCGGCGCCGGCGGCGTGAAGGGCGTACCCGGCGCGGGCGCGGGGGGCGTGAACGGAGCGCCCGGAGCGGGCGCAGGCGCGGGAGGAGTGAAAGGCGCCCCGGGCGCCGGAGCCGGTGCGGAGCCCTGCCCCGGCAGGGACGTCGGAAGGGACGAAGGCCCACCGGAAGGATTGGCATGCGGCGGCGGAGTGAGTCCGGGCAGCGGCGGCACCGGCCCCTTCGGCATCCCGGGCGCCCCGTTAGCCCCAGGAGCTCCGGAACCACCGGGCATCCCGGTAGCCCCATTGGCTCCGGGCCTCGCGGGCGTGCCAGAAGCCCCCGGCCCGGAACTCCCAGGAGCCCCCGAAGCACTGGAGTCCTCGGACGCCCCCGCCCCCTGCCCCGAGCTCCCCGAGGCGTTCTGCGTGTACCAGGCGGGCGGCGCGTAGTCGATGGTGAACTCGCCCGTCATCTCCGCTGCGGACTCCGCGTCGGGCTGGTCATCGCCGGGTGTCGCCCAGCCCCCGCGGATCCCGTCCCGATCGCTGCTCACAGTGTTCCTCCTGGTGTGGTCGAGCACCCTCATGCCGTGCTGGGGCGACCCTTGCTTGTCGTCCGACGTCGTGCGAAGTCGTTTGAGGCGTATCGAGGTCGTCCGAGGTCGTCCGCTCCACAGGCTCCCCCGCCCTTCCCCCTGGGACGCCGACGCCTACCACGGGTTCTGACGGCGCGCCCCGTCCCAGCCTAATCACCACAAGCCCCGCCCCGGCAGGCCCGTCCACCCCCGAGCAACTGTCCGTCGCGTCACAACCTGCCCAGAAGGTGCTCGGAAGTGACGTATACGGCACGCACTTTGGTGAACAAACAGGGCGATAAGCGTGAAGAACCGTGAACCACCTTGTCTCGCAGCCGTCTTGGGGCCATGAGGAAGCAGTCGCCTTGAGGCGCAGGAGACATACGAAGAGGGGCGGCCGTTCACCGGCTCACCCCTCGTCGTCCACCCACGACACCTACCGGCCGGCTTCGAGCCCCCCGCTGTGCGCCCCCGGCTCAAGATCGAACTCCCCGTCCCGCGCCCCCAGCACGAACGCCCGCCACTCCGCCTCCGTGTAGCGCAGCACCGTGTCCGGGTCGAGCGACGACCGCATCGCCACGGCCCCCTCGGGCAGGTAGGCGATCTCGACCCGCTCCTCGTGCCCCTCGGTGCCCGGCGCGCTGTGCCACTCGACACCGGAGATGTCGAGGGCGTAGAGCTCGTCCCGCTCCCGCTCCTTGCGTGCCTTGATCTCCTCAGCCGTCTCCGCCATGCCGCAGCGACCCCTTCCCGACGTACGAATTCCCGACGTACCAACGATCCGAATCTGCTCACCCTAGTGGCCCCCTCCGCTCCGGCCGGGAGGTTCGGGGACCAGGGCAAAGAGGCCCCCGGCCGCCTGGTACCCTGGTCGACGGCCGTTTGTGTACGCACCCCCGGAGCTCACCGCTCTGGAGGCCGCGCCCAGCGGATCCCCGCCTTCCGAGTCATGGAAGCTCCCCCGAGACACAGACCGGGGGCACTCGGTGGCCATCACAGACTACGAGGAGTACGCGTGCCGCTCGACGCCGCTACGAAGAAGCAGATCATCACCGAGTTCGGCCAGAAGGAGGGCGACACCGGCTCCCCCGAGGTCCAGGTCGCCATGCTCTCGCGCCGCATCTCGGACCTGACCGAGCACCTCAAGACCCACAAGCACGACCACCACTCCCGCCGTGGTCTGCTGATCCTCGTGGGTCAGCGTCGCCGCCTTCTCCAGTACCTGGCGAAGAAGGACATCCAGCGCTTCCGCGCGCTGGTCGACCGCCTCGGCATCCGCCGCGGTGCGGCGGGCGCCAAGTAAGACGCCGTGAGGGGAGCGGTTCCCGAAGGAAAGGGGACCGCTCCCTTTGCTGTACGTGCGGAGTGTCACCACTGCTTTGTAGTGTGGTAGCACAACGCAATATGGACGACACAGCACGACAAGACGAGGAGAGGCGCACCTAGCCGCCGCCGGTCCTCGGTAGTGGCCCCCGGGAGAAGCGAACCCCGGGTGCTTCGATCGAAGACCGGCCCGCACAGCACGGCGCGCTTCTCCGCAACCGTCTCCCTGCCACACGGGCAGTGGGAGACGAGGACGAGGAGAAAACGCTAGTGGAGAACGAGACCCACTACGCCGAGGCCGTCATCGACAATGGCGCCTTCGGTACCCGCACCATCCGCTTCGAGACGGGCCGCCTGGCCAAGCAGGCCGCCGGCTCCGCCGTGGCGTACCTGGACGACGACACCATGGTGCTGTCGGCCACCACCGCCTCCAAGAACCCCAAGGACCAGCTCGACTTCTTCCCCCTCACGGTGGACGTCGAGGAGCGGATGTACGCCGCCGGCAAGATCCCCGGCAGCTTCTTCCGCCGTGAGGGCCGTCCCTCCGAGGACGCCATCCTCACCTGCCGCCTGATCGACCGCCCGCTGCGCCCGTCCTTCAAGAAGGGCCTGCGCAACGAGATCCAGGTCGTCGCCACGATCATGGCGCTCAACCCCGACCACCTGTACGACGTCGTCGCGATCAACGCCGCGTCCGCGTCCACGCAGCTGGCCGGCCTGCCCTTCTCCGGCCCGATCGGCGGCGTCCGCGTCGCGCTGATCCGCGGCCAGTGGGTGGCCTTCCCGACGCACACCGAGCTCGAGGACGCCGTCTTCGACATGGTCGTCGCGGGCCGCGTCCTGGAGGACGGCGACGTCGCGATCATGATGGTCGAGGCCGAGGCCACCGAGAAGACCATCAAGCTGGTCGAGGGCGGCTCCGAGGCGCCGACCGAGGAGGTCGTCGCGGCCGGTCTGGACGCCGCGAAGCCCTTCATCAAGGTGCTCTGCAAGGCCCAGTCGGACCTCGCCTCCAAGGCCGCCAAGCCGACCGGCGAGTTCCCGATCTTCCTGGACTACCAGGACGACGTTCTCGAGGCCCTCACCGCCGCCGTCAAGCCGGAGCTCGCCTCCGCGCTGACCATCGCCGGCAAGCAGGAGCGCGAGTCCGAGCTGGACCGCGTCAAGGCGCTCGCCGCCGAGAAGCTCCTCCCGGAGTTCGAGGGCCGCGAGAAGGAGATCTCCGCCGCGTACCGCTCGCTGACCAAGACCCTGGTCCGTGAGCGCGTCATCAAGGAGAAGAAGCGCATCGACGGCCGCGGTGTCACCGACATCCGCACCCTGGCCGCCGAGGTCGAGGCCATCCCGCGGGTCCACGGCTCCGCCGTGTTCGAGCGTGGCGAGACCCAGATCCTGGGCGTCACCACCCTGAACATGCTCCGCATGGAGCAGCAGCTGGACACCCTCTCCCCGGTGACCCGCAAGCGCTACATGCACAACTACAACTTCCCGCCGTACTCCACCGGCGAGACCGGCCGCGTCGGCTCCCCGAAGCGCCGCGAGATCGGCCACGGCGCCCTCGCCGAGCGCGCCCTCGTGCCGGTCCTGCCGACGCGCGAGGAGTTCCCCTACGCGATCCGCCAGGTCTCCGAGGCGCTGAGCTCCAACGGCTCGACGTCCATGGGCTCGGTCTGCGCCTCTACCATGTCGCTGCTGAACGCCGGTGTGCCGCTGAAGGCCCCCGTCGCCGGTATCGCCATGGGCCTCATCTCCCAGGAGATCGAGGGCGAGACGCACTACGTCACCCTCACCGACATCCTCGGTGCGGAGGACGCGTTCGGTGACATGGACTTCAAGGTCGCCGGCACGAAGGAGTTCGTGACCGCCCTCCAGCTCGACACCAAGCTGGACGGCATCCCGGCCTCCGTCCTGGCCGCGGCCCTCAAGCAGGCCCGTGACGCCCGCCTCCACATCCTCGACGTGATGATGGAAGCGATCGACACGCCGGACGAGATGTCCCCGAACGCCCCGCGGATCATCACCGTTAAGATCCCCGTGGACAAGATCGGCGAGGTCATCGGCCCCAAGGGCAAGATGATCAACCAGATCCAGGAGGACACCGGCGCCGACATCACGATCGAGGACGACGGCACGATCTACATCGGCGCGGTCGACGGACCGTCCGCCGAGGCCGCCCGCACCACGATCAACGGCATCGCCAACCCGACCATGCCGGAGGTCGGCGAGCGCTACCTGGGTACGGTCGTGAAGACCACCACCTTCGGCGCGTTCGTGTCGCTGCTCCCGGGCAAGGACGGTCTGCTGCACATCTCGCAGATCCGCAAGCTGGCCGGCGGCAAGCGCGTGGAGAACGTCGAGGACGTCCTCGGTGTGGGCGCCAAGGTCCAGGTCGAGATCGCCGAGATCGACTCCCGCGGCAAGCTCTCCCTGATCCCCGTGATCGAGGGCGAGGAAGGCTCCGACGACAAGAAGGACGACGCCGAGCAGTGACGTCCCACGGCTCCAAGGCGACGGCCCGCACCTCTTCGGAGGCGCGGGCCGTCGCCCGTACCCAAACCCTCATCGAGGGCCGGAACGGCATCGGCACGGTCCGCAAGACCACCCTCCCCGGTGGCTTGCGCATCGTCACCGAGACCCTGCCCTCGGTCCGCTCCGCCACCTTCGGCATCTGGGCGCACGTCGGCTCCCGCGACGAGACCCCCGCGCTGAACGGCGCCACCCACTACCTGGAGCACCTGCTCTTCAAGGGCACCAGCCGCAGGTCCGCCCTGGACATCTCCTCCGCCCTCGACGCGGTCGGCGGCGAGATGAACGCGTTCACGGCGAAGGAGTACACGTGCTACTACGCACGTGTGCTCGACACCGACCTGCCGCTGGCCATCGACGTCGTCTGCGACATGCTGACGGGCTCCCTCATCCTCGAAGAGGACGTCAACGTCGAGCGGGGCGCCATCCTCGAAGAGATCGCCATGACCGAGGACGACCCGGGCGACTGCGTGCACGACCTGTTCGCGCACACGATGTTCGGCGACAACCCCCTCGGCCGCCCGGTCCTCGGCACGGTCGACACGGTCAACGCCCTCACCGCCGACCGCATCCGCCGCTTCTACAAGAAGCACTACGACCCGACCCACCTGGTCGTCGCCTGCGCCGGCAACGTCGACCACGCCAAGGTCGTCCGGCAGGTCCGCGCCGCCTTCGAGAAGGCCGGTGCCTTCAAGGACCTCGCGGCCGACCCGGTCGCCCCGCGCAGCGGCACGCGCGCCCTGCGCACCGCGGGCCGCGTCGAGCTGACCGACCGCAAGACCGAGCAGGCGCACATCGTGCTCGGCATGCCGGGCCTGTCCCGCACGGACGAGCGGCGCTGGGCCCTGGGCGTGCTGAACACCGCCCTCGGCGGCGGCATGTCCTCCCGCCTCTTCCAGGAGGTCCGCGAGAAGCGCGGCCTGGCCTACAGCGTGTACTCGTACACCTCCGGCTTCGCCGACTGCGGTCTGTTCGGCGTCTACGCGGGCTGCCGCCCGTCGCAGGTGCACGACGTGCTGAAGATCTGCCGCGACGAGCTCGACCAGGTCGCCGAGCACGGCCTCTCGGACGACGAGATAGGACGTGCGATCGGCCAGCTCCAGGGGTCCACGGTCCTCGGCCTGGAGGACACCGGCGCGCTGATGAACCGTATCGGCAAGAGCGAGCTGTGCTGGGGCGAGCAGATGTCCGTCGACGACATGCTGTCCCGGATAGCGTCGGTCACCCCGGACGACGTCCGCGAGGTCGCCCGCGAGATCCTGGGACGGCGGCCCTCCCTGTCGGCCATCGGCCCGCTGAAGGACAAACAGGCGGCCCGCCTGCACGACGCCGTCGCCTGACAAACCCCTGGTGAAGGAAGCACAAGAGATGAGCAAGCTGCGCGTGGCGGTCCTCGGCGCCAAGGGCCGGATCGGCTCGGAAGCCGTACGAGCCGTCGAAGCCGCCGAAGACATGGAACTGGTCGCCGCCCTCGGCCGGGGCGACAAGCTGGAGACACTCACCGAATCCGGCGCCCAGGTCGCGGTCGAACTGACCACGCCCGACTCGGTCATGGCCAACCTCGAGTTCCTGGTCGGCCACGGCATCCACGCCGTCGTCGGCACCACCGGCTGGACCGACGAGCGCCTCGCGCAGCTGAACGGCTGGCTGTCCGCCTCCCCCGGGACGGGCGTGCTCATCGCGCCGAACTTCTCCATCGGGGCCGTCCTCACGATGAAGTTCGCGCAGCTCGCCGCCCCCTACTTCGAGTCCGTCGAGGTCGTCGAGCTGCACCACCCGAACAAGGTGGACGCCCCCTCCGGCACCGCCACGCGCACCGCCCAGCTCATCGCCGAGGCCCGCCGCGCCGCCGGCACCGCCCCGGCCCCCGACGCCACGGCCACCGCCCTCGACGGTGCCCGCGGCGCCGACGTCGACGGTGTCCCGGTCCACGCGGTCCGGCTGCGCGGCCTGCTCGCCCACCAGGAGGTCCTGCTCGGCGCCGAGGGCGAGACCCTGACCGTGCGGCACGACTCGCTCCACCACAGCAGCTTCATGCCGGGCATCCTGCTCGGCGCCCGCCGCGTGGTGAGCACCCCGGGCCTGACGTTCGGCCTGGAACACTTCCTGGACCTGAACTGAGTCTCTGACCGTCATGCGCGCGAAGCTCACCTACGCCCTCACGGCCGCCGTCCTGGTCGTCTACTTCGTCCTGGTCGGCAGCCGCGGCGTCCTGCTCATCGAGACCGGCACGCCCCTCACCGTCACCTTCGGTGTCGCCGTGCTGATCCTGCCGGTCATCGGCCTGTGGTTCCTGTGGAAGAACACCCAGTTCGCCCGCAAGGCCGGCCAACTCGCCGCCGAACTCGACGCCGAGGGCGGCCTGCCCGTCGACGAACTGCGGCGTACCCCCAGCGGGCGCATCGACCGCGACTCCGCCGACGAGGTCTTCGCCAAGCGCAAGGCCGAGACGGAGGACGCCCCCGACGACTGGCGCACCTGGTTCCGTCTGGCCGTCGCCTACCACGACGCCCGCGACACCCCACGCGCCCGCAAGGCGATGCAGCACGCGATCGCCCTGCACGACGGCAAGCAGCCCGAAGCCGCCTGAATCACCCCCACTCATGCCGGCGGGGCCGGACCGTGCGAACGGTCCGGCCCCGCCGGCATGAGATCGAGGACGTCAGCGCGGGCCGTACTCCTCCGCCCACGCCTCGACCGAGTCCGCCGCCCGGTCGAAGGCCTCCGCGCGGCCCAGGAAGTCCGTGTCGTGCGTCGTCATCAGCGGCGTCGGACCGGTAGCCTCCCGGCCCTGGCTTCCCAGCAGCAGCGCCTGGCCCTGCACGGTCCGGGGCAGTCCCAGCCAGCGCACCGGCTGCTGCACCGTACGCACGGAGACGACCTGCTCCCAGGACGCCGTACGCGTCGTGAGGAAATCCACGTGCCGCAGTCCGCGCGCGCTGACCCACACGCCCATGCGCAGCAGTCGCAGCGCCGCGGCGATGACGAGCAGCGCGAGACCGAACACCACCGCGGCCGAGGCCGGTTCGGCCGTCGCGGCGATGATGACGGCCGCGAACAACACGAACGAGGCGAGCAGCAGCGCGAGCGCCGCGACCCCGACACGCCACGGTCCGGGCCGGTACGGCCGCCGCCAGCGGTCACGGTCGTCGTAGGGCAACGGAACGTCGTCCGCCGCCTCGAAAACGCGGTCGGCCGTCAGGAAGGGCAGGGGCACGGCTGGTCCTCACTCGATCCATGCGTGGGCTGTGCCCGGTGAGGCTACCGATCTGTGTCCCCGGTCACCACTGGCGGGGGGCCGGATGGAGTCACCGCCGGTGCGGTGCGATTCAGCGCCTCTCGGACGCCTGCGACTGCTGAGGCTGATCAGCCGTCTTGTCGGGCGACAGCGCGGGCGTCCCGATGACCAGGGACCCCACGAGCCCCGCCACGAGGGTGAGCCCCAGCAGCCAACGGCCGGCCATCTGACCGACGGACGACCGCTCGCGCGGTGGGGGAGTGACATTGCTGCGGAACCTGTCGGCCTCGGCGACGAAGGCAAACGGTACGGGTTCACGCCGACCGAACATCAGGGGTGCTTCTCCTTCGGGGGTGGAACGGATCACTGTCGTCAGTAGAGACGAACGAACTCCCTCAGAGGTGCCCTGTTTCACCGACTTCATTGCGGCACGCCACCGATCGGACTGATTTCACCGGGCCGTAGAGTGGCGTCGCCACACGACGAGATGGGAAGGCCCTGCCAACCGTGACCGACACCCCCGCCGACGACCTCAAGCCCAGCTACCGCAGCGACGTCACTGTCGAGCTGGTCAAGCACACCGCGTCCGACGCGGACGTCCTCTTCGCCGCCCGCGTCTCGACCCTCGGCGAGCAGTCCCTCGACGAGTTGAAGAAGGACCCCGAGCGTTCCAAGGGCCTGATCAACTACCTGATGCGGGACCGGCACGGCAGCCCCTTCGAGCACAACTCGATGACCTTCCTCATCAGCGCCCCGATCTTCGTCTTCCGCGAGTTCATGCGGCACCGCGTCGGCTGGTCGTACAACGAGGAGAGCGGCCGCTACCGCGAGCTCCAGCCCGTCTTCTACGTCCCCGACGAGTCCCGCAAGCTGGTCCAGGAGGGCCGCCCGGGCAAGTACGTCTTCGTCGAGGGCACCCAGGCCCAGCAGGAGCTGGTCGGCCGCGTCATGGAGGACTCGTACCAGCAGGCGTACGACGCCTACCAGGAGATGCTCGCCGCCGGCGTCGCCCGCGAGGTAGCCCGTTCGGTCCTCCCGGTCGGCCTGTATTCCTCGATGTACGCCACCTGCAACGCCCGCTCGCTGATGCACTTCCTCGGCCTGCGCACCCAGCACGAGCTGGCGAAGGTCCCGTCCTTCCCGCAGCGCGAGATCGAGATGGTCGGCGAGAAGATGGAGGCCGAGTGGTCCCGGCTCATGCCGCTCACCTACGCCGCCTTCAATGCGAACGGTCGCGTGGCGCCGTAACGCGCCTCCAGCCCCCCGGTCAGGTACAGATGTACGGTTCAGCCGTGCGAAGTGTCCGTATTGCGGCATTTAGAGAAGTTCATCTAGCCTGATCAAACGGGTCCGGCACTGCTTGAACCCCCGAGCAGGCAGTGCCGGGCTCCACCTTTGTCACGACTTGTCGCCTGCCCCGTGGGCAGACCCGGTCCTGAGCAACGAGTAGCGTGTAACCCATGGCTCCGACCTCGACTCCGCAGACCCCCTTCGGGCGGGTCCTCACCGCCATGGTCACGCCCTTCACGGCGGACGGCGCACTCGACCTCGACGGCGCGCAGCGGCTCGCCGCCCACCTGGTGGACGCAGGCAACGACGGCCTGGTCATCAACGGCACCACCGGCGAGTCCCCGACCACCAGCGACGCGGAGAAAGCGGATCTCGTACGGGCGGTCCTGGAGGCGGTCGGAGACCGCGCCCACGTGGTGGCCGGAGTCGGCACGAACGACACCCACCACAGCATGGAACTCGCCAGGGCGGCGGAGCGCGTCGGCGCACACGGCCTGCTCGTCGTGACCCCGTACTACAACAAGCCCCCGCAGGAGGGCCTCTACCGGCACTTCACGGCCGTCGCCGACACCACCGGCCTTCCGGTGATGCTCTACGACATCCCCGGCCGCAGCGGCGTCCCCATCAACACCGAGACGCTCGTCCGCCTCGCCGAGCACCCGCGGATCGTCGCCAACAAGGACGCCAAGGGCGACCTCGGCCGCGCCAGCTGGGCCATCGCCCGCTCCGGCCTCGCCTGGTACTCCGGCGACGACATGCTGAACCTGCCCCTGCTCTCGGTCGGCGCGGTCGGCTTCGTCTCGGTCGTCGGCCACGTCGTCACCCCCGAGCTGCGTGCCCTGGTCGAGGCGTACACCTCGGGCGATGTCCAGAAGGCCACCGAGATCCACCAGAAGCTGCTCGCCGTCTACACGGGTATGTTCCGCACCCAGGGCGTGATGACGACCAAGGCGGCGCTCGCCCTGCAGGGACTGCCCGGCGGGCCCCTGCGTGCCCCCATGGTCGAGTGCGCGCCCGACGAGATCGAGCAACTCAAGATCGATCTTGCCGCCGGCGGGGTACAGCTCTGACATCAGACTTCGCGCGGACCCCCGCGCAACTGCTTCACAACTGAATAAGCGGGCCACCGGTGCCCGCACCCCACACAGACAACTGCTTCTGCACGAACGTCATGCGCGCCACGTGCCCCACCGGTACGTGGCGTGCGTGGTTGAGGAGAGTCTTTTGAGCCATCCGCATCCTGAACTCCGCACGCCCCCGCCGCTCCCCGAGGGCGGCCTGCGCGTCACCCCGCTCGGCGGCCTCGGCGAAATCGGCCGAAACATGACGGTCTTCGAGTTCGGCGGCCGCCTGCTGATCGTCGACTGCGGCGTGCTCTTCCCCGAGGAGGAGCAGCCCGGAATCGACCTGATCCTGCCGGACTTCTCGTCCATCAGGGACCGCCTCGACGACATCGAGGGCATCGTGCTCACGCACGGGCACGAGGACCACATCGGCGGCGTCCCCTTCCTCCTGCGCGAGAAGCCGGACATCCCGCTGATCGGCTCCAAGCTGACCCTCGCCCTCATCGAGGCCAAGCTCCAGGAGCACCGCATCCGCCCCTACACCCTCGAGGTGGCGGAGGGGCACCGCGAGCGCATCGGCCCCTTCGACTGCGAGTTCATCGCGGTCAACCACTCCATCCCGGACGCGCTGGCCGTGGCCATCCGCACCCCCGCGGGCATGGTGGTCCACACCGGCGACTTCAAGATGGACCAGCTCCCGCTGGACAGCCGTCTCACGGACCTCCACGCATTCGCCCGCCTGAGCGAGGAGGGCATCGACCTCCTCCTCTCGGACTCGACGAACGCCGAGGTGCCGGGGTTCGTCCCGCCCGAGCGGGAGATCTCCAACGTCCTGCGTCAGGTCTTCGCCGGCGCCCGCAAGCGCATCATCGTCGCGAGCTTCGCCAGCCACGTGCACCGCATCCAGCAGATCCTGGACGCGGCGCACGAGTACGGCCGCCGCGTCGCCTTCGTCGGCCGCTCCATGGTCCGCAACATGGGCATCGCGCGGGACCTGGGCTATCTGAAGGTCCCGCCGGGCCTGGTCGTGGACGTCAAGACGCTCGACGACCTCCCGGACAGCGAGGTGGTCCTGGTCTGCACGGGTTCCCAGGGCGAGCCGATGGCGGCCCTGTCCCGCATGGCCAACCGCGACCACCAGATCCGCATCGTCCAGGGCGACACGGTGATCCTGGCGTCGTCCCTGATCCCCGGCAACGAGAACGCGGTCTACCGCGTGATCAACGGCCTCACCCGCTGGGGCGCCAACGTGGTCCACAAGGGCAACGCCAAGGTCCACGTCTCCGGCCACGCCTCCGCGGGCGAGCTGCTGTACTTCTACAACATCTGCCGCCCGAAGAACCTGATGCCGGTGCACGGTGAATGGCGCCACCTGCGGGCCAACGCCGAGCTGGGCGCCCTGACCGGCGTCCCGCACGACCGCATCGTCATCGCCGAGGACGGCGTCGCGGTCGACCTCGTCGAGGGCAAGGCGAAGATCTCCGGCAAGGTCCAGGCGGGTTACGTGTACGTCGACGGCCTCTCGGTCGGCGATGTGGGCGAGCCGGCCCTCAAGGACCGCAGGATCCTCGGCGACGAGGGCATCATCTCGGTCTTCCTGGTCATCGACTCCTCCACCGGGAAGATCACCGGCGGCCCGCACATCCAGGCCAGGGGCTCCGGCATCGACGACTCCGCGTTCGCTGACGTGGCCCCCAGGATCACGGAGGTACTCGAACGCTCCGCCCAGGACGGCGTGGTCGAACCCCACCAGCTCCAGCAGCTCGTGCGCCGCACGCTGGGCAAGTGGGTCTCGGACAACTACCGGCGCCGCCCGATGATCCTGCCTGTGGTGGTGGAGGTCTGACGGTCCGTCGGGCCTGAGCTCACGCCAACTGGGAGCGGGGCGCCTCGATTTGCATCGAGGCGCCCCGCTCCAGTAGGTTTACAACTCCTCCCGACGGGGCACCCGCGCCAACTCAGGCACGGGGAGCATGCCCGGCCGGGGAGGGAAATCCGACTCAGAAACTTCTGATAAAGTCGGAACCGCCGGAAAGGGAAACGCGGAAGCGGGAACCTGGAAAGCGCCGAGGAAATCGGATCGGAAAGATCTGATAGAGTCGGAAACGCAAGACCGAAGGGAAGCGCCCGGAGGAAAGCCCGAGAGGGTGAGTACAAAGGA
>NZ_JBEZYZ010000014.1:0-243073 GCF_040638895.1 Streptomyces sp. NPDC024017 | reverse complement strand
ATGTCCCGCGAACTGACCGGAGAATCTGCACCAACCTGGCGAATCGAAACGGACATCCCGCTCACTACAACATGAACGCTGATCAGATGCTCTCTTAGGACTCGTAACAGGACGGGTGCTCCTGCCCCGAACCCAGGCTCGGGGAGGGCACCGCCTCCACCGCTTTTCCCGGCGGTCCCGCCGCGCGGACCGTCAGCCCACCACAACCGGAACCGCTCAGGCCGTCAGCCCGCCGCTACCGGAACCGCTCGGACCGTTCAGCCCACCACCAGCAGAACCAGCACCAGCACAGCCCCGGCCGCCGCCGGCCCCAGCACCTCGTAGGCCCACCGCACGGTCACCTCGCCCCGCGCCGACTCCGCCTGGTGCCGCGCCTCGCGCAGGCCCCGCAGCTCGTCCATGATCCGGTCGGTCTCGGCCCGCGCGGGCCCGTCCGACATCGGCTCCCGGCTGAGGCCGTCGCCGAGCCCCGCGGTCATCCCGAGCGCGCTGCCGCGGCCCTCGCCCCGCCCCATCTCCCGCCGCGCCTGCGCCGTGGCCCTCATCTCGCGCCGTGCGGCCTTCTTGCGCGCGCGCAGCGACACGGGCACGGCCCACAGCTGGTACTTCGCACCGGACTCGGTGAGGACCTCGTTCGAGTAGGCGGAGCGCAGCGCGGCGACCTGCCCCCAGGGCACGACGACGAGGCGGAAGGGGTTGCGGATGCGCAGCCGGTCGTCGCCGGCGTACACGGCCGGCCGCAGGGTGAAGGCGACGACCAGCGGCACGACGAGGAGCAGCACGGCGAGCGCCATCCAGGGCGTGCGCCCCTCCCCGGAGATCACCGCGTCGATGCCGAGCCACCCGGAGATGGCGAGCAGCAGCACACCACCGGCGATGGCCGGGACCGACCGGAACACCCGGTCCTTGGACTCGGGCTCCGGAGGCTGCGGTGCCGGCGACTGGGGTTCGGGGCTCGTCATGTCTCGATTCTGCCGGACCCGTCCGCGCGTCCCTCATCCGCCCGACGGCAGTCGGCGGATCCGCCCCGAGAGAACCCGGGGGCTGTACAGCCGCTACGCGCGTAGATATGCTCGTCTGGTGACCATGCCCAGTTCTGCACTCACCGCAGCTCACCCCCTCAAGGACGTCGCCGCGTCCGACAGCTCGCTGCGCCGCTTCCTCCACGGGCTCCCCGGCGTCGACGCGGTCGGGCTCGAGGGACGCGCGGCCTCCCTCGGCACGCGCTCGATCAAGACGACCGCGAAGGCGTACGCCATCGACCTCGCCATCTCGATGGTCGACCTGACGACGCTGGAAGGCGCGGACACCCCGGGCAAGGTCCGGGCGCTCGGCGCCAAGGCGGTCCAGCCCGACCCGACGGACCGTACGACGCCCGCCACGGCGGCGGTCTGCGTCTACCCCGACATGGTGGCCGTGGCCAAGGAGGCCGTCGCCGGCTCGAGCGTGAAGGTCGCCTCGGTGGCCACGGCGTTCCCGGCCGGCCGCGCCGCGCTCGACGTCAAGCTGGCCGACGTCCGCGACGCCGTCGCCGCCGGTGCCGACGAGATCGACATGGTCATCGACCGCGGGGCGTTCCTCTCGGGCCGATACTTGAAGGTGTACGACGAGATCACCGCCGTGAAGGAGGCCTGCGGGACGGCAGCCCGCCTGAAGGTCATCTTCGAGACGGGCGAGCTGTCGACGTACGACAACATCCGCCGCGCGAGCTGGCTCGGGATGCTGGCGGGCGCGGACTTCATCAAGACCTCCACCGGGAAGGTCGCCGTCAACGCGACCCCGGCGAACACGCTGCTCATGCTGGAGGCGGTGCGTGACTTCCGGGCGCAGACCGGCATCCAGGTCGGTGTGAAGCCGGCCGGCGGTATCCGTACCTCCAAGGACGCCATCAAGTTCCTCGTGCTGGTCAACGAGACGGCGGGCGAGGACTGGCTGGACAACCACTGGTTCCGCTTCGGCGCCTCCTCGCTGCTGAACGATCTGCTGATGCAGCGCCAGAAGCTGGCCACCGGCCGCTACTCCGGCCCCGACTACGTGACGGTGGACTGATCACCATGGCACCCGTATTCGAATACGCCCCGGCCCCCGAGTCGCGCGCGATCGCCGACATCGCGCCCTCGTACGGCCTGTTCATCGACGGCGAGTTCGTCGAAGCGGCGGACGGCAAGGTCTTCAAGACCGTCTCCCCGTCCACCGAGGAGGTCCTCTCCGAGGTCGCCCAGGCCGGTTCCGAGGACGTGGACCGTGCGGTGAAGGCCGCGCGCCGGGCCTTCGAGAAGTGGTCGGCGCTCCCGGGCGCGGAGCGCGCGAAGTACCTCTTCCGGATCGCCCGCATCATCCAGGAGCGCTCCCGCGAGCTCGCCGTCCTCGAGACCCTGGACAACGGCAAGCCCATCAAGGAGACCCGCGACGCCGACCTGCCCCTGGTCGCCGCGCACTTCTTCTACTACGCGGGCTGGGCCGACAAGCTCGACCACGCCGGCTTCGGCGCGAACCCCAGGCCGCTGGGTGTCGCCGGCCAGGTCATTCCGTGGAACTTCCCGCTCCTGATGCTGGCGTGGAAGATCGCCCCGGCGCTCGCGACCGGCAACACGGTCGTCCTGAAGCCGGCCGAGACCACCCCGCTCTCGGCGCTGTTCTTCGCGGACATCTGCCGCCAGGCGGGCCTGCCCAAGGGCGTCGTCAACATCCTCCCGGGCTACGGCGACGCCGGCGCGGCACTGGTCGCCCACCCGGACGTGAACAAGGTCGCCTTCACCGGCTCCACGGCCGTCGGCAAGGAGATCGCCCGCACGATCGCCGGGACCCGTAAGAAGGTCACGCTCGAACTGGGCGGCAAGGGCGCCAACATCGTCTTCGACGACGCCCCCATCGACCAGGCCGTCGAGGGCATCGTCAACGGCATCTTCTTCAACCAGGGCCAGGTCTGCTGCGCCGGCAGCCGGCTGCTGGTGCAGGAGTCGATCCAGGAGGAGCTGCTCGACTCCCTCAAGCGCCGCCTGTCCACGCTGCGCCTCGGCGACCCGCTGGACAAGAACACGGACATCGGCGCGATCAACTCCGAGGAGCAGCTCACGCGCATCACCTCGCTCGTCGAGCAGGGCGAGGCAGAGGGCGCCGAGCGCTGGTCGCCGGCGTGCGAGCTGCCGGAGAGCGGCTACTGGTTCGCCCCGACGCTGTTCACGAACGTCACCCAGGCGCACCGGGTCGCCCGCGACGAGATCTTCGGCCCGGTGCTGTCGGTGCTGACCTTCCGCACGCCGGACGAGGCGGTCGCGAAGGCCAACAACACGCCGTACGGCCTCTCCGCCGGCATCTGGACGGAGAAGGGCTCCCGCATCCTGGCGGTCGCGAACAAGCTCCGCGCGGGTGTCGTCTGGTCCAACACGTTCAACAAGTTCGACCCGACGTCGCCGTTCGGCGGTTACAAGGAGTCGGGCTTCGGCCGCGAGGGCGGCCGCCACGGCCTGGAGGCGTACCTCGCCCCGTCGAGCCCGGAGGGCGAGCGTTAAATGAATGCAGTTGATCGGCTCAACGTCCTTAAGACCTACAAGCTGTACGTCGGCGGGAAGTTCCCGCGTTCCGAGAGCGGCCGGGTGTACGAGGTGACGGACTCCAAGGGCAAGTGGCTGGCGAACGCGCCCCTGTCGTCCCGCAAGGACGCCCGCGACGCGGTGGTCGCCGCCCGCAAGGCGGTGGGCCCCTGGTCCGGCGCGACGGCGTACAACCGCGGCCAGGTCCTCTACCGCGTCGCCGAGATGCTGGAGGGGCGCCGGGACCAGTTCACCCGTGAGGTGGCCGACGCGGAGGGCCTGTCGAAGTCCAAGGCGGCGGCGGTCGTGGACGCCACGATCGACCGCTGGGTCTGGTACGCGGGCTGGACCGACAAGATCGCCCAGGTGGTCGGTGGCGGCAACCCGGTCGCGGGCCCGTTCTTCAACCTGTCCTCCCCCGAACCGACGGGCGTGGTCGCGATCGTGGCCCCCCAGGAGTCGTCCTTCCTGGGCCTGGTGTCGGTGCTCGCCCCGGTGATCGCGACCGGCAACACGGCGATCGTGGTGGCGAGCGAGAAGTCCCCGCTGCCCGCCCTGTCCCTGGCCGAGGTCCTGGCCACCTCGGACGTCCCCGGCGGCGTGGTCAACGTCCTGTCGGGCCGCACGGCGGAGATCGCCACCCCGCTCGCCGCCCACCAGGACGTCAACGCGATCGACCTCGCGGGCGCCGACGAGGTTCTCGCGAAGGAGCTGGAGATCGCGGCGGCCGACAACCTCAAGCGCGTGCTTCGTCCACAGCCTGTGGATTACGCGGAGACTCCCGGCATCGACCGCATGACGGCGTTCCTGGAGACCAAAACGGTCTGGCACCCCACGGGGTCACTGGGCGCGTCGGGTTCCTCGTACTAGACCCGCCACCCCTCGATACGGAAGCCCCGGCCCTCCTCCGTCCAGGAGGCCCGGGGCTTCTCCGCGTCCGTCCCGCCTCAGATCCCGAGCCGCTGCCCGATGCCGTCGAGCACGCAGTCGAGGCCGAACGCGAACTCCCAGGCCCGGTCGTCCTTGCGGGTGGCGCCGAGGGCGTACTGCTCGAAGGCCGGGTAGCGGCCCGTGCTCACCAGGTAGCGCATCTGCGGGGCGAGGGCATTGCGGGTCTCGTCGCCGCTGGTCCAGCCGTTGCGTTCCTGGTACTCGCGCAGGGCGATCTCGGCCTGGGCCGAGCCGTGCACGAAGGACGTGACCGCCCGGAAGGCGGCCATCACCGAGTCGGCGTCCAGGCCGCAGACGGCGAGCGCGGCCAGCTGCCGCTCCGCCACGGCCATCCGTGAGGGCGTGAGCATGATGACCGGGGTCGGCATGACCGCCATCCACGGGTGGGCGAGCATCAACTCGCGTGTCTGGACGGCGTAGGAGCGCAGCACCTCCCGCCAGTCCGTCGCACCCTCCGGCGGGGCCAGGTCCCGGGAGACCCGGTCGATCATGAGCGCCCAGAGGTCGTCCTTGCCGTTGACGTGCCGGTAGGCGGCCATGGGGGCGACGCCGAGCTTGCCGGCGAGGCGGCGCATGGTGACGGCGGCACCGCCCTCCTCGTCGGCGATCTCGACCGCGGCGGCGGCGATCCGCTCCAGGGTCAGTGAGGCGCGCGGGGCCGGGGCTGGCCGCTCCATGCGCTCCCAGAGAGAGGGCGCCTCGGCCGCGCTCTCCTCGCCCGTCTTCTTCGCTACCGCCATGGCCCGCTCCTCCCGGTCGACGTCGTGTACAGCGTATCCCCAGTAGACGCCGTACACATCGATGTGTACGTTGTACGCACCAAGATACGTCGTACACATCCAGGGGGAGACCCATGCCCGCCACCACAGAAGCGCTCCGCGTCGCCGTCCTCGTCGGCTCGACCCGGGAGGGCCGCTTCGCACCCGTCGTGACGAAGTGGCTGACCGACCATCTCGCCCAGCGCGACGACCTGCGCACCGACGTCGTGGACCTCGCGGAGACGCCGCTGCCGACGGTGTTCCCGGCGTTCGGTCAGCAGCCGCCGCCCGGCACGCGGGAGCAGCTGGCCCTCGTCTCACCACGCCTCGCCGCGGCCGACGCCTTCGTCCTCGTCACGCCCGAGTACAACCACAGCTTCCCGGCGTCGCTGAAGAACGCGATCGACTGGCACGGCGAGGAGTGGCACGGCAAGCCGGTCGGCTTCGTCTCCTACGGCGGTCTGTCCGGCGGCCTGCGCGCCGTGGAGCACCTGCGGGTCGTCCTGGCCGAGGTGAACGCCACGACCATCCGCAACACCGTCAGCCTCCACGACGCATGGAGCCGCTTCGACGAGGACGGCGCCTGCAAGGACCCCGCCGCCGACACCGCCGCGAAGGCCCTGCTCGACCAGCTGACCTGGTGGGGCCACGCCCTGCGGGACGCCAAGTCCGTCCGCCGCTACGTCGCCTGACCACCGACCGCGACACAGGGGGAATCATGGACACAGGCGCCGCGGGGACCACCGCGGAAGAGGCGGCCCGTCCGGCCGCCGCCCCGCCTTCCCGGCTCGTCGTCCTCGGCCTGCTGCTCGGCATCGTGCTCGCCACGCTCGACGGCACCGTCGTCGGTACCGCGCTGCCCACCATCGTCGGCGACCTCGGCGGCCTCGACCACCTCTCCTGGGTGCTCACCGCCTACCTGCTGACCACGGCCGTCTCCACCCCGGTCTGGGGCAAACTCGGCGACCTGTACGGCCACAAGGGCAGTTACCTCACCTCCATCACCGTGTTCCTGACCGGCTCGGTGCTGTGCGGACTCGCCCAGGACATGGGCCAGTTGATCGCCTTCCGGGCCCTGCAGGGGATCGGCGCGGGAGGCCTGTTCGTGGGCGCGCTCTCGCTCATCGGCACCCTGCTCACCCCGGCCGAGGCCGGACGCGCCCAGTCGCTCATCGGGGTGCTGCTGCCCGCCGCGATCATCGGCGGCCCCCTGGTCGGCGGCTTCCTCACGGACCAGCTGGACTGGCGCTGGGTGTTCTACGTCAACGTCCCGGTCGGCGCGGTCGCGCTCGCCCTCATCGGACACGGGGTCCGGCTGCGCGCGACTCGCATCAAGGCACCGGTCGACCTGGCGGGGGCCGGGCTGCTCACCGGCGCGATCCTCGCCCTGACGCTGCTGGCGAGCTGGGCCGGGACGACGTACGACTGGACGTCACCGCAGATCATCGGCCTCGCCCTGGTCTGCGTGGTCGCACTGACCGCCTTCGTACGGGTCGAGCGGCGTGCCCCGGAACCGGTGATCCCGCCCCGGCTGTTCCGGGACCGAAACTTCACGGTGGCGCAGGTCCTCAGTTTCGTCACGGGCGCGGCCATGCTGGCGGCGGCGAGCTATCTGCCGCAGTACCTGCAGTTCGTGCGGGACATGTCGTCCACCGAGAGCGGCCTGCTCCTGCTCCCGCTGATGCTGGGCATGATGGGCGCCCAGCTCGTCATCGGCCGGCGGATCGGCGACGGCGGCCGCTACCGCGGCTATCCGATCGCGGGCGGCGCGCTGGCCGCGGCGGGGGCGCTGTCGCTGCTGACGCTCGGCACGGCCACGACGGTGCCCGTGGCCTCCGGCCTGACGCTGGTGCTCGGCGTGGGCATCGGCTGTCTGATGCAGCCGGCGATGCTCATCACGATGAACAGCGCCGAGCCCCGCGACATGGGCGCGGCCAGCGGCACCCAGACCCTGCTGCGCACCATCGGCGGCGCCCTCGGCGTCGCCGTCCTCGGGTCCGTCTACACCAGCCGGCTCACGGCCACCGTGACGGACCGGCTCGGCGACGAGGGCGGGAAGCTGACCCGAGGGGAGCTGACACCCGGGCTGTTGCGGGACCTGCCGGAGCCGGTCCGGCAAGCCTTCCGGACCGGCGTGGTGGACGGCCTGCACGGTGTCGCGCTCGGCACGGCCGCACTGTGCGCCGCGGCGTTCGCGGTGTCGTGGCTGGTCCGGGAGGTCCCGCTGCGGGGCCGGTGAGCTACTGGGAGAGCAGTCCGGCCGCCTGCCCCACCACCGGGATGCTCGCGATCGACTGGGCTTGGGCCACCGGCCCCGTCAGCGCCTGGGAGGTCATCGGCTTGAAGTCGGCGAGCTGGGTGCCGACGCCGTTGTCGAGCGGGTCGACTCCGGTACCGGCGAGCGGATTGGGCTTGAGACCGGCGACCGGGCCGGTGACGTAGCCGACGGTTCCGGTCGCGGCCTGGAGGCCGGACTGGGGGTCGATCTTGCCGAGGGAGGTCGGCCGGGTGTTGACCACGCCCAGGATCGAGGACGCGTCCGCGGCGGCCGACGCCGTGCCCGCCCCCAGCGTCACGCCCGCGGTCGCGAGGACGGCCAGGGCACGCTGGGCGGCCGGCTTCTTGGAAGAGTCGTGTCGGGCCATGACTGCCACCTTCTGATGCACTGGGTAATCGGGTCGTGCCCGAGGGTAGTTGAGGTGTGACACGCGCATCAAAGGCGACCCGCGGGGTCGTACGGCCCCCGGTGGATGCCTCACACTGGTGTCCCGTGAGTTCTCCACTGCCCATATCGACGCGAGTCGTGCTGCTCTGCGGCCCTTCCGGCTCCGGCAAGTCCCTCCTCGCGGCCCGCTCCGGCCTTCCGGTGCTGCGGCTCGACGACTTCTACAAGGAGGGCGACGACCCGACCCTGCCCCTGGTGGCGGAGAGCTCCGACATCGACTGGGACCATCCGGACTCGTGGGACGCGGACACCGCCGTCGCCGCGATCACCCGGCTGTGCCGCACGGGCCGTACGGAAGTTCCCGTCTACGACCTCGCCCTCAGCGCCCGCACCGGCGACGAGACGGTCGACATCGGACGGACCCCGCTGTTCATCGCGGAGGGCATCTTCGCCGCGGAGATCGTCACGCGCTGCCGCGAACTCGGCGTCCTCGCCGACGCGCTGTGCCTGAGCCGCGGCCCGGTGAAGACCTTCCGCCGCCGGTTCCTGCGGGACTTGAAGGAGGGCCGCAAGTCGGTGCTGTTCCTGCTGCGCCGCGGCTGGCGGCTGATGCGGCAGGAGCGCACGATCGTCGCCCGCCAGACGGCGCTGGGCGCGTACGCCTGTGACCGCGACGAGGCGATGGGCCGGCTGGCGGCAGCGGCCGCCGGCCGGCGCGCGAGCCTCGACACGGCGGCCTAGGGGGGCCGGGTACAGGAAAAAGCGGGACTGGACGGACCCCCCGGCCCTCCAGTCCCGCTTCTGTACTCCCCCGTTGTGCTCCCCCGAGTCCCCCACTCTCCTGCGGAGACGCCCCCCAGCGCCTCCTGCAGTTCCCCCTTGGGGCCCCTTTGTTTCCCCCGTGCCCCCCTTGTGGTGCTCCCCCCCGACCTTCAGGCGACAAGCTCGCCGAAGGCGTCCTCCTCGTCACGGCCGAAGCTGAGGACCTCGTCCTCGCGCAGCCGGCGGAGCGACCGCCAGATGCTGGACTTCACCGTGCCGACACTGATGTCGAGGATCTCCGCGATCTCCGGGTCCGTGCGGCCCTCGTAGTAGCGCAGGACCAGCATGGTGCGCTGGAGTTCGGGCAGCCGGGCCAGCGCCTGCCACAGGACCGCGCGCAGCTCGGTGCCGCGCATCGCGTCCGTGTCGCCGGGCGTCTCCGGCAGTTCCTCGGTCGGGTATTCGTTGAGCTTGCGGCGCCGCCAGGCGCTGATGTGCAGGTTGGTCATGGTGCGGCGGAGGTATCCGCCGACCGCCGCCTTGTCACTGATCCGGTCCCACGCCCGGTAGGTCGAGAACAGCGCGCTCTGCAGCAGGTCCTCGGCCTCGAAGCGGTCGCCGGTGAGGTGGTAGGCGGTTGCGTACAGGGAGGCGCGACGCTCCTGGACGTAGGCGGTGAACTCCGCCTCCGTCAGCGAACGGCGCTCCCCCGAGCCCTCCCCGTACGCTGCTCCCCCGACGGTGCCCGCGGCGGTTGCCGCCGCGGACCCCTTGTTGATCTCCCCCGTAGGTGCGTCAACCACCGTCATGAACCCGGTGTGCTGACGCCCGGCGCCGCGAGCGCACCCCCGCCCGCTCACGGCACCGGACTTCTCGGAACCCCGGTGCACATCGTGCAGACGCGTGACAACTGCGCTGGTGCTGATGCCGTGCAGCGTGTTCATCTCGCGCCCCCCGTCGTGGACTTCCGGTGTGCGGCCCGCCTGTCGGGCGGGCTTCCTTGCCTGTGCCGAAAAGCTTGCCGCGGCACTTTCATGGCCGTGTCCGCCGACTGTCACAGACCTGTCACAGGGGTCGGCCACAGCCGGACCACAGCTCGTACACACGCGTCGGCGGTACCGGCCACAACGACTGGGCCCCACCGGTCGAACCTCGAGCCCTCCATGGGCCAGAATGAGCGCGTGCCTTCCCTGTTGCTGATCGAGGACGACGACGCCATCCGGACGGCCCTGGAGCTCTCACTGACGCGCCAGGGTCACCGCGTGGCGACCGCTGCCAGCGGTGAGGACGGTCTGAAGCTCCTTCGCGAGCAGCGGCCGGATCTGATCGTGCTGGACGTGATGCTGCCCGGCATCGACGGGTTCGAGGTGTGCCGGCGCATCCGGCGCACGGACCAGTTGCCGATCATCCTGCTCACCGCGCGCAGCGATGACATCGACGTGGTGGTCGGGCTGGAGTCCGGCGCCGACGACTATGTCGTCAAACCGGTGCAGGGCCGGGTGCTCGACGCCCGGATCCGGGCCGTGCTGCGGCGTGGCGAGCGGGAGTCGAACGACGCGGCGAGCTTCGGCAGCCTCGTCATCGACCGCTCGGCGATGACCGTGACGAAGAACGGCGAGGACCTCCAGCTCACGCCGACCGAGCTGCGGCTGCTGCTGGAGCTGAGCCGGCGGCCGGGCCAGGCGCTGTCCCGGCAGCAACTGCTGCGGCTGGTGTGGGAGCACGACTACCTGGGCGACTCGCGGCTCGTGGACGCGTGTGTCCAGCGGCTGCGCGCCAAGGTCGAGGACGTGCCGTCGTCCCCGACGCTCATCCGTACCGTGCGGGGTGTCGGCTACCGGCTGGACGCGCCTCAGTGACTCAGGCGCACCAAGGGGGGGCCCGCGGCTGGACCGGGGCGCGCAAGGGAGTTCTGTCGCGGCTGCGCTTCACCAGCCTGCGGCTGCGACTGGTCGTCGTCTTCGGCCTGGTGGCCCTGACGGCCGCCGTGTCGGCGTCCGCGATCGCCTACTGGCTCAACCGCGAGGCCGTGCTCACCCGTACCCAGGACGCCGTGCTGCGGGACTTCGAGCAGGAGATGCAGAACCGTGCGGGCGCACTGCCCGAGCGTCCGACGCAGGACGAGCTGCAGCACACCGCGGGCCAGATGGCGGGCAGCGACCAGCGCTTCAGCGTGCTGCTGGTCGGCCGCGACACCGAGGGCAGGACCGTCTACGGCAGCTCCGGCGGGCTGAGCGGCTTCTCGCTGCGCGACGTGCCGGTCTCGCTGCGCACGGCGGTGAACAAGACGCAGAAGCTCGACGGGGCCAACAAGCACCCGCACCACCTGTACTGGCAGCGGATAGTCGACCACGACACCCCGTACCTGGTGGCCGGTACGCGCGTGATCGGCGGCGGTCCGACCGGCTACATGCTCAAGTCGCTGGAGCCGGAGGCCAAGGACCTCAACTCGCTGGCCTGGTCGCTGGGCATCGCCACGGGCCTGGCGCTGATCGGCTCGGCGCTGCTCGCGCAGGCCGCGGCGACGACGGTGCTGAAGCCGGTGCAGCGGCTCGGGGCGGCCGCGCGACGGCTCGGCGAGGGCAAGCTGGACACCCGGCTGCGGGTGTCGGGGACCGATGAACTCGCCGAACTGTCGCGGACGTTCAACAACGCGGCCGAGGCGCTGGAGAAACGGGTCGCCGACATGGCCGCCCGGGACGAGGCGTCCCGGCGGTTCGTGGCCGACATGAGCCATGAGCTGCGCACGCCGCTCACCGCCATCACCGCCGTCACGGAGGTGCTGGAGGAGGAGCTGGAGGCCGAGACCGGGAGCATGGACCCGATGATCGAGCCCGCCGTCCGGCTGGTGGTGAGCGAGACGCGGCGGCTGAACGACCTGGTCGAGAACCTGATGGAGGTCACCCGCTTCGACGCGGGCACCGCCCGGCTCGTCCTGGACGACGTCGACCTCGCCGACCAGATCACCGCCTGCATCGACGCCCGCGCCTGGCTGGACGCGGTCGAGCTGGACGCCGAGCGCGGCCTCCACGCCCGCCTGGATCCGCGCCGCCTGGACGTCATCCTGGCCAACCTCATCGGCAACGCGCTCAAGCACGGCGGCTCCCCGGTGCGGGTGTCCGTGCGGGAGGCGGACGACTCGATCGTCATCGAGGTGCAGGACCACGGGCCCGGCATCCCGGAGGACGTCCTGCCGCACGTCTTCGACCGCTTCTACAAGGCCAGCGCCTCCCGGCCGCGTTCCGAGGGCAGCGGCCTGGGCCTGTCCATCGCGCTGGAGAACGCCCACATCCACGGCGGCGAGATCACCGCGGCCAACTCGCCCGACTCGGGCGCGGTGTTCACCCTGCGGCTCCCGCGTGGCACCTCCCCCGCGGAGGAGCAGCCCGCCGAGGACGAGCTGAATCCCGAGAGCGACACCGACCGGCCCCAGGGCGAGGACTCGAAGGGGGACGCCTGATGCCCGCACGTCTCACGACCGTGTCCCGGCTGCTCGCCGTTCCGGCCCTCGCCGTGCTGCTGGCCGGCTGCGGGATCCGGGCCACGGAGGTGCCGACCAACTTCGGGCCCGCGCCCTCGCGGGTGCAGTGCTCGCTCGCCGAGCCGGACGTCACCACACAGGCCGCCCGGGGGCTGCCGGTGCAGGTGTTCCTGCTGTGCGGGTCCTCGCTGGTGACCGTCGACCGGACCGTGCGGGTCCCGGACGGCGCGGCCGACTCCGAGCGGCGCATGCTCGTCGCGCAGGGTCTGCTGGACCAGCTCGCCACACCGCCGTCGACCGCCGAGAAGGAAGCCGGCTACAGCACGGACGTCCGCGGCGGCATCACCGTCGGCGGGCCGCGCCCCGGCGACCCGGAGGACACGCTGCGGCTGAGCACGGCACCGGCCGGCCTCACCTCGTACGCCCTCGCGCAGATCGTCTGCACCTTCTCCGACTCGGCGGCGGCCGAGGGGGACGGCTCGGTGGTGCTGGGCGCACCCGGTCCCGAGTCCCCGCGCCGCTACGAGTGCACCGACGAGGTGCGGGCCCGGCCGGGCAGCACGGAACCGCCGTCGAAGGACGTGGCCGGGGAGTGATCCGCCGGGGCTGTGGCGCATGCCTCACCGGGCTACCGGGGCCCATCACGGAACCGATCCTGCCGGAGGCCGCGTCTAGGGAGGCGTGCAGCGTCAAGGCTCCATCGGCGGCAGCGCCGCGTTCCGCATCCGTGTGACAGGAGGTGTCCTCCTCGTCGCACACCTCGCGTTCGTCGCCTGGTTCACGCTGCGGCCGCTGGACGTGCCCTGGGTGATGCCCGCCAATCTGCGGCCGTTCGCCGGGATCCGGGCCGATCTCGCCCTGGGCTGGCCCGAGGCGGCCCGCCGGATCGGTGAGGGGCTGGCCCTGCTCGCCCCGCTGGGTGTGCTGTTGCCGTCGGTCGGCGGCAGACTGGACGTCTCGCCGCTGGCGTCCCTGCTGCGCACCGTCGCGGCCGGCGCCCTGCTCTCCTGGGGCATCGAACTGCTTCAGACCGGCGTGCCCGGTCAGGTCGTCGACGTCGACTCGCTGTTCCTGAACACCGTGGGCGTGGCTCTCGCGCATCTGGCGCTGGTCCCGGCGGGACGCTCCTGGCTGCGCCGCCGCGCCACCGTCCGCCCGCTCGGCGCGCCCCTCCCCGCGGAGGAGCCGGCTCAGGGTCGGACCCCGACGATTCCCAGGGTCGGGATCGCCCCGTGGAGCGACGCTTTGCCCCCTTCGTCTCCGTAGCGTGGAGTGCAGATGGGGTACTCGGACGAGAGACCTCACACACGCTCACGAAGGAGTCGCACATGTCCCGCCTCGCCCGCCCCACCAACGGCCGCATGATCGGCGGAGTGTGCACCGCGCTGGCACGGCGCTTCGGCACCTCCGCGACGACGATGCGGGTGATCTTCCTGGTCTCGTGCCTCCTGCCCGGCCCGCAGTTCCTGCTGTACATCGCGCTGTGGATCCTGCTGCCCTCGGAGGACAAGGTGCACGGCAAGACCCAGACGGCCTGGTAACGCCCGTACGCGAGAACGCCGATGGGGCGCACCCCGTGCGGGTGCGCCCCATCGGCATGTGTGGCCGCCTCGGCGGGAGCGTCAGCCGACCGGCACGCCGTTCACCGGCAGGCCGTGCGTGGGCAGGCCCTGCACCGGGAGCCCGCCCAGCAGCTTGGCGGCCGGGCCCGTCGGGCCGTTGGCGAGCAGCTGCTCGGCGACCGGCTGGGCCGCGGCCAGACCGGCGCCGGCCGCCGTCTGCCCCTGACCCAGCGCCTCACCCGAGCCCGGCAGCGTCGTGGAGAGCTGCTCCGCCGGAAGCGCAGCGGTGACGGTCTCCAGCGTCTGGGCGGTGTCCGGGAGGGCCGGGGCGGCGTTGGCGGCACCCGCACCGGCGGCGGCGAAGGCGGCACCGAGGGCGGCGACACCGAGGGACTTGGCAGCAGACTGCTTCATGAAATGCGTCCTCGTAACGGGATGACGGGGTGGGTGAGCGGTCCAGCGACCGTAAACACCCAGCACCACCGGCCGCAAACATCGAAATGCGGACGGATTGTGAACACCGTCCGCATCCGCAGTGCGCCGAAGACTCCCGGATCAGCCCTCCGAATCGGCAGAACCGCTGGTGGAAGCGGTCTGCCGGAACAGCCATTCGGATTTCAGCTCGGCATATCCGGGCTTGATCACGTCATTGATCATGGCCAGTCGTTCATCGAAAGGAATGAACGCTGATTTCATCGCATTGACGGAGAACCACTGCATGTCGTCGAGCGTGTATCCGAATGCCTCGACGAGGTGCTCGAATTCCCGGCTCATGCTGGTGTGGGACATCAGCCGGTTGTCCGTGTTGACCGTGGCCCGGAAGTGCAGCCGGCGCAGCAGCCCGATGGGGTGCTCGGCGTACGAGGACGCCGCCCCGGTCTGGAGGTTGGAGCTCGGGCACAGCTCCAGCGGGATGCGCTTGTCCCGGACGTAGGAGGCGAGCCGCCCGAGTTCGACGCGGCCGTCCTCGTGGACCTGGATGTCGTCGATGATCCGCACGCCGTGCCCGAGCCGGTCGGCGCCGCACCACTGCAGGGCCTGCCAGATGGAGGGCAGCCCGAAGGCCTCGCCGGCGTGGATGGTGAAGTGGTTGTTCTCGCGCTTGAGGTACTCGAAGGCGTCGAGGTGCCGGGTGGGCGGGTAGCCGGCCTCGGCGCCGGCGATGTCGAAGCCGACGACGCCCAGGTCGCGGTGGCGGTTGGCGAGTTCGGCGATCTCCAGGGCGCGGGCCGCGTGCCGCATGGCGGTGAGCAGCGCGCCGACGCGGATGCGCAGGCCGTTCTCCCGTGCGCGCCGCTCCCCTTCCCGGAAGCCCTCGTTGACGGCCTCGACGACCTCTTCGAGGCTGAGGCCGCCCTCCAGATGCTGCTCGGGGGCGTAGCGCACCTCGGCGTAGACGACGCCGTCCCCGGCCAGGTCCTCGGCGCACTCGGCGGCGACCCGGAAGAGGGCGTCGCGGGTCTGCATGACGCCGACGGTGTGGGAGAACGTCTCCAAGTACCGTTCCAGGGAACCGGAGTCGGCGGCCTCGCGGAACCAGACGCCGAGCTTCTCCGGGTCGGTGTCGGGGAGCTGGGAGTAGCCGCTCTCGCGGGCGAGTTCGACGATCGTGCCGGGGCGCAGACCGCCGTCGAGGTGGTCGTGCAGCAGAACCTTGGGCGCCCGGCGGATCTGGTCCGGTGTCGGGGTGTTCGCAATGGTCTGGCTCGTCATTTCCGCACTCTAACTCCTACGCGCGTAGATGGCGCGTTCCCGAATGCTTTGCGTTTCGTCGATACGTAACGGTGATCCCAAGGACGGGTCGAGTACACCCGCGCTTCTGACACTGTTCTGTCATGGCACACCAAGCGACGCCGGTTCGCAGGGCCCGGCTGGGCAGGGCACTCGGTCCGCAGCCGACGGCGGTGAGCGGCGCGGTGCTGCTGCTCCCCGGCGGCGACGAGGTCTCCGGCCGCAGGCCGTCGCCCATGCTGGCGACCGCCTCCATGCGCGCCGTCGGGCGCCGCCTGGCTCGCGCGGGCCGGGACGAGGGTCTCGCCACGCACGTGGTGCACTACCGCTACCGCGGGTGGAACGGCAGCGAGGCCAATCTCGCGCAGGACGCGACGTGGGCCGCGGACGAGGTCGTACGGCGCTACGGGGACGTCCCGGTCTGCCTCGTCGGTCTCGGGATGGGCGGCCGGGCGGGGCTGCGGGCGGGTGGCCACGAGGCCGTCAACTCCGTTCTGGCGCTCGCCCCTTGGCTGCCGGAGGAGGACGTCGCGGCGCCACCCGAACCGGTGAAGCAGTTGGTCGGGCGCCAGGTGCTGATCGTGCACGGCACGAACGACGGGCGGACCGATCCCGAGCTGTCGTTCCGGCTGGCGGCGCGGGCGAAGAAGGCGAATCGGGACGTGTGCCGGTTCGAAGTGCACTCGGACGGCCACGGGTTGCATCAGTACCGGGACGAAGTCCTGGCACTGGCGGAGGACTTCGTGATGGGGGCGCTGTTCGGGCGGGCGGTGTCGCGGCCTGTGCGGGATGCGTTCGCCGCGCCGCCGCCGCTGGGGTTGCGGATGCCGCTCGCGGCGGGGTTCAGTCCTTCTCGGCGGTAGCGCCGTCGGGGTGCCGGTGGTTTTCGGAGTGCGGCTGTGTGAGTGGTTGCTCGCGCAGTTCCCCGCGCCCCTCAGGTGGGCAACAAGCTGCCTCTTCTCGAGAGCAGGAACTTCTTGAAAGCCGCTACCGGCGGCGTGTCCGGGCGGCCTTCCAACCAGGCGACCCCGATTTCACGGGCCGCCCTTGGGGCCGTGACCGTCAGTTCCACCACTCCCGGGCGCGGGACCGCCGGCGGCGGCAGGAGGGCCACTCCCAGGCCCGCCGCCACCAGGCCGCGCAGGGTTTCCGCCTCCTCCCCCTCGAAGGCGATGCGGGGCTTGAAACCGGCCTCCTTGCAGAGGTCGTCGGTGATGCGGCGCAGCCCGTAGCCGGGTTCCAGGGTGACGAAGGTTTCGTCGGCCGCCTCGGCGAGGCGGATGCGGCGGCGGCCCGCGAGGGAGTGGTCGGCGGGGACGACCAGGCGGAGCTTCTGCTCGTCGAGGCGGCGGGCCACCAGATCGGGGGCGTCCGGCACCGGGGACGTCAGGCACAGGTCGAGCTCGCCGGCGCGGAGGCGTTCCAGCATGGCCTCGCCGTAGTTCTGGACGAGGCTGAAGCGGACGCGCGGGTGGTCGGCGCGGAAGGCGTGCAGGAGGCCCGGGACGGTCTCGGCGCCCATGGTGTGGAGGAAGCCGAAGGCGACCTTGCCGGTGGTCGGGTCGGCGTCGGCGCGCACCTCCTCGGCGGCGCGCTCCACCTCGGCCAGGGCCCGTTCGACGGAGGCGAGGAAGGTACGGCCCGCCGGGGTGAGGGAGACCGTGCGGCCGTGCCGGGCGAACAGGTCGACGCCCAGGTCCTGCTCCAGGCGGGCCATGGACCGGGAGAGGGTCGACTGGGGGACGTTCATCTCCTGGGCGGCGCGGGTGACGTGCTCGGTGCGGGCGACGCCCGCGAAGTACGCGAGGCGCGGCGCCAGCACCTTCGACATCTCTGCCATGTCTTCTGTGTCACTGCTTGGTGACAGGCGACTCTGTGAGCTCGGTTGATGCACCATGGGAACGATTATGACCGTTCCATGCATTGGACGGATGAGTGCGGCGTACGTAGGTTCGAGGCATGTCTCCCGCCAGTACCGGGGCGTCCACGATCGTGGGCGCCGATGCCTCTGTTCCCACCTCCGATTCACGTGTCTCCCCGGGCGGCCCCGGCTACCGCCGGATGAGCTTCGCCCTCTTCCTCGCGGGCGTCGCGACTTTCGCGCTGCTGTACTCCACGCAGGCGCTGCTCCCGCTGATCTCCGGCGAGTTCGGGGTGGCGGCGAGCGACGCGAGCTGGACGGTGGCCGCGGCGACGGGCGGGCTGGCGCTGTTCGTGCTGCCGATGAGCGCCCTGTCGGAGCGCTTCGGACGCCGTGCGGTGATGACCGCCTCGCTGGCCGTGGCCGTCACGCTCGGGCTGCTGGTGCCCCTCGCCCCCTCCCTCGGTGTGCTGATCGCGCTGCGGGCGCTGCAGGGCGCCGCCCTGGCCGGGCTGCCGGCCTCGGCGACCGCGTATCTCGCGGAGGAGGTCAGCCCGAAGGCGCTGGTCACCGCGATCGGACTGTTCGTCGCGGGCAACAGCGTGGGCGGGATGAGCGGCCGGGTCATCACCGGCTGGGTCGCGCAGGAGTGGGGCTGGCGGGTCGCCGTCGGTGTCATCGGTGTGATCGCGGTGGCGTGCGCGGTGGCCTTCCGGCTGCTGCTCCCCGCCCCCAAGCACTTCAAGGCCGGTTCGCTGCGGCCGCGCGTCCTGGCCCAGACGGTCCGCGACCACCTGTCCAACCCTCTGCTGTGCCGGCTCTACGCGATCGGCGCGCTGTTCATGACCGTGTTCGGCGGCGTGTACACGGTCATCGGCTACCGGCTGACCGAGGCCCCCTTCTCGCTGCCGCAGGGCATCATCGGCTCGATCTTCCTGGTGTACCTGGTCGGCACGGTGTCGGCGTCGACGGCGGGCCGGCTGGTCGGGCGGCTGGGGCGCCGGGGCGCGCTGTACGCGGCGGGCGGTACGACGGCGGCGGGCCTGCTGCTGTCCCTGGCGGGCTCGCTCCCGCTGGTCCTGGCGGGCCTGGTCCTCATCACCGGGGGCTTCTTCGCGGGCCACGCGGTCGCCTCCTCCGCGGTCAGCAAGACGGCCACGCACGGCCGCGCCCAGGCCTCGGCGCTGTACCAGTCGGCGTACTACATCGGCTCCAGCGCGGGCAGCACGGTCGGCGCGATCGCCTTCCACGCGGGCGGCTGGGCCGGGACGGTCGGGGTCGGAATCCTGGCGGTCGTGGGCGTCGTGACGATCACCGTCTTCGGCACCCGGGCGGCCCGCCTGCAGCGCCGGCAACTGGCCACGGCTGCCTGAACACCGGTGACATCCCCCCTGCTCGGGGCCGGTTGTCAGTGGGTGCGGATACCGTCCGCGCCGACTGATCACCGGACCGAGCAGGGGGATTTTTCATGGAGTTCCGGGTCGACCGTACGGAGTTCGCCGACGCCGTGGGCCGGGCGGCACGCGCACTGCCCGGGCGGACGCCGGTGCCGGTGCTGGGCGGGCTGCTGCTGGAGGCGGACGCGGGGCGGCTGGCCGTGACGGGGTTCGACTTCGAGGCGGCGGTGCGGGTGGAGGCCGACGCGGAGGTCGCGGCGCCCGGGCGGGTGCTCGTCCTGGGGCGGCGGCTGCTGGACGTCTGCCGGGTGCTGCCGGACGGACCGGTGCGCTGTGTCCTGGAGGCCTCGCGGTTCACGGTGGAGGCGGACGGCACGCGCTTCGGGCTGTCGACGCTGCCGCTCGCGGAGTACCCGTCCCTGCCCGCGCCGCCCGCACCCTACGGCACCGTCGACGCCGCCGCCTTCGCGACCGCCGTCGCCCAGGTCGCGGTCGCCGCCGGACGCGACGACACACTGCCCCTGCTGACGGGCGTGCACCTGCGCCTCGACGGCGGGCAGATGACCCTGGCGGCCTCGGACCGCTACCGGTACGCGGTGCGGCGGCTGGAGTGGAAGCCGGAGGCCGTCGGCGGTGACGGGGTCGTGGAGGCCCTGCTGCCCGCACGGCGGCTGCTGGACGTGGCGCGGTCGCTGGGGCGGTACGGGGACGTGCGGATCGGCTGGGAGCCGGACGGGGGCGGCGGGCTGATCGGCTTCGAGGGCGGGCGGACGTGGACCGCGCTGCGGCTGCTGGACGGGCGGCTGCCCGCGTACACGTCGCTGTTCGACATGGCGGGGGCCGCGGTCGCCGAGGTGGAGCGCGAGGGACTCGCCGAGGCGGTGCGGCGGGTCGCGGTGGTCGCGGAGGCGAACAGCCCGGTGCGGCTGGACTTCTCGGCCGACGGCTCCGTACGGCTGCGCGCCGGCTACGGGGACGACGTGGCGGCCCAGCGGCTGCCCGCCACGCTGAGCGGCGCCGACGAGATGCCGGTGGCGTTCAACCCGGCCTACCTGCTGGACGCGCTGACGTCCTTCGAGAGCCCGCGGATACGGCTGGAACTGCTGGGGGCGGGGCAGCGGGCGCTGCTGCACGCCGTGCCGGGCGACGGGGAGGCGGGTACGGCCGCGGCGGCCGGGGAGCACCGGCATCTGCTCATGTCGGTCAAGGAGCTCGTGTGAAGGCCCGCACGCCTGTCGCGGCCGGTCTGGATCACCAGCTCCCACCTGCGCCTTTGTGTGCTCGGGGGGCCGTTGTCAGTGGGCTGCGGTAGCTTCCGAAGTGCTGGAGCGCAAAGGCGCGTGAACAGAACGTCCACAGGGGTGGGTGGAGATGGCGAACGGCACGGCGACACCGACGGATCTGGACACCAGGCTGGAGGCACACCGAACCGAGCTGACGGGGTACTGCTACCGGATGCTCGGCTCCTCCTTCGAGGCCGAGGACGCGGTGCAGGACACGATGGTCCGCGCCTGGCGCAGCTACGACAAGTTCGAGGGCCGCTCCAGCCTGCGCTCCTGGCTCTACCGCATCGCGACCAATGTGTGCCTGGACATGCTGACCGCGGGCAACAAGCGCGCCCGGCCCATGGACCTCACCGAGTCCACCCCGCTCGCCCAGGCCGCCCTCTCCCCCCGCCCGGACAACACCTGGCTGGAGCCCATGCCGGACGCCCGCGTGCTGCCCACGACCGAGGACCCGGCGGAGGCGGCGATCGCCAAGGAGTCCGTGCGGCTCGCCTTCATGGCCGCCCTGCAGCAGCTCCCGGCCAAGCAGCGGGCCGTGCTGATCCTGCGCGAGGTCCTGGCCTGGAAGGCCAGCGAGGTCGCCGAGCTGCTGGGCACCTCGGTGGCGTCGGTGAACAGCGCCCTCCAGCGGGCCCGCGCCACCCTGGCCGAGCGGCAGGAGCCGGGCGCCGGCGCGGCCGTCTCCGACCCGCTGGACGAGGACCAGCAGAAGCTGCTGGACCGCTACGTGGCGGCCTTCGAGGGCTACGACATGGCGGCGCTGACGGCCCTGCTGCACGAGGACGCGGTCATGACGATGCCGCCGTTCGACCTGTGGCTGACCGGCACGCGGGACATCACCGGCTTCATGACCACCCTCGGCGCGCCCTGCGCGGGTTCCCGGCTGGTGCCCGTCCAGGTCAACGGCCTGCCGGGGTTCGCCCAGTACAAGCCGGACCCGGACAAGGGCGGCTTCACGCCGTGGGCGGTCCAGGTGCTGGAGATCTCAGACGGCCGGATCACCGGGTTCCACTGCTTCCTCGACACCCAGCGCTGGTTCCCGCTCTTCGACCTCCCCCTCCACCTCGAAGCGGAGACCGACCAGGTCGAGCAGGGCGCGTAGGGCGGGGTCGGGGGCGCGCAACCGGATCCGTCCCCCGGCCCGGCGGGCGGCCAGCTGGAGCCTCGCCAGCAGGTCGACGGCGGCGAGCCCCGGCGGCCCCACGCCCGCTACATCGCACACCACGACCCGGGCACCGCTGCCGTGCAGCAGTGCCCGTACATCGTCGCTGAGCCCTCTCACCTCGTCCCGGGTGACAGGGCCGGGCAGTACGAGCACGGGCGGTGTCATGGCGTCCACGATCGGTAGACCGGCCGGGCGGCTGTAACTCATCGCGTCTGTCCGTCCTGTCGGCGCCGCAAGGATCACATTGACCCGGGCGGCGCCTTCCCCAGAGGGTTGGCTGTATGCCCCAACCATCTGCTCCCGACGCGTTGCCCGATGCCCTCTTCGCAGGCCAGGAGGCGCCGTGCAGGGGGTACTGAGCGGGTTCGCGGTCATCGCCGTCGTCATCGGCGTCGGCTATCTGATCGGCCGCCGGGGGTATCTGGGCGACGGCGGCCGCGAGGTCCTGACCAAGCTCGCCTTCCACGTGGCGTCCCCGGCACTGCTCTTCACGACCCTCGCGCAGGCCGACCTGTCCGTGATCTTCTCCGACCGGCTGCTGGTCACGGCGATGAGCACGGCGGTGGCGGCGGGCGTCTTCGTGGCGGTGGGGGCGGCGCGCGGCTGGGGCGTGGGCCGCACGACGATCGGCGCGCTGTGCTCCAGCTACGTCAACTCGGGAAACCTCGGCATCCCGATCGCCGTGTACGTGCTGGGTGACGCGTCACTGGTCGCGCCGGTGCTGCTGTTCCAGCTGGTCGGTGTCACACCGGTGGCGCTGACGGTCCTGGACCTGGCGAGCGGCGGGGAGAAACGGCCCCTGTGGCAGCGGCTGCTCACGCCGCTGCGCAATCCGATAGCCCTGGGCTCCCTGGCCGGGGTGGCGGTCTCGGCGTCGGGCCTCACGGTGCCGGGCCCTTTGATGGACCCCCTGACCCTGATCGGCAACATGTCGGTCCCGGCGGTCCTGCTGGCCTTCGGCATCTCGCTCCGCGGCAGCACCCTGCCCCTGCGCGGCGCGGAACGGGCCCCTGTCCTCCTCGCCGTGACCCTCAAGTCGGTCGTCCAGCCCCTGGCCGCCTGGGCCCTCGCGGCCGGCGTCTTCGGCCTCCACGGGGCGTCCCTGCTCGACGTGGTGGTGACATCGGCACTCCCGGCGGCCCAGAACCTGTTCACGTACGCGAGCAGCTACCGGGTGGGCGAGGTGCTGGCGAGGGAGGCGATCCTGCTGTCGACGGTGCTGGCGGTGCCGGTGCTGGTGGTGGTGGCGGCGGTGCTGGGGTGACTCAGTGGCGGCTCGCCGTAAAGCGTGATGGTGGGACCGCCAGGAGCCCAGCCGTCGATGAGCAGATACAGCGGAACACCGGCCTGGGCGTAGCCTGCGGCCTTCTTGATCCGGTCGTGGGCCGCATTCGACTTGGACGTGATCTCGACGATGAGTTCAGCGGCAGCCGCTGGGATGAAGTTGCCGCCCTCGTCACGCAGCATCTGCCTGGGGGCCTGCATGCCGAACGGGACCGGCGGGGGTCCACCGATCCCGTTCACCCGAATGGGAAAGCGCCTGGTCAGGCGATCCGCTCCAGCACCACCGGCGACGCCGTGAAGTCCGTGCCGGGGGCCGCCACGTCGTACGAACCCTCGACCGCCTGGAGCGCGTACTCGAAGCGCTCCGGGGTGTCGGTGTGGAGGGTCAGGAGGGGCTGGCCCTCGGTGACCGTGTCGCCCGGCTTGGCGTGCATCTCGATGCCCGCGCCCGCCTGCACCGGGTCCTCCTTACGGGCCCGGCCGGCGCCCAGGCGCCAGGCGGCGACGCCGATGTCGTAGGCGTCGAGACGGGTCAGGACGCCCGAGGCCGGGGCCTTGATCACGTGCTGCTCGCGGGCCACTGGAAGCGTCGCGTCCGGGTCGCCGCCCTGGGCCGCGATCATGCGGCGCCAGACGTCCATCGCCGAGCCGTCGGCCAGGGCCTTCGCCGGGTCGGCGTCCTTCACCCCGGCGGCGTCCAGCATTTCGCGGGCCAGGGCGATCGTCAGCTCGACCACGTCCGCGGGTCCGCCGCCCGCCAGGACCTCCACCGACTCGCGGACCTCCAGGGCGTTTCCGGCAGTCAGGCCGAGGGGGGTGGACATGTCCGTGAGGAGCGCGACCGTCTTCACGCCGTGGTCGGTGCCCAGGCCCACCATCGTGGAGGCCAGCTCGCGGGCGTCCTCGATCGTCTTCATGAAGGCGCCGGTGCCGACCTTCACGTCGAGGACCAGCGAGCCCGTGCCCTCGGCGATCTTCTTGGACATGATCGAGGACGCGATCAGCGGGATCGCCTCGACCGTGCCGGTGACGTCACGGAGGGCGTAGAGCTTCTTGTCGGCGGGGGCCAGGCCGTCACCCGCCGCGCAGATGACCGCGCCGGTGGTGTCGAGGACGTCCAGCATCTCCTCGTTGGAGAGCAGCGCACGCCAGCCGGGGATCGACTCCAGCTTGTCCAGCGTGCCGCCGGTGTGGCCGAGGCCGCGGCCCGACAGCTGGGGGACGGCCGCGCCGCAGGCCGCGACCAGGGGGGCCAGCGGCAGCGTGATCTTGTCGCCGACGCCACCCGTGGAGTGCTTGTCGGCGGTCGGGCGGGACAGGGACGAGAAGTCCATGCGCTCGCCGGAGGCGATCATCGCGGCCGTCCAGCGGGCGATCTCGCGACGGTTCATGCCGTTCAGCAGGATCGCCATGGCGAGCGCGGACATCTGCTCGTCGGCGACCTCCCCGCGGGTGTACGCGTCGATGACCCAGTCGATCTGTGCGTCGCTGAGCTCACCGCGGTCCCGCTTGGTGCGGATGACGGAGATGACGTCCATGGCCATGGCTTGGCTTCCTTCCGAGGATTCCAGAAGCCGTACGGCCCCCCTGAGCCGGTCGCGTGAGCAACTCAGAGGGGCCGCACGGAAGTTACTTGCTGAGGTGTTCCGGGCCGAAGGCCTGGGGCAGCATCTCCGACAGCGGCAGGATGCCCGCCGGAGTCTCCAGCATGAGTTCGGGGCCGCCGAACTCGTGGAGCAGCTGGCGGCAGCGGCCGCACGGGACGAGCGTGTCGCCGTTGCGGTCGACGCAGGTGAAGTGCGTCAGCCGGCCGCCGCCGGTGTTGTGCAGCTCCGACACCAGACCGCATTCGGCGCACAGGCCGAGTCCGTACGAGGCGTTCTCGACGTTGCAGCCGGAGATGATCCGCCCGTCGTCGACCAGCGCCGCCACGCCGACCGGGTAGCCGGAGTAGGGGGCGTACGCCCGGGACATGGCGTCCCGGGCCACCGCACGCAGCTTCTCCCAGTCGACGGCGGGACCGGCGTCGGTCACTTGCCCTGCCCCTTCCGGTACGGCATGCCGTTCGCCCTCGGCATCCGCAGCCGCTGGGCGGACAGGGCGAGGACCACCAGGGTGATGACGTACGGCGTGGCGGAGACGACCTGGTTCGGGACCTCGTCGGTGGTCGCGTACCAGGCGAACACCAGGAGGCCGGCGATCAGGGTGGACACGGCCGGGACGTACTTCTTGCGGACGACCAGCCAGATCGCGCCGATGATCAGCAGCAGCGCGCCGAGCAGCAGCAGGGCGTGGACGTTGGCGGAGCCGCCGCGCAGGTTGAGGCTGTCGGTGTAGCCGAACAGGCCCGCGCCGAGGGCGAGGCCGCCCGGCATCCAGTTGCCGAAGATCATCGCCGCGAGGCCGATGAAGCCGCGTCCGCTGACCTGGCCCTCCAGGTAGAAGGGGTTGGCCACGATGGACAGGAAGACACCGCCGAGGCCGGCCAGACCGCCGGAGATGACGACGGCGATGTACTTGTACTTGTAGACGTTGACGCCGAGGGACTCGGCGGCCACCGGGTTCTCACCGCAGGAGCGCAGCCGCAGGCCGAAGGCCGTGCGCCACAGGATCCACCAGGTGCCCGGGATCAGCGCGACGGCGATCAGGGTCAGCCAGGAGACGTTGGTGACGAGGCCGCCGAGCAGGCCGGCGATGTCGGAGATGAAGAACCAGCCCTGGTTGTTCAGGTCCCTGAGCGCGTCGGACAGGCCCGGCACGGTGAAGTTGCCGAGGGATTCCACCGCCGGGGACTGCTTGGCCGAGCCGCCCGTGTGGCCCTCGAAGGCGAGGGGCGCGAGGTAGCGGGTGGCGCCGAGGGCGAGGATGTTGATGGCCACACCGGAGACGATGTGGTTCACGTTGAAGGTGACGGTGACGAAGGCGTGCAGCAGGCCGCCGATCGCGCCGCCGGCGATGCCGACCAGGACACCGGTCCACGGACCCCACTGGAATCCGGCCCAGGCGCCGAACCAGGTGCCGAGGATCATCATGCCCTCGAGGCCGATGTTGACCACGCCCGCGCGCTCGGCCCACAGGCCGCCGAGACCGGCGAGGCCGATCGGCACGGCGAGCTGGAGCGCGGTGGACATCTGGCTGACGTTGGTGATGCCGTCGGCGCCGGTGATGAGGCGGACGATCGAGGTGAGCGCCAGGCCTCCGGCGATGATGAGCAGCAGGACGGGCCACGACAGGCGGCGGCCGGTCGGCGCCGAGGGCTGCAGCGTGGGCTGGTTGACGTCGGTCGCGGTGGTCATCGGCCAGCCACCTCCTTCGTGTTCTGAGCGCCGAGGACGTGACCGGCGGCGAGTTCGGCGCCGACGCGGCGCTGCTGGCGGCGCAGCCCCCATTCGCGGACGGCCTCGTAGGAGACCACGACCGAGAGGACGATCAGGCCCTGCATGATGACCGCGATCTCCTTGTCGTAGCCGTGGAAGTCCAGCTCGGGCGAGGCCTTGTCGAGCCAGGCCCACAGCAGGGCGGCGAAGGCGATGCCGACGGGGCTGTTGCGGCCGAGCAGGGCGATGCCGATGCCGAGGAAGCCGATGCCGGTGGGGAAGTTCAGGCTGTAGGTGTGGGTGTCGCCGAGCAGGATGGGCAGGCCGGCGAGGCCCGCGATGCCGCCGGAGATCAGCATGGCGCTGAGCACCATGCGCTTGGGGTCGACGCCGCTGGCCGCGGCGGCGGTCTGCGAGGCACCGGAGGCGCGCAGGTCGAAGCCGAAGCGGGTGCGGTTGAGGACGATCCAGTAGCCGATGCCGAGCAGGGCGGCGAGCAGGACCAGGCCGTAGATCTCACCGGCAGCGCCCATGGGGATGCCGGGGATCCAGCCGGACTCGTACATCTCGCCGGTGGTGTTGTTGTTGCCGACCTTCACGCCGAAGACGCTCGGCAGCCACAGGTAGGCGATCACGGAGGTCGCGATCGCGTTGAGCATGATCGTGGCGACCACCTCGCTGACGCCGCGGGTGACCTTGAGGACACCGGCGATGCCGGACCAGAAGGCGCCGGTGAGGACGGCGGTCAGGAGCAGCAGCGGGACCTGGATCGCGGCGGGCATGTTCACGTGGGCGCCGACGACGGCGGCCATCATGGCGCCGAGCTGGTACTGGCCGTCGACACCGATGTTGAACAGGTTCATCCGGAAGCCGATGGCCACCGCGAGGGCCGCGATGTAGTACATCGACGCCTGGTTGATGATCAGGACCTGGATGTCGGAGAAGCCCAGCTGCTCGAACATCAGGGCGAACGGCTCGAACGGGCTCTTGCCCGACGCGAGCAGCACGATCGCGCTCAGCACGAAGGCCACGAACAGCGCGATGACCGGTCCGGCCACCGCGAGGAGCACGCGCTCCTTGTCGAACTTCTTCATCAGCGGGCCTCGTCTTCCGGAGACTCGGGGGCGTCGGCCTTCGAGATCTCGGGGGTCTCTTCGTGCGCGAGGTGCCCGGTGGCGGCGCCGGTCATGGCCGAGCCGAGCTCCTCGGGGGTGATGGTGGCCGGGTCGGCGTCCGCGACCAGCTTGCCGTTGTAGATCACGCGCAGCGTGTCGGACAGGCCGATCAGCTCGTCCAGGTCGGCGGAGATCAGCAGCACAGCCAAGCCTTCGCGCCGGGCGTCGCGAATGTGGTCCCAGATGGCGGCCTGGGCGCCGACGTCCACGCCCCGGGTGGGGTGCGCGGCGATGAGGAAGCGCGGCGTGTGGCTCATCTCGCGGCCGACGATCAGCTTCTGCTGGTTGCCGCCGGACAGGGAGGCGGCGGTGACGTCGATGCCGGGGGTGCGGACGTCGTACTCCGTCACGATCCGGCGGGTGTCCTCCTGGGCCGCCTTCGGGTCCAGCCAGACGCCCTTGGCGAGCGGCTTCTCGGTGACGTGGCCGAGGATGCGGTTCTCCCAGAGGGGTGCCTCCAGCAGGAGGCCGTGGCGGTGCCGGTCCTCGGGGATGTAGCCGATGCCCTGCTCACGGCGCCTGCGGGTGGGCCAGCCGGTGATCTCCTCGTCGGCGAGCCGGATGGTGCCGGTGTCGGCGGAGCGCAGGCCGATGAGGGCGTCGACGAGCTCGGTCTGGCCGTTGCCCTCGACACCGGCGATGCCGAGGACCTCGCCCGCGTGGATGGTGAAGCTGATGTCGTCGAGGAGGGCCTTGCCGCCGGGGGCCGCGAGGCGCAGCTTGTCCACGGTGATGACCGGGCGGTCGGTGACCGTCGACTCGGCCGTCTCGGGCGTGGGCAGCTCGCTGCCGACCATCATCTCGGCGAGCTGACGGGGCGTCGTCTCGGCGGGGACGGCCGTACCGACGGTGGTGCCGCGGCGGATGACGGTGATCTCGTCGGCGACGGAGAGCACCTCGCCGAGCTTGTGCGAGATGAAGATGACCGACAGGCCCTCGGAGCGCAGTTCGCGCAGGTTGGCGAAGAGGGCGTCCACTTCCTGCGGCACGAGCACGGCGGTCGGCTCGTCGAGGATGAGGGTGGTGGCGCCGCGGTAGAGGACCTTGAGGATCTCCACGCGCTGGCGGGCGGCGACGCCGAGCTCCTCGACCAGCAGGTCGGGCTTGACGTCGAGGCCGTAGCGCTCGGAGAGCTCCTTGATCTTGCGGCGGGCCTTGGCGCCGATGCCGTAGAGCTTCTCGCTGCCGAGCACCACGTTCTCGAGGACCGTGAGGTTGTCGGCGAGCATGAAGTGCTGGTGGACCATGCCGATGCCGCGGACGATGGCGTCGGCCGGCGACGAGAAGCTCACCTGCTCGCCGCCCACGGCGATGGTGCCCTCGTCCGGCTTCTGCATGCCGTAGAGGATCTTCATCAGCGTCGACTTGCCGGCGCCGTTCTCGCCGACGAGGGCGTGCACGGTGCCCTTGCGGACGCTGAGGTGGATGTCGTGGTTGGCCACGACTCCGGGGAAACGCTTGGTGATCCCGGCGAGTTCGACGGCGGTCACCGATTCGTTGACCGCCGCTCCGGCCGGAGGGCTGCTGGACGCGTTGATGGCGCACTCTCCTGGGGACGGGGGCCGTCTACGCGCGTAGCGCCCCTACGGCATACAAAGGGGCCGACGCCCCGCGGCAACGGGGCACGAGGAGCAGCTCCCCGTACCCCGTCGAGCGGACGTAACCCCGGGGGTTACCGCCTGCTTCGAGGCAGTCGCTCGTCAGCTGCTCTTGACCTTGATCTCGCCGCTGATGATCTTCTCCTTGGCCGTCTTGATGGCTGCCTGGAGCTCGGCGTCGTCCGCGAACTTCGGGTTGGAGTTCGACAGGCTCACCTCGCCGGTCTTCAGATCGCCACGAACGATACCGGTCTCGGGCTTGCCGTCCTCGACCGACTTCGCCAGGTTGTACACCGCCTTGGCGACATCCTTCATCGCCGAGGTCAGGATGGAGTCCTTGTACTTGGCAAGGGCTTCCTGCTGGTACTGGTCCGAGTCGACACCGATGGCCCACACCTTGTTGGCGGCGGCGGCCTCGATGACACCCTGACCGGACAGGCCGGCGGCCGCGTAGACGACGTCGGCCTTCTTCTCGATCTGACCCTCGGCAGCCGTCTTGCCCTTGTCGGGGCTGGCGAAACCGCCCTCCTCGGCCGTCTGGGTGAGGTACTGCGACAGCACCTTGACCTTGGGGTCGGTGTCCTTGACGCCCTGCGCGAAGCCCGCCTGGAACTTGTGGATCAGCGGGATGTCCACACCGCCGACGAAGCCGACGACCTTCGACTTGCTGGTCTTGGCGGCGGCGACGCCGGCCAGGTAGGAGGCCTGCTCCTCGCTGAAGACCAGGTCGGCCACGTTCTTGGTGTTGATCGTGGAGTCGTCGACGATGCCGAAGGTGGTGTCCGGGAACTTCTCCGCGGCACCCTTGACGGCCGCGGCGTACGCATAGCCGACACCGATGACCGGGTTGTGGCCCTGCTTGGCCAGGGAGACCAGGCGCTGCTCCTTGTCGGCGTCCGTCTCGCCCTCGGTGGGCTCCACGTCGGCCGTCTGGTACCCGAACTCCTTCTTCGCCTGCTCCAGGCCCGCGTACGCGGCGTCGTTGAAGGACTGGTCGCCCTTGCCGCCGACGTCGTAGGCGATGGCGAGACCCTTGTCGCCCTTCGAGTCGGACGACCCGGAGGTCGAGGTGCCGCCGCAGGCGGAGAGCGCGAGGGCCAGGGAGGCGGTCGCTGCGCCTGCGACCGTGATCCGGGAAATCCGGCGCATGTGTGGGTACTCCTGTCGTACAACCGGGGCCGCATAGCGCCGGGACGGTTCAGCTTCGGCGCTGGCTTCGCCGCAGATTAACGCGCGTAGACCTGCCTGAAAACCCCTTCTGTCCACCTTGTTATGCGCCCGTGGCCAAGCCATCACCCGGCCATGGCCGGGGTGTTGCCGACCGCAAACGGAAGGTGGCGCTGGGTGATCCGGTCCAGGGAGGGGAAGCCGGGAAGCACGGAGCGGGCGGACACCCAGGGGTGTCCGCCCGCTCCGGCTGGTCCGACCGGCCTGCTTACTCGGTCTTGACCTTGATGGAACCGTTGTCGATCTCTTCCTTGGCCTTGTTCACGGCGTCCTTGAGACCCGGGATCTTCGCGTACTCGGGGTTGGACTCGGACAGGCCCACGCCGTTGACCTTCAGGTCAAAGGTCTGGGTGCCGGTCAGCGGCTTGTCGTCGTTGACCGACTTGGACAGCGCGTAGACCGCACCGCCGACGTCCTTGAGCGCGGAGGTGAGGATGTAGTTCTTGTACGGCGCCAGGGCGGCCTGCTTGTACTGGTCGGAGTCGACACCGATCGCCCAGACCTTCGCCTTGGCGGCGGCCTCGATGACACCCTGGCCGGACAGACCGGCGGCCGCGTAGAGCACGTCGGCCTTCTTCTCGATCTGACCCTCGGCGGCGGCCTTGCCCTTGTCGGGGCTGGAGAAGCCACCCTCCTCGGCCGTCTGCGTCAGGTACTGCGAGAGGACCTTCACCTTGGGGTTGGTGTCCTGCACGCCCTGCTTGTAGCCGGCTTCGAACTTGTGGATCAGCGGGACGTCGACACCGCCGACGAAGCCGACGACGTTCGTCTTCGTGGCCTTGGCGGCGGCGACACCGGCGAGGTAGGAGGCCTGCTCCTCGGCGAAGACGAGGGAGGCGACGTTCTTGCCCTCGACCACGGAGTCCACGATGCCGAAGGTGGTGTCCGGGTACTTGGACGCCACGGCCTTCATCGCCAGGGTGTACGCGAACCCGACCCCGATGACCGGGTTGTAGCCCTGCTTGGCCAGCGAGGCGAGGCGCTGCTCCTTGTCGGCGTCCGTCTCGCCCTCGGTGGGCTCGATGTCGGCGGTCGTGTAGCCGAACTCGTCCTTGGCCTTCGTCAGGCCGGCGTAGGCGGCGTCGTTGAAGGACTGGTCGCCCTTGCCGCCGACGTCGTACGCGATGGCGACGCCCTTGTCCTTGCTGTCGCTGTCGCCGCTGTCACTGCTGGTGCCGCCGCAGGCCGTGGCGACGAGCCCGAGCGACGCGACCCCCACCGCGACGCGGGTCAGTTTGGAAATCCGACGCATCTGAAGTTCCCCATTCTCCAAAGCCCCGCAGTGGGTGCTCGGTTCGGCGCACATTAACGCGCGTAGACACTCCTGGGAACGGTTCGCCGCGGGGCCGTTATCCATTCGTGCCGATGGCCGGTTACGCCCTTGTGAACCACGGGATCGAACGGGGTCGAAAGGTGTACTCGGGGACACGGCGTGTGCCTACCTCGTGACGCGCACCAGGCTGCCCCCGACCCGCCCCGGTCGCAACCGGAGCGGGTGAGGTTCTTCCCTGCAGGCCGGAGCCGGCCCTAGCGGAGGCCGTTGACGAGGGCGGCGGCCGTGAAGAGTTCCACGCCGACCGTGATGGCCGACTCGTCGACGTCGAAGTCGCCCTGGTGGAGGTCCCGCACCTGGCGTTCGCCGGGGGTACGGACGCCCAGGCGGGCCATGGCGCCGGGGACGTGCTCCAGATACCAGGAGAAGTCCTCGCCGCCGAGGCTCTGCTCGGTGCCCTCGACGGACTCGACTCCGCGCCGGGCGATCATGGCGTCGCGCAGCAGCTCGGTGACGCCGGGCTCGTTGACGACGGGCGGGACGCCGCGCACGTAGTTGATCTCCGACTTGGCGCGGTGGAGGTTGGCGATCTCGTCGATGGCCGCGACGACGATGTCGGGAGCCTGCCGCCACGCCTCCAGGTCGAGGCAGCGCACGGTGCCGGAGAGCTCGGCGTGCTGCGGGATCACGTTCGGCGCGTGACCCGACTCCACGCGGCCCCAGGTGATGGCGAGGCCGCTGCGGCTGTCGAAGCGCCTGCCGACCAGCGCGGGCACGTCAGTGACCACGCGGGCCGCCGCGGTGACCAGGTCGGTCGTGAGGTGGGGGCGGGCGGTGTGGCCGCCCGGGCCGTCGAGGCCGATCTCCAGCCGGTCGCAGGCGGAGGTGATGGGGCCCTCGCGGAGTCCGATCTTGCCCGCGTCCACGCGCGGGTCGCAGTGCACGGCGATGATCGCGCCGACGCCTTCCAGCGCTCCGCACTTGATGACGTCGGCGGCGCCGCCGGGCAGCACCTCCTCGGCGGGCTGGAAGATCAGCCGGACGGGGCGGGGCAGCGCGCCCTGCCGGTGCAGTTCGGCGAGGACGAGGCCGGCGCCGAGGACGACGGTGGTGTGCACGTCGTGACCGCAGGCGTGCGCACGGTCGGGCACGGTCGAGCGGTACGGGCACTCGCTCTTCATGTCGGGGATGGGCAGGCCGTCGATGTCGGCCCGCAGGGCGAGCATGCTGGGGCCTCCGTCCCACTGCTCGCCCTCCACGCCGATGTCACAGACGAGTCCGGTCCCCACGGCGAGGACGCGCGGCTTGAGGCCGGCCCGCTCCAGCCGCTCCTTGATCGCGGCGGTCGTGCGGAACTCCTGGTTGCCGAGCTCCGGGTGCATGTGCATGTCGCGCCGGAACGCGATGAGCTCGGCCCGCAGAGCGTCGGGCAGCGCACCGGGGAGTACGGCTCCACCGGGAAGATCGACCTCGGACTCCAGTGACATCAGTGGCTTCACCCTTTGAAGGGTAGGGCGCCGAGGCGGTCGACCGACCCTGGATCAACAAAACTTCAACCCGAAAGGGGAAGAAAATATGACCGCCGGACGCATAGCTATCAAGTGAGATGGGTAAACTGGCCTGCCTTTTGGGCCTGGCCGGGCCATCCATCCCCCGGAGTGTGACTTCGACCACATGCGCGTCACGACTCCGGTATCCATCCATCCTCTCCACGGATACCACGCCCTGCGCGGCGAACACGGGCGTGTTCATCTGCCGGACGCGCGCCCCCGCTAGTCTGCGCCCGTGCGCGCCCCCGAGTTCTTACAGTCCACGCAGGCCTCGTACGACGCCATCGCCGAGGCCTACGCCGCCGAGCACCCCGACAGCCTGGCCGGGAGACCGCTGGAGCGGGCGCTGCTGACGGCCTTCGTGGAACTGGCCCGGGTGTCCGCGGGGCCCGGGCAGCCGCCGGTCGCGGACGTCGGCAGCGGTCCGGGGTATGTGACGGCACGGCTGCACGAGGCCGGGCTGCCGGTGTTCGGGGTCGACGCGTCGCCCCGCATGGTGGCGCTGGCCCGCCGGGCGCATCCGGAGCTGCGGTTCCACGTCGGTTCGATGACGGCGCTGGACCTGCCGGACGAGACGCTCGGCGGCATCGTCGCGCTCTACTCGATCATCCATGTGCCGGACGATCATCTGCCGTCCGTCTTCGCCGAGTTCCACCGCGTCCTGCTGCCGGGGGCGCCGGTGCTGCTCGCGTTCCAGTCCGGTGACGAGGACGGGCACCAGCGCCTGACCGAGCGCTACGGCCAGGAGATCTCGCTCGACTACCACTGGCGCACTCCGGACACGGTCGCCGCGCACCTGACGAAGGCGGGCCTGAGCCTCCACGCCCGCGTCCTGCGCGAGCCCGGGCCCGGGGAGAAACTGCCGCGTGCGTTCCTGCTGGCGCGCAGGCCGCCCGGGGAGCCCGCGGCGGACAGGGCGTCCTCGTCCTCCGGCACCCCGGGTGAGATCACCGCCGCCGGTTCCGGCTGACGGACCAGCCGGAACCGGCTCGGGCGGAGTGCACCGCGCGGGGAACCGCCGTGGCGGCCACCCGGGCAGCGGGTACTTCCCGACCGGGCCGGTGCGGCAGCGAAGGCAGCGCGACCTGCCCCTGCAAGCCCCGGGACCCGCGGGCCGGCCGTCCTCCGCGTCTAGCCCGCCGCCACCGCGCCCTGCGTTCCGGTCGGGCCCGGGAGGGCTGTGAAGGTTGCCGCTCCTGCCGGGCCGGGCGGGTCGGCAGGGGCCGGGGTGTCCGTGGTGCTCGCCGGGCTCAGGGGTGCCGCCGGGTTCGGGGGTGCCGTCGGGTTCGGCGCGGGCGTCGGGTTCGGCGCGGGCGTCGGGGACAGCCGGTGTACGTCCCGGGCCGTTCCCGTCACCCCGGACAGGAAGCCCTGGGCTCGGGGGGAGGCGTTCTCGGTCAGCCAGGAGGGGTCGATGTCGCAGACCGCCACGCGGACCTCCGTGCCGGCCAGGGCGAGGGGGAGGGTGTGGACGACCGTGGAGGGGAAGCTGAGGATCGTGCGGCCGATGGGGCCGCGGCGGGCGATCAGTTCCAGGGGCAGCTCGGGGCGGACGATCTCCAGGCCCGTCTCGACGGCGAGGCGGTGGAGCTTGTCGGTGCTCTCGCGGCGGTGGGCGAAGTAGCGGGTGGCGCCATGGGCCCTGGCCAGGGCCTGGACGGCCTCCAGGTAGCGGCCGTCGTCCACCACCCCGGTCTCCACCAGGGACGTGCCCACCATGTCCGCGCCCTTGGTGATGCGGGGCGGGCCGAAGCGGGACCGGGTCCAGGCGAAGGTGTTGGCGCTGACCGTGACGCCCTGAGGAGTCTCCTCCATCGGCATGGAGGAGAAGATCTCGATGCGGCGACGGTCGCCGGGGGTCAGCCGGCGGCGGGCCGAGGCCGACACCGGCGCGAAGATCACGTCCCGTGGGCCGGGGCGGCCGCCCTTGCGGTGCCAGCGCACCAGCCGTTCGCCCCGGGCCAGCTGCCCGACGAACTCCATCGTCGCCGTGCCGTCGTCGACGACGACGAGGTCACGGGCGTGGGTGATCGTCAGCAGCAGCTGGACGTAGCGGGAGAAGGGGTCCCCCAGCACGACCCGGCGTGCCCTGCGGAGCAGGCCGGTCAGGCCGCCGATGGTCTGGAAGGGCGCCAGGGGCCCGCCGCGCGCTTCCTCCCAGCGGACCTGGTGCCCCTCGTCGCGGGCCAGGTCGGACATCCGCCGCAGCTGGCCGCGCGTCATCGGGTCGAGTGGCGACAGCACCACGAGGGTGAGCCCCACGCCGGGCGCATGCGCGTGCGCCCACTCCAGCACGTTCAACAGCTGTACCGGGCTCTCGACGAAGGCGAGAGTGTGAGGGCCGGCGTTCCCGGCGCGGGGGCTCATCGACGTACGACCGTCCCGTCGTAAGGGGGGTTGTGGGGGTGGTTCGTTCAGACGCCGACCGGCTCGCCCGCCGCCGTGGCGATCTCCGCCTCGGCGACCACGCCGGCGACGCGGCGCAGCTTCTTCATCGGGCCCAGCTCGGACTCGTAGACCTTCTTGACGCCGTCACCGAGGGAGGCCTCGATGGTGCGGATGTCGCGGACGAGGCGCGTGAGGCCCTGCGGCTCCACGGACGCCGCCTGGTCCGAGCCCCACATGGCGCGGTCGAGGGTGATGTGGCGCTCGACGAAGGTGGCGCCCAGGGCGACCGCGGCGAGGGTGGTCTGCAGGCCGGTCTCGTGGCCGGAGTAGCCGATCGGGACGTTCGGGAACTCCTGCTGGAGGGTGTTGATGACCCGCAGGTTGAGCTCCTCGGCCTTCGCCGGGTAGGTCGACGTGGCGTGGCACATCAGGATGTTGTCGGAGCCGAGGACCTCGACCGCGTGGCGGATCTGCTTCGGCGTCGACATGCCGGTGGAGAGGATCACCGCGCGGCCCGTGGCGCGCAGGGCCTGCAGCAGCTCGTCGTCCGTGAGGGAGGCGGAGGCGACCTTGTGGGCGGGGACGTCGAACTTCTCCAGGAACGCGACGGCCTCGGTGTCCCACGGGGAGGCGAACCAGTCGATGTTCTTCGACTTGCAGTAGTCGTCGATGGCGCGGTACTCGTCCTCGCCGAACTCCACGCGGTGGCGGTAGTCGATGTAGGTCATCCGGCCCCAGGGGGTGTCGCGCTCGATGTCCCACTGGTCGCGCGGGGTGCAGATCTCCGGGGTGCGCTTCTGGAACTTGACGGCGTCGCAGCCGGCCTCGGCGGCGGCGTCGATCAGCTTGAAGGCGTTCTCGAGCTCGCCGTTGTGGTTGATGCCGATCTCACCGCAGACGTAGACCGGACGGCCCGGGCCGACCTCGCGCGAACCGAACTGGCGGATACGGGAGTTGGTGCTCATGGCAGAGATGTCCTTACTTGGTGAGGGAATCGAGAGAGGGGCCGAGGATCCAGCTGGCGATCTCTCGGATCGCGCCGTCGCCACCGGGGACGGTGGTGACCGCGCGTGCGGCGCCGCGCACGACGTCGTGGGCGCTCGCGACCGCCACGGGCCAGCCCACGAGGGCGAAGCACGGGAGGTCATTGACGTCGTTGCCGACGTAGAGCACGCGCTCCGGCGCGATGCCCTGCTCCTCGCACCACTGCTTCAGCGCGAGGTCCTTGCGGTCGATGCCGTGCAGCACCGGGAGCTTGAGCTTCCGGGCCCGGGCGGCGACCACAGGGTTCTGTTCCGTGGACAGGATCAGCATCTTCAGGCCGCTCCTGCGGAGGGCCGCGATGCCGAGTCCGTCCCCGCGGTGCACGGAGACGAACTCCCGTCCGTCGGAGTCGACCAGCACCCGGTCGTCGGTCTGGGTGCCGTCGAAGTCGAGGACGACCGCGTCGATGTCGTCGGCGGTCGGGAGCGCGCCGGGCCGGTCCGCGTCGAAGAGCGGGGCGAGGGCCCGGGCGCGGGCGAGGTCGTGCGGGTCGTCGATCTCCAGCACGCGCGCGGGGTCCGTGCGGACCAGCTCGGTGCGGCCGAAGAAGCGGTGCTGGTGCTCGCGGAAGCCGGTCGCCTCCATGGCGTAGGCGGCGCCGGTCTCCAGCAGGTCCTGGGGGCGGTCCTGGCGGCGGGGACGGAAGGACTTGTCGTGGTTGACGCCGTAGCCGCCGCCGACCGCGGCGTCCTGCTCCGCGACGGATCCGGCAGCGACCTCGTCCTCGGCGTCCCGCCAGATGAACCCGTGGAACGGTGCCACGGTCACCGCGGTGTCGGCGCCGTTCTCGGCGATCGCGCCGGCGACGCCGTCGATGTCCTCGCGGACGATGAACGGGCTGGTGCACTGCACGAGCAGGACGACGTCCACCGGCGCCCCGTGCAGGGCCTCGTGGGCGTCCATGGCGTGCAGGACGGCGGCCTCGGAGGTCGCCGTGTCGCCGGCGATGGCGGCGGGCCGCAGCACGACCTCGGCGCCTGCCTGGCGGGCGGCGGCCGCGATGGCCTGGTCGTCGGTGGAGACCACGACGTCGGTCACCAGCCGGGCCGACCGGCACTCGCGCACCGCCCGGGCCACCAGCGGGACACCGCCGACGGGCAGGAGGTTCTTCGCGGGCACGCCCTTGGAGCCGCCGCGCGCGGGGATCACCGCGAGCACGCGGCGCACCGAGGCACCTCGGCCCGCTTCGGGTTGGGACATGGGGACTACTCCTTGGGCTCCGTGGGCGGAGGTCTCGGGGCGGCTCACAGCTCGCCCATCCGCCGGATGACGGGCGCCACGCGCTGCACGCCGTGCCGGTAGGCGCCGCGCGCCGCCCGGCGCACGATCTGCCGGACCGGTCCGGGTTCCTTGTCGGCGGCGGGCGCGCCGGGCAGCGGGGTGCCGTCCGGGCCGAGGTGGTGGCGGGCGAGGATCCCGGGCAGATAGCCGGGTGCGGTGACGGGGGTGTAGTACGGGGTCAGCGGGGGCAGGCCGCCGGGCCGGTCGAGGAGCCCGGCGATGCGCTTGCGTGCCGCGTCGAAGGCGGAGTCGTAGGAGCCGTCCGCCGCGACGCCCTGCCGGGAGACCCACTCCTCGTCGGGCGCGGGCCGGTGCCCGGCGTCGAGCTGGTCCCAGGAGGCGAGGCAGCCGGAGCCCACGAAGTGGTGGTTGCCGAGCGACTCGCGGATGCCGAGGTCCGTCAGCACGACGGTCGGGACACGGCGGTGCAGCGACTCCAGGGCGGCCGTGGAACTGACCGTCACCAGCAGGTCGGTGCGGTCGAGGACCTCGCCCATGTTGCCGTACACCAGGCGGAAGTTGTCCGGCGGATCGAGGCGCTGCACCAGCTTCTGGTAGGGCAGTTCCTCGATGTGGGTGGTGTGCTCGCCCGGCTTGGAGCGCAGCTTCAGCAGCACCTCGCGCTCGGGGTGCCTGCGGGCGTGCTGCACCAGCCGGTTCAGCAGGTACGTACGGTCCTTGCGGCTCTCCGGGACGGAGGGCTGGGCGGCGAAGACGACCGTGTAGGGCCTGCGCCCCTGCTCCGCGGAGGGGTCGTGCTCGCCTTCGTACGGCGCTCCCCCGAGGAACGGCAGGGCCACCTCGGTCACCGCGGAGGCGTCCGCGCCGACCCCTTCGTACACGGCCCGGAAGCGGTCCGCGTCCTGGCGGGAGTTGGCGAGGACCAGGTCCGCGCCGTGCCGCAGCAGCAGGCCGTCGGCGAGCTTCTCGTAGACGACACCGACGTAGCCGGTGACGACGACGGGCCGCGAGGTGCGGTTCTCCCAGACGCGTGCCAGGCCGTGGAGCATCGCCTGCACACCGCCGCCCACGAGGGAGAGGACGAGGACGTCGTAGGACTCCTCGGCCATGGCGCGCAGGAACTCGACGGCGGTGACCTCCCGCAGCGAGTCGGCGCGCACGCCCACTTCCTGAAGCTGGCGCGGGGTGGGCGTCGCCCGGCCGCGCAGCAGGAAGCCGTCGAGGAGGGGGCCGACTTGCGCGCCCTCGCGCGGTGCGGCTTCCATGGACGGTCCCGGGGCGATGCGGTCCGCGGTCAGCGCACCCCATTTCCATCGGGTGTCTGAGTCCGCGAGGACGGCGATTCGCGGGCGCTTCGGTGTACTTACTGGCACGTCCAAGACGCTAGGAAGCGAATCCGAGGTATGGCGGAACCCCGACTCAACGAAAAGTTAACAACAGCCCACCGAGAGCCGAACTGGCCTGCTGGAAAGCGGGAAGTACACGGGGTGCACCGTTCTGACACATGGAGTTCACCCGGTGTACCTTCACCGGAAAGTTCCGCTGCCGGGCGGCCTCCTAACGTTTTGCGGGTGCCTAAGCTTTCCGTGATCGTGCCGTTCTACAACGTGCAGCAATATGCCCCGGACACCCTCAGAAGCCTTCGGTTGAACGCCGACCGTGATTTCGAGTTCATCCTGGTCGACGACCATTCGAAGGACGAAACTCCGGCCATTCTCGAACGAGCGGCCGAGGACCTTTCGGATGTCGCCCAGGTGCGGTACATCCGCCACGAGCAGAACGGTGGGCTCGCCACCGCCCGCAACACCGGCCTGGACGCGGCGCAGGGCGAGTACCTGACGTTCCTGGACGGCGACGACTGGCTGGCCCCCGGCTACCTCACCGAACTGGTGTCCGCGATGGACGACTTGGGGTGCGACTTCGTGCGCACCGACCATGTCCAGGCCACCGCGCGCGCCCGTTCCGTGCACCGGGTCCCGGTCGGACGGCGCTGGGAGGCGTTCGACCCGCGGGAGGCGATCCTCCCCGCCCACCGCTCCACCTCCGTGGACTACGCCTACGCCTGGGCCGGCGCGTACCACCGCCGGCTCGTCGACAAGGGCGTTCTTCACTTCACCCACGGGCTGCGCACGGCCGAGGACCGGCCGTGGATCTGGAAGCTGCACCGCGAGGCGGAGTCGTTCGCCGTGGTGAGCCTGCTGGGCGTGTTCTACCGGCGCGGGGTGGCCTCGTCCCTGACGCAGATCGGCGACGTCCGCCAGCTCGACTTCATCCGGGCCTTCGACCAGGTGATCGAGGAGACGGCCGCGGACCGCGAGGCCGACCGGCTGCTGCCCAAGGCGGTGCGGACCTACTGCGCGATCATCGCCCACCACCTCTCCAACGAGGACAGGTTCGAACCGGCCGTGGCCAGGCAGCTGCGGTCGATGAGCGCGGCGGCCATCCGGCGCATGCCGCAGGACGCACTCACCGACGCACTGGAGGCCATGGACATGGACCGCTCGTCCAAGCTGCGGCGGCTGCGGCGCCGGGTGACCACGACGGGAGCGGCCGCCTGATGCCCGGGACCACTCAGATCTTCTGCGCCTCGACGCTGTACGGCGTCGCCACCCTGGCCGCCGCGATCGACTCCGACCTCTTCGAGGAGCCGGACCGCCGGGTGCTGCTGGTGTTCAACAACTCCGCGACCCCGGAGACCACTCCGGCCCTCGACGAGATGCCGGGCTTCGCCCCGCTGCGCGAGCACTTCGACGAGGTGCTGTCCTGGAACGAGGCCATCCGCCCCTTCCACCCCGGGGCCTGGTCGCCGCGCTCCGACGACATCCCGCTGTTCGAGCGCTATCTGCGGATGCTGTGGGGCCTCGGCGACGACCGGGTGAGCCTGGTGCTGGAGTCCATCCAGGTCGCGCCCGCGCTCACGGTGGCCCAGCTGTTCACCGACGCCCCCATCGACGTCTACGCCGACGGGCTGATGAGCTACGGCCCCACCCGCAACAAGCTCGACCCGCTGGTCGGCACGCGCGTACGGCGGCTGCTGCACCTCGACCTGGTGCCGGGACTCACGCCGATGCTGCTCACCGAGTTCGGTGTGCCGGCGCACCTGGTGCCCTCGCCCGCGTTCCTGAAGGTGCTCGGCGAGGTCACCGAGACCGTGCCCGAACTGCCGGACCTGCCCGGCGACTCGGCGCTGCTGCTCGGCCAGTACCTGTCGGCGCTGAACATCCTCTCCCCCGAGGAGGAAGAGGACCTGCATGTGCGGATGATGCGGGGCGCCGTCGCCCGTGGCCACCGCACGGTCGTCTTCAAGCCCCACCCGACCGCACCGGCCCGCTACAGCCGCGCCCTGGAGACCGAGGCGGAGAAGCTCGGCGTGGACCTCACGGTCCTGGACACGCCCGTGCTCGCCGAGGTGCTGTTCGACCGGGCCCGGCCCGCGCTGGTCGTCGGCTGCTTCTCGACCGCGCTGTTCACGGCCTCCGCGTTCTACGACCTGCCGGTCGCCCGCATCGGAACCGAGCTGCTGCTGGAGCGGCTGACGCCGTACCAGAACAGCAACCGGATCCCGACCACCCTGGCGGACGCGCTGCTGCCCGATCTGGCGAGCGGCGAGGACGGTGACGTCCTGCCGGCCGAACGGCTGTCCGCCCTCGTCACGGCCGTCGGGTTCACCATGCAGCCGCAGATCTACCCGGAGCTGCGCCCGCAGGCCGAGCAGTTCCTCGCCCGGCATCTCGGCCCGCGCACCCGGCGCTACTTCAAGAAGCGGCGGCTCACCGCGCTCGGACTGCCCGGGGGCATTCCGCAGCGGCTGGCGTTCCTGCCGCGCAATTCCACCGCACGCCGGGTGGTCCGGCGGGCCCGGGCGCTGCGCAAGGCGGTACGCCGCTGAGCCGGTCCCGCCCCGGCGACATCCAGATGAACCCATGGAGACGGGCGGGCGAAGCCTGTCGTCATCGAACGTAATTGCGTCAACTCTCGTCCTAGGGTGACAGGCGCCCGCCCACAGGCGGCTCAGGCAAAGGACATACGAGCCACACAGAGGTTTCCAGCGTGACCGAGACGGTCGTCAGCACCCGCAAGCCCCAGCCCGGCGTCGCCGTGCTGGTCGAACCACCGGGCGCCACGACCGTCCCACGGCGCAGAAAGGATTCCGGCGGCCGGCTGCGCGCCCTCGACGGACTGCGGCTGGTGGCCGCGCTGATGGTGGCGATGTACCACTACGGCGGACGCGGCGGTGAGGTCGCCCAGGCCTGGGGCACCTCGCCCAGGGACCAGTTCCCCACCCTGCACTCGCTGTTCGCCTACGGCTGCCTCGGCGTCCAGGTCTTCTTCGTGATCAGCGGGTTCGTGATCTGCATGAGCGGCTGGGGCCGTCCCCTGAAGTCGTTCTTCGCCTCCCGCGCCTCCCGGCTGCTGCCCGCCTACTGGGTGGCGGTGCTCATCGTCACGGCGGTGTTCGCGCTGCCGGTGGTGGCCTACAAGGCCGTCTCGCCGAGCGACGCCCTGGTGAACCTGACCATGCTGCAGATGCCGCTCGGCGTGGACCGGGTGCTCGGGGTGTGCTGGACCCTGTGGGCGGAGGTCCGCTTCTACGCCCTGTTCGCCCTGTGCGTCGTGCTGCCCGGAGCCAACCGCCGCCGGGTGATCATGTTCTGTGCGGGCTGGACGCTGGCGGCGGTGATCGCCGAGAACGCGAACATGCCGCTGCTCGACATCGTCCTGATGCCCGAGTACGCGCCCTTCTTCATCGGCGGTGTCGGCCTCTACCTCGTGCACCGCGACCGGCGGGACGTCTACGGGTGGGCCATCGTCGCCGTCAGCTGGCTGATCGGCCAGCACTACGCGGTGCAGGGGCTGTGGCACGCGCCCGACCCGGAGGCGTTCTCCTACCGCTCCTCGTTCGGGATCATCGCCGTCGTCACCTTCGGCTTCGTGGCGGTCGCCGCGATCGCGCTGGGCCTGCTGGGCCGCGTGAACTGGCGGTGGCTGACGGTCGCGGGAGCGTTGACGTACCCCTTCTACCTGGTCCACGAGCACCTCGGCTGGGTGGTGATCCACGCCCTGCACCGCGGACTTGGGCTCCCCTCGGGGGTGACGTTCGCGCTGACGGTGGCGTCAATGCTGCTGCTGGCGTGGTTGCTGAACAAGTATGTGGAGAAGCCGCTGACGCCCCTGCTGCGGACGGCGCTGGCGAAGGCCCGCTGACCTGTTCACGGCCCGTTCAACCGGCCGTCGGTTTGGGCAACGCTCAGAGAGAAGGCTCGTCTCATGACCAACGCACAAGCGACCGACAAGCACCCCGGCGAACTCGCCGACGTCCCGGGCTGGTTCCCGCCGCTGGACCAAGTGCTGTTCACCTGGTTCCTCGAACAGCAGAAGAAGGCCGGCATAAAGGGCGACCTGCTGGAGCTCGGCGTCTACATGGGCAAGAGCGCCATCCTCCTCGGCCACCACCTCCAGGACGGCGAACTGTTCACCGTCTGCGACCTGTTCGAGGGCGACGCCCCGGACGAGGCCAACAAGGCGGAGTCCTCGAAGTCGTACGCCTCGCTCACCCAGCAGGCGTTCGAGCGGAACTACCTCTCCTTCCACGACACCCTGCCGACGGTGATCACCGGCCCCAGCTCCCTGGTGGACGAGAAGGTGGCCCCGGACACCTGCCGCTTCATCCACATCGACGCCTCGCACCTGTACGAGCACGTCCACGGCGACATCGGCGCGGCCCACGACATCCTGCTGCCCGAGGGCATCGTGGTCCTCGACGACTTCCGGTCCGAGCACACCCCGGGTGTCTCGGTCGCCGCGTGGGAGGCCGTCCTCAACCGCGGTCTGCGCCCGATCTGTCTCAGCACGCAGAAGATGTACGCCACCTGGGGCGATCCGGAGCCGCTCCAGGAGGATCTGCTGGAGATGCTGCGGCAGCGCTCGGACGTCGGGCTGAGCGTGCAGGAGGCGGCCGGGCACCGGCTGATCCGGGCGCGTTCCCGGGGCATGAAGCCGCCGTCCTTCCCGCCCTCACGGCACTACGTGGAGCCGGCGCCCGCCCAGGCCCCCACGGCCGCCGAGTCGCGAGCGGCGCGCCCCGCCCGGCCCGCTCCGTCCCGGGTCCGCCGGCTCGCCAAGGACCTGCTGCCGCCGGTGATCACCCGGGCCGTACGGCGGGCCCGCGCGAAACGGTCCTGACGCGCCGGACCGCGTCATGAGACCCCGTAGCGCGCCCCGATCCCCCCGATCACGAGGGCGAGTCCCTCCTCGAAGTGCCGGTCGTAGTCCTCGAAGATCTCCGCGCCCGCCTGAGCCGACAAGGGAAAGTCGGCCATCAGGCGGGCGCGTTCGTTCATGTCATAGCCCTCGCGGCGCTCGCCCGGCAGCGGCTGCACACCCTGCTCCTCGGTGACGAAGCCCAGCGTGTACAGGTACGCCGTGGTGAGCGCGCGGGCCGCCTGGGCGAGGGTGAACCCGGCGGCCGTGAGCAGGCGCAGGTTGTCCTCCATCTGCCCAGCGTGCTCGATGCCGGTGAAGCGTGAGCCGCTGAACACCTTCGCGCCGTCCCGGTAGCCGAGCAGGGCCGCACGCAGGCCGCGGTTGGCCTTCAGCAGCCGGTCCTGCCAGGTGTCGGCCGGGTCGAGCGCGGTTCCGGCGACCATCCGGCGGTACATCTCCGTCGCCATCTCGTCGAGCAGCGCCTGCTTGTCCTTGAAGTGCCAGTAGAGGGCGGGCGCCTTCACGTCCAGTTCCCGGGCGATGGCGCGCAGGGTCAGGCCGTCCAGGCCGGCCTCGTTCAGCAGCCGCAGCGCGGTGTCCGCGACCCGGCGGCGGTCCAGGGGCTCGCGTCGTTCCGTACTCACGCTTGACAACTTAACACCGTTAAGGCAATCCTCTGAAACGAAGCTACTTAACAGCGTTAAGGAGAGGGTGGCTGATGGACACGGACGTGCTGGTGGTAGGAGCGGGCCCGACGGGCCTGGCACTCGGTATCGACCTCGCCCGGCGGGGCGTGGCCGCGCTGGTCGTCGAGCGGGCGGAGGCGTTGTTCCCCGGCTCGCGCGGCAAGGGGATCCAGCCGCGCACGATGGAGGTCTTCGACGACCTGGGCGTGCTCGACGCGATCCGGGCGGCGGGCGGCCGCTATCCGGTGGGGACGATCTGGCAGGACGGCAGGCGGGCCGGTGAGCACCGGATGTTCGACGCCGCCGAGCCGACCGAGGACGCGCCGTACACCGAGCCGTGGATGGTGCCGCAGTGGCGCACGCAGCAGATCCTGCGGGCGCGGCTGGAGGAGCTGGGCGGGGAGGTGGCCTTCGGCCGGGAGGTCGTCGGTCTGACGCAGGACGAGAACGGGGTGCGCGCGGAGTTCGTCTCGGGCGAGGTCGTCACCGCCCGGTACGCCGTGGCGGCGGACGGCGGCCGCTCGACCGTGCGCAGGCTGCTCGGCATCGGCATGGCGGGCGAGACCGTCGACCCGAACCCGACGCTGGTGGCGGACGTCCGGATCAGCGGCCTGGACCGGGACAACTGGCACGTCTTCCCGCCCGGTGAGGGCGACGGCTTCCTCGCGATCTGCCCGCTGTCCGGCACCGAGGACTTCCAGCTGGTGGCGCAGTTCCCGGAAGGGACGGCCCCGGACCTCTCCCTGGAGGGCATCCGGAAGGTCGTCGCCGCCCGCACGCACCTCTCGCCGGAGTCCGTGACGGAGCTGCGCTGGGCCTCGGACTTCCGCCCCCGGGCCGCCCTCGCGGACCGCTTCCGCTCCGGGCGGGTCTTCCTCGCCGGCGACGCGGCGCACGTGCACTCCCCCGCCGGCGGCCAGGGCCTCAACACCAGCGTCCAGGACGCCTACAACCTGGGCTGGAAGCTGGGCGCGGTGCTGCGGGACGGCGCGGACGCGGCCCTGCTCGACTCCTACGAGGAGGAGCGCCGGCCCGTCGCCGCCGATGTGCTCGGGCTGTCCACCCGTGTGCACCGCGGCGAGACCCGGCGCGGCGAGGCGACCCGCCAACTCGGCCTCGGCTACCGGCAGTCGCCGCTCACCCGCGAGACCCGGACCACCCCGGGCCCGCTCCGGGCGGGCGACCGCGCACCCGACGGGACGGTGGCCGGCGTCCGGCTCTTCGACGCGTTCCGCGGCCCGCACTGGACCCTGCTGGCCCTGGGGGACGCGCAGACACCGGACCTCGGCGCGCGGATCCCGGTCGTACGCGGCCCCGCGCCCGGAACGTACGGGCCCGGCCTGTACCTCGTCCGCCCCGACGGCTACGTCGGCTGGGCGGGGGACACGGCGGCCGGACTCCCGGACTACCTGGCCCGCTTCGGCCGGCGCTGACGAGCGCGTGCGCTACGAACTCGCCAGCGACAGCTTCACGGCGAACCCCAGGAACAGCGCACCCGCCGCCGAGGTCGCCCCGGCCGACAGGCGCCTGCGGCGGCGGAAGGCGGCGGCCAGCCTGGTGCCGCCGAATATCAGCGCGCTGAGGTAGAGCACGCTGGCGAGCTGGGCGAGGGAGCCGAGGACGACGAAGGACAGGGCGGGGTAGGCGTACCCCGGGTCCACGAACTGCACGAAGAAGGCGACGAAGAAGAGGATCGCCTTGGGGTTGAACAGGCTGACGACGAAGGCACGGCGGAAGGGCCGCTCCTCGGCGGGCGCGGGGGCCTCACCACCGGCGGTCCGCTCCCCGCGCGTCCGCCACATGCCCCACGCGGCCCGCAGCATGCCGATGGCCAGCCAGGTCAGATATCCGGCCCCCGCGTACTTCACGAGGGCGAACAGCACGGCGTTCGCCTGGAGCAGCGAGGCGACTCCGGCCGCGGACAGAGTCATCAACACCGTGTCCCCGCACCAGACTCCGGCAGCGGCGGTGTACCCGGCTCGCACGCCACGGCGGGCGGCCACGGACAGCACGTACAGCGAGTTGGGGCCGGGCAGCAGGACGATCAGCACCAGGCCCGCCAGGTAGGTGGGCAGATCGATGACACCGAACATGAGAATGAGTGTCGCACGGGGGTCTGACATCCCCACCCCGGCTGTCCGCGGTCAGAAGACGTCGGACGGGACGTACGCCCCCCACACGTCGCGCAGTGCGTTGCAGACCTCTCCGACGGTGGCCCGGGCGCGCAGGGCGTCCTTCATGGGGTAGAGGACGTTGTCGTCGCCCTCGGCGGCCTTCTTCAGCGCGGTCAGGGCGGCGTCGACGGCCGGCTGGTCGCGCTGGGCGCGCAGTGCGGCCAGGCGTTCGGCCTGCCGGGCCTCGATGGCGGGGTCGACGCGCAGCGGCTCGTAGGGGTCTTCCTCGTCGAGCTGGAAGCGGTTGACGCCGACGACGACGCGTTCGCCGGAGTCGGTCTCCTGGGCGATGCGGTAGGCGTTGCGCTCGATCTCGTTCTTCTGGAAGCCGCGTTCGATGGCGGCCACCGCGCCGCCGAGTTCCTCGACCTTGGCCATCAGCTCCACCGCCGCGGCCTCGACGTCGTCGGTCATCTTCTCGATCACGTACGAGCCCGCGAACGGGTCCACCGTGGCCGTGACATCGGTTTCGTAGGCGAGGACCTGCTGGGTGCGCAGGGCCAGGCGGGCGGACCTGTCGGTGGGCAGGGCGATGGCCTCGTCGAAGGAGTTGGTGTGCAGCGACTGCGTCCCGCCCAGGACCGCCGCCAGGCCCTGCACCGCGACCCGGACCAGGTTCACCTCCGGCTGCTGCGCGGTCAGCTGCACCCCCGCCGTCTGCGTGTGGAAGCGCAGCATCAACGACTTGGGGTTCCTCGCCCCGAACTCCTCGCGCATCACCCGCGCCCAGACCCGGCGCGCGGCACGGAACTTGGCGACCTCCTCCAGGATCGTGGTGCGCGCCACGAAGAAGAACGACAGGCGCGGAGCGAAGTCGTCCACGTCCATGCCCGCCGCGACGGCGGTGCGCACGTACTCGATGCCGTCGGCCAGGGTGAAGGCGATCTCCTGCGCCGGGGAGGCACCCGCCTCGGCCATGTGGTAGCCGGAGATCGAGATGGTGTTCCAGCGCGGGATCTCGGCCCGGCAGTACTTGAAGATGTCCGCGGTCAGCCGCAGCGACGGCTTCGGCGGGAAAATGTAGGTGCCCCGGGCGATGTACTCCTTCAGCACATCGTTCTGGATCGTGCCCGTCAGCTGCTCCGCCCCGACCCCCTGCTCCTCGGCGACCAGCTGGTACATCAGCAGCAGCAGAGCCGCAGGCGCGTTGATCGTCATCGACGTCGACACCTGGTCCAGCGGGATCCCGCCGAACAGCACCCGCATGTCCTCGACGGAATCGACGGCCACACCCACCTTGCCGACCTCACCGTGCGCGATCGCCGCATCGGAGTCATGACCCATCTGCGTCGGCAGATCGAACGCCACCGACAACCCCGTCGTGCCATGAGCGATCAACTGCCGGTAGCGGGCATTGGACTCACTCGCCGTACCGAAACCGGCGTACTGGCGCATCGTCCACGGACGGCCCGTGTACATCGACGGATACACACCCCGCGTGTACGGAAACGCCCCCGGCTCCCCCAGCTTCTCCACCGGATCGAAGCCATCGAGCACCTCCGGCCCGTAGACCGGCTCGATCGGCAGTCCGGACTCCGACTCACGCGCCATGGTGGTTTGCCTCCCGCAGAGCAGTGACCTCGCTCACCCACCATGCCCCCTGGTTCGCGGCGGGTCACGCCCGGGGAACATCTCAGGTGACATCCGGGCACACCGGTGAGACGAGCGGGGGGCCGTGTGCGTACCACGGGCATGGGGAGAGCATTCGTGGCGGGACTCGCCGTGGTGGCCGCGCTGACCGGCTGCACGGTGCAGGCTCCCGAGGGCGAGGGGAAACGCCGCTCGCCGGTGCACATCGAGCTGCCCAGCAGCACTCCGTCCCCGGACCGCACGCCCGCCGGAGGCGGCGACGAGCCGAGCGCCGCGCCGGCGCCGGACGACGACAAGCCCAGTGCCGCTCCCGCCCCGCCCCGCGTCCTGTGGTCCCGCGGCGCCACCGGCCGGGACGTCCGGGAGCTCCAGGCCCGGCTGCGGCAGGTCGCCTGGCTGTTCGAGGGGCCGACCGGGACGTACGGCGAACAGACGGAGCGGGCGGTCAGCGGGTTCCAGGGCAAGCGCGGGCTGCCGCGCACCGGGAAGACCGACGCCGTCACCTGGCAGCGGCTGGTGCGCATGACGCGCGAGCCGGGCCGGTGGGACCTGTACCTGATGGGCGGCCAGCAGGCCGACCCGCCGGACGCGCGCTGCCGCAGCGGCCGGGTGCTGTGCATCGACAAGACCAGCAGGACACTGCGCTGGATGATCGACGGGCGGACCGTGTCGACAATGGCGGTCCGCTTCGGCTCGCGGGGCACACCGACTCGGGAGGGCGTCTTCTCCGTCTACTGGAAGTCCCGCGACCACGTCTCGACGCTCTACGACTCGCCCATGCCCTACGCGATGTTCTTCAGCGGCGGCCAGGCCGTGCACTTCTCGGCGGACTTCGCCGCCCGGGGCTACGCGGGCGCCTCGCACGGCTGCGTCAACGTACGGGACGAGGCTGCGATCGCCGAGCTGTACGCGCAGGTCCGCAACGGCGACAAGGTCGTCGTGTCCTGGTGACAGCGGGGAGGGGAAGTGTGGGGCGCGGGCGGGACCGGGGGAACGTGTCCCGCCCGCGCTCAGGTGCACGAGCCGTAGGTACGGGGGGAACCCCGGCTCTGTGCGACAGCCGATGACCAGTCGGCTCACTTGTTACTGCGCCCGGGCGGCCGAAAACGTCACACCCTCGGCCAGGTGATTTTCACGGAGTGCGAAACCGCAGGTCGCAGCGGTGCGAGAGAGCTCCGGAGCCGGTCACGGTCCGCGTCCTCATCGTCGTCGGCCCGCTTCTCGGCCGTCCGGCCGGCCTTCCGCTCGGCCTTGTCCCGCTTCCGGTCCCGGTTGCTGTCCCGGTCCGTGCCCTTGCCCTGGTGACGGCCCTTGTCCGCGTGGTCGTCGTTCCTGCGCTCCCCCGAGCGGGGGTCGGCCTCGGACAGGACACCCTTGCAGTACTTCCACGCCCTGAGACCGCCCGCCGCGTCCCGCAGGGCGCGCCTGCGGTCGGGGTCCAGCCGCCTTCCGTCGCGGAGGTCGCGGCAGGCGGAGGTGATCTCCCTGCGGTGGTCGCCGGAGCGGTCCTTCCGGTCGTCCGGCTTCGGGGCCGCGTCGTCGCGCTCCTCGTCCCGCCCCTGGGCACCGGCCCCGCCCGTCGAGGTGTCGCCCTGGGCGCCGTCGGAGGTCGAGCCGCCCTGCGCGGCGTCGCTCGGCGTGGGCGACACCAGCGGGCGTTCCGGATGAGTGACGGAGGCCGAGACGGAGGCGCCGGGGTTGGGTTCGTCGCCGCCGAACGGCGCCTTCAGGACTCCGGTTCCGGCCGCGAGGGCGACCCCACCGGCCATGCCGACGGCCAGCACGGCGGTCAGGGCGAGGCGGGCGGGACGGGCCCAGCGGGGCCGCCGAGCGATGACGGTGCCGCTGCCGCCGGGGGTTCCGATACGGACCAGCCCTGCGTCGGCGGCCTCGGCCGCGTCCTGTCCGCCGGTGGCCGCACGGGCCGTTGCCGCGTCGGCGCGTTCCGCGCGGGCCTTGCGGAAAGCGGCCACCGCGGCGGCCTCGCCGGGGAGTTCATCGCTGGTCAGCGGGGGTGTGGCGGACAGCGCGCCGAGGGTCCTGGCGAGGTGTTCGGCCTGGTCCCGGCCGGCGCCGTCGACAGCTCCGAGTGGCTCTCCGCTCAGCAAGCGCTCCGCCGTTTCGCGGTCCAGCCACCTGTACTGCTCGTCGGCCATCACACATCCTTCTGCGTCCGCGCAACGCTGTGCGTCACACGTGCGGACGTCACGGCACCGCCGCGCGGTTCTCGCTGGGGCGGCAGGGCGTCGAGCACCCCGGCCGATTCCGGATCGGCCTGCGGGTCGTCGCCGAGCAGTTCGGCGAGCCGCTTCAGGCCCCGGTGCGCCGCCGTGCGGACCGCGCCCGGGCGCTTGCCGAGCGTCTCGGCGGCGGTCTTCGCGTCGAGTCCCACCACCACGCGCAGCACGACCGCCTCGGCCTGATCCTGCGGCAGCCGGGAGATCAGGGAGAACGTGCCGTCGGTGGCGAGCGCCTCGATGGCCTCGCCGGCGGTGTCCGACGCGGCGGCCCGGCCGGTCAGCTCGGTCTCGTCACCGCCGATCGCGGGCCGGCGCCCGCGCATGCGTATGTGGTCCAGCGCGCGGTTGCGGGCGATCCGGGCGGCCCAGCCGCGGAACCGGTCCGCGTCGCCGGTGAACCGCTCCAGATCGCGGGCTATCTGAAGCCACGCCTCGGACGTCACGTCCTCGGCGTCGGGGTCGCCGACCAGTGTCCGTACGTACCCGAGCAGCCGCGGATGCACGGTGCGGTAGACAGTCCGGAACGCGTTCTCGTCTCCGTCCTGTGCCGCACGTACCGCGGCGGTCAGCTCCGCGTCGTCCCCCAGCACCGCGCGCCCTTCTGCGCCTAAACCGGCGCCGCTTTCGCGGACCGGGTTCTCGCCGTTGTGGTTGCTCAATTGTTGGTTGCGGTTACCAGCCCGCAGGTGGTTGCGGTGGCCCTACCGCCTCCGCGTTGGCGCGAATGGCACGTTACGACCTGAAACCACTCCCCGTCCATGTCCGTCCGCGATGCAACTAAGCCGTGACGCGGTGGGGTGTGACAGAAAACGCACCCTGGGCGCTGTAGGGAGTACGGGCCGCCGCGCGGCCCGTGCCGCGCGACGGCCGGGGCCTCTCCTGTGGGGGGTGGCGGCCTCGGCCGTTGCCATGGCGGGTGCCGGCGCACGGGCGGAATCGCCCCGGCGGTCACGGGCGCCGTTCGCGGAATCCTCTGCTACTGACGGCCGTTGGGCTGGGAGCGCTTGCCCTCGCTCCGGCCCTGGCCCGTGCCGTTGTCCGGCCCGCCGCCCGCACCGTCGTTCGCGGCGGGAGTGTTCTCGTCCTTGGCGGGGTCGTCGTTCCCCGCGCCACCGCTGTCGTCCTTGGCGGGGTCGTCGTTCCCCGCGTCACCGCTCTCGCCCTTCGGCTCGTCCAGCCGGTCGGCGCAGAACGCCGTGACGTTCCTCTCACCGTCCGCGGCGGCCACGAGACGCTGCCAGGCCGTCGCCTCCATGGCCTTGCCGCGTCGCCCGGCCTGCTCGTAGGCGCGGCAGTGGGCCTCGGTGTCCTGGGCGGGGGCCGGCCGGTCCGGGTGGGCCGGGGCCGAGCCGGTGCCGGTGCCGGGGCTGTTGCTGCCGCGCGGAGGCGTCGCCGCCGGGTCGTGGGGGGCGCTGCTCGGGGCGGGCCGGCGCTCGGGGGCGTCCTTCGTGCCGTCCTCCGGCGATCCCGCCACGCCGATCGCCGCCACCGCGACACCGCCCAGCGTGAGACTGGCGAGCAGCACGGAGAGCGTCGTCTTCAGGGACCGCCCCAGGTAGCGCCGCTCCCGGGCACTCCAGTCGTCCCGGCGGCGGGTGCGCGTGCGCAGGGCCCCGGCGTCCCGGGCTGCCCGGAAGGCGGCCACGGCCCGCTGCTCGGCCTCGGCGTCGACACCGTCCCGGACGAGGGAGGCGACGATCAGCGCCTCCACGTCGGAGTCGAGGAGGGCGTGCCGGGAACCACGGCCGGAAAGCCCGCCGTCGCTCTGCCGTTCACCCATGTCCGTTTCCGTCCCTGCTCGATCCGATCGATCCGTCTGTTCCGCCTGTGCCGGCCGGCCCGCCGGGTCCCAGTACGTCCCGCCGGTCCGCCCTGTTCAGAGCGCCGAGTCCGCGCGCCCCGCCCGGGCCGTCCGCGAAACCGCCGGTTCCGCTCACGTCGACTCACCCAGCGTCCGGGGAGCCTCATCCGTCACACTCTCCGCGCCCAACTGCCCGGCGAGGCGTTTCAGGCCCCGGTAGGCGGCCGTGCGTACCGCACCCGGGCGCTTGCCCAGGACCCGCGCGGCGGCCGGGCCGTCGAGACCGACCACGACGCGCAGCAGCACGGCCTCGGCCTGGTCGCGCGGCAGGCCCCGGACCAGCTCCAGGGCGTGCTCGGTGGAGATGGTCTCCAGCGCCTGGTCGTGCGTGCTCTGCGGTCCGGGCAGTTCCAGGACGTCCTGTTCCAGCGCGGACGACCGGGGCCGTACCCGCTGCCGGCGCAGGTGGTCCAGCGCCCGGTGCCGGGCGATGGTCGCCGTCCAGCCGCGGAAGCCGGCCCCGTCACCCCGGAACCGCCCGAGGTCCCGGGCGATCTCCAGCCAGGCGTCGGACGCCACGTCCTCCGCGTCGTCCCCGACCAGGCCGCGCAGATAGCCGAACAGTCCGGGCTGCACGAGGCGGTAGGCGACCGCGAAGGCCGCCTCGTCACCCTGCTGGGCCCGCGCGACGGCCGCACCCAGTTCCCCGTCGTACGCCTGCCCGCGCCGGGGTTCCGTTCCCTGACCCAAGTACCGTCCTCGTCCGTGCCGGGTGCGCGCCCTCCCACGCTCATCAGCGCCGTTCCGCGCGGAAGTGTCACAGCGCGTCAGGCGTCGGGCGCCCACGACCGTTCGGGTCAACCCGCCCCGCCGTCCTCGGGAGCCCGGCCCCGCAGAGGTTTCGGCCAAGTGACGTACCGGGGAGCTCTGCTCGCGATGCCACCGCCCACGAAAGGCGAGCGCCGTATGACACCCCGCCTCCTGCGCACCGCCGTCGCCACCGCTCTGGCCCTCGGTGCCCTCGGTCTGACCCAGCCCGCCCGGGCCGTCTCCTCGGACGGTGTGCACACCGTCCGGGTGCCGGACGGCGACCCTCACGAACGGTCCCTCGCCCCGCGCACCACCGAGCCGTTCAGCCTGGTCGGTGTCACCTGGGACGACCCGGACGCGACCCTGGACGGCACCGTCCAGGTGCGCACCCGCTCCCGGGAGAGCGGCACGTGGAGCGCGTGGCGCCCCCTGGAGACGGACGTCCGTACGCCCGAGACCGGCCCGGAACGCGACCGGGCCGGTGTGCGCGGCAGCACCCAGCCGCTGTGGACCGGGCCCTCGGACGGCGTCCAGGTGCGCGTGTCGGGCTCGCGCCTGCCGGCGGGGCTGCGCGTCGACCTGGTCGATCCCGAGGCCGGGTCGGAGAGCGTGCACACCGCGCCCGTCGAACCGGACGCCGTCGGGCCGGCCGCCGGGCCGCGCGCGGCCGAGCGTCCCGCCGTGACGTCGCGCTCCGCCTGGGGCGCCGACGAGTCCCTGGTGAAGGATCCGCCCACCTACACCGGCGACACCAAGGCGCTGTTCGTCCACCACACGGCGGGCACCAACGACTACGCCTGCTCCGAGTCGGCGTCGATCGTGCGCGGCGTGTTCCTCTACCACGTGAAGAGCAACGGCTGGAACGACATCGGCTACCACTTCCTCGTCGACAAGTGCGGCACCGTCTTCGAGGGCCGTGCGGGCGGCATCGACAAGCCCGTCCTCGGCGCGCACACCTACGGGTTCAACACCGCCACCAGCAGCGTCTCGGTGCTCGGCGACTACTCCACGGCGGCCACGAACGCCGCCGTGCGGGAGTCGGTCGCGAAGGTCGCGGCGTGGAAGCTCGGCCTCTACGGCCTCGACCCGACCGGGACGGTCGTGCTGACCTCCGGTGCCGACAACGGCAAGTACAAGCTGGGTCAGAAGGTGACCTTCCACCGCATCTCCGGCCACCGCGACGGCTATCCGACCGAATGCCCCGGGCAGCACCTCTACGACGACCTGCCCGAGATCCGCACCCTGGCCGCGAACGCCGCCAAGCCGGCCGAGGCCGCTCAGGAACCGCCCGGGCCCCGGGACGAGGACGAGGACCTGCTCCCGCGCTGACGCTACCGCCGGGACTCGGTGCCCACCGCGTCCCGGCACAGCAGCCGCAGCGATCCATGACCGGCGTAGCAGCGGCGGGCCTCGTCGATGGGGTCCCACAGGCGCCCGTCGGGGGTGCGCAGCCAGTGGTCGCCGCCGGTCGCCCACCACTCGGCGCCGGTCTGACGCGCCATCACCTCACCGGCATAGGCGCCGAAGCCGCGCAGCACTGCCTCGACGGCGGCGTAGGGCGCTCCCTCCCGTCGTATCCCCTCGATCATCCGGTCGATGCTCCACAGGCTCTGCGCCGAGTAGTCGAGGCGCAGTCGTGCTCCCTCGCGCATCGTCGCCACTGTGTCCGCCGCCCACCGCAACGGCTTCGCAGCCGCCGATGGCCTGGTCTCCGCTTGAGTCGTCACATCCCGGAAAGCGCTGCGGCGAAGCGTTTCGTCACCCGGAATCGGCGACTTCCCCGAAGCGGCGCAGGACCGCCCCACCTCGCGCAAGGGACAGTCACAGGACCCTTCCAGGAGCCGGGTTTAGGCCGCTCAGGGCCGTAGGCGGGCGCCGCCCTTCAGCTCTGTTGCCGATTCCGGCGGGACACCACCGCGCGCAGGACCCGCCGCCCCTCCACCGACACCTCCAGCGCCCGGCGCAGCCCGGCCGGGCCGTGTCCGGCCAGGACCTCCAGGACGGTGATCTGGCGGCGAAGTTCGGCGGCGACGAGGGGTGACATGCCGTCCGTACGGCCCTCGCGGCGGGAGTCGACGGACGAGGCCTCGTCCTCGGTGGTGTCCAGGAGCCGGTGGATCTGGAGGGAGGCGACGGAGCAGGCGTCGGCCCACACCCGGACCCCCGCGGCGGACCGCTCGGCGGGAGCGGCCTCGAGCATCCGGTGGGCGAGCACGACCGCCTCGTCCCCGGCGCCGGCCGCGTCCAGCTTGCCGCGCGCCTGCTCCAGCCGCTCGCCCCATTCACCGGCACCGGCGCCGTCGCTGAGGCTCGCCCACACCGGCCGCAGGATCTCGTCGTCGCCGCCCAGCAGGGGCACGCACCGATCCAAACAAGCCAGCCCGCTCGCGGCCAGCCCGCGCTCGTCGGCCTGTGCGATCAACTCCACCAGGCTCATCCACGCCTCCCTCCGCGGGCCGTCTCCGGGGCCCGATCAGGCCGCTGCCAGCCCTCACCCCTCACGGAACCCGCACTTCCCCTTACTGCGTGCGACGGCCCCGGAGTGTCACAGGGGGACCACGCCCAGTCTGTCGAGGAAGCGGAACAAGAGGTTTTCGGCCAGGGGATCGGGGTCTGACGTGAGTACGTCCACCAGGGCGTCGGCGTTCACTTCGCACCCGGCCTCGGCGGCCCAGCGCACGGCCCGCTCGGCGGCGTCGCCGGGTTCCAGGAAGTAGTCCTCCAGCGTGAGGCCCTCCCGGCCCGCCCCCAGGTACCCGGCCATGGCGGAGCGCGCGAGGCAGGTCGTCCACGCCCCGCTCTCCGGAGCAGCGGCCTCCAGCACCACGCACTCGCTGTTCATGACGTACCCGAAGAGCGCGGGCGCCCCGGTCTCCCGGGCGAGGGCGTTCATGTTCCCGATGTCGCCGTCGCTGCTCGGGTACTCCCACACCTGCCATCCGCCCGGCGCCGAGGCGCGCTGCGTCGGACCGTCCCCGGCCGACGCCAGCGCCTCCAGCTCCGGCAGCGGCCGCTCCCCCCGGCCGACGACGAAGTATCCCCAGTAGCCCATGTCCCGGTTCCCCCCGGCATATTCGATGCTGCTCGCGTCAGAAGACCACCACAGCCGTACGGGAGTTCGCAGCCGTATGAGCCAATTCCTGCCGGTCAGCCGAGCCTGTCCGCCAGTGCCCGGAACTCCGCCCAGGACAGCTCGGGCCGGTCCGGGTCCCACAGCTTCTGGACGGTCGCCCGCAGCGGCATCCGGATCCCGGCCGCCACCTGGTCCTGCGTCTGGGAGTTCGCGAGGTCGCACCACACGGCGAAGGACCCGCCGAGGATCTGGCCGTCGTAGCGCGCCGGCACGGCCGCGGTGCCGCGCAGCACCCGCGGCGTCCACTGCTCGTAGATCCGCTGCCCCGTCGGGTAGACGAAGGTCTGCGGCTCGCCGAGCACGTAGTACAGGAACTCGTCGTTGTAGTTGATCACCTTGCGGCCCGCCTGGAGGTACTCCAGGGGCGCCCGGGCGCCGATCTCCTTGCCGGTCCAGTAGGCGACCTGGATGTCCTTGGCGGCCTGCACGGAGGTGCCGCGGAAGAAGCCGTCGTTCCAGGCGCGGGGGACGCGCTGATGCTTGCGGACGGTGTCGGCACGGTCGTTCAGCCAGCCGGTCGCGAGGTCGGCGACCGTCGCGCCGGAGCCGTACTTCTCGCGGGCGGCGGTGGCCAGCTGCGGGAACGACGCCTCCGGATTCGACCGGGTCAGCGCCTGGTACTCGTCGCCGCCGAGGTGCCACGGCCCGCCGGGGAAGAGGTCCGCGTACTCGTTGAGCAGGTCGTCGACGATCTCGGCGCTCTCGGCCTTGGAGATGTCGATGGCGCCCTGCACCGCCGACCCCTGCGCGCTGCGCAGCTGCAGGTCGGGGTGGGCGTCGAGGACCGCGCCGAGGTGCCCGGGCGAGTCGATCTCGGGCACGATCGTGATGTGCCGGCTGCGCGCGAGGTCGATGATCTTCCGCACCTGCGCCTTGGTCAGATGCTCCTGGGACACGATCTCGGGATGCGAGGACGACTCGATCCGGAATCCCTGGTCGTCGGAGAAGTGCAGCCCCAGCTGGTTGAACTTCAGATCGCCCAGCTCCCGGATCCGGTCCTCGATCCAGCCGGCCGTGAAGGGCTTGCGCGCGATGTCCAGCATGAACCCGCGCTGCGGCTTGGCCGGCTCGTCCTTCACGACCCCCTCGGGCGCCGTACCGCCGTCGTGGGTCTCCTGCTTCAGGGTGCGGGTGCCGTAGAAGACACCCGCGTCGGACGGCCCGTTGATCTCCGCCCGCCCGTCGCGCACGGTCATCACGTACGACTCCGGGTTCGCGCCCTCGTCGCTGTTCAGCGCCAGCCGCAGGTCCCCGGCCCGCTTGTCGCCCTTCTCGCCCGCGTACGCCATGCCCAGCTCGCCGGCGACGAGCCTCCCCTCGTCGGCCAGCGCCGGGTCGTCCACGACCACCCGGTTGCCCCTCTCGGGGCGCCAGCCCGGGCCGCGCGCCGGCTCGTGGTCGCGCACGGCGGGGATGGTGCGGGGCGCCTCGGACAAGGGGTAGGAGCGGGTCGGGCTGGGGGTCGCGTCCGGGGGCGCGGCCGCGGTGGCCCCCTGTGAGGCTCTGGCCTGCGAGCCCGTGGACCCGCCGTCACCGTCCGAGGCTGCCCAGAGCCCAAGACTCACCCCGGCCCCGACCACGACCAGGGCTACAGCCATGGCCACGACCAGCACCTGCCGCTGTTTCTCCTGCTTCGCCGAAGTCCGGCGCCTGTGCTGACTCACACGGCCAACCTAAAACCCGAGACCGTCCGGCGCGCGTCCACCACGCGTGCCGAAACTCTCTCTCCCGGGTGAAATTCAGGTATCTCTCGGACACGTCATGGTCGTACTCGATAGCGTGACGTCACATCTCTCACAACTCGCCCTGCCGACACACGTGACGCCCACGAGGACCCACGCTGCCTGCGCACCGTCTCCCAGATCTCCCCGGCCGGCTCGCCATACCGGTGGAGCACTTCAACGCAGCCTCCGCACAGGAGCTGGAGCAGGCCCTCCTCTCCTGCCTGCGCAGCCTCCGCTGGGCCCGGCGCGTCGCGGACCACCGCCCCTACCCGGACCTGGACTCGCTGCTGGCCGCCGCGGACGAGGCGGCCTACGACCTGACCTGGCCCGACCTCACGGAAGCACTGGCGGCCGAGTCCCTGCCCACGCTCCCGCCGGACACCTACTCCGCGGCCCACACCGCCCTCAGCGCGGCCCACGCCGCCTATGAGGCCCGTTTCGGGCACGTGTTCGTCATCTGCCTGGACGGTGTCTCCCCGTCCGAGACCCTGGACCGCCTCCTCGAAGCCATCCGGTCACGATTGACGAACGATCCGGAAGAAGAGCGGGTGGTCGTGGCCGACGAACTCCGGCGCCTGGCGAGCGGGCGGCTGGTCAGTGCCCTCAGGGACGCGGGGAACTGCGCGAACAACCACAGCGCACCCGCACCCGGCAGATAACAGGACACCCCACCCCAGAAGCCGTTTCCGCTAGCCCGTACGCATGCCAGTTTGATCACACAGCCAGACCCCGGCGCAGCCCGGCGGCAGCACATCGCTACGATGCTGGGGGCCGGTGGACCGTACCCGGCCGGGCCCGACCGACACACCAAGCCGGCGCGGCCCCAATCCCCGCTCCCGGAGGAAACTTCCGTGCCGGCTGGAACGCTGTACCGCGGCCGGGAAGGAATGTGGTCCTGGGTGGCTCATCGAGTCACCGGCGTCCTCATCTTCTTCTTCCTGTTCGTCCACGTGCTGGACACCGCCCTCGTCCGCGTGTCCCCTGAGGCCTACGACACCGTCGTGGCCACGTACAAGACGCCGATCGTCGCGCTGCTGGAGTACGGCCTCGTCGCCGCCATCCTCTTCCACGCGCTCAACGGCCTGCGTGTCATCGCCGTCGACTTCTGGATCAAGGGCGCCCGCTACCAGAAGCAGATGCTCTGGACCGTCGTCGCCCTGTGGGTCGTGCTGATGCTCGGGGCGATCTACCCCGTCCTCGGCCACGCCGCTCGTGAACTCTTCGGGAGCTGACGCCAATGTCCACGTCTGAGAAGACCGCCGCCGGCGTCGGCCCCGTCGAGGGTGGCGCCGTCTACACCGTCGACAACCCGGCGCCCTTCATCGAAGCCCCGCGCCAGCGCACCAAGAAGACCCCGAAGACCACCCGGGGCAACTTCGAGCTGGCGGCCTGGCTGTTCATGCGCCTGTCCGGCGTGGTGCTGGTCGTGCTGGTCCTCGGCCACCTGCTGATCCAGCTCGTGCTGGACGGCGGCGTCTCCAAGATCGGTTTCGCCTTCGTGGCGGGCCGCTGGGCGTCCCCGTTCTGGCAGGTCTGGGACCTGCTGATGCTGTGGCTCGCCATGCTGCACGGCGCCAACGGCCTGCGCACGGTCATCAACGACTACGCGGAGCGCGCGAACACCCGGCTGTGGCTCAAGGGCCTGCTCTACACCGCCACGGTGTTCACCATCCTGCTGGGCACGCTGGTGATCTTCACCTTCGACCCGAACATCCGCTAGGCACGGGGTTGCGAGAATCATGAAGATCCACAAGTACGACACCGTCATCGTCGGCGCCGGTGGCGCGGGCATGCGCGCGGCCATCGAGTCCACGAAGCGCAGCCGCACCGCCGTGCTGACCAAGCTCTACCCCACCCGCTCCCACACGGGCGCCGCGCAGGGCGGCATGGCCGCCGCGCTCGCCAACGTGGAGGAGGACAACTGGGAGTGGCACACCTTCGACACGGTCAAGGGCGGTGACTACCTGGTCGACCAGGACGCCGCCGAGATCCTGGCGAAGGAGGCCATCGACTCGGTCCTCGACCTGGAGAAGATGGGCCTGCCGTTCAACCGCACCCCGAACGGCACGATCGACCAGCGCCGCTTCGGCGGTCACTCGCGCAACCACGGCGAGGCCCCGGTCCGCCGCTCCTGCTACGCGGCCGACCGCACCGGCCACATGATCCTCCAGACGCTGTACCAGAACTGCGTCAAGGAGGGCGTGGAGTTCTACAACGAGTTCTACGTCCTGGACCAGCTGATCACCGAGGTCGACGGCGTCAAGAAGTCGGCCGGCGTCGTGGCGTACGAGCTGGCGACCGGTGAGATCCACGTCTTCCAGGCGAAGTCCGTGGTCTACGCGTCCGGTGGCTGCGGCAAGTTCTTCAAGGTGACGTCGAACGCGCACACGCTGACCGGTGACGGCCAGGCGGCGGTCTACCGCCGCGGCCTGCCGCTGGAGGACATGGAGTTCTTCCAGTTCCACCCGACCGGCATCTGGCGCATGGGCATCCTGCTGACGGAGGGCGCCCGCGGTGAGGGCGGCATCCTCCGCAACAAGGACGGCGAGCGCTTCATGGAGAAGTACGCGCCGGTCATGAAGGACCTCGCGTCCCGTGACGTCGTCTCGCGCTCCATCTACACGGAGATCCGTGAGGGCCGCGGCTGCGGTCCCGAGGGCGACCACGTCTACCTCGACCTCACGCACCTCCCGCCGGAGCAGCTGGACGCGAAGCTTCCGGACATCACGGAGTTCGCGCGCACCTACCTCGGCATCGAGCCCTACACGGACCCGATCCCGATCCAGCCCACCGCGCACTACGCCATGGGCGGCATCCCGACGAACGTCGAGGGTGAGGTCCTGGCGGACAACACCACGGTCGTCCCGGGCCTGTACGCGGCCGGCGAGGTCGCCTGCGTGTCCGTGCACGGCGCCAACCGCCTCGGCACGAACTCGCTGCTGGACATCAACGTCTTCGGCAAGCGCGCGGGCATCGCCGCCGCGGAGTACGCGCAGAAGGCCGAGTTCGTCGAGCTGCCGGAGAACCCGGCGGAGCTCGTGGTCGAGCAGGTGGAGCGACTGCGCGACGCCACCGGCACCGAGCGGGTGGCGGAGCTGCGGCGCGAGCTGCAGGAGACCATGGACGCCAACGTCATGGTGTTCCGCACCGAGCAGACGATCAAGACGGCGGTCGAGAAGATCGCGGAGCTGCGCGAGCGCTACAAGAACGTGGCGATCCAGGACAAGGGCAAGCGGTTCAACACGGACCTGCTGGAGGCCATCGAGCTGGGCAACCTGCTCGACCTCGCCGAGGTCATGGCGGTCTCCGCGCTCGCCCGCAAGGAGTCCCGCGGCGGTCACTACCGCGAGGACTACCCGAACCGCGACGACGTCAACTTCATGCGGCACACCATGGCGTACCGCGAGGTCGGCGCCGACGGCTCCGAAACCGTCCGTCTCGACTACAAGCCGGTCGTCCAGACCCGCTACCAGCCGATGGAGCGTAAGTACTGATGGCTACCCCTGTTCTGGACAAGGAAGACGCGGCCGGCAAGCCCGAGCCCGGTTTCGCCGACTCCCCCTACATCACGGTCACCTTCCGCATCCGCCGCTTCAACCCGGAGGTCGCGGCGGAGGCGGTGTGGGAAGACTTCCAGGTGGAGATCGACCCCAAGGAGCGTGTCCTCGACGCCCTCCACAAGATCAAGTGGGACCTGGACGGCACTCTCACCTTCCGCCGTTCCTGCGCCCACGGCATCTGCGGCTCGGACGCGATGCGGATCAACGGCAAGAACCGTCTGGCCTGCAAGACGCTGATCAAGGACATCAACCCCGAGAAGCCGATCACGGTCGAGGCCATCAAGGGCCTCACGGTCCTGAAGGACCTCGTGGTCGACATGGAGCCGTTCTTCCAGGCGTACCGCGACGTCATGCCCTTCCTCATCACGAAGGACACGAACGAGCCGACGCGTGAGCGGTTCCAGACGGCCGAGGACCGCGAGCGCTTCGACGACACGACGAAGTGCATCCTCTGCGCGGCCTGCACCACGTCGTGCCCGGTCTTCTGGAACGACGGCCAGTACTTCGGCCCGGCCGCCATCGTCAACGCGCACCGCTTCATCTTCGACTCGCGTGACGAGGCCGGCGAGCAGCGCCTGGAGATCCTCAACGACCGCGACGGCGTCTGGCGCTGCCGCACGACCTTCAACTGCACGGACGCCTGCCCGCGCGGTATCGAGGTCACGAAGGCGATCGCAGAGGTGAAGCGTGCGCTGATCACGCGCCGCTTCTGAGGTCGACCGCTTGCTCATGAGGGCCCTGTCTCCGCTGGAGACGGGGCCCTCTGGCATATGCCACGCCTTCGGGTGAAGGCAGCAGAACGGGCCGCACCGACGTCGTCCGGCCTACGATGATGCTCTCGACACCAGCCACAGGAGGCATGCTGATGTCCGCTGCAGCCGTCGAGCGGCCTTACGGAAGGCGTCCGCTGATCGCGGAGGCCAACCGGCTCATGGAGCGCAACCCTGGCTACCGAGTCGAGATCATCGGAGGCCAGATCCTCGTGTCCCCACCCCCCGACGGCGCGCACGCGGTGGCCCTGACCGACCTCATGCTGCCCTTCGTGGAAGCGGGCCTCCACGGGCCGGATTCGAAGCTGGTTCAGGGCATCGGCCTCTGGCTGCCGACCGGCACGGAGGACTATGCGATCCCGGACCTGTCCCTCGTGGACGCCGACTACCGGGACCACCTCATCGAGAACAACTGCTACGACCCCGTCTGCTTCCGTCTGGTCCTGGAGGTCACTTCCAGCAACTACCGGACGGACCTGCGTACCAAGGTCACCGCGTACGCGGAGGCGAAGGTCCCCGTGTACGTCATCGTCGACCGCAAGCACCAGCGCCTGCACGTCCTCACCGAACCCGCCGGGGACACCTACGAGAAGCACCGTCCGCATGCCCCCGGCGAAATCGTCATGCTCCCCGCGACCATCGGCGCCGAAGTCACCCTCGACGTCGCCGCGATCCTGGAGGCGGGTCGGCCGGGGTCGAACGACTGAGGCTCACAACTGGCTCAGAATCGACGGGTCCGTGATCTTCGTGTCCGCCGCCAGCAGCATCGCCTTGCTCAGGATGACCGCCAGCGTGCGGTCGCCCTCGAAGGGGAGGTAGCCCGTCCCCGAAGCCGTCGGGTCGGACTTCGGGACGATGCAGAGGTACTGGTCGTTCGGGGTCATGAGGATGTTGCCCGAGCCCAGGTGGATCTTGTACGTGTGGCGGTCGCCGCGGACGTGGAGGAAGCGGCCCTCCAGCGTGCAGCGGTCGGCGATGGCCAGGCGGGGTATCAGGCGGTCGAGCAGCGTGCGGCGGGTCTCGGCGCTCGCGTTCAGCTCGCCGAAGCCGTACGTCGTCCAGTACTCCCGGAAGCGGCCGCCGGGGCCGCCGTCCTGCCAGGTCGGGTCGTTGCCGACGCTGGCCACGCCGACGAACAGGTCGACGTCGCGCAGGACTTCGGAGAGGACCAGAGGCGGGATGTCCTCCAAGGGGATCGGAGCGACGGGGTCTCGGCCGTCGCGGAGCCACATGGTGTACTCGCCGCCGTAGCAGGGGGCGGAGTTCTCCGGGGCGTCGATCGGGTAGAAGCGGACCTGGTCGGTGCGCAGGCGCAGATAGCTGCCGGAGTCGGTGGTGTCGATGCCGTACTCCTCGCCGTCGCCCTCGATCCAGTACTCGGCGCGCAGGCCCCACTGGGGCAGCTCGCGGGTGGCGGGCGGGGCCGAGTCGTCGACGCACAGGCGCAGCTTGTTGCGCCAGCCGCGGATCGCGGCCAGGGAGTGGAACTGGTGCTGGCGCAGGATGTGCGCCGCGAAGCGGTTGGAGTAACTGCCGGTGGCCCGCTCGGCGTCCGTGAGCAGGTAGATCTCGCGGTGGGCCTGTTTGAACGGCTGAGTGATGCCGTGCCGCTCCAGCCAGTCGCGCCAGGCGACGATCTCGGCGGTTTCGCGGCCGACCGGGTGCCACAGCTCGACCCGGGTGCCCTCCGTGAGCGGTTCGTCGGCGAGTGTGCGCAGGTCCCCGTCCGCCCAGCCGGCCGTCCTGCCGTCGATCGTCCACAGCAGGCGGCGGGCGAGCGTGCCGACGAGCGGGTGGTCGAGGTAGCGCTCGCGCCAGACGGCGTACGGCCAGGTGCGGCGGGCCAGGAACTGGCGGTCCAGGCGCTCGCTCTGCGCCGAGAGCATCTTGTCGATGTCCTTGACCGCGGTCTTCAGGTCCTTCAGTTCGTCCGGGTGGTCGCGCTTCACCGCGGCCGGCACGGACTTGACGGGCTTGCCGGCGGCGTTGCGCCAGCTCAGCACGGCTCGCGGGCCGCGGACGTCGAGGAGTGCGGTCGCCTCGCCCAGGCGGTGTTCGGCGTGACCGATATCCGTCAGGCCGTAGGCCGGCACCGCCAGTTCCTCGATCTCCTCGCGGCTGAGGCCGAGCGAGGTGGCACGGGTCTGCAGGGCCGCGTCGAGGAGCTTGGCCGTGTTCTTGTACGTCACGCGCGTGGCCAGCCGGGCGAGTTCGGCGAGGGCCGTCTCGGAGTCGATCCGGGCCAGCGCGACGACACCGGCGTTGGCGACCTTCGGGTTGCGGGGGCCGATGCCCGCGACCTTCCTCAGTGAGGTCTCGACCAGGGCGCCCAGGGCCCGGGCGGTGCCGGGGTGGGGCGGCAGCAGGGAGAGGAGCCAGGCCAGGCCGCGCAGGGCCGTGGCGTTGTACGGGTCGTAGGCGTTGTTGATGTCCGGCTCCCACGCCTGGCGTTCCAGGGGGAGCGTGCGGGGGCGGCCGACGAGGGCGAGCCAGGACAGGACCGTGTCGCGGACGCAGTCGGCGCCGAGAGTGTCCAGCAGGGTGCGGGCCTGCTTGTCCCACTTGGCGGTGGGCTTGGAGGCCGTCGCCGTCGACGCGTGGGTGAGGAGGGCCTGCCAGTCCGGGGTGGTGGCGTCGCTCAGGGCCTGTTCGGCCCACGCCTCGCCCACGTTGAGGACGGGCTCGGTGAGCTGCCGGGCCAGCCCGACGAGGTCGTCCGCGCGGTAGGCGTCCAGGGCCGCGCGGCGGACCACCGCCACGACGGGAGCCGGGAGGGGACGGCCCGCTGCCAGCTCGGCCCGGCCCAGGATCTCGAAACGGGCCGCGTACCAGAAGGACTGGCGGCGGGCGAGATCGTCCAGGGCCTTGCGGCGCTCGGCGGCCAGCGGATCGTCGGCGAGGCTCTCCGAGCCGTCGAGGCCCTCGGCGATCAGGGTGCACAGGGCGAGATGGCGGCAGCGGGCCTCCGTGTCGTCACCGGCCTGGTGGAAGCGGTCGGCCAGGGCGTGCAGCAACTGGCGACGGTACTCCGCCGACAGGGCGCGGAGCTGGTCCAGCACCTGCTCCCAGCCGCCGCCCCAGGCGCCGCGGCTGGAGTCCATGACGCGCAGCGCCTCGTCGGCGACCCGGCCGACGTCGCCGTCGGCGATCCTGTTGCGCAGCCGGTCCGTGTGCGACCGGGGGGTGCGGAAGGAGCTCATCAGCCACCGACCAGGGGGACGAGCTTCAGGAACGTGACCTCGGTGCCGAGCGGCAGCTCGATCTCCTCGTCCGGGTCGGTGACCTGACGGTCCCCCACCAGCACCAGGAAGCCGTTCCCGGCGAAGGCCCGCTCGGCCAGGGCCGTCTGCGCCTCGGGGTCGATCCGGCGGGGAGTGGGCACCGCGTAGCCGTTCAACACGCGCTCGGTGTCCTCGGGCTGTACGAGGCCCTGGAAGAGCTCCGGTGTGCGGGCGTTGTACTCCGCTACCTCCTGGAAGACCCGGCGCCGAATCAGTTCCCGTACGGTCAGCCGCTCTTCGGCGATCTCCAGCCCCCAGGCCGTCCGCCGCTCCCCCGCCGTCGTCTCGTCGACGAACGTCACGATTCCCATGCCGACGACAGTACGAGGCACCACTGACAATCACTCCGGACCTTGTGTTGAACATGTTCAAAAGTAGGTCTAGAGTCATCCCCGACAGCGTTTTGAACGTGTTCAAGAAGGGTGGGGCAATGGACCGCACGGTCATCGCCTACGTCATCTACCTGCTGGTCAGCATCGGTCTGACCATCTGGGTGGCCCGCACGCTCAGCAAGAACGGGAGGATCTTCCTCGCCGACGTGCTGCACGGCAACGAGAAGCTCGCCGACGCCGTCAACCACCTCCTGGTGGTCGGCTTCTACCTCGTCAACCTCGGGTTCGTCGCGCTGTACCTGAGCGACGACGAGACCATCGCCGACGCGCGCGGCATCTTCGAGGCCCTGTCGACCAAGCTCGGCGTGGTGCTGCTGGTGCTCGGCGTGATGCACCTGAGCAACGTCTACGTGCTCAACCGGATACGGCGCCGGGGAGCCATGGAGCGCGAGCAGGTGCCGCCGGTGCCGCCGCAGGGCTGGGCCGCCCCGTCGGCGCAGGCCTGAGCGGAGGCCCGCGTGAACGCGATCGCACCGGTCCGCCGGCTCACCGTCCTGTACGACGCCGAGTGCTCCCTGTGCGCGTTCCTGCGCGACTGGCTCCGGCGGCAGCCCCAACTGGTGCCGCTGGAGCTGGTCCCGGCCGCCTCCGAGGAGGCCCGGCGGCGCTTCCCCGGCCTCGACCACGGCGCCACCCTCGACGAGATCACCGTCATCGGCGACGCCGGGCAGGTCTACCGGGGCCCTGCCGCCTGGGTGGTCACCCTGTGGGCGCTGCGCGAGCACCGGCCGCTCGCCCACCGGCTGAGTACTCCGGCCGGTGCCCGGCTGGCCAAGGGCGCGGTGCTCGCCGCCGCCAAGTGGCGCGGGGCGCAGGCGCACCGGGGGCAGCGCGGCGGCGCGCAGTGGGGCGGCCGGGGGTACCGGCGGGCGGACGGATGGTCGTACGACCCCGACAGCGGCTGGAGCTACTCCCCGCCGGGCTGCGCCGACGGCACCTGCGCCCCCAGGTAACCGCACCGGTAGCCGCACCGGTGCTGACGTTAGGCTCTCTTTCCGTGCCCGCGAAGAACGACGGCCCCGACGACGGCGCCACCCCCACCAAGTCCGAGCAGACCCGCGCCCTGATCCTGGAGACGGCCATGCGGCTGTTCCAGGAGCGCGGCTACGACAAGACGACGATGCGGGCCATCGCCACGGAGGCCGGGGTCTCCGTCGGCAACGCGTACTACTACTTCGCGGGCAAGGAGCACCTGATCCAGGGCTTCTACGACCGGATCGCCGCCGAGCACCAGGTGGCGGTCCGCGAGATCCTGGACCGGGAGAGCGACCTGGAGGCCCGCCTCGCGGGGGTGCTGCGGGCCTGGCTCGACATCGCCGCGCCGTACCACGAGTTCGCGGTGCAGTTCTTCAAGAACGCCGCCGACCCGGACAGCCCGCTCAGCCCCTTCTCCCCCGAGTCGGAGCACGCGCGCGAGGAGGCCATCAGCGTCCACCGGGAGGTGCTCGCCGGGGCCACGAAGACCAAGGTGCCCGAGGAACTGCGGGAGATCCTGCCCGAGTTGATGTGGCTGTCCCAGATGGGGCTCGTCCTGTACTGGATCTTCGACCGTACCGAGGGGCGCGAGCGCAGCTACCGGCTGGCCGAGCGCGGCGCCCGGCTCACCGCGCGGGGCGTCGCCCTGGCCCGCTTCCGGGTGCTGCGGCCGCTCGTGCGCGAGGTGCACGAACTGTTCACGGAGTTCCTGCCGGGGATGACGAACGCCATCCCCGATCCGGCGGCCCGGCGGCGCACCGACTCCTGAGGCCCGGCCGCGCCGGACCGTCAGAGCGCGGTGAGCCTCCACAGGCGGAACACGCCCGTGCCGTCCGACAGGTACTGGCCGCCCCCGACGTCCTCGGAGGTGACGACGTACTCCTTGGCCTGCCACAGCGGCAGCACCGGGACGTCCCGGGCGACGGTCTGCTGCACCGAGCGGAAGTCCTGGTCGGCCTCCGTACGGTCGGCGAAGCGCCGGCTGTCCTTGATGAGCCGGTCGACGTCCTTGCTGCTGTAGCCGGTGTTCATGGCGCTGCCGGAGCCGACGAGCGCGGCGCCGAAGGTGTCGGGGTCGGGGAAGTCGGCGACCCAGCCGACGGCGTACGCGTCGAGCCTGCCGCCCGCCCACCGCTTCTGGAAGGCGGTCCACTCGTAGCCCTTGAGGGTGACCTTGAACAGGCCGCTCGCCTCCAGCTCCTTCTTGATCTGGGCCGCCTCCTGCTCACCGGCGCCGCGGCCCTCGGCATAGCCGTAGGTGAAGTGCACCGGCAGGCTCACACCGGCCTGGGTGAGCAGCCGCCGGGCCTTCTTCGGGTCCGGCTTCGGGTAGTCGTCGAAGAACGAGGCGGTGTGCCCGGTGAGGCCCGCCGGGATCAGGGAGTACAGCGGGTCGACGGTGCCGTCGTAGACGGTGGCGGCCAGTTCCTCGCGGTCGATCAGCCAGGCCATGGCCTGCCGGACCTTCGGGTCGTGCAGCGGCTTGCCGGAGCGGGTGTTGAAGTACAGGTTCCGGGTCTCGGAGCCGTCCGCCTCGTAGACGCGCTGGGCGGGGTCGCTCGGGTTGAGTCCGGCGAGGACGCCGGGCGGCAGCTGGTCGGTCGCGACCTCGACCTGCTTGTCCTTCCAGGCGGTGTCCAGGGCCTCGGGGGTCGCGTAGTAGCGCAGCTCGACGGGCCTGCCGGTGCCGCTGACGGCGCCCCGGTAGTGCCGGCTGGGCGCGAGGACCGCGTCCCGGTCCTTCGTGTACGAGGTGAGGGTGTACGGGCCCGTGCCGTCGACGCCGTCGTCGGTGCGCAGCTTGCCGGCCGGGTACGCGGTGCGGTCGACGATCGAGCCGGCGCCGGTGGCCACCTTGAAGGGGAACGTCGCGTCCGGCGAGGTCAGGTGGAAGGTGACGGTCATGCCGTCGGCGGCCACGGAACCGAGTGTGCCGAGCAGGGACGCCGGGCCGACCGGGGCCTTGATCTTCAGGATCCGGTCGAAGGAGTACTTCACGTCCTCGGCGTTCATCGTCCGGCCGCTCGGGAAGGTGAGGCCGTCGCGCAGCTCGCAGCGGTACGTGGTGAGGTCGCCGCGGACGAACGCGCAGGTCTTCGCCGCGTCCGGTACGGGGGCGGTGCCGCCCGGCGCGAAGGTCAGCAGCGACTGGAAGACGTTGCTGAACAGCGCCCAGGAGCCCGCGTCGTACGCACCGGCCGGGTCGAGCGAGGTGACGCCGTCCGTCGTGCCGACCGTGATGGTCTTCCCGTCGCCCTTCGACGGCAGGAACTGCCAGGCGCCCACGCCCGCGGCGGCCAGGACCAGCAGCGCCGCGAGTATCCGTATGCGAACCGATCGCATCGGCTTTGCCCTCCCCAGACCCCCTTGGGGCCCTTGTGCGTATGCCACACCCCTTCGTGGCGGGCTCACCCAATCACAGGATTTTGACCGGGGGGAAGGGAGATCTGACGAGTTGGGAAAGACCTTACCGATGGGCTGTTCGGTCCGGTTTCACAGCGTTCTCACAGGGCGGGCTCAGGCCTGCTTCGACGCGAGCTCGACCAGGGTGATGTCCGACGGTGCGCCCACGCGGGTGGGCGGGCCCCAGGCGCCGGCGCCGCGCGAGACGTAGAGCTGGGTGTCGCCGTAGCGCTCCAGGCCCGCGAGGGTGGGGTTGGCGCCGGAGGCGATGAGGTTGCCGGGCCAGAGCTGGCCGCCGTGGGTGTGGCCGGAGAGCTGGAGGTCGACGCCGTGCTCGACGGCGTCGTGGATCTGGACGGGCTGGTGGGCGAGCAGCACACACGCGCGTGCGGTGTCCCGGTCGCCGAGCGCCTTCGCGAAGTCGGGGCCCTGGCCCTCGTCCGCGCCCGCGACGTCGTTGACTCCGGCCAGGTCGAAGTACGGCATCTCCCTGCGGGCGTTCTCCAGCGGGTGCAGGCCCAGGCGGCGGACCTCCTCGACCCACTGCTCGGCGCCGGAGAAGTACTCGTGGTTGCCGGTGACGAAGTAGGACCCGTGACGGGCCCTCAGCTGGGCGAGCGGGGCGGCCGCGGGGCCCAGGTCCTTCACACTGCCGTCGACCAGGTCGCCGACGACCGCGATCAGGTCGGGCTGGGTCGCGTTGATCGTGTCGACGACCTTCTGCGCGAAGCCGCGTCCCAGGACCGGGCCGAGGTGCACGTCACTGACCACGGCGATCCGGTACCCGTGCGCGGCGCGCGGCAGTTTGGCCAGGGGCACGGTGACCCGCTTCACCTTCGGCCCGCGCAGCACGCCGTACGTCCCGTACCCCACGGTCCCGACGGCGGCGGCCGCGGCGGCCCCGGCGACGACCCGGGAGACGAAGAGACGGCGGGAGGGTCCGGTGGGGGTGACGGAGGGCTCCGGGGAGCCCTCGGGGGCGTCGGATTCGAGGCCGCTCTGCGGGTGAGGAGGGGCCGCGCTACCGCCGGAGTCGGGCTGGGAGGCGGCCGCGGGTGCCGTCGCGGGCGCGGGCGCGTGGGTCACGCCTGCGCCTGACTGCGGACCCTCGGCCGTCGAGGTCGCGGTGGCGGCCGCGCTACCGCCGCGCTCGGACTGCGAGGCAGTCACCGGTGTCGCCGCGGAGGCGGTCGCTCCACCGGCACCGCCCGGCTGCAAGGCGGTCGCGGGCGCAGGGGCCGCGCTGCCGCCGTGGTCGGGGTGGGAGGCGGTCGCTCCACCGGCACCGCCCGGCTGCGGCGCGGTCGTCGGCATGGGGGCGTCGCCGGCGTTCCGCTGCGGGCTGGTCGGGGGGACGGTCGCGGCGGGAGGTCGGCCCGCCGCCGTCGCGTCGGTGGGGCCTGCCCGGTCGGGGGTCGGAGTCGGCTGCGGGCCCTGGTTCGTTCGTCGCGCGCGGTGTTCGAGGAAGCGGCGCAGGAGCGGCCGGACGATCTCACCGGCCAGCACCGCCAGCAGCAGGTATATCGACAGGGCCAGCCACAGGAAGCCCGGCCAGGCGAGGACCTGCTGGAGCCAGAACGGGGCGCCCGAGCGCTCGGCGACCAGGGCGGTGATCGCCAGGATCCAGCCGCCGGCGATCAGGACCGCGCCCGCGCGGCGCGTGCGGCCGGGGCCGCGGGTCGTGTCGCGGAACAGACGGCGCCACACGTACCAGTTGGCCGTCACGATGACGGCCAGGACCAGCACGGCGACGAGTACGAAAACGATGACCACGGTGTCGTGTCTCCCGATCGCCGCTATGACGTCCGGCGCAGTGCGCGCAGACCACGCAACCCGATGGCCCCGATGGCCGTCCCCAATACGAAGGAGACGACGGCGAGCAGCAGGTGCACCCAGAAGTAAGCCGTGGGACGACCGTCGTCGAAAGCGAGCCCGCTGCTGTCCTTGACAAGGTTCTTGACGAAAGTGATCCAGATGACCCAGCTCCACACCCCGAAGGCGAGCAGGAACCAGGAGACGGGGCGGCTGAGCTTCACAAAATCAGACCTTTCATCACAGCGCCGAGCTCCCGGGGCCGGCCGGGGGTCCGGGGAACGTCCCCCGGATGAGCACAGCATGAGACCAGTATCGCCAGAGCCTGTCCGGTTCCGTTCCCGGGGTGGGGCCGGGGGCGGGACTTCCCGCCGTACGGCATGTACGTTTCCGACCGTGCCCGCTCCGAAGAAGACCATCAGGCGATCCCTGCTGGTCACCTCCGCCGCCCTGTCGTCCCTCGCCCTGGCCGCACCCGCCGCCGTCGCCGCCCCGAGCCCTTCGGGCAGTCCCTCGGCGAGCCCGTCGGCCACTCCCCCGGCGTCGATGTCGACCGTGGGCGGCGCCCGGCTCGGGCAGCCGGGGACGCAGGTGAACCTGGCGGGCGGCGTGCCGGTGCTGCCGAAGGACCTGAGCGCCCGCTCCTGGATCGTCGCGGACGCCGAGTCCGGTGACGTGCTGGCCGCGCACAACGCGCACTGGCGCCTCGCCCCGGCGAGCACGCTGAAGATGCTGTTCGCGGACACGCTGCTGCCGAAGTTCCCGAGGGACACCAAGCACAAGGTCGTGCCCTCCGATCTGGCGGGCATCGGCTCGGGCTCCAGCATGGTCGGGATAAAGGAGGAGGAGACGTACACGGTCCACGACCTGTGGCTGGGCGTCTTCCTGCGCTCCGGCAACGACGCCGTGCACGTGCTGTCCGCGATGAACAAGGGCGTCGAGAACACCGTCAAGGAGATGAACGAGCACGCCGAGGAGCTCCAGGCCCTCGACACGCACGTCGTCAGCCCGGACGGCTACGACGCCGAGGGGCAGGTCTCCTCCGCGTACGACCTGACGCTGATCGCCCGCTCGGGGCTGCAGAAGAAGGACTTCCGGGAGTACAGCGCGACGGTCAGCGCCAAGTTCCCGGGGCAGACGAAGAAGGGCAAGAAGGGCAAGAAGGTCCGCGAGTCCTTCGAGATCCAGAACACCAACCGGCTGCTGGCCGGCGACTCGGACGTGCCCGTCTACCAGGGCATCGCGGGCGTCAAGAACGGCAACACCACCAACGCCGGCGCCACCTTCACCGGCGTTGCCGAGCGGAACGGCAAGGTGCTGCTCGTCACGGTGATGAAACCGGAGAAGGACGAGCACAACGAGGTCTACAAGGAGACGGCCCGGCTGTTCGACTGGGGCTTCAAGGCGGCCGGGAAGGTGCAGCCGGTGGGCGAGCTGGTGCCGCCCAGGGGCGCCGAGCAGGCCAAGCCCGGCGCGAACCCCTCCGGTGAGGCGGGCGGCTCCGGGGACGGCGGCAGCGGCACGGCCGGGACCGGCGCGAAGCCGGTGGCCAGCGCCCCGGCCGCGAACGGCTCCAGCGGCATCGGGACCGCGCTCGGCATCACGGGCGGGGTGCTGGTGCTGCTCGCGGGCGGCGCGTTCCTGGTCAACCGCCGCTGGCCGCTGCCGGATCTGGTGCGCCGCCGGACTCGCCAGTGACGCCCGGGACTTCGTCCTCCTTGCTCTGCGTCGCCGTCCAGGCGGCGCAGAACAGCACCAGCTTCGAGGTGAAGTTGATCCACAGCAGCAGCGCGACGGGCACCCCGAACGCGCCGTACATGCTCTTCGCGGCCACGCCCTGCAGATAGCCGCTGAGCAGCAGCTTCAGCAGTTCGAAGCCGATCGCGCCGGTCAGCGCCGCCACGAACAGGCGGTGGCGCGTCGGCTCGACGCCGGGCAGCAGGGTCAGGACGTAGAGCAGGAGCAGGAAGTTCGCGAGGACGGCGATCAGGAACGCGACGATGTGCAGCAGGACCCCGCCCCAGCCGCCCTCGTCGATGCCGAGCTCCCGGGTGAGCCGGCCGATCATCGCGGAGGCGACGGCGGAGGCGGCGATGGTGACCAGGAGCGCGCCGCCGAGACCGAGCAGGACCCCCGCGTCCTTGCCGTAGCGCACGGCGGGGTTCTCCTCGTCGTCGTCGAGGTCCCACACCGCCCGCAGGCACTCGCGCATCGAGCCGGCCCAGCTGACGCCCGTGAAGAACAGCAGCGCGCCCGCGATGAGGCCGATCGTGCCGGCGTTGTCCACGAGGCCGGCGATGTCCAGCTGGTCGGAGATGCCCGGGACCTGCTCGGCGAGCTTGTCTTGGAGCTTCTCCTCCTGCCCCGTGCTGAGCGTGGCGGCGGCGATGGTGGCGGACACCGTCAGCAGCGGGAACAGCGCGACGAAACTCCTGAAGGTCATCGCGGCGGCCAGCCGCGTCCACTTCACGCCGTCCAGCCGCTCGTACGAGCGCCACGCGTGGGTGACCATCAGCCGCTCCGCCCACGGCCCGATCACCGGGAGTCTTTTCAGCCAGTCCATGATCCGACTCTGCCCTCCGCCCGGAACACCCATGTACGGGTACCCCAGAACCGCAGGACTGTGGCCAGTGCCATACCGATGACCGCGCCGGAGACGGTGTCCGCGCGCTGCGAGGTGAGGCCGAGGCCGTAGTGGCTGACGGCCAGGCAGAGCAGTTGGACGGCGGCGCCGGCGAGGTTCACCGCGAAGAACACGGCGTACGGGCGCACGCCCCGGTGTCGCGTGGTCCGGTAGGTGCCGAGGGCGTTGCCCGCGTAGGCGACCGTGCAGGCGGCCAGGAAGGACAGGGACTTGGCGGTGAGCGGGTCGAGGCCGGCGGGTCCGCGCAGGCCGGTGAAGAGGGCGAGGTCCACGGCGTAGGCGAGGAGACCGACGGTGGCGAAGCCGAGCAGTTCCCGGCGGCACGGGAGCACGGGGCCTCGCCACGCGCGCGTGGTCACCAATTCGCCACTGCCAGGCCGTACATCGCCATCCAGGCCACGCCGATGAGTGCGAGGGCGCGGTCGCGCAGGACGACGTCCTCGGGTTCGCCGGCCGTGCCCCGGTCGGCGAAGACGGCGTATCTGAGGATCGCCAGGATGAAGGCCACCATGGACAGTTGGCGCCAGGGCAGCACGCTGGTGTGCGGGACGCCGCCCTCCTCCATGGCCCACAGGCAGTAGCCGAGGACGGCGACGCCGGCCGCGAGCTGCCAGACGAAGCGGAGGTAGCCGGTGGTGTACTCGGTGAGCAACGCGCGGGTGGCGCCCGCTTTTCCGGCCATCTGGACGGCTTCCGAGTAGCGCTTGGCCGACACCATGAACAGTGCCCCGAAGCCGGTGGTGATCAGGAACCAGCGCGACAGCGGGATGCCGAGGGCGAGTCCGCCGACCATGGCCCGCATCAGGAACCCGGTGGTGACGACGGCGAGATCGACGACCAGGACGTGCTTGAGGCTGACGCAGTAGGCCAGTTGCATGGCGAGGTAGGCGGTCAGCAGGGCGGCGACGGCGGGGCCGCACAGCCAGGCCGCCGCGGCGGGAGCGAGGATGCCGAGGCAGCCGCCGACGGCGTAGGCGACGGGTACGGGGACCTGCCCGGCGGCGACCGGGCGGTGCCGCTTCGTGGGGTGGGCGCGGTCGGCGTCGGCGTCGCGGGCGTCGTTGACGAGGTAGACGGCGGCGGCGCAGGCGGTGAAGAGGACGAAGACGAAGGCGACTTGGAGCAGGGCGTGTCGGGAGAAGAGCTGGCCGGCGGCGGCCGGGGCGGCCACCACGAGAACGTTCTTGACCCACTGCCTGGGGCGCGCGGTCCTGAGGAGACCGGCCAGGAGACCGCCCTTGCGGGACGGCGCGGGCCGCTCCTCGTGGGTGCGCTGCCGCAGGACGGCCGTCTCAGTCATGGTGGGCGCCTCCCCGCATCCAGCGGGCGCCGAGCCGGGCCGTGAGGGCGCCCAGGGCCGCGCCGGCGGCGACGTCGGAGGGGTAATGGACGCCGACCACGAGGCGCGAGACGCACACGGCGGCGGCGAGCGGCGGCACCGCGTGGGCGCCCAGGGCGCCGAAGGCCACTGCGGCGGCCGCGGCGGAGGTGGCGTGCGAGCTGGGGAAGGAGTGCCGCCCGGCGGTGCGCACCAGGGGCTCGACGTGTGCGGGGCGCGGCCTGCGCACGACCCGTTTCACCCCCATGCTGGCGAGGTGCGCCCCGGCGGTGAGTGCCGTGCCGCGCAGCCAGGCGCCGCGTCGCCTGCCGTCGACGGCGGCTCCGGCGAGCCCCGCCGCGAGCCACAGCGCCGCGTGCTCCCCCGCCCAGGACAGGGCACGCGCGGCGCCGGCCACGCGCGGGTCGGTGCCGCACGCCCTGAGCGCCGAAACGATCCGGTGGTCCATGTCGTGCAGGTCGTCGAGTTGGTCCATGTGGACTCACTGTTCACGCCCATCAGGCCCGAACTCCGGCAATATTGAGCGACATCCCATTAATCACCCATTTCGGGGAGGCATGCCATGTTCTCGAACTAATAGCTCACACTAGGGCGATACGGTCACGGACATGTCTGCCGACACCGATTCCGACCCGGACGTCATGGGCCTGGACCACACCACCGTCACGGGCTGGGGCCGCACCGCCCCCACCGCCGCCCGGCTGATCCGCCCTCGGACGTACGAGGAGGCCGCAGCGGCCGTCCGGGACTGCGGGGCCCGCGGCGGGATCCCCCGGGGCCTGGGACGGGCCTACGGGGACGCGGCGCAGAACGCGGGCGGGTCCGTGCTCGACATGACGGCCCTGGACCGGGTGCACGCGATCGACGCCGACGGCGGCACCGTGCTGTGCGACGCGGGCGTCTCCCTGCACCGGCTGATGGAGGTGCTGCTGCCGCTCGGCTGGTTCGTGCCGGTCACCCCCGGCACGCGCTACGTCACCGTCGGCGGGGCGATCGGCGCCGACATCCACGGCAAGAACCACCACGTCTCCGGCTCCTTCGCGCGGCACGTGCTCGCCCTCGAACTGCTCACCGCCGACGGCGAGATCCGCACGGTGATCCCCGGTACGCCGCTCTTCGACGCGACGGCCGGCGGCATGGGCCTGACCGGTGTGATCCTCACCGCGACGATCCGGCTCCAGCCGGTCGAGACCTCGCTGATGTCGGTCGACACCGAGCGGGCGACGGACCTCGACGACCTGATGGCCCGGCTGGCGGCCACCGACCACCGCTACCGCTACTCGGTCGCCTGGATCGACCTGCTGGCCCGGGGCGCCGCCACCGGCCGCGCGGTCCTCACCCGCGGCGACCACGCGCCGCTGGACGCCCTCCCCGCCCGCCTGCGCCGGGACCCGCTCGCCTTCCGCACCCCCCGCCTCCCGGCCACCCCCGCGATCCTCCCCGAGGGCCTGCTCACCCGGACGACCGTGGGCCTGTTCAACGAGCTCTGGTACCGCAAGGCCCCTCGCGCGCGGACCGGTCAACTCCAGCGGATCTCCGCGTTCTTCCACCCGCTGGACGGCGTGCCCCACTGGAACCGCGTCTACGGCCGCGGCGGCTTCGTGCAGTACCAGTTCGTCGTCGGCTACGGCCGGGAGGACGCCCTGCGCCGCATCGTGCGCCGCATCTCCGAACGCCGCTGCCCGTCCTTCCTGGCCGTCCTCAAGCGCTTCGGGGAGTCCGACCCGGGCTGGCTGTCCTTCCCGGTGCCGGGCTGGACGCTGGCGCTGGACATCCCGGCGGGCCTGCCCGGCCTCGGCGCGTTCCTCGACGAACTCGACGAGGAGGTCGCGGCCGCGGGCGGGCGGGTCTACCTCGCCAAGGACGCCCGGCTGCGCCCGGAGCTGCTCGCGGCCATGTACCCGCGCCTCGACGACTTCCGCGAGCTGCGCGGCCGGATGGATCCGCGCGGGGTGTTCGTGTCCGACCTGGCCCGCCGCCTCAGTCTCTGAGCAACCTCTAGGAGCTGTCATGAAGGACGCCTTCGGCCTCCCCCAGTCCCTGCTCGTCCTCGGCGGTACGTCCGAGATCGCGCTGGCCACCGCCCGCCGGCTGATCGCCCGCCGCACCCGCACGGTCTGGCTGGCGGGCCGCCCCTCCCCCGCCCTGGAGGAGGCCGCCGGGCAGCTGCGCGGGCTCGGGGCCGACGTGCACACCGTCGCCTTCGACGCGCTCGACCCGGCCTCCCACGAGGCCGTCCTCGGCAAGGTCTTCGCCGAGGACGACATCGACATGGTGCTGCTCGCCTTCGGGCTGCTCGGCGACCAGGCCCGCGACGAGCGGGAGCCGGAGGCGGCGGTGCGGGTCGCGCAGACCAACTACACCGGCGCGGTCTCGGCGGGCCTGGTGTGCGCCCGCTCGCTCCAGTCCCAGGGGCACGGCTCGCTGGTGGTGATGTCGTCCGTCGCGGGCGAGCGGGCCCGCCGCGCGAACTTCATCTACGGCTCCAGCAAGGCCGGCCTCGACGCCTTCGCGCAGGGCCTGGGCGACGCGCTGCACGGCACGGGCGTGCACGTCATGGTCGTACGCCCCGGCTTCGTCCGGACGCGGATGACCGCCGGGCTGCCCGAGGCGCCGCTGGCGACCACGCCCGAGGCCGTCGCGACGGCCGTGGAGGTGGGGCTGCGGCGCCGCTCGGAGACGGTGTGGGTGCCGGGGACGCTGCGCGTGGTGATGGCGGCGCTGCGGCACCTGCCGCGCGGGGTGTTCCGGCGGCTGCCGGTCTGACCCTCCGGGCGGATCAGCGGGTGGGGACCGAGCCGCGCTCCACCCGCCCGGCCTGCGGGGGGACCACCGAACCGCCGAAGGGGAACTCGCGGAGCTTGCGCCAGACACCGTCGGCGCCCTGCTCGTAGAGGGCGAAGCCGGTGCAGGGCCACTCGGCCTCGTAGCCGGCGAGTTCCTCGAAGGCGCGGTCCATGGCCGCCTCGTCGATGCCGTGCGCCACGGTGACGTGCGGGTGGTACGGGAACTGCAGTTCCCGTGCGGCCGGACCGGCGGGGTCGCGGACCTGCTGCTGGAGCCGGGAGCAGGCCTCCGCGCCCGCGGCGACCCGGACGAACACCACCGGCGACACGGGCCGGAAGGTGCCGGTGCCGGACAGCCGCATGGGGAACGCGCGGCCGGCCGCGGCGACCTCGGCCAGATGCGCCTCGACGGCCGGCAGGGCGGCCTCGTCGACCTCCGTCGGCGGCAGCAGGGTGACGTGCGTGGGGATGCCGTGCGCCGAGGCGTCGCCGAAGCCCGCGCGCAGCTGCTGGAGCTCGCTGCCGTGAGGCTCCGGGACCGCGATCGAGACACCGATCGTTACGGTCCCCACGTCGTCTCCTGTCGTGTCAGTGTGGCCGCTGATACGACCACCCGGTTATCGACTGTACGGCCACGGCCGGGTTACGGGCAGGCGCAACCGGAGTGATGTACAGCGCTGTTCGGTGGTACGGCTGTGCGCGGGAGCGGTTTCAGTGCTTGGCGGGCAGGAAGCCGACCTTGTCGTACGCCTGCGCGAGGGTCTCCGCGGCCACCGCGCGGGCCTTCTCGGCCCCCTTGGCCAGGATCGAGTCGAGCGTCTCGGGGTCGTCCAGGTACTGCTGGGTGCGCTCCCGGAACGGCGTCACGAACTCGACCATGACCTCGGCGAGGTCCGTCTTGAGCGCGCCGTACATCTTGCCGGTGTACTTCTCCTCCAGCTCGCCGATGCTCTCGCCGGTGAGGGTCGAGTAGATCGTGAGCAGGTTGCTGATGCCCGGCTTGTTCTCGGCGTCGTAGCGGATCACCGTGTCGGTGTCGGTGACGGCGCTCTTGACCTTCTTGGCCGTGGCCTTGGGCTCGTCGAGGAGGTTGATGAGGCCCTTCGGCGTGGACGCCGACTTGCTCATCTTGATCGACGGGTCCTGGAGGTCGTAGATCTTCGCCGTCTCCTTGAGGATGTACGGCTTCGGGAGGGTGAAGGTCTCGCCGAAGCGGCCGTTGAAGCGCGTGGCGAGGTCACGGGTGAGCTCGATGTGCTGGCGCTGGTCCTCGCCGACCGGGACCTCGTGGGCCTGGTAGAGCAGGATGTCCGCGACCTGCAGGATCGGGTACGTGAACAGGCCGACCGAGGCGCGCTCGGCGCCCTGCTTGGCGGACTTGTCCTTGAACTGGGTCATCCGGCCGGCCTCGCCGAAGCCGGTCAGGCAGTTCATGATCCAGGCGAGCTGGGCGTGCTCGGGGACGTGGCTCTGCACGAAGAGCGTGCAGCGGTCCGGGTCGAGACCCGCCGCGAGGAGCTGGGCCGCGGCCAGGCGCGTGTTCGCGCGCAGGTCCTTCGGGTCCTGCGGGATGGTGATCGCGTGCAGGTCGACGACCATGTAGAACGCGTCGTGAGTCTCCTGCAGGGCCACCCACTGGCGGACGGCGCCGAGGTAGTTGCCGAGGTGGAACGAGCCGGCGGTGGGCTGGATCCCGGAGAGCACGCGAGGTCGGTCAGAGGCCATGTTCACCATTCTCTCAGGTCCCGGGGGCCGATCCGGAACCGGCCGGAAACAGACAGGATCCCGTTCGGCCCCGGCGGTGTAACAAGAGGGTGAGGCACGGGAGGGGGCTGTCCCGGCCGTGCTCGGGGCGGTGCCGACGTGGAGGGGGACCGATGCGGGCACGAGGCGGGGCGGGGAGAGGACAGGGCTGGGGCCGGGCGGGGAGAGCGCGGCGCCGGGGCCGGGCGGGGAGAGCCCGGCGCTGGGGTGGGGTGGTGCGGGGCGCGCTGGTGGTGGCGGTGGCGGGCGCTGTGGCCGGGTTCGCGACCGTGCCGGCCGCCGGGGCTCTCCCGGCGCGGGGGCGGGACGTCCCCGACGTGGCGATGGTCGTCGCGGGCGGCACGGGGCGGACTACGGCGGTGCGCTCGGGCGAGCCGGCCTTCGCCCGCCTGTGGCAGCTGCTGCAGCCCGCGCACACGGGGACGGAGCGGGTGCCGGAGGACTGGGCGGAGGGGAACTTTCCGCAGGTGCGGCTCACGGTGGTGTGGGGGCTGTCCGGGGTCGGCGGGTGGCCGAGCACGAACCGTCCACCGGGCGGGGACGTGGCGGTCGAGCGGCAGGACCAGCTGGTGGTGGCCGAGGACGGCGCTCCGTGGGTGCGCTCGGATCCGGCGCCCGCCGTGGAGGACGACGACATCCGCTGGCACCGGGCGCCGCGGTCGGTCTTCGAGCGGCTGGACAGGGCGCGGCTGCTCGGTGGCGGGGACGGCGGGCCGGTCGGGAGCACGGCCGCCGTGGACCTGCCCGGCCCGGTGCGGGGCCAGGCCCGGTGGGCGGTGGCGGGAGGGGTGCTGGGGCTCGCGGCCGGTGTGGGCGGCACGCTGCTGATACACCGCGCGGCGGCCCGGCGGGAAGCCGGACCGCCGCGGGAGGAGCCGCGTCAGGTGCTGATCGACCTGGACGAGTGACGAGCCGTGGGCGTCAGCCCAGGTCGATCTCCGGGTACAGCGGGAAACCGGCCACGAGGTCGGTGGCGCGGTGGGAGATCTCGTCGGCGATCTTGGCGTCGAGCACGTGGGCCGCCTTGGAGGGGGCGCCCGACTTGGTCGTGCCCGGCTCCGTGGTGGTGAGGACGCGGTCGATGAGGCCGGCGACCTCGTCCATCTCGGCGGTGCCCAGGCCACGGGTGGTCAGGGCGGGGGTGCCGATGCGGATGCCGGAGGTGTACCAGGCGCCGTTCGGGTCGGCGGGGATGGCGTTGCGGTTGGTGACGATGCCCGAGTCGAGCAGGGCGGCCTCGGCCTGGCGGCCGGTGAGGCCGTAGGAGGAGGCGACGTCGATGAGGTTCAGGTGGTTGTCCGTGCCGCCCGTCACGAGGGTCGCGCCGCGGCGCATCAGGCCCTCGGCCAGGGCGCGGGAGTTGTCGACGATGCGCTGGGCGTAGTCCTGGAAGGCGGGCTGCCGGGCCTCGGCCAGGGCGACGGCCTTGGCGGCCATGACGTGCGGGAGCGGGCCGCCGAGGACCATCGGGCAGCCGCGGTCGACCTGGTCCTTCAGGGAGTCGTCGCACAGGACCATGCCGCCGCGGGGGCCGCGCAGCGACTTGTGGGTGGTCGTCGTCACGATCTGGGCGTGCGGGACCGGGTCGAAGTCACCGGTGAGGACCTTGCCCGCGACCAGGCCGGCGAAGTGCGCCATGTCGACCATGAGCGTCGCGCCGACCTCGTCGGCGATCTCGCGCATGATCCGGAAGTTCACCAGACGGGGGTAGGCCGAGTAGCCCGCGACGATGATCAGCGGCTTGAACTCACGGGCCGAGACGCGCAGGGCCTCGTAGTCGATGAGGCCGGTGGCCGGGTCCGTGCCGTAGGAGCGCTGGTCGAACATCTTGCCGGAGATGTTCGGGCGGAAGCCGTGGGTGAGGTGGCCGCCGGCGTCCAGGGACATGCCGAGCATGCGCTGGTTGCCGAAGGCGCGGCGCAGCTCGGCCCAGTCGGCCTCGGAGAGGTCGTTGACCTGGCGGACGCCGGCCTTCTCCAGGGCGGGGACCTCGACGCGCTGGGCGAGGACCGACCAGAAGGCGACGAGGTTGGCGTCGATGCCGGAGTGCGGCTGGACGTAGGCGTGGCGGGCGCCGAACAGCTCCTTGGCGTGCTCGGCGGCGAGCGACTCGACGGTGTCGACGTTGCGGCAGCCGGCGTAGAAGCGGCGGCCGATGGTGCCCTCGGCGTACTTGTCGCTGAACCAGTTGCCCATCGCCAGGAGCGTGGCCGGGGAGGCGTAGTTCTCGGAGGCGATCAGCTTGAGCATCTCGCGCTGGTCGGCGACCTCCTGGCCGATGGCGTCCGCCACGCGGGGTTCGACGGCGCGGATCACGTCGAGGGCGGCGCGGTAGGCGGTGGAAGCGGGGGAGAGGGGCTCGGCTGACATGTGTGGACCTCCGGACGTTGCGTTCAGCGTTCACGGTACGGCCCAGGCGCACGGCTCTGTCTGCTCGGGCCGCTCCCCGATGGTTGGTCCCATCCCAGCGCGCCAGTCACGGCCCTCGGTCAGCCTACCGGGTGGGAGGGCGGGGGATCGTCTGCCGGGTTGTTCTTCGTGGCCGGGTGCGGGTGGTGCGTGGCTTGTCGCGCCCACGCGGCGGTAGCCGCACATCGATACAGCCCCGCGCCCCTGAAGGCGATCCCCCTCAGCCCCTCCTAAAGGATCACGTGCGGCAGGAACCTCGCGTACTCGTCCGTGATCAGGCCCGATGATTCGCGGATGCCCAGGCCCGCCGACTCGTTCTCCACCACCCAGGCGCCCAGGACCACGCGGTTGCCGTCGAAGTCGGGCAGGCGGGCCAGTTGCTGGTAGCAGCAGGGTTCGTCGCGGGTGACGGGTTCGGTGCCGGACTCGTGGATCGTGACGCCCGCGCCCTCGCGGCCCAGGAGGGGCTTGGCGACCCAGCCCGTGTCGGACAGGTCCCGGGGGCCGTCCAGGTACGCCGGGAGGAGGTTCGGGTGCTCCGGATACAGCTCCCAGAGGATCGCCAGGAGCGCCTTGTTGCTGAGGAGCATCTTCCAGGCCGGTTCTATCCACAGGGTGGAGCCCGTGCCGCCGCCGTTGTCGAGGGTGTCCAGGACGTGGTCGGCGAAGCGGTCGGTGGTGAGCCATTCCCAGGGGTAGAGCTTGAAGACGCTGCGGATGAAGCGCAGACGCTGGTCGACGAAGCGGCCGGACAGGCGGTCCCAGCCGATCTCCTCCATGGCGATCCAGTCGGTGGCCAGGCCCGCCTGCTCGGCGGTTTCCTTCAGGTAGGCGACCGTCATCATGTCCTCGCCGAGTTCGTCGGCGGAGGAGTACGCGAAGTAGAGGGGGCTGCCCGGCGGGAGGAGGGCGGTCTGGCTCTTCCACGCGTCGATGAGGCGTTCGTGGAGGGAGTTCCACTGGTCGGCGCCGGGGAAACGGTCCTCCATCCAGAACCACTGGGGGGACGCGGCCTCCACCAGCGACGTGGGGGTGTCGGCGTTGTACTCCAGGAGCTTGGCCGGGCCGGTGCCGTCGTAGCGGAGGTCGAAGCGGCCGTAGACGGAGGGGAGTTCGGCTCGGCGCTGCCAGGCCTCGGCGACCGCGCGGGCGACGCGGGGGTCGGTGATGCCCAGGTCGGCGAAGCGGTTGCGGGTGACGATGTGGTCGGCCGCCGCCAGGCACATCCGGTGCAGGTCCTCGACCACCTCTTCGAGGGCCTCGATCTCCTCCAGGGAGAAGACGTAGTACGCGCTCTCGTCCCAGTAGGGGCGCAGGGAGTCGTCGGGGTAGCGGGTCAGGGGGTAGATCAGGCCCTGTTCCTCGACGGTCTGCTGCCAGCCGGCGCGGGGCTCGATGGTCCGGCGTTCCATCTGCTGTATCCGCCCGTCAGCCGCCGCCGCTGCCGGAGCCGGAGCAGCCGAAGCCGCCCCGGTCGACGGCCTCGCTGCGGCTGAAGGTGCCGCCGTCGGCGTAGCCGCCGCTCACGTCGGCGTCGTAGTACCAGTCGGCGTCGATGCCCCTGGTCGTGCCGGTCTTCTTGCGGCCCTTGCCGGACGTGGACGTGCCGGACGTGCAGTTCTTGTCGGCGACGATCTTGTAGCCGTTGATGTAGTCGTAGCTGTCCCGGTCCACACAGCGGCGGTCGGGGTCGGAGCCGCAGGCGGACAGGGCCGCCGCGAGGACGCCCATACCGCCCAGCACCACCGTGCTCGAGCGCAGCCGTCGCCGTGTTTCAGCCATGTGCGTGTCTCCCCGCGTCTCCCCGTAGTGCACTGACAGACGGTCAGCCTAGAGATCGGTGTGAACGGGCGCGCATGGCCCCCCGTCCGCAACCCCTCCCCTACTGTCGATTTGTGATCTTTGGAATGGTGTGTGCCCTCGGTGCGGCGGTCTGCTTCGGTACGGCCACCGTGTTGCAGGCGATCGCCGCGCGCTCGGCGGCGGCGACCGGGCCGGGCGGGGACGTCGCGCTGCTGTGGCGGGCGTTGCGGCAGTGGCGGTATCTGGCCGGCCTCGGGCTGGACGGGCTCGGCTTCGTGCTGCAGATCCTCGCGCTGCGGTCGGTGCCGATCTACGCCGTGGGTGCGGCGCTGGCCGCCAGCCTCGCGGTGACGGCGGTGGTCGCGGCGCGGCTGCTCGGGGTGCGGCTGAGCCGTGTCGAGTGGGCGGCGGTGGCGGTGGTGTGTGCCGGGCTCGCGCTGCTGGGGCTGGCGTCCGGGGCGGAGGGCGACGAGGCCGGGCCGGCCGGGCTGAAGTGGGCGATGCTCGGGGCGGCGGCCGGGGTGCTGCTGCTCGGGCTGGCCGGCGGGCGGCTGCCGGAGCGGGGGCGGGCGCTGACGCTCGGGCTGGGGGCGGGGCTGGGGTTCGGGGTGGTGGAGGTGTCGGTGCGGCTCATCGACGGGCTGTCTCCCGGCGAGTTGTTCCCCAATCCGGCGACGTACGCGCTGCTGGTCGGCGGCGGGGCGGCGTTCCTGCTGCTGACCACGGCCCTGCAGCGCGGGTCGGTGACCACGGCGACGGCCGGGCTGGTGCTCGGGGAGACCGTCGCGCCCGCGCTGATCGGCGTGGTGTGGCTCGGGGACCGTACGCGGCCGGGGCTGGGGTGGCTGGCGGTCCTCGGTTTCGCCGTGGCGGTGGCGGGGGCGCTGGCGTTGTCGCGCTTCGGGGAGGCGCCGGTGGAGGCGGAGGAGAGCGCCGTCACCCCTACCTGAGCGGATGCGCTTTCCCACCTGCGGAGAGTCTTCACGTTCGGGGTGACCTTCCGAACAACCGGAAAATTCTTTGTTGAATCTTGAACGCGCGGTGAGCGCTTTCCGTATGGGACGGCGTGACCAGTAATCCCGTCACGGTCACCGTGGCCTATCGCGTGATGCCGGGCCGTGCAGCCGACTTCCACTCCTGGGGTTGGGCGATGCTGGGCGCGACCGCGCGGCAGCCGGGATTCATGGGGGGTGGCGTACTTGTCGACGGAGGGGCGGAGTGGCATGTCGTCTATCGCTTCGCCAGCGAAGGGTTGGCCCTGGCCTGGGAGAAATCACCCTCCCGGGGACAATGGGACGCCCGGCTGGCGGGTGTCGCCCAGGAGGCGGAGCGCAGGCGGGTGCCGGGCGCCCGGGCCTGGTTCGACGCGCAGACGCTGACGCCCCCGCCACCGGCTCCGCCGTCGAAATGGAAACTGTGGTTCGTGAATATGAGCGCGGTTTTCCCGCCGGTGCTCCTGTTCAATCTGACAGTGCTTCCCTATCTCGGTGACCTCAATGCACTTTTTCGCACGCTGTTGTTGTGTCTGTGTGTAACGGCCCTTGTCACCTGGATTCTCATGCCGCGGCTCCAGCGTTTCTTCCGGAAATGGCTGTACCCGTCGCTCCAGGCTCTGCGCGGGCGGCACAAACGCCGGGCCATATAGGCCCGCGAACGAACAGAGGGAGGTGGGCGGGTGAAGACCCTGCTCATCGACAATTACGACTCGTACACGTACAACCTGTTCCAGCTGCTCGCCGAGGTCAACGGCGAGGAGCCGGTGGTGGTGCGGAACGACACGCCCGTCGACGGTCTTCCCGATCTCCGGGCGTTCGACAACCTCGTGGTGTCCCCCGGCCCCGGGCATCCGGGCGAGGCGCGGGACTTCGGCATCGGGGGCAGGCTGCTCGCGACCTCCCCGGTTCCCGTGCTCGGTGTGTGTCTGGGGCATCAGGGCATCGCGCTCGGGGAGGCCGGGCTGGTGGGGCCCGCTCCGGAGCCGCGGCACGGGCATCTGTCCACGATCCGGCATGACGGACGGGACCTGTTCCACGGGCTGCCGCAGCAGTTCACCGCCGTCCGCTACCACTCACTGGCCGTGCGCGAGCCGCTGCCGGAGACGCTGGAGGCCACGGCCTGGGCGGAGGACGGCGTCCTGATGGGGCTCCGGCACCGGAGCCGGCCGCTGTGGGGGGTGCAGTTCCATCCCGAGTCGGTCCTCACCGAGTACGGGCACCGCATGCTCGTGAACTTCCGGAACCTCACCGCCGAGCGGGCCGGCAAGCTGCGCCCGAAGAACACGGCCGTGCCGACGCAGCCGTCGCACGAGGGGTCCCGGCGGCGGACCGTCGTCCCGGAGTGCGACGCGGGGGTCCGGCGGCGGACGGCGGTCCTTCCAAACGCCGGTGCGCTTCGCCGTCCCGTGGCGGCGGCCGTCTTCCAGGTCGCTGCCGTCTCCCAGGGCGCGGCGAACGCGCTCGGCGGGACCGGGACGGTCGTGTTCGGCGAAGCCGCCGCGTCGAGCGAGGCCATCCCGGCGGACGCGAGGCCCGGCGGGGCCGACCCGACGGGCACGGCCGCTTCACCGGCCGGGGCCGCCCCGGCCACGGGGTGGGTGACGACCGGCGAGGCCGGCCCATCCGCCGCAGGCACTGGCAGAACCAACCCGCCGAGCACGGCCACCTCGCCGACCCGGGCCGTCCCGGCCGCGGGGCAGGAGGCGCACGCCGAGAGCGGCCCATCCGCCGCAGGCACCGGCAGAACCAACCCGCCGAGCACGACCACTTCGCCGACCCGGACCGCCCCGGCCGCAGGGCAGGAGACTCCCGCCGAGGGCGCCTCATGGGGCTCCGGCGGGGCCGTCCCGGTCGCAGGGCAGGGGGCTCGTGCCGGGGTCGTTCCGTCCGCCGGTGCAGGAGCGGCCAGTGTGGCCATCCCCCGTCCCCGGCGTCCCGGGCGGGTCGGGTACCGGCTGCACACTCGGCGGGTCGCCGGGGCCGTTGATGCCGAGGCGGTTTTCGGGCGGATGTTCGCGGGGTCGCCGCGGAGCTTCTGGCTGGACAGTTCGCTGGTCGAGCCGGGGCGGTCGCGGTTCTCGTTCCTCGGGGACGACCAAGGGCCGCTCGCCGAGTTCGTGCGGTACGACGTCGGTGCCGGGCGGTGTGAGATCGAGCGGGCGGGCCGGCCGGTGCGGCGGGTCAGGGCGAGTGTCTTCGACTACCTCAAGCGGCAGTTGACCAACCGCCGGGTGGACGCGACCGGGCTGCCGTTCGACTTCACGGGCGGCTACGTCGGCTACTTCGGCTACGAGATGAAGGCCGACTGCGGGTCGTCCAACCGGCACCGCTCCCCCGCCCCGGACGCCGCCTGGCTGTTCGCCGACCGGGTGATCGCGGTGGACCACGAGGAGGGCTTCACCTACGTCGTATGCCTGGCGGAGGACACCCCGCAGGCCGCGCGGGAGGCCGCCGACTGGCTGGAGGGCGTGCTGGCCGACCTCTCCTGCGTGGCGACGGAGCGGCCGCCGCTGCCCGGACCTGCGGCCCCGGCCGACCCCGGCGCCGCCGAGCCCTGGCTGGTGCGCGACCGGGCGACGTACCTCGCGGACATCGAGGCGTGCCGGCGGGCGCTGCGGTCCGGCACCAGCTACGAGGTCTGCCTGACGAACGCCGCCCGGTTGCCCGCTCCGCCCGACGCGCTGGAGTTCTACCGGACGCTGCGCCACGACAACCCGGCCCCGTACGCGGCGTTCCTGAGATTCGGGGAGCTGGAGGTGGCCGGTTCCTCACCCGAGCGGTTCCTGCGGATCGGCCGGGACGGCACCGCCGAGGCCCGGCCCATCAAGGGCACCGCGCCCCGGGGCGACGGGCCGGAGGAGGACGCCCGGCTGCGGGACGCGCTCGCGTCGGACGCCAAGACCCGGGCCGAGAACCTGATGATCGTGGACCTGCTGCGCAACGACCTGGGGCAGGTCTGCCGGACCGGCACCGTGCGGGTCTCCAAGCTGATGGCCACGGAGACGTACGCCACCGTGCACCAGTTGGTGTCGACCGTGGAAGGCAGGCTGCGGCCGGGCACGGACGCGGTGGACTGTGTGCGGGCCTGCTTCCCGGGCGGGTCGATGACCGGCGCGCCGAAGCTGCGCACGCTGGAGATCATCGACTCGCTGGAGACCGAGGCCCGCGGCGTCTACTCCGGCGCCCTCGGCTACTTCGGGTGCGGTGGCGGTGCGGACCTCAGCATCGTGATCCGGACCGCTGTCTTCGCCGACGGCGTGATGCATCTGGGCGCGGGCGGCGCGATCGTGCTGGGCTCCGATCCGGACGCGGAGTACGAGGAGATGCTGCTGAAGACGGCGGCCCCGATGCGGGCCCTCCATCAGCACACGGCCGACCGGATGCGGCAGCAGGACCCGCCGGGGCACAAGGCCGGGGCGGCCGGGGAGGCCCTGCGATGACCAGTCCGCAGGTCACGCTGAGTCCGGCCGAGGCCGAGGCGCCCGGAAATCTCGCGGCCCAGCTGGCGGAGCTCGCCGAGCGGCGCGGGTGGGGCGGGCGGACCGCCTTTCACCAGGGGCACCGGGCCTGGACCCACGGTGAGGTGCACGACCTCGCGGCCCGTGCGGCGACCGTGCTCGCCGGGCACGGGGTGCGCCCGGGCGACCGTGTGCTGCTCGCGCTGCCGGACTCCCTCGCCTGGGTGACGGCGTTCCTCGCCACCGCCCGCCTCGGTGCCGTCGCGGTCCCGGTCAACCCCGAACTTCCCGCCGCCGACCACGCGTTCCTGGCCGAGGACACCGACGCCGTGCTGTGTGTGACGGGGCCGGGTCTGGAGGAGCGGTTCGCCGGCCGGGCGGGGCTCGGTGCCGACCAGCTGATGGCCCTCGCCCCCGCCGCCGAGCCCGCTCCCGCCCATCAGGTCGGCCGGCACACCCCGCTCTACGTGCAGTACACCTCCGGCACGACGGGCCGCCCCAAGGGCGTCGTGCACACCCACGGCGATCCACGGACGTACCACGACCTGATCGGGCGGCGGGTGCTGCGGATCACCGCCGACGACGTCACCCTGTCGGTGTCGAAGCTGTTCTTCGCCTACGGGTTCGGCAACGCCTTCGTCTTCCCGCTGTTCTCCGGCTCGTCCGCCGTGCTGGTGGACCGGCGGCCCGGTCCGGCCACGCTCGACGAGCTCGTCGCCCGGCACCGGGTGACGCTGCTGTACTCCGTGCCGTCCGCGTACGCGGCGCTGGTCGCCGAGCGGGGTCACGGGCACGAGGGCTGCTTCGCCTCGGTGCGGGCCGCGGTGTCGGCCGGTGAGGGGCTGCCGGAGGGGCTGGCCCGGCAGGTGACCGCGTTGTTCGGCGCGCCCGTGCTGGAGCAGATCGGCTCCACGGAGGCCGGTCACGCGTTCTGCGCCAACGGTTTCGCCCACAACCACCCGGGCACCGTCGGCCGTCCCGTCCCCGGCTTCGAGGTGGAGCTGAGGGACCGCGACGGCCACCCGGTGCCGGACGGCGAGGAGGGCGAGATGTGGGTGCGCGGACCGACGGTGACGCCCGGCTATCTGAACCGGCCCGAGGAGACCGCCCAGGCCCTGGTCGGCGGCTGGCTGGCCACCCGCGACCGGGCGTGCCGCGAACCGGACGGCTCCTACCGGCATCTTGGCCGGGCCGACGACATGGAGATGGTCGGCGGCATCACCGTCTCCCCGCTGGAGGTGGAGGCCGTGCTGCGCGGCCATCCGGCGGTGCGGGAGGTGGTGGTCGCGGCCGTTCCCGACGGGCGCGGCGCGAGCCGGCTGCGGGCCTTCGTGGTCCCCGCCCCGCCCGTCCGGGACGGCCTGGCCCAGGAGTTGATCGGCCTGGCGCGCGCGAGCCTCGCCGCGTTCAAGGTCCCCCGCAGCGTCAGTTTCGTCCCGTCGCTGCCCCGCACCCCGACCGGGAAGCTCCGCCGCCATCTGGTGCGCAAGGGCGCCTGGTGAACACCACCGAGAGGAACGCCTCCATGCGACAGTCCCTGTTCGCGGACCGCGGTTTCTATCTGGGACCGGTCTTCCGGCGTGCCGCCGACCGGCACGGGGCGGTCTTCGTCACCCTCGACCGGCCGCTCGACGTCGCCCCCTCTCTCGGGGTCGACCTGAGCTACAGCGTGCTGGCCGATGTGGTCGAGGAGTTGTCCGGCCGGCTGTGGGAGGCCGGGGTGCGGCCCTCGGAGCAGGTCGTCGTGCACAAGGCCGACAACGTCGACATCGTGCTGCTGACCTGCGCCGTCGCGCGGATCGGCGCCGTACCCGTGCTGCTGTCGCCCGCACTGGCCCCCGCCGTGGCGGGTCAGCTGCTCGAACGGCTGCGCAGGCCCTGGCTGATCACCGACAGCCCCACCCTGGACGGCCTGCGGGAGATCGCCCTGTCCGGGCTCGTGCGGCGGACGCTCTGCGTGGACGACGCGGCGGGGGCGGAGCCCCTGGCGAAGTTCGCCGGCGCGGAGCCGCCCCCGCCCGTCCGGCTGCACCCCCGCGAACCCGCCCTGATCACCCACAGTTCGGGCACCACCGGCGTGCCCAAACTGGCCGTGCACTGCGCGCACACCATGTGGAACCGGCTCGTGCCGCAGCAGGCGATGGGCCGGCCCACGCGTGGCGAGCCGGCGGCGCTGCACATGTCGTTCGTGCACTCTCGCTTCTACCACCTGCTCGGCGTCCTGCTGCACTTCGGCAGCCCGCTCGTGCTGATCACCGACCCGGACCCGGCGGCGGTGGGCCCGCTGCTGGTCCGGCACCGGCCCGGCATCGTGGAGACGCACCCCAACACGTTCGTGCTGTGGGAGGAACTGGCCGACGCGCCGGGTGCCCCGCTGTCCCGGGTCCGGGCGTACGGCTCCACGTTCGACGCGATCCATCCGCGCACCGTACGGCGGCTGCTGGGCGCCTCACGGCGCCGTACGCCCTGGCTGGTCCAGCTCTACGGGCAGAGCGAGACGGGCCCGGTGGCGTTCCAGGTGGTGACCCGACGCAGTGCGGCCCGCGCGGACGGCCGCCGGGTCGGGTTCGGGATACCCGGCTTCACCCGGGTCCGGGTCACCGACGCCGGGGGCGGGCGGGTACCGCCCGGCACCCCCGGCCGGATCGAGGCCCGCACCCGGGGACGGATCCTCACCTACCTCGGCATGCCGGAGCGCTACGACCGTCAGCTCACCGACGGCTGGTGGGAGATGGGCGACATGGGCTACCGGAGCCGTCTGGGCGCGCTGTACCTGATCGACCGGGAGGTCGACCAGATCGACGCCGTGCACAGCAATCTGGAGGTCGAGGACACGCTGATGTCCCGGCTGGAGGAACTGCGCGAGGTCGTCATCGTGCCGGGCGCGGACCGGGAGCCGGTGCCGGTGGTGTGCGTGCGCGGCGAGCGGCCCCTGGACCCGGAGCGCTGGCGGCGGGCCACGGCGGGGCTGCCGGCGATGGCCGAGCCACGGCAGTGGCGGTTCGAGGAGCTGCCGATGACGGCGACCTGGAAGGTGAAGCGGCTGGAGATCGCCCGGATGCTCGCCGAAGGCGTCCGGGCATGACCCCGGTCTTCGTCGTGGGCGCGGGTCCGGTGGGCCTGTCGGCGGCTCTGGCGCTGCGGGCGCACGGCCTGCCGGCCGTCCTGCTGGAGGCGGAGCCGGAGGACCGGGAACGGCCGGGCAGCCGGGCCCTGTTCGTGCACCGGGAGACCCTCGGCCTGCTGGAGGCGATGCGGCCCGGCCTCGCCGCCGAGATCGCCTCGTACGGGCGGACCTGGCACACCAGGCGAACCCTGTACCGGGGACGCGAGGTCTACTCCCGCACGTTCCCGCCCCCGTCCGGCCCGCCGCCCTTCACCAGCCTGCGCCAGACGGACACCGAGCGGTTCCTGCGCGCTGCCTGTGCGGAGGCCGGGGTGGAGTTCGTGTGGGGCGCGCGCGTGACGGGCGTGAGCACCGGCGAGACGGAGGTCCGGCTGACCGGTGAGGACGGGCGGGTGTGGTCCGGCGCGTTCGCGATCGCCGCCGACGGGGCCCGCTCCACGGTCCGGCGCGAGCTGGGCATCGCCTTGGAGGGCACGCACGGCGAGGGCTTCCACGTCGTCGTGGACGTCGCCGATGTGCCGGGCGCGGAGCTGCCGCTGGAGCGGGTCTTCCACTACGAGCATCCCGGGGTGGGCGGGCGCAGTGTGATGCGGGTGCCGTTCACCGGGGGCTTCCAGGTCGACCTCCAGTGCCGGGACGACGACCGGCAGGAGGAGTTCGGCACCGAGGAGGCCGTACGGCGCTGGCTGCCCTCGGTCGTCGGGGACGGCTACGGCGAGCGGATCCTGTGGGTGTCGACGTACCGCTTCCTGCGCAAGGTGGCGGCGTCGTTCACCGATCCGCACCGGCGGGTGCTGCTGGCCGGCGAGGCGGCGCATCTCTTTCCGCCGTTCGGGGCACGCGGCATGAACAGCGGGATCGCGGACGCGGCGGCCGCCGCGGAGGCGATCGCCGCGGGGACCGGCGAGGCGGTCGCCGGGTTCGCCGGGGTGCGGCGGGCGGCAGCCCTGTTCAACAGTGCCGCCGCCGGTGCCGCCCTGGACCATCTGCGGCCGCGCCGCCGGACCGTCCGGGTCAGGCAGCGGGCCGCGGCGGCACTGGCGCCGGTGCTGCCGTGGTGCGGGTCGTGGCTGGAGCACGCGCCGTACGGCCCCCGGCACGGGGCACCGGCCGTCGCGGGCCGCAAGTACTGAGGAGGCTTCGGGTGACGACACCGGCGGTGGCGGAAGGCCTGTGGACGTGGGCGCCCGGCCGTGGCCTGGCCCCGGCCCCGGCCCCGGACCAGGCGGCCGGGGGGCGGCTGCTCGTCGCGGACTCGTGGCTGGTGCGCGAGGGCCGGGTCCGGGCCTACGCCCGGCACCGGGAACGGTTCGCGCGGGCCTGCGGCGACTGCGGCGGGCCGGAGCCGCGCCGTATCGACGCGTTCTGGCAGGACGTGACCGCCGTACTGCCGCGCACGGGTGCGTGGTTCCCGCGGGTGGAACTCGTGGCGGGATCCCTGGAGTTGCGGCTGCTGCTGCGGCCCGCGCCGCCGCTCGGAACGGAGGTGCGGCTGTGGGCGGCGGGCCAGTCCGATCCGCGGACCGCGCCCCGCCGCAAGGGCCCGGACCTGGACACCCTGGCCCGGGTGCGCCGCCGGGCCTGCGGCGAGGGCGCGGAGGAGGCGGTGCTGATCGCGCCCTCGGGCACGGTGCTGGAGTCGGCCACCGCCAGCGTGCTGTGGTGGGAGGACGACACCCTGTGCCTGCCCCCGCCCCGGCTGCCCGTCCTGCCGGGTGTGACGGCCGGGCTGGTCCAGGAGCGGGCGCTGCGGTCCGGGATCCGGATCGCGCACCGGGAGCGGACCGTGGCCGAGCTGGACGGCCGTGAGGTGTGGCTGGTGAACGCGCTGCACGGGATCCGGCCCGTGACGGACTGGACCGGGCGGCCCATGCGAGTGCCTCCGGTGGAACGGGCCGGGGAATGGCGGGATTGGCTGGACGGCTTGATGGAGCCGCTGCCGGCCGACTGAATCGAGGAAACAGCAAGGAAAGAGGAACACGCAAGGAAAAAGGTGACGCCGGGTCGAATTCGACCCGGCGCCTTTTCCGCTGCCTTCTTCCGTATTTCGTTCAGCTTTTCGGCACCATACGCGTCGCTACCGCGATCCGGTTGTACGCGTTGATGACGGTGGCCGACCAGATGAGCGCCGCGATCTGGTTCTCGTCGAACACCCCGGCCGCCTCGGCGTACACCGCGTCCGGGACGCGACCGTCGTGGACGAGCGTCACCGCCTCCGTCAAGGCCAGTGCCGCGCGCTCGCGTTCGGTGAAGAACGGCGTCTCCCGCCAGGCGTTCAGGGCGTAGATGCGCTGCTCGGTCTCGCCCTGGCCGCGGGCGTCCCTGGTGTGCATGTCGATGCAGAACGCGCAGCCGTTGATCTGCGAGGCGCGGATCCTGACCAGTTCCAGCAGTTCCGGTTCGACTTTGGCGTCCTGGGCCGCGGAAACGGCGGCGGCGTGCAGGGAGGCCATTGCGGCGGAGACGTCGGGGGTTGTTTTCTTCAGGGCCACACGGGGCAGGGAAGTGCTTTCACTCATGGGGTGACCATATCCGTTGAGCGGCATTTCCGGTGAGGAATTCGATCGATTATCCGGGCAGTACGGCGCACAGCGCGTCAAGCGCCCCCGACCACGCGTGGTCCGGCGGTGTCCCGTAGCCGACGACCAGGGCGTCGGCCGGCTCGACGACCGAGGCGGCGTGCCGGTAGCGGGTGAGCCCGTGGACCGCCAGGCCCTGCCAGTGGGCCGCCTGGAGCACCGACTGCTCGGTGCCGGGCGGCAGCCGCAGCAGGACGTGCAGGCCGGCCGCGATGCCGGTGACCCGGGCTTCGGAGGTCCGGGCCGCGACGGCTGCGACCAGGGCGTCCCGGCGGCGCCGGTAGTGCAGGCGGGTCGCGCGGACATGGCGGTCGTAGGCCCCGGAGGTGAGGAACTCGGCCAGGGTCAGCTGGTCCAGCACCCCGCAGGTGTCGACCCCGCCCTTGGCCGCCACGATCTCCTCCGCGAGGCCCGGCGGCAGCACCATCCAGGCCAGCCGCAGCCCGGGCGCCAGGGACTTGCTCGCGGTGCCCAGGTAGACCACCCGGTCGGGGTCCAGCCCCTGGAGCGCGCCCACGGGCTGACGGTCGTAGCGGAACTCGCCGTCGTAGTCGTCCTCCAGCACCAGCCCGCCGGTGCGGCGCGCCCAGTCCACGACGGCCGCGCGACGGTCGCGGTGCAGGGGGACGCCCATCGGGAACTGGTGGGCGGGCGTGAGGAGGACCGCGTCGGCGGCGGACAACGCGCCCGGGTCGGTGCCCAGCCGGTCGAAGGGCAGCGGGACCGTGTGCAGACCGGACGCGGCCAGGAGCCGCCAGTGCACGTCGAGCCCGTACGACTCGACGGCGACCGTCCGTGCCCCGCGCGCCCGCAGGACCGTGCCGAGCAGCTTCAGGCCGTGCGCGAACCCGGCGCACACCACGATCCGTCCGGGCTCGGCGCGTACGCCCCGGGCCCGGGAGAGGTAGCCGGCGAGCGCGGCGCGCAGCTCGGGGCGGCCGCGGGGGTCGCCGTAGTCGAGGGCGTCGTGGGGCGCCGCGGTCAGGGCGCGGCGGGCGGCCTTGAGCCACTCCGCGCGCGGGAAGGAGGCCAGGTCGGGGCTGCCGGGGCGCAGATCGTAGGCGGGTCGGCCGCGTTCGCGGGCGCGGGGTGCCGTGCCCGCCGGCGGGACCACCGTCCGGTCGGCGACCCTGGTCCCCGAGCCCTGCCGGGCGGTGAGCCAGCCCTCGGCGACCAGGTCGGCGTAGGCGTCGGCGACGGTGTTGCGGGCAATGCCCAGGTCGGCGGCGAGCGTGCGGGAGGAGGGCAGCCGGGTGCCGGGAGCCAGCCGACCGGAGCGCACCGCCTCACGCAGGGCGTCGGTCAGCCCTCGGCGCAGGCCCGGCCCGGTCGGCTCCACATGCAGGTCGATGCCCAGAGTGGCCCAAGGTTCCGCCATGGAAATGGACCATACCCCTGGGCTGCTTCCTTCCTAGGGTCGAGAGCATGACGACGCATCCCGACGACACGACGACCACGACGACCGTGGAGTACGCCCCCGAGCAGCCCGCCCGCCTGGACTGGGCCAAGCACGCGCCCGAGGTCTACAAGGCGATGGTCCGGCTGGAGATCGCCGCCCGGCAGGGCCTCGACCACAAGCTGTACGAGCTGGTGAAGATCCGCGCCTCCCAGATCAACCACTGCGCCTTCTGCATCGACATGCACACCAAGGACGCCCTGGCGGCGGGCGAGAGCGTCGAGCGGATCGTGCAGCTCAGCGCCTGGGACGAGTCGCGGCACTTCTACACCGCGAAGGAGATCGCGGCGCTGGAGCTGACGGAGGCGGTGACGGTCCTGACGGACGGGTTCGTGCCGGACGAGGTCTACGACAACGCCGCCAAGCACTTCGAGGAGGCCGAGCTGGCGCAGGTCATCGCCGCGATCACGGCGATCAACGCCTGGAACCGGTTCGGGGTGACCTGCCGTATGGCGCCGGGCCACTACCAGCCGGGCCAGTACAAGTGACGGCTCGGACGCGGGCGCTCGACCCGGCGGTCGGCCGCGCCCTGTCAGCTCTGAGCGCCACAGCGAAGAAGGGCATCGGCGACCCGGACCTGGCCGAACTCGTCGTGATCCGTGCCTCGCAGGTCAACCACTGCGCGTTCTGCCTCGACTTGCATCTCGCGATCGCCCGCGAGTACGGGGTGAGCGAGAAGCAGCTCGACCTGCTGGCGGCCTGGGAGGAGGCCGGGGACGTCTTCGACGAGCGGGAGCGCGCCGCGCTGGCGCTGACCGAGGCCGTGACGGTGCTGACCGCCGGTTTTGTGCCGGACGAGGTGTACGAGCAGGCCGCGAAGCACTTCGACGAGGCCGAACTCGCCCATCTGATCGGCCTGGTCGTCGCCATCAACAACTGGAACCGGGTGATGGTCGGTCGCCGGATCCCGCCTGGGGGGTACACGCCATGAGCAAGGCCGATCTGTTCCGCGCCCTGCACCGCCACCGGGCGCCCGGCGATCCCCTGGTCCTGCCCGGCCCCTGGGACGCGGCCAGCGCGCGGGTGTTCGCCGAGGCCGGGTTCCCGGCGCTCGCGACGCCCAGCGCCGGGGTCGCCGCCTCCCTCGGCTACGAGGACGGGCAGACCCCGGCCGACGAGATGTTCGCGGCCGTCGCCCGGATCGTCCGGGCCGTCGACGTGCCGGTGTCGGCGGACGTGGAGGGCGGGTACGGGCTCGCGCCCAAGGAGCTGGTGGAGCGGCTGCTGGAGACGGGGGCGGTCGGCTGCAACCTGGAGGACTCCGAGGGCGGGGTGCTCAAGGACCCGCGTGCGCACGCCGACTGGCTGGCCGAGGTGCGGTCGGCCGCGGCGGACCGGCTCTTCGTCAACGCGCGCGTGGACACCTTCGCCTGCGGGGTCGACGACCCCGACCGGGCCATCGAGCGGGCCGCGCTGTACGTCGCCGCGGGCGCGGACTGCGTGTACCCGATCGGGGCCCCGCCGGAGGTGCTGCCGCTGCTGCGGGCCGGGATCCAGGGGCCGATCAACGTGGGGGCCCCGACCGACGGTGGCCCCTCACCCGCCGAACTCGGCGCGCGAGGGGCCACCCGGATCACCTTCGGGCCGGGACTCCAGCGACGGGCCACCCGGGCCCTGCGGGAGATCGTCGCCGGCCTGCGACCCTAGGGACGCTCAGGACAGCCACTTCTTCCACGTGGACTTGTGGCTGTCCACCCACTTCTTCGCCGCGTCCTCCGGCGTCATCTTCTTGTCGGCGATCATCAGGGAGACCTCGTTCTGGTCCTCGGTCGTCCACTTGAACTTCTTCAGGAAGGCCGCCGCCTTGCCGCCGCTCTTCGCGAAGTCCGTGTTCAGGTACTTCTGCAGCGGCGTGTGCGGGTAGGCGCAGGCGACCTTCTCCGGATCGGCGTCGCAGCCCTCCTTGTACGGCGGCAGCTTCACCTCGGTCATGGGGACCTTCTTGAAGAGCCACTGGGGCGTGTACCAGTAGGTGAGGAAGGGCTTCTTCTCCTTGGCGAACTGCCTCATCTGGGTGATCTGCGCCGCCTCGGAGCCCGCGAACACCACCTGGTAGTCCAGCTTCAGGTTCTTCACCAGCGCCTTGTCGTTGGTGACGTAGGACGGCGAACCGTCCATCAGCTGGCCCTTGTCGCCGCTCTCCGGGGTGCGGAAGAGGTCGGCGTACTTGTTGAGGTTCTTCCAGTTCGTGATGTCCGGGTGCTGCTTGGCGAGGTACGTCGGGACGAACCAGCCGATGTGGCCGGTGACGCCGAGTTCTCCGCCGGCGGTGATCGTCTTCTTGTCCTTGACGTACCGCTGCTCCTGCTCGGGGTGGCCCCAGTCCTCCAGGAGCGCGTCGACGCGGCCCTGGCTGAGGGCGTCCCAGGCGGGCACCTCGTCGACCTGGACGGTGTCGACGCGGTAGCCCAGCTCGTGCTCCAGGATGTACTGGGCGACGGCCACGTTGGCCTGCGCGCCCACCCAGGACTGCACGGACAGGGTCACGGTCTTGGCGCCCTGCGCGTTGGCGAAGGGCGAGGCCTGCTTGGTCATGTCGGCGGCGCCGCAGCCGGTGAGCAGCGCCAGGGAGCTCACCGCGGCGACCGCGGCAGTGGTACGGACGCGCATGTCAGGCTCCCTTCTTCGCGCGGCGTTCGGTGGGCTGGGTCACCCGGTCGAGCATCAGGCCGAGGCAGACGATCGCCCCGCCGGCCACCAGACCGGTCGCCAGGTCGCCCTGGGCGAGGCCGAAGACGACGTCATAGCCGAGGGCGCCACCGCCGACCAGGCCGCCGATGACGACGACGGCGAGGACCAGGACGAGGCCCTGGTTGACGGCGAGGAGCAGCGCCGGGCGGGCCAGCGGGAGCTGCACCTGCCTCAGCTGCTGCCAGCTGGTCGCGCCGAGCGAGCCGGAGGCCTCCAGCGCGGCCGGGTCGACCTGGCGCAGGCCCTGGGTGGTGATCCGGACGACGGCGGGCAGCGCGTAGACGATCGCGGCGGCGACGGCCGGGGCACGGCCGACGCCGAACAGGGCGACGACGGGGATCAGGTACACGAACTGCGGCATCGTCTGGAACACGTCGAGGACCGGCCGCAGGGCCCGCTCCATGCGGTCGCTGCGGGCCGCGGCGATGCCGACGGCGAAGCCGACGACCAGCGTGACGGCGACGGCCGCCAGGACCTGGGAGAGGGTGTCCAGGGACGGCTTCCAGACGCCGAGGACACCGATCGCGGCCATGGCGAGGACGGCGGTGAGCGCGGTGCGCCAGGTGCCGATCACCCAGGCCAGGGCGGCGACGATCAGCAGCACCGACCACCAGGGCAGCGACTGCAGGCCGTCGCGCACCGGATCGAGGACCCAGGTGGTGAAGTGGCCCGCCCAGTCGGCGGTGCCGCCGATGACGGGGACGCCCGAGTACAGGTGCGCGGTCATCCAGTCGACGGCGCGGTTGACGGGCTCGGCGATGCCGACGACCCAGGCGTCCGGCCAGTCGAGGCGGCCCGCGAGCCGCCCGGCGACCGCCACGACGACGACACCGGCGAGGGCGTAGAGCCAGCCGCGGCCGCTGTGGGGTTCGGGTTCGGCGCCGAGCTTCTCCCCCGCCGCGCCCGTGACGCGGTCGAGGACGACGGCAAGCAGCACGATCGGGATGCCGGCGGCGAGCGCGGCACCGACGTCGACCGAGGCCAGCGCCTGGTAGACGCGGTCACCGAGACCGCCGGCGCCGATGACGGCCGCGATGACGGCCATGGACAGCGCCATCATGATCGTCTGGTTGAGGCCGAGGAGGAGTTCCTTGCGGGCCAGCGGGATCCGGGCGGTCAGCAGGCGCTGGCGTGCCGTGGAGCCGAGCGACTCGACGGCCTCCAGCACCTCCTTGTCGGCGCCGCGCAGACCGAGCGAGGTCAGGCGGGCCATGGGCGGTGCGGCGTAGATGACGGTGGCCAGGACGGCCGCCGGGACGCCGATGCCGAAGACCAGCACGACCGGCAGCAGGTAGGCGAAGGCGGGCAGCACCTGCATGGTGTCCAGGACCGGCCGCAGGACGCGGTCCATCCGGTCGGACAGCCCGGCGGCGAGACCGAGCACCACGCCCACCGCGACCGACGCGAGGACCGCGACGACCATCAGGGCGAGCGTCTGCATGGTCGGCACCCACATGCCGAGCAGCCCGCAGGCGAGGAACGCGGCGGCCGTGCCGAGGGCCAGCTTCACGCCCGCCACGCGCCAGGCGACCAGCGCGCCCAGGGCCGTGACGCCCGCCCAGCCGACGGCGAGGAGGGTGAGGTAGACGGCCCGTACGGCGATGACGACGACGTTGCTGACGTGGCCGAAGAAGTACAGGAACAGCGGGTGGCTGTCGCGGTTGTCGATGATCCAGTCGCTGGCCTTGGCGAGCGGCTCGGAGAAGTCGACGGTCAGCGCGCTCGGCCAGGTGCCGCTCGCCCAGCGGGCGTTGGCCAGCGGCACGAGGATCGCGGCGGCGAGGGCGAGCAGCAGCAGCTTGTGCACGGCCCGGTGCTTGAGGAGACCGGGCAGGCCGACCCTGGGCGGGTTCGCGGTGATGGTCGCCATCAGACCGCCTCCTTGGGCTGCTCCGTCCCGGGCGGAGCAGGCTGCTCCGTCCCGGCGACGACGCCGAGGAGCGTGTCGGAGTCGACCACTCCCACGCATCGGCCCTTGTCCACGACCCGGGCCGGAGCGTGGGCGCGGGCGACCGCCTCGATCGCCTCGGAGACCGTCGCGTCGGGCGACACGGCCGGTCCGCTGCCGTCCTGGTCGACCGACGGGCGGCGCATGGCCGTACGGACGGTCATGACCTGCTCGCGCGGGACGTCGCGGACGAACTCGCGGACGTAGTCGTCGGCGGGCGAGCCCACGATCTCCTCGGGCGTGCCGAGCTGGACGACCCGGCCGTCGCGCATCAGGGCGATGCGGTCGCCCAGCTTGAGGGCCTCCTGGAGGTCGTGGGTGATGAAGACCATCGTCCGGCCCTCCTCGTGGTGGAGCCGGACCACCTCCTCCTGCATCTCGCGCCGGATGAGGGGGTCGAGCGCGCTGAACGGCTCGTCGAAGAGGAGGACTTCAGGGTCGACGGCGAGTGCGCGGGCGAGGCCGACGCGCTGCCGCTGGCCGCCGGAGAGCTGGCCCGGGCGGCGGTGCTCCATGCCTTCCAGACCGACCTTGGCGACGACCTCGGCGGCCCGCTCGCGCCGCTCGGACTTGCCCATGCCCTGGATCTCCAGGCCGTAGGCGACGTTGTCGAGGACGGTGCGGTGCGGCAGCAGGCCGAAGTGCTGGAAGACCATCGCGGCGCGGTGGCGGCGCAGTTCGCGCAGCCGGGAGCGGTCCATGGCGCGGACGTCCTCGCCGTCGATGGCGATGGTGCCGGCCGTCGGCTCGATCAGCCGAGTCAGACAGCGCACCAGCGTGGACTTGCCGGAGCCGGACAGGCCCATGACGACGAAGACCTCGCCCTTGCGCACGTCGAAGCTGACGTCCCGGACGGCGGCTGTGCAGCCGGTGCGCTCGCGCAGCTCGGCGGCGTCGAGGGCGGTGAGCTCGGGGTCGCCGGGAACGCGGTCGGCCTTGGGGCCGAACACCTTCCACAGGCCCTCCACCGAGAAGACGGGGGTCGTGTCCATGGTCTGCTCCGTGGGGGGTTCGAGGGTCGCGGTCACTTGGCACCACCACCGATCAGCTCGGCGGCACGCTCCCCGACCATGAGCACGCCGATCATCGGGTTCACGGTGGTCATGGTGGGGAACACGGAGGCATCGGCGATGCGGATGCCCTCCAGGCCGCGGATGCGCAGCTCGGGGTCGACGACGGCGGAGGGGTCGTCGGCGGCGCCCATCTTGCAGGTGCCGGCGGGGTGGTAGACGGTGTGCGCGACCTTGCGGGCGTACTCGCCGAGCTCCTCGTCACCGGTGACGTCCGGGCCGGGGGCCACCTCGCGCTTGAGCCAGCCGGCCAGGGGCTCGGTCTTGGCTATCTCGCGGGCGATCTTGATGCCGTCGACGAGGGTCTTGCCGTCGTAGTCGTCCTCGTCGGTGAAGTAGCGGAAGTCCAGGGCGGGCTTGACCTCGGGGTCGGCGCTGGTCAGGTACAGCCGGCCGCGGCTCTTCGGCTTGGGGATGTTCGGGGTCATCGAGACGCCGAACTCCGGCCGCTCGTAGCCCAGTCGCTCGGGGTTGTCCGTGAACGGGATCTGGTAGAAGTGGAACATCAGGTCGGGGTGCGCCAGTTCGGCGTCGCGGCGCACGAACAGGCCCGCGTCGGAGTCCATCGCGGAGTTCTCCGGGATGGGGCCGTTCGTCTCCCAGACGATGACCGACTCGGGGTGGTCGAGCAGGTTCTCGCCGATGCCCGGCAGGTCGTGCGTGACGGGGATGCCGAGCTTCTCCAGGTCGGCCTTGGGACCGATGCCGGAGTGCATCAGCAGCCGGGGCGAGTCGACGGCGCCGGCGCACAGCAGCACCTCGCCGCGCGCCTTGACGAGGATCTCCTCGCCGTCCTTGGTGCGCACGTGCACGCCCTCGACGCGGTCGCCGTCGAGCTCCAGCTTGTACGCCCAGGTCTCCAGCAGGATCGTCAGGTTGGGCCGCTCGTCCATCACCGGGTGGAGGTAGGCCACCGACGCCGAGGACCGCTTGTTGTTCTCGGGGTGGTAGGCCAGGTCGAAGAAGCCGACGCCCTCGGTGAACGGCTTCTTGTTGAAGCCGTCGACGCGCGGCACGCCCAGCGCCTCCTGCGCCGCGTCGACGAAGTCGCGGGCGATGGCGTTCCGGTCCTTCTCGTCGACCGGGACGATGTTGTTGAGCAGCCGGGCGAAGTACGCCTCCATCTGCACCGCGCCCCAGCCCTTGGCGCCGGCGGCCTCCCACTCGTCCCAGTCGGCGGGCAGCGGCTTGAAGGCGATCAGGGTGTTGTGCGAGGAGCAGCCGCCCAGGACGCGGGCCCGGCTGTGCCGGATATGCGAGTTTCCGCGTGGCTGTTCGGTGGTGGGGTAGTCGTAGTCGAGCTCGCCGCCGAGCAGGCCCATCCAGCGGCGCAGGGTCAGCACGTCGTCACGGCCGACGTCGCTGGGGCCGCCCTCGATGACGGCCACGGTGACGTCTGGATTCTCGGTCAGTCGGGAGGCGATCACGGAACCTGCGGTTCCGCCGCCTATCACGACATAGTCGTACTCATGACTGGTGTGGGACATGGCGTACTTGCTCCAGTGGGGATGAAGGGACGGGCTTCGGGGATGGGGACGTCAGCCCGGGATGTGGGGGTCAGCCCGGGATGGGGGGTCGGCAGCCCGACGGGGGACGGGGGTCAGCCCGCGAACCAGCGCACCGGCTTCGGGGCGAGGTTCTGGTAGACGTGCTTGGTCTCCCGGTACTCGGCGAGCCCGGCGGGGCCGAGTTCGCGGCCCACTCCGCTCTTGCCGAAACCGCCCCACTCCGCCTGCGGCAGGTAGGGGTGGAAGTCGTTGATCCAGATCGTGCCGTGACGCAGCCGCCCGGCCACGCGGCGGGCGCGGCCCGCGTCGGAGGTCCAGACGCCGCCCGCGAGTCCGTACTCGGTGTCGTTGGCGAGGGCGACGGCCTCGTCCTCGGTCCGGAAGGTCTCGACGGTGACGACCGGCCCGAAGACCTCCTCCCGCACGACGCGCATCTCGCGGTGGCAGTGGTCGAGGACGGTCGGCTCGTAGAAGTAGCCGCTCTCCGGACGCTGCGGGGACGGCTCGGGGCGCTTGCCGCCGGAGCGCAGCACCGCGCCCTCCTTGAGGGCGGACTCGACGTACATCTCGACCTTGGCGCGCTGCTGCTCGGAGACGAGCGGGCCGCACTCGACGCCGTCCTCGGTGCCGCGGCCGAGGCGGATCTTCTCGGCGCGCCGGGCGAGTTCGGTGACGAAGCGGTCCCGGACGGACTCCTCGATGATGAGGCGGGCGCCGGCCGAGCAGACCTGGCCGCTGTGGATGAAGGCGGCGTTGAGGGCCTGGTCGACGGCGGTGTCGAAGCCCTCCTCGGTGGCGCAGGCGTCGGCGAAGACGACGTTGGGGTTCTTGCCGCCGAGTTCGAGGGCGACCTTCTTGACGGTCGGGGCGGCGGCCTCGGCGACCTTGACGCCGCTGACCGTGCCGCCGGTGAAGGAGACCAGGTCGACGTCGGGGTGCTCGGACAGGCGTGCGCCCACGGAGTGACCCGGGCCGGTGACGATGTTGGCGACGCCGTCGGGGAGCCCGGCCTCGACGAGCAGTTCGATGACCGCGATCGTCGTCATCGGCGTGATCTCGCTCGGCTTGATGACGAAGGTGTTGCCGGCGGCGAGGGCGGGGGCGATCTTCCAGCTGGCCTGGAGCAGCGGGTAGTTCCAGGGCGTGATCATCCCGCAGACGCCGATGGGCTCGTGCACGACGACGCTGTGGATGTCGGTCGAGCCCGCGTCCACGACCCGGCCGGGGGCCTCGCCGGCGACCAGGTCGGCGAAGTAGCGGAAGGCGTCGGCGACGCAGTCGATGTCGACGCGGCCCTCCTCGACGGTCTTGCCCGCGTCCTGGGCCTCCAGCCGGCCCAGTTCCTCGCGGTCCCGCACGAGCAGGTCGGCGACGCGCCTCAGCAGCGCGGCCCGCTCGGTGACGGGCGTGTGCGGCCACGGCCCCTCGTCGAAGGCGCGCCGGGCGGCGGCGATCGCCAGATCGGTGTCCTTCTCGTCACCCTCCGCGACCACGGCGAAGGGCAGGGCGTCCGCGGGGTCGAGGATCTCGCGGGTGGCCCCGGAGGTGGCCGCACGCCACTCTCCTCCCGCATGGATGGTTTGACGCGCCTGAAGTTCGGTACTTTCCGCCATGATCGCTGTTCGCCTTCCGTTCCTGATCAGCGCCCCTGTGTCACATACGTGTCACTAAGAGACCGAGTTCGCCTGCCCTACTCCCTCGGATGCATGCGCGTCCGTGGCCGAAAGTGCGCTGTGTCACTGGAGATGCGGTCAAATCCCCGCAAAACGCCCACAGGTCAGGCACGACACGTCAGCCCGTCGCAGGCCAGGCGGAAAGCCCGCAGGCCCCGCACCGGAAGGAACCGGTGCGGGGCCTGCGGAGGAACGCGGAGAGACTCCGGTCGGAGGGCTCAGATGAGGCCGAGGCCGCGGACCGCCTCGCGCTCCTCCTCGAGCTCCTTGACGGAGGCGTCGATCCGGGCGCGGGAGAACTCGTTGATCTCCAGGCCCTGGACGATCTCGTACGTGCCGTCCTTGGTGGTGACGGGGAAGGAGGAGATGAGGCCCTCCGGCACGCCGTAGGAACCGTCCGACGGGATGCCCATGGAGACCCAGTCGCCGTCGGCGGTGCCGTTGACCCAGCTGTAGACGTGGTCGATGGCGGCGTTGGCGGCGGACGCGGCCGACGAGGCGCCGCGGGCCTCGATGATGGCGGCGCCGCGCTTGGCGACGGTCGGGATGAAGTCGTCGGCCAGCCACTTCTCGTCGTTCACGACCTCGGCGGCGTTCTTGCCGGCGATGGTCGCGTGGAAGATGTCGGGGTACTGGGTGGCGGAGTGGTTGCCCCAGATGGTCAGGCGCTTGATGTCGGCGACCGTCGAGCCCGTCTTCTTCGCGAGCTGGGTCAGCGCGCGGTTGTGGTCGAGGCGGGTCATCGCGGTGAACCGCTCGGCCGGTACGTCCGGCGCGGCGGCCTGGGCGATGAGGGCGTTGGTGTTGGCCGGGTTGCCGACGACCAGGATCTTGACGTCGTCCGCGGCGTGGTCGTTGATGGCCTTGCCCTGCGGCTTGAAGATGCCGCCGTTGGCCTCCAGCAGGTCGCCGCGCTCCATGCCCTTGGTGCGGGGGCGGGCGCCGACGAGCAGACCGACGTTGGTGCCGTCGAAGGCGACGTTCGGGTCGTCCGTGATGTCGATGCCCTGCAGGAGCGGGAACGCGCAGTCGTCCAGCTCCATGGCCGTGCCCTCGGCCGCCTTCAGGGCGGGCGTGATCTCCAGCAGGCGCAGCTTCACCGGCACGTCCGCGCCGAGCAGCTGACCGGAGGCGATGCGGAAGAGCAGGGCGTAACCGATCTGGCCGGCCGCGCCGGTGACGGTGACGTTCACGGGAGTGCGGGTCATGGCGTTCTCCGTATGACAGCTGGCGGTGGGGCGGTCCCTGCCCCGGACGTTTGATCGATCTCTTGGCGTCAAGAGATCCATCCAGCGGTCAGGCTATCGCGCATCCGGGATCCCGGACGTCCGGGTCGGTGTGGCCCGGCCCACAACACCCCCACGTACGCCCCTCCCCCACGCGAGAGGCGGCCGCCCGTCCGGGAGAGGAGGACGAAGGCGGCCGCCTGGGGGGATACCGACCATGCCGGACTCCCGTGGGGGTACGGTTCGCGTGCCCCCGATTCCGGCGGGCATTCCTCCCCTTCGGAAATTCTTCGCCCGGCCCGGGCGGACCGCTCCGAGCTAGTCGGTGCAGCCCTGCTGCCCGGCCGCCAGCGTCGCGCAGGCCTTGGCGTCGGCGGCGCTCTTCACGGCCACCATCGGGGTGTAGGCGATGGCGTCCCCGGCCGCGGTGATGCTGCCGGACTGCTTCGCCTTGCCCGAGCTGATCTGGACCTCGTCGCCCTGTGCCCCCTGGGTGATACGCCCCCAGGCCGCCTTGCAGGTCTCGCTGTAGCGGACCTCGACGACGGTCGTGCCGACGGTCGCGGTCCGGGCCGTGGTCACCAGGTCACCGCTGCACCCCATGGCCTCCGCGTCCTTGCCGGTGCAGCTGTCGCCGCTGCACTTCACGCCGGGCGGCAGCTTCGGGTCGGCGCTGACGGTCGGGGAGGGCGACTTGGCGCCGCCCTTGGTCTCGTCGTCGCCACCGCCGCCGGTGAGGTAGAACGCGCCGGCGATCACCACGAGTACGCCCACGACGCCCGCGAGGAAGGTCACGGTCCGCTTCTTGCCCGCGGAGGCTGAGGCGGCGCGGCGGTTGCCCCCTGCCCCACCGGCACCACCGGCACCACCACCGACGCCACCGGCCCGGGCCGGGACGGCGTCCTGCGGTTCGCCGTACGGGTCCGCCCCGAAGCCGGGACCCCCGCCGGGGCCTCCGGGCGACCCGGCGGGGGTCCCGGGGCCCGAGCCGGACACGGAGCCACTGCCGACGCCCGGACCGGCCGAGCGTCCGCCCGTCGGAGACGGGCCCTGGTACCCGGCCAGCCCCCACGAGTTGACCTCGGGCGCGGCGGCCCGGCCGCTCTCCTCCCGAACGCCCGCGCCGGTGGAGTCCTGGACCTCGGGGGCCGTCGGCTGCGCCGGCACGGTCGGGACCACACCGGCCGGTCCAGCGATGCCCGGCGTGACCGTGGTGCCGCCGCTCCGGCGGGCGGGCTTGCCGCTGCCCGCGGAGGCAGCTCGGCCCTCGCCCGCCGAGGCCTTCTTGCCGCCGGCCGAGGGGTCGGTGAAGTCCTGCCCGCCGAACTCCCCGAGCGCGGCGCGCGCCTGGGAGATCCGGATGGCCTCCATCGTCATGTCGTGCCGCATCTCCGAGCGGCTCCAGGCACGCTCGGCGAGCTCCCACATGGTGGTCAGGTGCACCGGATTGGTGCCGGTGACCTCGGCCAGGGCCACGATCGCGCCCTTCGGCGCGAGCAGCCGGCCGTTCAGATAACGCTCCCACGACGTCTTGCTGTAGCCCGTGCGGTCCGCCACCGATGCGATGCCGAGTCCGCTGCGGTCCACGAGTCTGCGCAGCTGGCTGGTGAACTCCCTGATCTGCGGATCGAGCTCATCCGGCAAGGCCCTCCAACGAGGCATTGCTCCCCCTCTTCCCCCCGGTCGTGCTGATATTTCTCGCGCTGTTCGCCCCGCGCGTGGCGGCCTTGGCCGAGTCCCCGTTCTGGATACCCACAGGGATGCGCCCACTCAGGATCTCAGTTCCCTGACGGGGGGCGCACAGGAGCATGGTGACCGCGCGCGGTACACCCTGGACCGTCCCGATTCTCCCTGCCAACCTCGTCGGCGCACCACTTTGTGCCGTATCGGAAGCGAGACGTACCGGAACTGTCACTTCCGTGCCACAGCGCACTGACAGCCGTTGAACAGGCCGTTCGGCGTGCAGGAGGGTGGGTCGTGGGCGGCGGCCCGTCCTTCCTCGGGGGAGAGGACGAGCCGCCGTTCCCGTCACTCGGAGGTGACGGTGAAGTGCAGGGTGTCCTTCAGGAACGGGATCTGCAGCCACGGATTCGGCTGCACCATCAGCGCCAGCAGGACGATCACGGTGCCCAGCAGGCCGTAGGTGACGATGTCCGTGAAGCGGGAGCGGACGGCGAGCATGCCGACGTCCGGCAGCAGCCAGCGCATCGCGCCACCGCCCAGCAGGGCGACACCGATCAGCAGCGTCCCGATCCGGAACTGGCCGAAAGCGGTCACCAGCAGTCCGACCCCGGCCAGCCCCAGCACGGCGAGCACGGGCCACTGCCGCGCCGGGGCGGGAGCGTCCCCGGGCGCCGCCCGGCCACCGCCCTCGGGCCGCGCGGTGTCCCTGGTGAACAGCGGGAAGCGCCGGGTGACCCGCCGCGGCCGCCCTTCGGCGTCGGGCGCGCTGACGGGGTCCCGGACCGTGAGGTCCTCCGGTGACTCGTGCCCGCTCGGGGTCCGGTGCTCAGCCGACACTGCGCTCCGCCGCCTCGACCACGTTCACGAGCAGCTGGGCACGGGTCATCGGGCCGACTCCGCCGGGGTTCGGGGAGATCCAGGCGGCGACCTCGGCGACGTCGGGGTGGACGTCGCCCACGATCTTGCCCTCGGCGCTGCGGGAGACGCCGACGTCGAGGACGGCCGCGCCGGGCTTCACGTCCTCGGCACGGATCAGATGGGCGGAGCCCGCGGCGGCCACGATGATGTCCGCGCGCTTGAGGTGCGCCGACAGGTCACGGGTGCCGGTGTGGCACTGCGTGACGGTGGCGTTCTCGCTGCGGCGGGTGAGCAGCAGCGGCATCGGCCGGCCGATGGTCACACCGCGTCCGACGACCACGACCTCGGCGCCCTTGATCTCCACGCCGTAGCGGCGGAGCAGGGTCAGCACGCCGTTCGGGGTGCAGGGCAGCGGGGCGGGCTCGTTGAGGACGAGGCGCCCCAGGTTCATCGGGTGCAGTCCGTCCGCGTCCTTGTCCGGGTCCATCAGCTCGAGGATGCGGTTCTCGTCGATGCCCTTGGGCAGCGGCAGTTGCACGATGTACCCGGTGCAGGCCGGGTCCTCGTTCAGCTCGCGGACGGCCCGCTCGATCTCCTCCTGGGTCGCCGTGGCGGGCAGTTCGCGCTGGATGGAGGCGATGCCCACCTGCGCGCAGTCGCGGTGCTTGCCCGCGACGTACTTCTGGCTGCCGGGGTCGTCCCCGACCAGGATCGTGCCGAGGCCGGGCGTGACGCCCTTCTCCTTCAGCGCCGCCACGCGGGCGGTCAGATCGGACTTGATCGCGGCTGCGGTGGCCTTGCCATCGAGAATCTGGGCGGTCATGGCTCCATCCTCGCGGATGACCCCGTCACGGTTCCAATCCGGCCGCAATCCGGGCACCGGGGGTTCGTCCTCCCGTATCCGCCCATGATCAGTGATGTTGCACTTGCACAACACATCGGGAATGCGGGTGGACAAGCCGGTCAGTGGTGAAGAACGATGACCTGACAAGTGCCGCGGGCAGCTCAACGGGGGGACGGTCGCAATACTGAAGAACTCTCCTCCGTGCGGATGTCGCGCGTCGTCCCCGCACTCGGATTTCAACGGAGGAAAGTCCCCTATGAGCTACGGCGACCCGAACAACCCCTACGGCGCTCCCCAGGGGCAGCAGCCGCAGCAGCCGGGCTACGGTTACCCGCAGGACCAGGGGCAGGCCCCGGGTTACGGCTACCCGCAGGCCCCTCCGGTCTCCCCCTACGGCGGCCCCGCCGCGCCGACCACGATGGCCGGCTCGGTGAGCGCGGCCCGCGTGATGATGTGGGTGATCGTCGGTCTGCAGGTCCTCGGCGTGGCCATCTTCGCCTTCTCCGCCGTGGCCCTCAACGCCGCGAAGGACGACGAGTCCCTCAAGGACAACACCGCGTTCCAGGACCTGGTCGGTGACTCGACCGGCGTGATCTGGGGCTACGTGGTGTTCGGCCTGGCCTGGCTGGTGTTCGCGGCCGTCCTGGCGACGAAGTTCAAGAACGGCGGCAACGGCGCCCGGGTCACCATCCTGGTCTTCGCCATCATCACGGCCGTCCTCGGCATCTACCCGTTCGTCATCGTGGGCCTGGTGCACACGGTCCTCGCCATCCTGGTGGCCGTCTTCGTCGGCAACGCCAACGGCAAGGCCTGGTTCAACCGCCCCCGTTACTGAACGGACCCGGTCGACCGGACCAGTTCACGCCAATCACATCCAAGGGCCGTGTCTCACCCGTACGAGGGGGGCACGGCCCTGGTGCGTCGCCCTACTCTGACGGTGGTAGCTGTTCAGGCACGGGGAGAGCACCTTGTACAGCATCGTCGTGGTACCTCCGCCGACCACGGAGGACGAGCGAAACCGCACCCTCATCAGACTCGCGCCCGACCTCGACCTCGACCTGGCCGGGGCGAGGCGGTGACCGAGGCGTACGCCGTGCCCGTGCCCAAGGGCTACCGGGTCGGCGTCTGGGAGGTGCGCGAGCCCATCGCCACGGGCGCCTTCGGCAGCGTGTACGCCGCCCGGCGGGTCGGTGACGGCACCGGACTGCCGCCCACGGCCGCGCTGAAGTTCCTGCCCACCGGGACGGCCACGCCCCGCCGGCTGACCCACCTGCGCGAACTGGTCGAGCGGGAGGTCGAGCTGTACCGGCGGCTGAGGCATCCGCGGCTGGTGCGGATGTACCAGACGCTGACGGTCGACGACCCGGGCCACCCGGACCTGGACGGCGCCACGGTCCTCGTCCTGGAGAGGGCCGAGGGCTCCCTGTCGGCCCTGCTCGCCGCCACGCCCCGGCCCGCGTCCGGTCCCGCGCTGCTCGCGCAGATCGCCGAGGGCCTCGCCCAGTTGCACGACGCCGGCTGGGTGCACGGCGACCTCAAGCCGGCCAACGTGCTGCTGATGGCGGACGGTTCGGTGCGCCTGGCCGACTTCAACATGGCCGCCGAGCTGGAGGGCACCCACGCCTACACGCCGGCCTTCTCCACTCCCGACTACACCCCGCCGGAACTCCTCTGGAGCGAGATCGGCGAACGCGGCCGCCGCATCCGCCCGTCCGCCGACATCTGGGCCTTCGGGGTCCTCGCCCACCTCGTGCTCACCGGCTCCTTCCCGCTGCCCGGCGCCACCCCGGCCGCCCGCCGCGACGCGGCAGCGGCCTATGCCCGCGGCGTCGACGAACTGCGCCTGTCACCCGAACTGCCCGACGACTGGCGGGAGGTCGTGCGCGCCTGCCTGACCCGGACGCACCAGCAGCGCATCAACGGCGCGGCGCTGCTGCGCCGCGTGACGGCGGCCGCCGGCCCGGGCCGGCGCGCCCTCCGCGTGCCCGGCCTGCGCGCCGCGCGCCACCGCTACCGCCGCAGGTCCGTCGCGGCCGTCCTGGCCTCGGCGGCCACGGCCCTGGCCGCCCTCGGCTACGGCATCAGCGTCTGGGCCGGTGGCGGCGGCACCGGCGGCAGCGGATCGGGCGCGACCGCGAACGTCTCCGCCGCCGCGTACGGCGCCTCCGAACTGCGCACCGACCGGGGCGTTCCGCCCGCCTACCGCCTGCTGATCGTCGAGACGGCGCACGACTGCGACCAGAGGGAGGTCACCCCGGTCCTGATCGCCGCCATGCTGAAGGTGGAGAGCGACTTCGACCCGGACCTGTCCGACCCCGGCGACAACGAGTACGGCATCGCCCGCTGGACCCCGAGCGTCCTGCGCTGGTGGATGAACGAGGACGGCACCCCCGGCGAGACGGTCCCCCAGCCCCCCTTCCCACCCGCCGAGTCCATCCCGGCGATGGGCCGCTACCTGTGCTGGATCGCACCGCGCCTGCACAAGGACCTGCCGGGCGACCGGCGGGTCCTGATCGCCGCCGCGTACCGCAGGTCGTACCGGACAGTGAACGCGGCGGGCGGCGTGCCACCGGACGTACGCGCCTACGCCGACCGCATCGCCCACTTCCTGGAGGAGTACGCGCCACCCGGCAAGAAGTGACACGCCGATTTTGCCATGGACTGAGGTCAGCCGGGCCGGGCATCCGCCCGGCCGGTTCGCCGACGGCCCGCCGGTCAACGCCCGGCGGGCCGTGGGCAGTTCGTGGTCGTCACACACCGCTGAAAATGCTCCGCCTTCCCGACCCGGGCATGCGAACATGCTCTCGATTCCCTTGACCTGGAGGAAGGTTCACGCATGAGACTCACCCGCGGTGCCCTGCTCGTCGCGGCCGGCGCCCTGGCCCCCGCCCTCCTGCTCACCGCCCCGGCCTCGGCCGCCGGCACCGCCCCCGCGGTCGCCGCGGTGGCGTCGGCATCGCCGTCGGACGGCACGCCCGTGGACGAGATGTCGGAGGAGGAGCTCCGTATCGCGATCGCGCGCATCCTGGCGGACGAGGACAGCGGCCGCGGAGTCACCCGCGAGGCCAACGAGGCGCTCGACGGCACCGTGGAGGACATGCGGGAGTTCCTGAAGACGGGCTACCGCCTCGCCCAGGCCGAGGACGACCGCGTCGCCATCGTCCGCATCCTGGGCGACCCGGACTCCGGCCGAGGCGTCAAGAGGGAGGCCACCAAGGCCCTCGACACCAACACCCCCGAGGCCCTGCGCGCGTTCCTGGAGACCGGCTACCGTCTGGCCCAGGCCGAGGACGACCGCGTCGCCGTCGCCCGCATCCTGGCCGACCCGACCATCAGCGCGGCGCTGCGCGCGGCTGCCGAGGACGTCATCGACGGCACTCCGGAGGAACTGCGGTACTTCCTGGAGACCGGGCGGTACGAGGTCGACGGCTGACGCGTCGGAGCGGGCCGACCCGGTTCCGGGCCGACGGGGTTCCGCCGGCCCGCTCCGTCACCGGTCTCGGCCGGTCTCAGTGGAAGAAGTGCCGCGTCCCCGTGAAGTACATCGTGACGCCGGCCTTCTGCGCGGCCTCGACGACCAGTTCGTCACGGACGGAACCGCCGGGCTGGACCACGGCCTTCACTCCGGCCTCGGTGAGGATCTCCAGGCCGTCCGGGAAGGGGAAGAACGCGTCGGACGCGGCGTACGCACCCGCGGCGCGCTCGGCTCCCGCCCGTTCGACGGCCAGCTTCGCGGAGTCGACACGGTTGACCTGCCCCATGCCGACGCCCACCGAGGCGCCGTCCTTGGCGAGCAGGATCGCGTTGGACTTCACCGCGCGGCAGGCCTTCCAGGCGAAGGCCAGCTCGGCCAGCTCGTCGGCGCTCAGCGCCTCGCCGGTCGCCAGCGTCCAGTTGGCGGGGTCGTCGCCGTCGGCCTGGAGGCGGTCGGTCACCTGCAGCAGCGCGCCGCCGTCGATCGGCTTGACCTCGACGGGCGCGGCAGGGCCGTCGGCGCAGCGCAGCACACGGATGTTCTTCTTCTTGGTGAGGGCTTCGAGGGCGCCGTCCTCGTAGTCCGGCGCGACGATGACCTCGGTGAAGATCTCCGCGACCTGCTCCGCCATCTCCTTGCTGACCGGGCGGTTGACCGCGATCACGCCGCCGAACGCCGACAGCGGGTCGCAGGCGTGCGCCTTGCGGTGCGCCTCGGCCACGTCCGTGCCGACGGCGATGCCGCACGGGTTGGCGTGCTTGATGATCGCGACGCACGGGTCGGCGTGGTCGTACGCGGCACGGCGGGCGGCGTCCGTGTCCGTGTAGTTGTTGTACGACATCTCCTTGCCGTGCAGCTGCTCGGCTTGGGCGAGGCCGCCCGTCCCGGAGACGTAGAGGGCCGCGGGCTGGTGCGGGTTCTCGCCGTAGCGCAGGGTGTGCTCGCGCTCCCAGGTGGCGCCGAGGAAGTCGGGGAACTGCGACTCGTCGACGGGCGCGTAGGAGGAGGCGAACCAGGAGGCGACGGCGACGTCGTAGGCGGCCGTGTGCTGGAAGGCCTCGGCGGCGAGCCGCTTGCGGGTGGGGAGGTCGAAGCCGCCGACCTGGACGGCCTTGAGTACATCGGCGTACCGGGCCGGGCTGGTGACGACCGCGACCGAGGGGTGGTTCTTGGCGGCGGCCCGGACCATCGAGGGCCCGCCGATGTCGATCTGCTCCACGCACTCGTCGGGCGAGGCACCGGAGGCGACGGTCTCGCGGAACGGGTAGAGGTTGACGACGACGAGGTCGAACGGCTCGACACCCAGCTCCGCGAGCTGCTCGCGGTGGCTGTCCAGACGCAGGTCGGCGAGGATGCCGGCGTGCACCCGGGGGTGCAGCGTCTTGACGCGGCCGTCCAGGCACTCGGGGAAGCCGGTGAGCTCCTCGACCTTGGTGACGGGGACGCCGGCAGCGGCGATCTTCGCGGCGGTGGAGCCGGTGGAGACGAGCTCGACCCCGGCCTCGTGGAGCCCGCGCGCGAGGTCTTCCAGACCGGTCTTGTCGTAGACGCTGACGAGCGCCCGGCGAAGGGGCCGCTTGTTGCTCTCGGCGGTCACTGGATAACTACCTTTCGTCCCTCAATGCGATAGCCGTTGCGGGCGAGGCGCCCCACGACCTCGACGAGCAGCCTTCGCTCGACTTCCTTGATGCGCTCGTGCAGAGCGCCTTCGTCGTCCTCGTCCCGGATCTCCACCACGCCCTGCGCGATGATCGGCCCGGTGTCGACGCCGTCGTCGACGAAGTGGACGGTGCAGCCGGTGACCTTGGCGCCGTACGCGAGCGCGTCCCGCACGCCGTGGGCTCCCGGGAAACTGGGCAGCAGGGCGGGGTGGGTGTTGACGAACCGCCCGCCGAACCGGGCCAGGAACTCCTTGCCGACGATCTTCATGAAGCCGGCGGAGACGACGAGGTCGGGCTCGTGGGCGGCGACGGCCTCGGCGAGGGCGGCGTCCCACTCCTCGCGGCCGGCGTGGTCCTTGACCTTGCAGACGAAGACCGGCAGCCCGGCGCGTTCGGCGCGCGCCAGTCCCTCGATGCCCTCGCGGTCCGCGCCGACGGCCACGACCTCGGCCCCGTACGCCTGCGCGCCGACGGCGGCGATCTCGTCGAGCAGCGCCTGCAGATTGGTGCCGGATCCGGAGACCAGCACGACGAGGCGCTTGGCGCGCGGGGCCACGGGCTTGGCGGCCACGGTGGGGGCCTTTCTCGGGGGAGCGTCTGTCCAAGGTGACCGGCGCTTGACGTTTTGTACATTCATACGAATGCTTTGCGTCCCCGGATACGGGGAAGCCTACGAACCGGCCGACCGTCAGCAACGATACCGGCACACCGGGCGGCCCCCACGGGACGGGGGCAGGGCCGGAAGGTAGCGTCTGGGCGGAGCCGGTTCGGGAACGACGTCCGGACGTGGTGCGTTCAGGAGGTGACGGACCCGGGTCCGACGCCGTTCCGTTCTGTCCACTCATTCCTCCTCACCAACGGGAAGACGCTCACTTGATGCCGGACCGCAGCCTGCGACTCCTCACGTTCCCCCCGCTGTCTCCGCAGGGAGGGGAGCGCGGCGCCGTGCTGCTGCGGGAGCGCCCCAGCTCACCGCCCGACGCCCCGTCGGGCGGCGACGGCGGGGAGAAGCAGGGCCGCGGGTCCCAGGAGGACAACCCCTTCGCCCCGCCGCCCGAGGGCACGCCGGACCGGCCCTGGCAGCCGCGGCGCCCGTCGGGCGACGACTCCCAGGACTCCCCCCGCGACGGTGACGGGGGCGACCGCTCCCCCTGGGGCAGCCAGTGGAGCGACCAGCAGCCCGGCCGCTCCCCCGGCGGCTTCGGCGAACGCCCCCGCGGCGGTCCCGAGGGCCAGGGCGGCGGCCCCCAGGGCGGCGGCCCCCAGGGCGGCGGCCCGAACATGCGCTGGGACCCGACGGATCCCGCGCAGCGCCGGGCGCGCTATGCGCTGCTGTCGGGCATGTGGGCCTTCTTCTTCGCGCTCTTCAGCTGGCCCTACGTGGCGCTGCTGCTGGGCGCGCTCGCCCTCTACTGGGCCATCAGCTCCCTGCGCGCCAAGCCCCGCAGGCCCGACCCGGACTCCCCCGCCCCCGAGCAGCAGGGCGGCGGCCGCCCCCAGACGACGGCGGCGGTGAGCGGCCTGGTCACGGCGTCCCTGGCGATCGCCCTGGTCGCCGCGTCCTTCACGGCACAGCTGGTCTACCGCGACTACTACACGTGCACCAACGACGCCCTCACGAACGAGGCGAAGCAGTCCTGCTCCAAGCTTCTGCCCGAGGAGCTCCGGGGGTTCCTGGAGACGGACGACTGACGCTTCAGGCGCTGTCCGGCGGCGAGGACCGGTCGGGCGGGGCCGGGGTGTCGTACGGCTCGGCGGCCGGGTCGGACGGCAGGAAGTCGTAGGGCTCGTAGTCCGCGTCGCGGTCCTGGTCCCGCAGGCTGTACAGGGCGTCGTACTCGGAGGGCGTGCGGGGGGCGTAAGGCGCGTCCGGTGCGGGGGCCGAGGGGTGGGGCGACGGCGCCCCGTCCTCCGGCGAGGCCTCACGCCCGTTGTGTCCGCCGTCCTCGACGCCCCAGGCGACCCCGGGATCTACGCCCCAGAAGCCTCCGGCGTCCTTGTCTCCTCCGGCCCGTCCGGCTCCCCGGGCGCCCCCGCCGGCTCCGGTGCCCCCGGCCACTCCCGCGATGCCCGCGACTCCGGTCCGGGTGAACCAGCCGCGGCCGCCCTTCCGGGTCCGCCTCTCCCCTCGGGCGCCTTCGGCCGCTTCCTCCCGCTGCTTGCCGATCTTCGGCTCCTCCTCCCGGGGCGTCCAGCATCGCCAGGCCCGTACTCCCACCGCCGTCGGGATCGCCAGCAGCCCCAGCCACACCAGCGTCGCGGCGGCGACCTGCCACCACACCGGACCGAAGCGGGACAGCACGGCAGAACCGAGCGGGCCGCCCGAGAGCGCGGCCAGCCCCGCGAGTACGGCCGCGCACAGGACCGACGCCAGCGCGGCGGCACGGGCGGTGCGGCCGGTCGACCAGACCGCGGCGCGCGTGCCGCCCGGTCTCGTCCCGCCGCGCTCCGCGGCTGCCGCGCCCTTGGCCACCGTCCATCCCACGACCACTCCGGCGACCAACGGCACCACCCCGGCCGCCCAGTGCACCGGCGTCCCCTCCCCCGCCTCCGGTACCGCCGCCAGCAGGGGAAACGGCGGCAGGAACGGGGCCGGCGCCGAGGCCAGCGGGCCGACCGCATGGCCGGCGCCGAGGGCGAAGCCGGGACCGAGGGCGTAGGCGGCGCCCCACACCGCCGCGTTCGGGACCAGGGCCGCGCACAGCAGCAGCACGGCGAACCGCCCCGACCACCCCTCGGTCAGCCGGAGCAACGACGCCTGGGCCGCCGCACCGTGCCACACCAGCGACCCGACCACCAGCAGCGCACCGCCCCCGAGGAGCACCGCCACCCCGGCCGCCGCGGCCCGGGCGGCGACGCCGGGGCGCCCGTCCGGGCCGAGCACCAGCGGACGCACTCCCACCGGCAGCACGCCCAGCAGCCGCCGCAGCGGCCGGCCCGGACGGCCGTACGCCGACCACACGCCCGCCCCCGCCGCCACGACGGCGACCGTAGGGACGCACACCCCCGTCCACATCCACGACGGCCGCAGCACACCGCCCGCGGCGTACAGCGCGGCGGGCACGGCGACGGCGAGGTAGCCGAGGACGACACCCGTCCAGGCGATGCGAGGGGAGACCAGGGGCGGGCTCGCGACGACCGCGATGCCCTCCGCCAAGTCGTCGTCCTCGTCTCCTCCTCCGCCGTCCGTGGCGTCCCGCGCCGCCCGGTGCAGCAGCCACACCGGCAGCGTGAGCAGCAGCAGGGGCGGGATGCCGAGGGGGGCGGGGGCGCCGGAGAGCGTGTCGGTGCGGACCAGCTCGGCACCGTGCGCCAGCAGCCACAGCGCCGCCGCCACATGCATGGCGCCGCCGGGCCCGCTGTCCGGGTACGGCGAGCTGATCCACAGCAGCATCACGAGCACGGCGAACGACGCGAGCCCGAGGCCCGCCGCGAGCGCACCACCGGTGAGGCCGCCGACCAGTCCGGGCGAACGGTCACGCATCCGGGTGCGCAGGGACGACGGCGAACGTCGGCGAGCGGTCATCTCGATCACGACCGCCATGCTCCCAACGACACGCGCTTTCCGGGCGTAACAGGCGAACCATCGCTGTGTCGCTCAATATATGTTTATGTACTTTTCTGGACGGAGGGGCGCCCTGTGACGCAGAGCCCTGCCATCCCCCTCCCACCACCCAAGGAACGCCGACGCCTGCGCGAGGCCGCCTCGCTGACGCGGGCTCAGCTGGCTTCCCGGGTGGGCGTCACCAGCGAGACGGTGCGCGGGTGGGAGACCGGCCGCTCCACGCCGCGCGGCCGCAAAGGGGAGAAGTACGCGAAGCTGCTCAACTCGCTCGGTGACGAGGCGGAGGTGACGTCCTCTCACGACGACGCCGAATCCGACGACCCGGAACCGGCGTCCGGGGCGGCGGTCTCACGGCGAGGCGCCCGGACCCGGCGCAAGGCCGCCGTCACCGACCGGAAACGACCCGCCGCGAAGGACCGGGGCCGCGGGCCCGTCACCGTCCCGGACCGAAGCCGCAGCCCCGTCCCGCACGGACACCGCGTCATCCTCACCGAGCGGCCGCGCACCACGCCCCCGCGCCGGCCGGACGACGCCATCTCCGCACTGACCCCCGATCAGGCCTTCGACGCGCTGTACGCCTTCTGCGCCCCCGCGCTCGTCCGGCAGACCTATCTGCTGACCGGCCGCCGCGAACTGGCCCGGGAGTCGGTGGAGCGGGCCTTCCAGATCGCCTGGCAACGCTGGCCCGAGGTGGCCTGCGACCGCGACCCGGCGGGCTGGGTGCGCGCGATGGCGTACGAGTGCGCGCTCTCCCCGTGGCACCGGCTCCGGCCACGCTTCCGGCACCCCGAACCGCCGCCGCCCGACGCGTTCGACCGCGCGCTGATGGACACCATGCTGAAGCTCCCCCCCTCCTACCGCCGCACGCTGGTGCTCTACGACGGCGTCGGGCTCGGCCTGCCGGAGACGGCGGCGGAGACGGAGGCGAGCACCCGCGCGGCCGTGAACCGGCTGGCGCACGCGCGCGAGGCGGTCGCCGAACGGCTGCCGGAGCTGGCGGACCCGGAGACGCTGCACTGGCGGCTGGTCGAGCTGGCCTCCACCGAGCGACTGCGGGCGGCCAAGCCGCCGGTCGTGCGGAAGGCCGGGGAACGCCGGGCCCGCTTCTGGACCCGGGCCGCCATCGCCTTCACGGTGGCCCTGATCGGCACCACGGCCCTCACCGCCCGCACGGCCCCCACCCACTACGAGCCACCGGTACCGGCGGGAGAGACGGTTCAGGGCGTGCCGCCACCGGTCGCGCCCGGACCGCTGTCGGAGTCGGAGCGGGAACTGCGCGCGAAGCTGCGCAAAGAGCAGCAGAAGGGCCCGGACCGGTTGCATCCGCAGCCGCGGTGACCGGCTGGACCAGCGCGGACACGGCGGTGGGCCCGCCCCCTGTGCAGGGAGCGGGCCCACCGATGAGCTCTGCGGCTCAGCCGTACTGGTTCAGCCGTACTGGGTCAGCCGGCGAGGCTGTCCTCAGTTGCCGAGAATGGCGCGCGCCAGCTTGGCCGTCTCGGTCGGGGTCTTGCCGACCTTGACGCCGGCGGCCTCGAGGGCCTCCTTCTTCGCGGCGGCCGTGCCGGAGGAGCCGGAGACGATGGCACCGGCGTGGCCCATGGTCTTGCCCTCGGGCGCGGTGAAGCCCGCGACGTAGCCGACGACCGGCTTGGTCACGTTCTCCTTGATGAAGGCCGCGGCCCGCTCCTCGGCGTCGCCGCCGATCTCACCGATCATGACGATCAGGTCGGTGTCGGGGTCGGCCTCGAACGCGGCGAGGGCGTCGATGTGGGTCGTCCCGATGACCGGGTCGCCACCGATGCCGACGGCGGAGGAGAAGCCGATGTCGCGCAGCTCGTACATCATCTGGTACGTCAGCGTGCCCGACTTCGAGACCAGACCGATGCGGCCCGGCTTGGTGATGTCGCCCGGGATGATGCCGGCGTTGGACTGGCCCGGCGTGATGAGACCGGGGCAGTTCGGGCCGATGATCCGGGTCTTGTTGCCCTGGGACACGGCGTACGCGTAGAACGCGGCCGAGTCGTGGACCGCGATGCCCTCGGTGATGACGACCGCGAGGGGGATCTCGGCGTCGATGGCCTCGACGACGGCGGCCTTGGCGAAGGCCGGCGGGACGAAGAGGACGGATACGTTCGCGCCCGTCTTCTCGATCGCCTCGGCGACCGTGCCGAAGACCGGGATGTCGTTACCGTCGATGTCGACGGACGTGCCCGCCTTGCGCGGGTTCACGCCACCGACGATGTTCGTGCCGTCGGCCAGCATGAGCTTGGTGTGCTTCATGCCCGTGGCACCGGTCATGCCCTGGACGATGACCTTGCTGTCCTTGTTGAGGAAGATAGCCATGGCTGTTTAGTCCCTCGTCCCTTACTTCGCAGCCGCGAGCTCGGCGGCCTTGTCGGCCGCTCCGTCCATGGTGTCCACGCGCTGGACCAGCGGGTGGTTGGCGTCGGAGAGGATCTTGCGACCCAGCTCGGCGTTGTTGCCGTCCAGACGGACGACGAGCGGCTTGGTGACGTCCTCGCCCTTGTCCTTGAGCAGCTGCAGCGCCTGCACGATGCCGTTGGCGACCTCGTCGCAGGCGGTGATGCCACCGAAGACGTTGACGAAGACGGACTTGACGTCCGGGTCGCCGAGGATGATCTCCAGGCCGTTCGCCATGACGGCGGCGGAGGCGCCACCACCGATGTCGAGGAAGTTGGCGGGCTTGACGCCACCGTGCGCCTCACCGGCGTACGCGACGACGTCCAGGGTGCTCATGACGAGACCCGCGCCGTTGCCGATGATGCCGACCTCGCCGTCGAGCTTGACGTAGTTGAGGTTCTTCTCCTTGGCGGCGGCCTCGAGCGGGTTGGCCGCCTCCTTGTCCTGGAGGGCCTCGTGCTCCGGCTGACGGAACTCGGCGTTCTCGTCCAGGGAGACCTTGCCGTCCAGGGCGATGACGTCACCGGAGGCGACCTTCGCCAGCGGGTTGACCTCGACCAGGAGGGCGTCCTCCTTGATGAAGGTGTCCCACAGCTTGACCAGGACGTTCACGACCTTGTCCGCGACCTCGGCCGGGAACTTCGCGGCCGCGACGATCTCGCGGGCCTTGGCCTCGGTCACACCCTCGTTGGCGTCGATCGGCGTCTTGGCGACGGCGTCGGGGCGGGTGGCCGCCACCTCTTCGATCTCCATGCCGCCCTCGACGGAGGCGATGGAGAGGAAGGTGCGGTTGGCACGGTCGAGGAGGAAGGAGACGTAGTACTCCTCCAGGATCTCCGGAGCCGTCTCGGCGATCATCACCTTGTGGACCGTGTGGCCCTTGATGTCCATGCCGAGGATGTTGGTCGCATGCTCCACGGCCTCGTCGGCGGTGGCAGCGAGCTTCACGCCGCCGGCCTTGCCACGGCCGCCGACCTTCACCTGGGCCTTGACGACGGACTTGCCACCGAGGCGCTCGGTGGCTGCGCGGGCCGCCTCAGGCGTGTCGATGACTTCACCGGCCAGCACCGGTACATCGTGCTTGGCGAAGAGGTCCCTCGCCTGGTACTCGAACAGGTCCACGCGCTTCCGTCCCTATCAGTGATCTCGCGGTTCGTTGTCTGCGTGGGCGTGCCGCGAGGGCAACGTGACGTCCGCTGTCTGTCACAAGGGAGGCGCACACGGTGTCCGAGCGCGCGGCATGTCCGTCTCGCAGGTTATCGCTGCTTCCGGGAGGCCTCTAAATCGAGGGTCACACCTGAGCGGTGATACCTGTCACATGATGCCGTGCTCTCTGGCACGGGGTGCCGGGAGTGAGGGGCCTCACCGGGCTGGGGTTGACCCGGTGAGGCCCGTCCTGCATCCCCGGAGGAGCACGAAAGCCCTGATCAGGGCCCGGCTCCGCGGGGCGCGGGCGGGTGGTCCCCACCCCAATGGGGACCACCCGCCCCATCCACGAGGTCTCCGTCTCGGACAACCGACGGCTTTCGGCCGTCCGGACGTGACGCCTCGTGAAGCACGGGGAGGGGGAGGGGCGCCGCGAGCGCCCCGAGCGGGTCCGCCGGCGAGGCTCTCCGCCCCTGGGAGCGGGCCTTTGGTGGGGAGGCCTCGGCGGTCTGTCCCAGCCCTGCTAGCCCGGGAAGAGAGCGATGTCCCGGTGGCTGCCCCGGGTGCCGACCACGTGGGTGCGGGCCGCGACATCGGGCACGAGCGTGAGCGGCGGCGCGAGGCTCGGGATGACGGCGTGGGCGTCGCCGTGACGCGACGATCCGCTGTCGGCCAGGGACCGGTGACCCAGCGCGCCGTCGGGACGACCGCCGGGCGAGTGGTAGGCCGGGGTGCGTCCGGCATACGGGGACGGTCCGGGGTGGCTCGGGTGACTGAGGTGACTGACGTGACCGAGGTGACCGAGGTGACCTGTGTGGTCTGCGTGTCTGACGTGGTGTGTGCGGGTGCCGAGGAGCATCGGGCCCGCGTGGGCCGCGTGGGCCTCATGGGCCTCATGGGCCTCATGGGCCTCATGGGGCTCTTTGCCGTGGACCGGGGTGTCCGGCGTCCCGGCCTGCCGCGAGGACCCGGTCTCGTCCGCCGGTGCCGTCGTCCCGCCCGGCTGCGGGTCTGCCGTGACCGGGGTGGGGAGGGGGCGGCTGGGGAGCGCCGGGGGCTGGCTGGGAAGCCCGGGGAGAGCGGGAGCCATCGGGAGCGCGATGCCACTGCCGGGGGGAGCGGGCAGGTCCGGCAGCCCCGGCAGCGCGGGCGAGTCGGGGAGTCCTGGCAGGGTGGGCAGCGCGGGTGCATCGGGCAGGCCCGGCAAGGAGGACAGCGCCGGGAAGCCGGCTGGAACCCGGAGGTCCGGCAGAGCCGGGAGGCCGGGCAGCACCGGGTGCGACGGGGACTTGGGCAGCGCGGGCTGCGACGGATGAAACGGCTGCCTGGGCGGCTCCGGCAGCTCTCGCGCCTCTGGCTGCTTCGGCGGCTCCGAGGGCGACGACACCCTCACCCGGGTGTCCACCAGCTCCTCGCTCACCGCCTCCCCGGCCTCCTCCGCATCACCGGCATCACCGGCTCCACCGGCATCCCGAACGAGCCGGTCAGCGACCTGCCCGGCCCGGCCCTCCGGCAGCGCCCCCACGCCGTTCTGCGCGTACGCCCGCTCCCCCCACAGCAGCCCGATGACGAGCAACCCGCCCAGCAGCAGCGCCACTTGGAGCGCACGCTGCCCGGCCGCCGTGCGCAGCGTGCGCAGCGCGGCATCGGGCAGGGCTGCTGACCAGGTCAAGAGAGGGAGCTTCCTCCCGTGCGACGGAAGCGGTACGGCCCGGCCGGCACCACACACGGCCGAGCAGGCGCCGATCCTCGCACGGGAGTGCGGAGGTTGCGCAAGCCCTTGCTTACCGATGGGCCGTCATGTCCGTATTGCTGCTCCACATCGGACGACGACGCATCGACAAGTCGTCATCCGCCCCCTCACGCCGGGCCCTTCACGCCGCATCCGGTATCGGCAACGGCCGCTTCTCGATCGCCGCCGCCATCACCTCCGGAAACAGATCGGGCGTGCAGGCGAACGCCGGTGCCCCCAGCGCCGCGAGCGCGGCCGCGTGCTCCCGGTCGTAGGCCGGTGCCCCCTCGTCCGAGAGCGCCAGCAGCGTCACGAACTGCACGCCCGACGCCTTCATCGCGGAGACCCGCTTGAGCATCTCGTTGCGAATGCCGCCTTCGTAGAGGTCGCTGATCAGCACGACCACCGTCTCGGCAGGCCGGGTGATCTGCGACTGGCAGTACGCGAGCGCCCGGTTGATGTCCGTGCCACCGCCGAGCTGCGTGCCGAACAGCACGTCGACCGGGTCGTCCAGCTGGTCCGTGAGGTCGACGACCGCCGTGTCGAAGACGACGAGTCGCGTGGAGATCGTCCGCATCGAGGCGAGCACCGCCCCGAACACCGATGCGTACACAACCGATGCCGCCATGGATCCCGACTGGTCGATACAGAGGATGACCTCCTTCTTGGTGGACTGGGTCGCCCGCCCGAACCCGATGAGCCGCTCCGGCACGATCGTTCGGTACTCGGGCAGGTAGTGCTTGAGGTTGGCCGCGATGGTGCGGTTCCAGTCGATGTCGTGGTGGCGTGGCCGGCTGATCCGGGCGCTGCGGTCGAGGGCGCCGGTGAGGGTGGCCCGGGTGCGGGTGGCGAGCCGTTTCTCCAGGTCCTCGACGACCTTGCGCACGACGGCCCGGGCCGTCTCCTTCGTCGTCTCCGGCATCGCTTTGTTCAGCGACAGCAGGGTGCCGACGAGGTGCACGTCCGCCTCGACCGCCTCCAGCATCTCCGGCTCCAGCAGCAGCGTGGCGAGACCGAGCCGGTCGATGGCGTCGCGCTGCATGACCTGCACGACGGAGGAGGGGAAGTACGTCCGGATGTCCCCGAGCCAGCGCGCCACGGACGGCACCGACGCCCCGAGCCCCGCAGAACGGTCCCGGCCCCCCTGTGACTTGCCGTCCTTCCTGCCGTAGAGCGCGGTCAGCGCCCCGTCCATCGCCGCGTCCCGTCCCGACAGCGCGCAGCCGGTGCCGTCCGCCGCGTCGCCCCCGAGCACGAGCCGCCACCGCCGCAGCCGCTCCTGCGCCGGGTCCGTGATCTCGGACGTCATCCCCGTCCTCCCTTGCGAGGCCGTTCCCACAGTGGGATCACCGGCACGGTCGTCGCCGGCCGCCGTTCCGCCCCGAGCCCGCCCGTCCCGGTGTCCCCCGCTTCCGGCGTCCTCGTCCGGTCCCTGAGTGCCTCGGTCGTCATCCCGTCACCCCCGCCAGGTCGTTGTCGGTGTTCTCGTCCACTTCGTCCAGCCCGAGCAGCAGCCGCACCACCGGCAGCACGGCGTCCGCGCGCACCGTGTCGAGGTCGGCCGCGAAGCCGGGTATCCCGGAGCCGGCGGCTGTCGCACCACCCGCGGCCCCCGGTCCGCGGCGGACCAGTTCGCCGAGGGTCCGGCGCACTCCGGGCTCGTACGCCGAGAACGTCCGCCGCAGCAGGGGCAGTACGTCCGTGAAGGCCTCGGCCGGGACCCCGGTCAGCCACGCGTCGACCAGTCCGAGCAGCCGCTCGTCGTGCACCAGGAGCATCCCGCCCCCGGAGCCCCCTCCGACGAAGCCCTCGATCCACGCGGCCGCGTCCGCCGGCGGTGTGCCCGGTGACAGGACGAGTCCCATCAGCAGGGCCGCCTCGTCCTGGGCCAGTTCCCCGTCGTCGAGCAGGAGCCGCACGGCCCTTCCCCGGATGATCCCGGGCACGGTGTCCCGCCCGGACAGCACCCGCAGCACCGACTGCCAACGGCCCCTCAGACGACCGTGTCCCGCCGCGGGCGCGTCGCCCAGGAGGCCCACGGCCCCGTGCACCGCGTCCACATGGCGCCGCATCTCCTCGGCGGCGTCCGCGTCGAGCGCGGCGCAGGCCGGGGGGAGGCCGACGAAGACCCGCTCGGCCAGTCCCGCGGCGACCTCCGCCAGGGCGCCGGTGTCCGTGCCGCGCACGTCGCCGTAGCGCAGGGAGCGGACCAGGGCCGGGAGCGCCTGGGCGAGATGGCCGACGTCCGTGTCGAGGGCCGCCCGGTCGGCGAGGACCCGCATCACCGTCGGCAGCCCCGCGGGCAGTTCGGCCAGCAGGCAGCGCTCGGCGAGCGCGGTGACGTCGGCGAGGCCCTGCGCGGTGACGGCGTCCGCCTCGGCCTTGGCGGTCGCGGCGGACAGGACGGTCGTCCCCCACACCCCGGCCTCGGCGACCCGCACGGACAGCTCGGGCTCCCAGCGCAGCCGCCACGTCTCCCGGAACGTGCCCGTGCTGCCCCGCGAGGCGGCCGGTTCGCCCCACGCGATGCCGAGCAGCCGCAGCCGGTGCAGCAGCCTGCTGCGGGCGGCGTCGTTCTCCTTGCGCAGGTCGAGCTCCAGCTCCCGCTCCAGCGCCTCCGGCTTCAGCCGCAGCCGGCGTTGCAGCCGGGCGAGGTCCCGCTGCAACGGCACCGCCGGCGCCGACGGCGGCACCTCCCCCAGCACATCCCCCACGACCAGCCGGTCCCGCACCAGCGCCAGCGGCACGTCCGAGCCCTCGCACATCACCGCCCGCACCGCGTCGGTCGTCTCGCTGAGGCCGGGCAGCGGACGGCCGCGCATGGCGGCGAGCGTCTCGGCCAGCCGTACCGCCTCGATGACGTGCGCGGAGGAGACGATCCGGTCCTCGGCCCGCAGCAGCCCCGCCACCTTGGTCAGCCAGCGCTCCACCGGCCGGTCCGGGGCGCTGAACAAGTGCCCGTACCAGCCCGGCGAGTCGACGCCGGCCCCGTACCCGCTGCTCCGGGACAGCCGTCGGTGGGTCCACGGCACCCAGGTCATGTCCGTCTTGACCTTGGGCAGCCCCTTCACCAGTGCCTTGTCGGCGGCGACGGTGGTCTTCTGCCGCAGCGCGGGCACGTGCCAGGCCCCGCAGACGACGGCCACGCCGTCCTCGAACTCCCGCTGCGCGGCCCGCACCTGGAGCCGCATGTACGCCTCGCGCACCAGGTCCCGGTCGTGTCCCCCGCTGCCGTAGGTCTCCCGCAGCGCGCCCATGGCCTCCTCGAGCGCGGTGAACGGCGCGAGCGCGTCGCCCTCCCCCGCGCCCCGGTGCTCCACGACGTCCTCCCACCACCGCTCCGGGTCGTCGTAACCGGCGGCTTCGGCGAGCACTCCGAGCGGATCGATCCGCACGTCGGCGGAGCCAGGGCCGGTATCGCCGTCCGCCGCCGTCTCGGCGTCCAGAGGGCGTTCGCCCTCTGCCCCCGCCTCGTCCTCCTGCCTCCCCCAGGCCAGCGTGTGCGTGGCCGGCAGGTCGATGAAGCGGGCCGGGACGTCGTGCTCCAGGGCCCAGCGGATGGCGACCCACTCCGGGGAGAACCCGGCCAGCGGCCAGAACGCCGACCGGCCGGGCTCGTCCACGGCGTGGGCGAGCAGGGCGACCGGCGGCCGCATCTCGTCGTCGCCGGCGAGCGGGATCAGTGCGTCGGCCTCGGGCGGCCCCTCGATCAGCACGACCTTCGGCCGGGCCTCCTCCAGCGCCGCCCGCACCGCCCGCGCCGACCCCGGCCCGTGATGCCGCACCCCGAGCAGCACCGGTCCCGCCCCGGCCGCCTGGCCCGCGGCCTTTTCCGCACCGGTCATTTCATCCCCCTCCCGTCCCACACGTCCCGACCCGACCCGCCGGCGATCGCCGTCCCACCACCCGAGGCCCCCGCCCCGCGTCCCTCACGCGCTCACCTCGCGGCAGGCCCGGTAGAAGTCCTTCCAGCCGTCGCGCTCGCGGACCACCGTCTCCAGGTACTCCTGCCAGATGACCCGGTCCGCCGCCGGGTCGCGCACCACCGCGCCGAGGATGCCCGCGGCGACATCGCCCGGCCGCAGCACGCCGTCGCCGAAGTGGGCGGCCAGGGCGAGCCCGTTGGTGACGACGGAGATCGCCTCGGCCGTGGACAGCGTGCCGCTGGGCGACTTCAGCTTCGTCCGGCCGTCGGCCGTCACCCCGTCGCGCAGCTCGCGGAAGACCGTGACGACCCGGCGGATCTCGTCCAGCCCGTCGGGCGCGGCCGGCAGGTCGAGAGAGCGGCCGAGCTGGTCGACGCGCCGCGAGACGATGTCGACTTCCGCCTCGGGGCTCTCCGGCAGCGGCAGCACCACCGTGTTGAAGCGGCGGCGCAGGGCGCTGGACAGGTCGTTGACCCCGCGGTCGCGGTCGTTGGCCGTGGCGATCAGGTTGAAGCCGCGGACCGCCTGCACCTCCTGGCCCAGTTCCGGTATCGGCAGCGTCTTCTCCGACAGGATCGTGATCAGCGTGTCCTGCACGTCGGCCGGGATACGGGTCAGCTCCTCGACGCGGGCCGTCATGCCCTCCGCCATGGCCCGCATGACCGGGCTGGGCACGAGGGCGTCGCGGCTCGGGCCGTGGGCGAGCAACTGCGCGTAGTTCCAGCCGTAGCGGATGGCCTCCTCCGGGGTGCCGGCGGTGCCCTGCACCAGCAGCGTGGAGTCACCGCTGACCGCCGCGGCCAGGTGCTCGGACACCCAGGTCTTCGCCGTGCCCGGCACGCCGAGCAGGAGCAGGGCGCGGTCGGTGGCGAGCGTGGTGACGGCGACCTCGACGATGCGGCGCGGGCCGACGTACTTGGGGCTGATCACCGTGCCGTCGGGCAGGGTGCCGCCGAGCAGGTACGTCGCTACGGCCCACGGCGACAGCTTCCAGCGGGCCGGGCGCGGACGGTCGTCCTGAGCGGCCAGCGCGGCGAGTTCCTGGGCGAACGCGTCCTCGGCGTGCGGTCGCAACGCCTGGGCCGCTTCCGTCTCCCCCGCTTCGACGGACGTCGGCTCTACGGACACAGTCATGGCAAAGTCCCCCTCCAGCTCGGCCGGTTCGGATCTGTCACCAACGTTGCACCACACCACTGACAATGCGTTCCGACCTGCGCAAACCTGCTGCCGGAGCCGCTCGCGGACCCGATTGTCAGTGGGGGGATCTACCTTCGGTGGCATGACTCAGCAGGGGGTGCGCTGGAGTGCGGACCAGGTGCTGGCACTGGCGCCTGACGCCGCATCACGCAAAGCGGGCAGCAAACTCGGCGCGGCGGGGCCGTGGTCCGAGGCGGGGAGTTCCGACGAGGGGACGGTGTGGGGGCTGTGCAAGGGCAGCGGAAGCAAGCCGTATCAGACGGTCGTGGACATCGCGGACGCCGCCGGGCCCGCGTACAAGTGCAGTTGTCCGAGCCGCAAGTTCCCGTGCAAGCACGCGCTCGGACTGCTGCTGCTCTGGGCGGCCGACGACGCGGCGGTGCCGCCGGGGCAGGCGCCGGACTGGGCCGGGCAGTGGATAGCGGGGCGGCGCAAGCGCACAGAGGAGAAGAGGGCCGGGGACGGCTCCGGTGCGTCGTCCGGGTCCGCTGATCCGGAGGCGGCGCGGCGCAGGGCGGAGCGCCGGGCCGAGCGGGTCTCGGCAGGTGCGGTGGAGCTGGAGCAGCGTCTGGCCGATCTGCTGCGCGGCGGCCTGGCGACCGCGGAGCAGTCGGGGTACGGCCTCTGGGAGGAGACGGCGGCCCGCATGGTCGACGCCCAGGCCCAGGGACTGGCGGGCCGGGTGCGGGAGTTGGGGGCGATTCCGTCCACAGGTCCGGGCTGGCCGGTGCGGCTGCTGGAGGAGTGCGCGCTGCTGCATCTCCTCGGCCAGGGCTGGCTGCGCCGCGAGCGGCTCCCGGACGGCCTCGCGGCCACGGTCCGCTCCCGTATGGGCCTCCCGGCCTCCGCGGACGGCCCGCCGCTGCGGGACCGCTGGCTGGTCCTCGCCCAGTACGACACGACGGACCCGCGCCTGACGACCCGTCGGATCTGGCTGCACGGCGCCGACTCGCACCGCACCGTGCTGCTCCTCTCCTACGGCGCCGCCGGCCGGGCCCCGGAGCCGGCGCTGCCGGTGGGACTGGTCCTGGATGCCGAGGTGTCCGCGTACCCGGGCGCCGGGCAGCTGCGGGTGGCCCTGGGCGAGCAGTTCGCCCCGCCCGCGCCCGCGGCGATACGCCCGCCGGGGCTGACCACGTCCCAGGCGGCGGCCCGTTACGGCGACGCCCTGCGCGACGACCCGTGGCTGGAGTCCGTCCCGGTGACGCTGGACCGGGTCGTTCCGGCCCCGGACGGCGACTCCTGGCAACTGGCGGACGCCGACGAGGACGCGGCGTTGCCGCTCACTCCCGCCGCGCGGTCCCGGCCGGGCCTGTGGCGGCTCGTCGCCCTGTCGGGCGGGGCCCCGGTCAAAGTCTTCGGCGAATGCGGCCACCAGGGCTTCACGCCGCTGACGGCCTGGCCCGAGGGCCCGGGTGACGCGGTCGCACTGTGCTGAACCGGCGGCACCGCCCACGGCGCATCGGCTGGACCCACCCATCCCACAGATCCACGAATCTTTCAGGCATCACGGGACAACCGGTAAGGGCGAGCCTTCAACCACCGGGCGCCCCGCGGAAAGGAAGCTCATGACCAGGACCTCCGCTTCTGTGGACGCGCCGGGCGCGGACACCTGGGAGGGGCTCGTCACCACCGCGCTGCTGGGCACCGACCGGCGCACCCCGCCGGGCACCGCGCCGGGCCCGGACGCCCCCGCGGCCCTGCTGGACGCGGCGGCGGTGGAGACCGTGCGGCGACGGGCCGGTCTGCGCCCGGCGCGGGCGGCCGAGCGTCCGCAGCCGGCTCCGGAGGACACGCGTCCCGCGCTGCCGGCGGCGGCCGCCCGCAGGCTCGCGATGCTGCTGGCCGACCGCCCCGGCCCGTCCGGCGGCGGCCGGCGGGGCACCGCGCCCGACCTGACGGAGTTGCTGCCGCAGTGGCTCGCGACGGCGAACGCCCGTAATTTCGCCCCGCCTCCGCAGGCGCTTCCGGCGTTGCTGGACGCGGCGCGGGGGCGTACCGACCTGCGTCCGGCGGCGCTGGAGTTCGCGGGGCCGCGGGCCCTGTGGCTGGCCCGGCTGAACCCGGACTGGCGGTTCGCCCTGCGTGCGACCCCGGGCGGTGGAGCGGCCCTGCCGCACCTCGAGGACGACGAGAGAATGCAGCAGCTCTGGCAGGAGGGCCTGTTCGCCGAACGCGTCGCCTTGCTGTCCGCCCTGCGTTCTCGCGAACCCGCCGCCGCACGCGCCCTGCTCGCGACGACATGGGCGACCGAACGGGCCGAGGACCGGCTGATGTTCCTCGACTCCCTGCGCGCGGGTCTCGGCCCGGACGACGAGCCGTTCCTGGAACAGGCCCTGGCCGACCGCAGCCGCAACGTCCGGGCGACGGCGGCGGAACTGCTGTCGGCCCTGCCCGGTTCGGCGCTCGCCGCGCGGATGGCGGCCAGGGCGGAGGCGTGCGTGGCCATCGACCACATGCAGTCCGCGCGGCCCGGAGGGACCGGTGTCGAGGACCGGGGACCCGGCGGGACCACGGGGACCACGGGGACCACCCCGACGATCGCCGTCGAGGCGCCGCACGAGTGCGATGCGGGCATGGAGCGCGACGGCGTCGTGGCGAAGGCCCCCGCAGGGCGCGGCGAACGGTCCTGGTGGCTCGGTCAGCTGGTGGAGGCGGCACCGCTCGGCACCTGGTCGCGGCGGCTCGGCGGGCGCACGCCCCGGGAGATCGTGGCGCTGCCGGTGGCGGACGACTGGCAGGGCGAACTGCACGCGGCGTGGTGCCGGGCGGCGGTGCGGCAGCGGGACGCCGAGTGGTCACGTGCGCTGCTCGGCGAGCCGTCGGCGCCGGAGGCGGGCGGCCCGGGTGCGGTGTCCCTGGCCGAACGCGCCAAGCTGCTCGGCACGCTGGGCGCCGCCGAACGGGCCGAGTGGGTGGCCGGCTTCATCGCCGCGCACGGGCTTTCCGAGGCTTTCCAGCTGCTCGGGGTGTGCGCGGTGCCCTGGGCGGCACCGCTCGGCCGGGCCGTGGTGGACGCGCTCAACATCGCTCGGGACGCGGGGAGTTATCCATGGAGTTTCAGCGGAGTCATGGGCCTGGCCGAGCGCTGCCTCGACCCGTCCGAGGCCTCCCGGCTCAACGCGCTGCTGGCCGTGCCCGACGAACCGGAGAACGCGTCCCCGGGAGCCGGTGGCTATTGGGCGGAGGCCTTCCAGCGCCTGGTCACGACCCTGCGTCTGCGCGCGGCGATGGCCGAGGAACTGGGAGCGGCTTGACCACTGTCCGCGCCTGCGGCGACGCGCACCACGACACGTCCGGCGACGGGCGCCGTGCGACATCCGGTGGCGGGTGCCCTCCAGCGACCAGCCGCTGCCGAGCATGCCGACGACGGGGACGGCCGGCACAGGCAGCCACCACCGGCCGCCCACTGCACCTGCCCCGCCAGGCCCGAGGCGCATCGGCCCCTGCCGGACGAGGGAGCCCGGGCCGGTCCGCCGGAGGCCTACGCCTGCGCAGGCTGGCGCGCGTTCGTCCGGACCCAGTCCACGATCGACGCCGTCGTGGCGCCCGGCGTGAAGATCTCCGCGACGCCCTTCTCCTTCAGCAGGGGGATGTCCGCCTCGGGGATGATCCCGCCGCCGAAGACCAGGATGTCCTCCGCGTCCCGCTCCCTGAGCAGGTCGATCACCGCCGCGAAGAGCGTGTTGTGCGCTCCGGAGAGGATGGACAGCCCGATCGCGTCGGCATCCTCCTGGAGCGCCGTGTCGACGACCTGCTCGGGAGTCTGGTGGAGCCCGGTGTAGATGACCTCCATACCGGCGTCGCGCAGGGCCCGCGCGATCACCTTGGCCCCGCGATCGTGGCCGTCGAGCCCCGGCTTGGCCACCACCACGCGGATCGGACCGGCTGCCACACCCATCACTGCCTCCATGAAGCGACTACATCCATCCGTACCGACAAGTACCGCACACATCGGGCAAGCCGTACACGCCGCACCGCACGGACACCCCGCCCCGCATCGTCCGGGCAAGTGAACGAACGTTATCTCCAGCATCCCGCAACCGGCAGTTTCGCGGTGGATAGCGAGGGGGAAATCACACGATGGGACAAGCGCAAGGGGAGTCGCATCGAGGTTGCCGTACCGCCGCACCATCCAGCACGCACCGCGGCGAAACGGGACTTCGGCGAAGGCACGCAGGGCAAGCACCGCACGCACAGCACGCAGGGCAGACACGGCGCACCAGCGGGGAGCCTCGTCACCCCACCGATCGGGGACCTCCTTCGCACCACCGGCGTCACACACGCCACACGCCGCGCTCTGCCCCCGCAGCTCACGCGGCTCACGCCGCTCTTGCGGTCATCGCCGGCCGTCTTCGCAGCTGCTTTCCACGAGAGCACACGGGGGGCGAAGCCGTCCTCCCGCGTGCCGACAGGAGGTCGGCCATGAAGGTCACCAGGGCTGCTCTGCCCTTTCTTCCGTTCTGCGAGCGCCTGCTTCCGGGCAGACTGGCGGGACTCTCCCTGGCTCTCCTGAAGGCCACCGCCCTGGAGATCGCGATCCTGGCCGGGCATCTCCTCCTCTACCCCTCCGGCATCACGCAGGAGCGGCGCGCCCCCGTGCCGGCACTGCCCGCGGACGGCGCCGCCCAACTGCCCAGGGAGGCCAAGCCGCCGGTCGTCCTGCTGCACGGCTTCATCGACAACCGCTCGGTCTTCGTCCTGCTGCGCCGCAGCCTCGCCCAGCACGGCAGGCAGCAGATCGAGTCCCTCAACTACTCGCCGCTGACCTGTGACATACGTGCCGCCGCCGAGCTGCTCGGCCGGCACATCGAGGAGATCTGCGAGCGTACGGATGCCAGGCAGGTCGACGTCGTCGGACACAGCCTCGGCGGCCTGATAGCGCGTTACTACGTGCAGCGGCTCGGCGGCGACACACGCGTGCGGACCCTTGTCACGCTCGGCACGCCGCACTCGGGAACCCGAGTGGCGCCCTTCGCGAACGCGCACCCCATCGTGCGCCAGATGCGCCCCGGCTCACCGGTGCTCGAGGAGCTCACTCTGCCCGCCCCTGACTGCCGAACGCACTTCGTCAGCTTCTGGAGCGACCTGGACCATGTGATGGACCCGCCGGAGTCGGCCTGCATCGACCATCCCGATCTGACGGCGCAGAACGTGCGCGTGACCGGCATCGGTCATCTCGCCCTGCCCGTGCACCCCGCCGTCGCCAACGGCATACGGCAGGTCCTCGACACGGCCCACCCGGGTGAAACGTCCGCCGAACACACCGACGGTCTGACGGTCGCCTGAGATTCGTCATACAGCGGTCACTCGACGACGAAGCACCGATCAACATCGAACAAACTTCGAACACAGGGCCAAACCCGTGCCCGCAGTCCGCCAAAACACGGCCGAATGCCCGTTTCCTGCGCGCGCGAAACCTGCGGAAGATTGTCGTGCCCGCGTACCGCCGGGTACAGTCGCCGCACTGCTCTGGCAGCCCCTGTTGTCGAGGCGAAAGAGAAGTTGGTGAACGACCGTCACCCGTCGGGGACCATGACCCCGGCTCCGGCTTCCGACGCCGCCTCGGCGCACTACGCGTCGTACGGCACCCAGGAAGCCCAGTACGGCGACTTCACCACGTACGGCGACCACGCCGCCACCGGATTTGACGCCACCGGTACCCACGGCGCCGGCTTCGACGCCACCGGGCACGCCACCGCCAGCTTCGCGACCGACCCCCTCTTCGGCGACATGCCGGGCAGCGGCCACGACACCGGTACATACGACACCGGCCACTGGCCCACCGGCACGCACGAGAACGTGCACTACGACGCGTACGCGGCCCAGCACCACGCCGCCTATGACACCGGCGTCTACGACACGACCTCCTGGACGGCCGAGCAGCAGCCGATGTCGGCCATCCCCTCCCAGGCCCCGTCTCCCGACGCCACCGGGCAGTGGGACGCCGGCGCGTGGCTCCAGCCCGACCAGTCGGGCAACCCCGCCGACCACACCCAGCAGTGGGACTGGGGCACGCAGACCTTCGACACGGGCGCCTACGACGCCACGCAGTGGAACTCCGACGGCACCGCCGCACCGGCTCCCGACGCGTACGAGCACCCCGCTGAAACCTTCGACCAGCACGAGACCGCGACGTTCGACCAGGTCACGTACGACGAGTCCGCCGAAGCCGGCTACCACGACCCCGCCGCGGACGACGCCGAGCCGGCCACCACCGGTGAACTGCCCGTCGTCGCCCCGCTCCTGGACGGCCAGGAGGACATCACCCCGGCCCCGTCCTCGCGGGCCGCGTCGCGCGCCGGTTCCCGTTCCCGCCGCCGTACGCCGCCCAAGCGCTCGGCGCTGATGACCATCGCGGTGCCCTCGGCGTGCGTGATGGGTGTCGCGGGGATCGCCGCGGCCTCCGTCGGCAGCTTCGCCGACGACAGTGCCGCGGAGGCGCAGACGACCGCGGCGGACGTGCAGCCGGTCAAACCGGCCGCCGCCAACAACAAGCTGGACACACAGCTGCAGAGCCTCTCCGCCGGCGCCGACGACTTCGCCGACCGGGCCAGCCGTACGCAGGAGCGCATCGACCTCAAGGCCCAGCAGGCGGCCGAGAAGAAGCGGGCGGCAGAAGAGGCGGCCCGCAAGGAGAGGCTGCGCCCCAAGTTCGCCCTGCCGGTCGCGCGACACGGCCTCAGCGCCACCTACGGCCAGTCCGGCATCAACTGGATGTCCCTGCACACCGGCATCGACTTCCCCGTCTCGTACGGCACGACCGTGATGGCCGCGACCGACGGCACCGTCCGCACCCAGTGGAACAGCGCGTACGGCAACATGCTGATCCTGACCGCGAAGGACGGCACGGAGACGTGGTACTGCCACCTCTCCACCTACACGGTCCCCTCGGGCACGACCGTGAAGGCCGGCGATCCGATCGCGCGCTCCGGCAACTCCGGCAACTCCACCGGCCCGCACCTGCACTTCGAGGTGCGCCCGGGCGGCGGCTCGGCGATCGACCCTCTCCCCTGGCTGCGCAGCCACGGCATCGACCCGATGTGACGTCCCGGCAGCCCCCGTCCGTCGAACGGGCAGGGGCCCACCGGCTCACCTCACGGCGCTACAGCTTCTCCACCGGCGCGTACCGCAGCAGCAGCCGCTTCGGCTTGGTGTCGCCGAAGTCGATCGTCGCCTCGGCGTTGCCGCCCGTGCCCTTGACCCCGACGACGGTGCCGAGCCCGAACTGGTCGTGCGTGACCCGGTCCCCGACCGCCAGTGAGACCACCGGCTTCTCGGAGGTGCGGCGCGTGGCGAAACCGGAGGCGCCCGACGCCGAGGAGCGCGAGCGGGACGAGGACAGCGAGGCCGCCACCGCCGAGACCGGCCCGGAGGCCGCGGGTGCGGTCGCTCCCGTCCGCTTCCACTCCACGTGGGTCGGCGGGATCTCCTCCAGGAACCGGGAGGGCGGGTTGTACGACGGCTGGCCCCAGGCACTGCGCAGGGTGGACCGCGTCAGATACAGCCGCTCCCGCGCGCGCGTGATGCCGACGTAGGCCAGGCGCCGCTCCTCCTCCAGCTCCTTGGTCTGGCCGAGGGCGCGCATGTGCGGGAAGACGCCGTCCTCCATGCCGGTCAGGAAGACGACCGGGAACTCCAGGCCCTTGGCGGTGTGCAGCGTCATCAGCGTGATGACGCCGTCGCCGTCCTCCTCGTCGGGGATCTGGTCGGAGTCGGCGACCAGCGCGACCTGCTCGAGGAAGTCGGACAGGGTGCTCTGCTCCTCCTCGCCGCGCTCCTGCTCGAACTCCATGGCGACGGCGGCGAGTTCCTGGAGGTTCTCGATCCGGGTCTCGTCCTGCGGGTCGGTGGAGGCCTGGAGCTCGGCGAGGTACCCGGTGCGCTCCAGGACGGCCTCCAGCACCGTGGCCGGTCCGGCGCCGGACTCGACGATGGTGCGGAGGTCCTCCATCAGCGTGTTGAACCGCTTGACGGCGTTGGTGGAGCGCGCGGCCATGCCGTACGCCTCGTCGACGCGCTTGAGCGCCTGCGGGAAGCTGATCTTCTCCCGCTGGGACAGGGCGTCGATCATCGCCTCGGCGCGGTCGCCGATGCCCCGCTTGGGGACGTTGAGGATCCGGCGCAGCGGCACCGAGTCCTCCGGGTTGGCCAGGACGCGCAGGTAGGCCAGGACGTCCCGGACCTCCTTGCGCTCGTAGAAGCGGACGCCGCCGACGACCTTGTAGGGCAGGCCGACGCGGATGAAGACCTCTTCGAAGACACGGGACTGGGCGTTGGTGCGGTAGAAGACGGCGACGTCTCCGGCCTTCGCCTCGCCGGCGTCCGTGAGGCGGTCTATCTCGTCGGCGACGAACTGCGCCTCGTCGTGCTCGGTGTCGGCGACGTACCCGGTGATCGTGGCGCCCGCGCCCGCGTTGGTCCACAGGTTCTTGGGGCGGCGGGACTCGTTGCGCTCGATGACCGCGTTGGCGGCGCTGAGGATCGTCTGCGTGGAGCGGTAGTTCTGCTCGAGCAGGATCGTCGTGGCGTCCGGGTAGTCCTCCTCGAACTGGAGGATGTTGCGGATCGTCGCGCCGCGGAAGGCGTAGATCGACTGGTCGGCGTCGCCCACCACGCACAGCTCGGCGGGCGGGACCTCGGCCTCGGGCGGTACGTCGACGGGGTGCTCGGAGGTGCCGACCAGCTCGCGGACCAGGGCGTACTGGGCGTGGTTGGTGTCCTGGTACTCGTCCACCAGGACGTGCCGGAAGCGGCGGCGGTAGTGCTCGGCGACGTCCGGGAAGGCGCGCAGCAGATTGACCGTCGTCATGATCAGGTCGTCGAAGTCGAGGGCGTTCGCCTCGCGCAGCCGCGACTGGTACATGGCGTAGGCCTGGGCGAGCGTCTTCTCGAAGCCGTCGGTGGCCTGGGCTGCGAAGTCCTCCTCGTCGATCAGCTCGTTCTTCAGGTTGCTGATCTTGGCGCTGAAGGACTTCGGCGGGAAGCGCTTGGGGTCGAGGTCCAGGTCACGGCAGACCAGGGCCATCAGACGCTTGGAGTCGGCGGCGTCGTAGATCGAGAAGGAGGAGGTGAAGCCGAGCTTCTTGCTCTCCCGCCGCAGGATGCGCACGCACGCGCTGTGGAACGTCATGACCCACATGGCGTTCGCGCGCGGGCCGACGAGCTGCTCGACGCGCTCCTTCATCTCGCCGGCGGCCTTGTTGGTGAAGGTGATCGCGAGGATCTGGCCCGGGTGCGCGCCGCGCTCGGCGAGCAGGTGGGCGATGCGGTGCGTGAGCACCCGGGTCTTGCCTGAGCCGGCGCCGGCCACGATGAGCAGCGGGGAGCCGGAGTGGACGACGGCGGCGCGCTGGTTGTCGTTCAGCCCCTCCAGGAGGGCGGCGGTGTCCACCACCGGGCGGGGGGCGCCGTCCCGGTAGTAGGCGTCCCGGTCCGGGGGCACGTCGAACTTCCCGCCGAACAGATCGTCCGGAATCGGCTCCGGAACGTGATCGTCCTCGGGTGGCGGCGGGGGCTCGTCCGCGGGGCCCCGCTGGGCCTGGAGGTTCGCCAGGAAGCTGTCGTCAAAGAGGCTGCTCATCGCTCTCCGAGTCTAGGGCGCCCCACTGACAGCCCGCCGCCGCCCTGAGAACATCGCCCCGCTCCCGGCATCCCGCCGACCGCCCGGCGGCCCATTGTCGCCCTCCATGACCGCTTGATCACGGTCTGCCACACCCCCCGCAATTGCGGACCATCCATGACCAACCATCCCTGATCATTCACTCTCCGCAACGCTCAGGAATAAGGTCACGAAAATGTATCGGGCATATCACCCATCAACCTTCACAAGGGCCACACGAGTTGGCTACCGTGCGACCAGGCCGCACGACCCCCACCGGCGAACGTCGCCGGGCCGCGCGGCCTCCGCCGAGTCCGGCGTGCCGCAGCGGCAGCCGGAGCCGGGGACCCAACCGTGAACCTGGGGTGAATCGGCCCGACTCCCTGTGCGGAGAAGGCCGTAGGGCAAACCTTCCGAACCACCCGCCCGAACCCGACAGCTAACCCGGTAGGCGGAACATGGAAGGAGTCGCCTCCCTTGGCGTCGCACCGCAAGTCGCGTCCTACGGGTACGCGCGTGGCAGGCATACGGACCCCCGCCCTCGCAACGGCGGCCCTCACGTCCGTGGCCCTGCTGTCCCAGTCGGCCAACGCCGCACCCGAGGCCGACGACAAGCCCAGCCTCGAGGAAGTCGAGAAGAAGGTCGACGACCTGTACCGCCAGGCCGAGTCGGCGACCGACAAGTACAACGCGGCCAAGGAGAAGACCGCGAAGCAGCGCAAGCGCGTCGACACCCTCCTGGACGACGTCGCCCAGCGCACCCAGAAGCTCAACGAGGCGCGCGAGGAGCTGGGTTCCTTCGCCTCCGCCCAGTACCGCACCGGCGCCGCCGCCCCGGACACGGCGACGTTCCTGCTCGCGGACACCCCGCAGGACTACTTCGACCAGAACCAGCTGATGGACCGGATGACGGGCCGTCAGAAGGTCGCGGTCGACGACTACGTCACGCAGCAGTCCGAGACGATGAAGAAGCGCCAGGAGGCCACCGACAGCCTGGAGACGCTGACCGAGTCGCAGGGCGATCTGAAGACGGCCAAGGCCACCGTCCAGCGCAAGCTCGCCGACGCGCGCGAGCTGATGTCGAAGCTGACCGCCGAGGAGAAGGCCCGGCTCGCGGCGATCGAGAAGGAGAAGCGCGAGGAGGCGGCCCGCAAGGCCGCCGAGCTGGCCCGGCAGCAGGCCGCGCAGCAGAAGGCGCAGGACGAGGCCGCTCAGCAGCAGGACAGCGGGTCTACGTCCTCGGGGTCCTCGACCTCCGGCTCGTCCACCTCGACAGCCCCGGCCGACTCCTCGTACGCCACCAAGGCCGACAAGGCGCTCGCCTTCGCCCGCGCCCAGATCGGCAAGCCGTACGTGTGGGGCGCCGTCGGACCCGGCTCCTACGACTGCTCCGGCCTCACCCAGGCCGCCTGGAAGGCCGCCGGCGTCACCCTGCCGCGCACCACCTACGACCAGGTGAACGCCGGCACCACGGTCCCGCTCTCCCAGGCCCAGCCCGGTGACCTGGTCTTCTTCTACGACGACGTCACCCACGTCGGGATCTACATCGGCAACGGCATGATGATCCACGCCCCGAAGCCCGGCACGTACGTGCGCGAGGAGTCGATCTACTACGACGGCGAGTCGGCGATCCACAGCGTGGTGCGCCCGGCCTGAGAAGTCCGCTCACGTTTTTGAGGGGCACGCGCGCGTGCCCCTCTCGTAACGCGCGCGGCGCTCTCTAGCATCGGCGCTATGTCCGGTCCCTCCCCGTTTGCCACCTGGTGGGCGACGTATGCGCTGGCGACCGGCATCGTGTCGGTCGGTCTCGACCCGGCGGGGTACGAGGTCCTCTCCCGCATCGCCCTCGCCCTGGCCTGCGCGGCCTGGCTGGTGGCGGCCGCGGGGCTCGCCCAGCGGACGCACGGCGGGTGGCGGGCGGAGACGCCGGCCGCGCTCACCGCCGTGGCGGCGGCCGCCGTCCTCGGCACCGGCTTCTCCGCGGCCGGCCTGCAGACCCTGGCCGAGGCGCTGCTGGCGCTCGCCGTGCTGCTCTGGGCGGTGCTGCTCACCGTGGAGGCCGAGGGGCGGCGGGGAACGGTGTTCCTGCGCTGCGTGGCCACCCAGGGGCTCGCCGTGCTCGGCGCCACGCTCGCAGCGGCCGACTCGGCGGCCTGGCTCGCCCACGCCGCTCTTGTGCTGTTCTGGCTGGGGCTCGCCCTCTACTGCTTCGCCCTGTTCCGCTTCCAGCCCCGGCAGGTGGAGGAGGGGCGCGGGGACCACTGGCTCGCGGCGGGCGCCCTGGCCGTCTCTTCACTGGCCGGGGCGCAGCTCCTCGACGCCGACAGCGCGCGCCTGTACCTGTGGAACGAGGAGAACTCCGCCACCCTGCGCACGACGACCGTCACGCTGCTCGTGCTCGCGCTGATCGCCTGCGTCGCCCTGCTCCTCGCCGAGCTCTTCTGGCCCCGGCACCACTACGACGTGCGGCGCTGGGCGACCGTGTTCGCCGCGGCCGTGACGGCCGCGGCCGCCCTGGCGGTCGCCGCCGCCCTCGACGTCCCCTGGCTCGGCGTCGCCGGAGAGGCGCTGCTGTGGATCGCGGTGGCCGCGTGGCTCGGGTGCACCGCCTGGGCCCTCGCCTCCGCCCGGCACGCCCGGGTCAGGTCCAGAGGACGGCGATGAAGATGTTCGCCGTGGTCAGCAGACCGACCAGGCCGAAGAGGCCCTTGTCCACCTTCTCGTCGTCCCGCTTCACATAGACCAGGCCGAGGATCACGATCAGCAGGGCCAGCTTCACGCCGATCTTGATGTTGTTCACGGACTGGTCGTCGGCCTGGTTGAGGCCGACCAGGATCACACCGGTGACCAGCATCGTCAGCGCGCCGTGCAGCATCGCGGGGGTGAAGCGGGCGGCACCCTCGCCCATCGCCTTCATCTGGGTGAGGAAGCCACCCAGGAGCGAGGCGATGCCGATGATGTGGAGGCCGACGAAGAGGTGGATGAGTACGTCCATGAGGCCGGAGCCTATTCAGGGGCTCCGAGGCCACCCGACACCGGCCCGGGGATGCATATATCCGCCCCATAGCACCCGATCACGGTCACTCGCTCATGATTCGGCGCTTCGGTCATCACGCTGAGTGAAGTCGACGGCTCCGCGGCGGGGCCGCGGTCGCATACGGTCACCGCCGATCCTCTCGAAACACTTCCGCACACCTGCCACCGGCCCGCGACGGCGACATTTAGCGTCCTCCACCAGGTGCCCGGCTCCCCACCGCCGCCCGGGCCAGGGGCGGCAGTCGGACACCACCGCCGAAAAGTCCGGCGGCGGTCCGCTCCCCCTGTGCGGGCCGTCGCCGGACGCGCAGGCCGCCCGTCCGCTCCCCCGGCGGCCGCACGCACCCGTCGGCGGTCGAGGAAAGGACGTGGCCTCCAGTTGGCAGCGCACCGCAAGCCCCGACAGCGCTCGATGGGTGGCGGCAAGGCCCGTACGGCCGCCACGATCGCCCTCGCGGGCGCGGCGACGGCGACGGGCTTCGACGGAACCGGACACGCCGAGCCCCAGCTCACCCCCGGCCAGGTCAAGGCCAAGGTGGACAAGCTGTACCAGGAGGCGGAGGTCGCCACCGAGAAGTACAACGGCGCGAAGGAGAAGGCCGACGCGGCCGGGCAGCGGCTGAAGAACCTCCAGGACCAGGCGGCGCGCAAGGAGGAGCGGCTCAACTCCGCCCGCGACGCCCTGGGTTCGGTCGCCGCCGCGCAGTACCGCGCCGGCGGCCTCGACCCCGCGGTGCAGCTCGCCCTGTCCGACGATCCCGACCGGTACCTCGAGAACGCCGAGTTCGTCGAGCGGGCCGGCAACCGGCAGAACGCCGCCGTCGCGCGTGTACGCAAGCAGCTCCGGGAGATCGAGCAGCTGCGCGGGGCCGCCCATGTCGAGCTGACATCGTTGAAGTCGCGGCGGACGGAGCTGAAGCAGCACAAGGAGACGATCACCGGCAAGCTGGGCTCGGCACGGCGGCTGCTGTCCCGGCTCGACGTGCAGGAACGTTCCCGGCTGGGCGCATCGCAGGACCGCGCCTCGCGCTCGACGGGCGCACGGGACACCCTCGCGGCCCCCGGCTCCGCCTCGTCCCAGGCGACCGACTCCCGTGCGGCCGCGGCCGTCTCCTACGCCTACCAGAAGCTCGGCAGCCCCTACGTCTGGGGCGCCACCGGTCCGAACGCCTTCGACTGCTCGGGCCTCGTCCAGGCCGCGTACCGCGCCGCGGGCGTCGCCCTGCCCCGCACGACGTACTCCCAGATCGCCGCCGGCCGCCGCGTCTCCCGCTCCGAACTCCTCCCCGGCGACCTGGTCTTCTTCTACGCCGGCATCAGCCATGTCGGCATCTACGTGGGCAACGGCCGGATGATCCACGCGCCGAACTCCTCCGCGCCGGTACGCGTCGCGCCGCTGGACGAGATGCCGTACGCGGGGGCGACCCGGGTGGTCTGACCGGGTGGGCGGACGGGCCCGCCGGGCGTGGGCCCGTCGCCCCGGGTCACACCAGCCGGCGTGCCGTGGCCCAGCGCGTCAGCTCGTGCCGGTTGGAGAGCTGGAGCTTGCGCAGGACCGCCGAGACATGCGACTCGACCGTCTTCACGGAGATGTACAGCTGCTTGGCGATCTCCTTGTACGCGTAGCCTCGCGCGATGAGCCGCAGCACCTCGCGCTCGCGCTGGGTGAGGCGGTCCATGTCCTCGTCGACCGGCGGGGCGTCCGTGGAGGCGAAGGCGTCCAGGACGAACCCGGCCAGGCGGGGGGAGAAGACCGCGTCTCCCTCCTGGACACGGAAGATGGAGTCCACGAGGTCCGTGCCGGTGATCGTCTTGGTGACGTACCCGCGGGCCCCGCCGCGGATCACGCCGATCACGTCCTCCGCCGCGTCCGACACGGACAGCGCGAGGAAGCGGACCGGCTGCTCGGTGTCGCCCATCAACGGGGCGCAGCGGCGCAGCACTTCGACGCCGCCCCCACCCGGCAGGTGCACGTCGAGGAGCACCACCTCGGGCCGGGTCGCGGTGATCACCGTGACCGCCTGGTCGACGTCCGCGGCCTCACCGACGACCTCGACACCGGTCTGCTCGGTCTGCCCGATCTCGGCCTGGACCCCCGTACGGAACATGCGGTGGTCGTCCACGAGGACCACGCGTACGCGACGCCCGGGGCCACCGCCCGACTCCGCGGGCCCGGCCGCCTCCGCCGATCCCGCCGTACCGTTCGCCTCGGTCGGGTCGCTCATGACGTCTTCTCCGCCCTCTCCATCTCCAGCTCGACCTCCGTGCCGCCGTCCGGCACCGCGCGCAGCCGCGCCGTGCCGCCGTTGCGCTCCATGCGGCCGATGATCGATTCTCTGACACCCATCCGGTCGGCGGGTATCGAGTCGAGGTCGAAGCCGGGGCCGCGGTCCCGGACGGACACGAAGACCGTCTTCCCCTCGACCTCGGCGAAGACCTGTACGGCGCCGCCCTCGCCACCGTACTTGGCGGCGTTCACCATTGCTTCCCGCGCGGCCTGCATCTGTGCGGCGATCCTCTCGTCGAGCGGGCAGTCGCCCACGACCACGACCTCGATGGGCACGCCGTGCTTGTCCTCCACCTCGGCCGCGTTGCGCCGCACGGCGTCGGCGAGAGTGGTGGGTTCGTCGGCCTCGTCCTTGCCGGTGCCCTCGGGCTTGTAGAGCCAGGTGCGCAGGTCGCGCTCCTGGGCACGGGCCAGGCGGCGCACCTCGTTCGCGTTCTCCGCGTTGCGCTGGATCAGGGTGAGGGTGTGCAGCACCGAGTCGTGCACATGAGCGGCGACCTCCGCACGCTCCTGGGCCCGGATACGCATCAGGCGCTCCTCGGAGAGGTCCTGCGTCATACGCACCAGGTACGGCCCGGCGAGCAGCGTTATCCCGACGAGGACCGCGAGGGCCGCCTGCAGGACGGAGCCGAGGTGGGCCGCGGAACCCTGCAGGACGAAGATGCCGGAGACGCCGGCCGTCACCAGCAGCACCCCGCCCACCGAGCGCAGCAGCGTGACCGTGCGCCGGCGGCGGCCGACCTCGACCCAGCGGGCCCGGCGGGCGTTGTCCGCCTGCCGCCAGACCAGGGCGACGCCCGCGCCGACCAGCACCATCGGCCAGAGGTACGCCCTTGCTCCGCCGCTGAGGTTCACGTTGCCCACGAAGACCATGGCCACCACGACCATGAGGAGCAGGGCCACGATCTGGCCCTTGTCGGGCCTGCGCGCGACGAGTCTGCGGCGGCCCTCGGGCGATGTCTCCGCGGCCACCGGCGACGGCGGCTTCTGCGCCTCGACACCGCCGACGCCGAGCGGGACGAAGAACCAGAACGCCGCGTACAGCAGCGCGCCGAGGCCGTCGGCCATGAACAGGCCGACGAACACGAGCCGTACCCAGATCACGGGCAGCCCGAGATGCCCGGCGAGGCCCCGCGCCACGCCCCCGAGCCAGCGTCCGTCACTGCTGCGGTAGAGCTTGCGCGGCGGCCGCGGTTCGGCGAGGGGCGCGCTTGCGGCTTCCGACATGCCATTGATGGTCACACGTGCGGGAGGCCGGAGCATCAGGGTCGGCCCCTGAGGCTCCCCTGATCTGAGCGGACCGCCCCTCGAAAGCTTCCCGAGCCGCTTCTCAGGGCCGATATCAGGGTCCGGCCAGGGTCGTTCCGACTCCCGCCGGGGCGCCGCGCCCGTCACCATGGACCCATGACCGATCACGAGCACGCCGCGACGGGGCCGGGACCCGGGCGCGCGGACGCGGGAGGACAGGGAGGAGCACCCGGTACGGCCGCCCCCGAGGAAAACCTCCCGGCCGGGCCGCCGCACGCGTTCCGCCGCGACCGCCGCCACAAGACCCTGGCCGGCGTCTGCGCCGGACTCGGGCGGCAGTGCGACATGGACCCGGTGATCTTCCGCATCACCCTCGCCGTGCTCTCCGCCACCGGCGGCATCGGCCTTCTCTTCTACGGCTTCGCCTGGCTCTTCGTCCCGTACGACGACGAGGACGAGAACGAGGTCCGCAAACTGCTCACCGGCCGCGTCGACGGCCAGGCCCTGGTGGCCGTGCTGTTCGCGCTGGTCGGCAGCGGGGTGTTCCTGACCATGCTGAACAACGGCGGGGTGCTCACCTTCGCCGTCGTCCTCTCCCTCATCCTCGCGGGCGCCGGTTACTGGTCGCGCCAGCGCGGCGCACCCAGCCCCGACCCCATCGCCGCCCAGGCCGCCGCCGACGCCCCGCCGGAGCCCCAGGCGCCGCCGGTGCTCCTCACCTCCCCGTCCTGGTGGCGCGACCCGATCGTCAAGGACGGCACCCACATCGGCGGCACGGGCTATCTGTGGGGCCCCCGCGACACCCACGACCTGGATGTCGCCGCAGCCGTCGACATCAGCCTCGGCACCCAGCCCGGCACCCGGGAGGACATACCCGCCCAGCGCCCCCGGCCGCCCCGGCCGCGCGGCCCCCGCTGGATCGGCGGCTGGGTCTTCCTCCTGGCCCTGCTCGCCGGAGCCCTGGGCACGAGCCGCACCTGGGACGGGCATCCGCTCGGCACCAGCCTGCAGACGGGCCTGGCCTGCGCGCTCGCCGTCCTGGGCCTCGGCATGGCCGTCAGCGCCTTCCTGGGCCGGACCGGCGCCGGTTCGATCTTCCTGGCGATCGTCACGGCCGGCCTGCTCGCCGGCGCGGCGGCCCTGCCCAAGGACATCGACACCCACTGGGCGCGCACCACCTGGCAGCCCGCCACGGTGGCGGACGTACGGCAGCGATACGACCTGGGCACCGGCGTCGGCACCCTGGACCTGAGCAGGCTGGACGTGTCCGGGAAGCAGACGGTCACGACGCGGGCGGAGGTCGGCATGGGCCGGATCAAGGTGCTCGTGCCCGAGGACGTGACCGTGCGGCTGGACGTCGAGGTGGGCATCGGCGACCTCCAGCTGCCGGGCGACGACCCGAAGGACGTGGACGTGCAGCCGGGACGGCACAAGGAGATGACCCTCTCCCCCTCCGAGGGCGCCGAGAAGTCCGGCACCATCGACCTGGACCTCCGGGTCGGCATGGGACAGGTGGAGGTGACCCGTGCTACGTCATGAGTTCCAGCCCGGAAAGCTGGTCGCCGGCACCGTCCTCGTGCTGGCGGGCGTCCTCTACGCCGGTGACGCGGGCGGCGCCTGGGAGACCCCGTGGTTCGTGGCGATCCCCCTCGTCACGGGCGGGCTGTGCCTGGCGGGCGCGGTGGCGTTCCTGACGGGCCGGGTACGGCGACGCCGCCAGGGAGCACGCAGGGGCGCGGACCCGGCGTGACGGTGAGCGGCCTGCTCACCGGAATCCGCCGCTTCGCTGCCGTCGCCGCGATCGCAGCGCGGCATCGAGGGACAGCACCGGCGCGCCCGCCAGGATCAGGGGGATCCAGGCCATGAGGTAGGCGAGGTCGTTGCCGTAGTAGTACGGGTCGGAGGCCCAGCTCACGGTCAGCCAGAGGCTGAGGGAGATCAGTGCGCCGCCGAGCGCGGCCAGCCGGGCGAGCAGACCGAGCAGGGTGCCGATGCCGACGGCCAGTTCTCCGAAGGCGATGGCGTAGCCGAAACCGACGGGGCTCTTGAGGGAGAGGTCGACGAGGGCGGGGATGGCGGAGGAGTCGCGTACGGCACGCATCATGTCGCCGATCGACCCGGCACCGGAGTCCTTCATGAAGGCGCTGTCGGTGATTTTGTCCAGGCCGGCGTAGATGAAGGTGACGCCGAGGAAGATGCGCAGGGGCAGGAGGGCGTAGCGGGTGGCGGTGTCCCGCCAGCCTCCCCCATGGCCGAAGTGGGGGGTGTGCGTATCCGTGCGCATACTGTGAGTCATCGCTGCTAGCCGCCTCTCGCCGCCGATGCCGAGACCCCCTCAACAGACCATACGTACGGCGAACGAACCGCGCTCAATCCCGGCGCGAACGGCTTTTCCCGACTTGCCGGGTCGTCAAGTGGCGGGTAGGGAGCGGCGCGACCGGCGTCGGTGCCGCCGGCTCACGCCCGTCGGGACGGCATCCTCCCGCGCCCTCACTCCGTCACGTCGACCGCATACCGGTTCGTCTCCACCCCCGCCGCGGTGACCACCTGCACCTCCACCCGCCCCGGTTCCACATCGGCCGGCACCGGCACCGTCAGCAGCGTGTCCGTGGGGTTGCGGAACCCCCCGGGCACCGGCACCAACGGCACGTGGACATGCACCGCGCCCACGCGCACGACCATCCGGGCCAGCCGGTCGGCTCCCTGCGCCCCCGGCGGCACGAAGCCGGCGCCCCGGATCTCGATGTCGTCCCCGGTGCGGATCGGCCCGTCCAGGTCACCCGCCTCCCGGGCCCGGACCACGGAGAGGATGACCGGCCGGCCGCCCTCCGCGTACTTGCCGGCCAGATACGTCGCCGCCGACACCAGCACCACCACGGCCAGCCCCCACGGCAGATCCGGCAGCTGCTCCGGCCGCCTGGCCAGCCGTACCGCCGCGAAGACCAGGGCGACACCGCTGATCACGACGTACTGGATGTCGGCGAAGGTGCCCCGCCCCGCGTCGTCGGTCAGCAGGTCGGCGGCCCGTGGCCGGCCGGCACGTACCTTCTGCAGCCGTTGCCCCAGCACCCGCAGCCCGACCACCCGCCGCACGAGCACGGCGATCCCGCACACCACGGCGAGCACGGTCACGACCCCGGCGCCCCGGGCGAGTTCCAGCCCGGAGAGCAGCGCGTCCCGGTCCCGGTGCCGGGAGGCGGCGGCCAGCCGCCCCGCGAGGACGAGCACCGAGTAGGCCACGAAGAGCACCCACGCGGCGGCGACCGTACGGGACGTGGACAGCCGGTTGTCCTCACCGATCACGGGCGCCAGCACCCCGCCCTTCGCCCGGTGGAACCACGACGCGGCGGTCAGCGACAGCGCCATCACCAGCGCCGCGGCGAGCCCGGCCGTACGCGCCGCCGTCCAGCCCGCACCGACCGCCGTGAGGGCCTGCCCGAGCAGCAGCACCACCACGGCGGCCCACACGACGCCCGCCGTGCGCCGCCACAGGCCCGTCAGCCAGGCCTGCCCCTCGGCCCGCCCCCGCTCGGCGACCTGCTCGGCGGACTGGGCCAGTTCCTCGGAGACCCACTGGCGGGAGGCCGACGCGGAGTGGGCCACCGCGGCCGGCAGCCCCTGCCCGGCCGCGAACTCGTCCCGCCGGCGCAGGAAGGCGGCGACGGCCCGCCGGTGCCCCTCGCGCGCCCCGTGCGGGCAGTCCCCGCAGGCGCACCCACCCCCGTGCGTGCCGCCGGATCCGCCCGGGTGACCACCGGTGTGACCACCGGCCCAGCCACCCGAGTACCCCTCGGCATAGGCACCCGCATGCGCACCCGCGTACCCGCCCGCGTCCGCGCCGCCCTGTCCCGCCTCCCGCACCGCCACGCCCGACGCCCGCCTTCCCGCGACCCAACCACCGCCGGCCTTCCGGACCCCGGAAACACCGCTGTGCAACTCCCGTGCGACGAAAGCGAATTGTGCCCTACACCACCCGGTTCGCGTCCGCCCGGTCTGGTCAACACGGGTGAAGTTCGGCGCGTCCTGTTGACCCGGCTGGGAGAATTCCCCTATGGCCGAGATCATCCAGCGTGACGGGACCTGGGCCTTCGACGGCGAAACGGTCCGGATCACGCCCGGTCTGCGCCGCTCCGTACCGCTGTTCCGGCAGACGTACGGAGAGATCACCGTGCCGCTCGCGGCGGTCTCCGGCATCGTCCTGGAAACCGAACGCAGGCGCGGGCGGCTGCGGTTGCGGCTGCGTGAGGGCGCCGACCCCCTGCTCCAGGCGACCGGCGGGCGGCTGCCGGACGCGGCCGATCCCTACCGGCTGACGGTGGACGCCGACCGGACGGGGGTCGCCGAGTACGTCGCCGAGGAGATCCGCCGCGCGCTGCTTCTCGACCGGGTCCCGAAGGACCCGGTGACGGCCTACCTGCTGCCCGGCCCGCCGGTTCCGGTGTCGGTGCGCACCTCGGACGGGACGGTCTCCTTCGACGGCACCCGGGTACGGATCGACTGGGCCGACACCGCCGAGCGGGTCAAACGCGCCACCGGCCCGCGGATCATCACCATGGGCGACCTCGTCCGGGTCGAGTGGTTGCCGAACACCGGTCACGAGGACGGGTCCCTGCGTTTCGTGACCCGCGAGGCGGTGGGGTCGACACTGCCGCCGGAGAAGGACCCATGCGCCCTGGCCCTGTGGGGCAGCGCCCGCCGGGACCTGCTCACCGCGCTCGTCGCCTCGGCGGTCACCGCCCGGCTGCCGCACCCGTCCACGCACAGCGCCGCTGCCACCGACGGCGAGCACCCCTCCCCCGCCCACCAGGACGTACTCCTGCGCCGGCTGCGCGAGCTGGGCCGGCTCCACCGCGACGGCGTGCTCACGGACGAGGAGTTCGCGAGGACGAAGGCAGTGGTGCTGCGGGGCTTCTGAGGGGCCCGTCTAGCTCAGCAGGCCCGGCTCGCTCCGGGTGACGTCCTCCCACATCGGCTGGTAGTTGATCCACGCCACCAGGTCGCCGCCCAACTGCTCCCGCGTCGCCACGGCCATCCGGTGGTCGATCCGCACCGGCCGCCCGGCCGCCTGCGCCGTCAGCTGCACCTGGCAGGAGCGCTCCATCGACACGAACCACCAGGCCGCCGCGTCCACCGAGTCGCCGACGGTCAGCAGCCCGTGGTTGCGCAGGACGAGCGCCTTGCGGGAGCCGAGCACCGCCGCGATGCGCCGCCCCTCCTCGGCGTCGACGGAGACGCCGGTGTACGTGTCGTAGAGGGCGTGATCCTCGTAGAAGGCGCAGCTCTCCTGGGTGATCGGCTCCAGCAGCTCGCCGAGCGCCGCGAGCGCCCTGCCGTGCACCGAGTGGCAGTGGGCGACGGCGACCACGTCGGGCCGGGCGGCGTGGACCTGGGCGTGCACGGTGAAGGCCGCCTGGTTGACGTGGTAGCCGCCCTCGACGACCTGGCCGTCCTGGTTGGCGAGCACGAGGTCGCTCACGGTGACGTGCCGGAAGGGCATCCCGAACGGGTTGACCCAGAAGCAGTCGGTGAATTCGGGGTCGCGGGCGGTGATGTGCCCGGACACGCCGTCCTCGAAGCCGAGCCGGCCGAAGATCCTCAGGGCGCCCGCGAGCCGTTCCTTGCGGTGCCGGCGCTCGTCCTCGACCGACTCGTGCATCGGCGGCATGGCGAATCGCAGCCGGTCGGTGGGCAGCGGCAGGGGCGGGGTGGGCCCGTGCATAGGTCCTCCAGCACTGGTTCTGCGTACGGGCGGAAGTTACCGTCCGTGAGGCCGGGAAGAACAGAAGCGTTTCGTGAAGATGCCACGAGCGCCCCTGTGAGCACCCTGTGCCCACACGTGTGCCCCCTGGCTCCCCGACCCCACGAATAGCCGACAGAAGATGTCGGATTTCGGCGCGACACTCTCCTCATGACAGCGAACTGGGCGGACTTCGTCACCGCCGAACCGGATCTGGCCGGCACCGTCGAGAAGCGTTTCGGCGCCTACACCCACCACATCCTCGCCACCCTCCGTAAGGACGGTTCGCCCCGCACCAGCGGCCTGGAGGTGCGATTCCTGAACGGCGAACTGTGGCTCGGCATGATGCCGGACTCGCTCAAGGCCCTCGACCTGCGCCGCGACCCGCGCTTCGCGCTCCAGGCGAACCCCGGGGAGGGCACGGGCATGGGCGGCGGCGACGTCCGGATCAGCGGCCGGGCGATCGAGGTCGACGATGTGGAGACCAAGGCCGGATACGTCGAAGAGGTGGAACCGCCGGAGCCGTTCCACCTCTTCGACGATGTGGAGACCAAGGCCGGATACGTCGAAGAGGTGGAACCGCCGGAGCCGTTCCACCTCTTCCGCACCGAGCTGACGGAGATCGTGCGGACCTACGTCGAGGACGACACCTACCTCGTCGTCCAGGTCTGGACGCCCGGCGCACCCTTGCGCACGATCAAGCGCACGTAGGGCTCGGGGTCACTCCCACTCGATGGTGCCCGGCGGCTTCGAGGTCACGTCGAGGACGACACGGTTGACGTCCTTGACCTCGTTCGTGATCCGCGTGGAGATCCGGGCGAGGACCTCGTACGGCAGGCGCGACCAGTCGGCCGTCATGGCGTCCTCGGACGAGACGGGACGCAGGACGATGGGGTGGCCGTAGGTGCGGCCGTCGCCCTGGACGCCGACGCTGCGGACGTCGGCGAGCAGGACCACCGGGCACTGCCAGATGTCGCGGTCGAGGCCGGCCGTCGTCAGCTCCTCGCGGGCGATGGCGTCGGCCTCGCGCAGCAGGTCCAGGCGCTCCTTGGTGACCTCGCCGACGATCCGGATGCCGAGGCCGGGGCCAGGGAACGGCTGGCGCTGGACGATCTCCTCCGGCAGGCCGAGCTCCTGGCCGACCATGCGGACCTCGTCCTTGAAGAGCTTGCGCAGCGGCTCGATCAGCTGGAACTCGAGGTCCTCGGGCAGGCCGCCCACGTTGTGGTGGGACTTGATGTTGGCCGTGCCGGTGCCGCCGCCGGACTCGACGACGTCCGGGTAGAGCGTGCCCTGCACGAGGAACTCCACGGCCGGGCCCTGGTCGGCGATGATCTCGGCCTGGGCCTGCTCGAAGACCCGGATGAACTCGCGGCCGATGATCTTCCGCTTCTCCTCGGGGTCGGAGACCCCGGCCAGCGCCTTGAGGAACCGCTCCTCGGCGTCCACGACCTTCAGCTGCACGCCGGTCGCGGCGACGAAGTCCTTCTCGACCTGCTCGGTCTCGCCCTTGCGCATCAGGCCGTGGTCGACGTACACGCAGGTCAGCTGGGAGCCGATGGCCTTCTGGACGAGGGCCGCGGCGACCGCGGAGTCCACGCCGCCGGACAGGCCGCAGATGGCGCGCCGGTCGCCGACCTGCTCGCGGATGGCGGCGACCTGCTCCTCGATCACGCTGCCCGTGGTCCAGGAGGGCGTCAGGCCCGCCCCCCGGTAGAGGAAGTGCTCCAGCACCTGCTGCCCGTGCGTGGAGTGCATCACCTCGGGGTGGTACTGGACGCCGTAGAGCTTCTTCTCGTCGTTCTCGAAGGCGGCGACCGGCACGACGTCCGTGGAGGCCGTGACGGAGAAGCCCTCGGGGGCGGCGGAGCAGGCGTCGCCGTGGGACATCCAGACGGCCTGCTCGGCGGGGGTGCCCTCGAAGAGGGTGGAGGACACCTTGGAGACGTGCAGGTCGGTGCGGCCGTACTCGCGGGCACCGGTGTTGTCGACGGTGCCGCCGAGGGTCCGCGCCATCAGCTGGAAGCCGTAGCACATGCCGAAGACGGGGACGCCGGCCTCGAAGAGCGCACGGTCCAGGCTGGGCGCGCCCTCCTCGTAGACCGACGAGGGGCCGCCGGAGAGGATGATCGCCGCGGGGTTCTTGGCGAGCATCTCCTGGACCGGCATGGTGCTCGGCACGATCTCGCTGTAGACCCGCGCCTCGCGGACACGACGGGCGATGAGCTGGGCGTACTGCGCGCCGAAGTCGACGACCAGGACGGTGTCGGCGGCGGCGGCAGCGGAAGTCGCTGATGACACGGGGTGCCTTCCGGCGGTGGGGCGGGGGTCTTGTGCCACCCGATTCTACCGGGGGGCCGCCGGGCTCCTTCCGGGTGCCGGACGGCGGCCTCGTCTCAGGATGCGAACCGGCTTGGACGGCCCCCGGAGGCGGTGCATACTTGCCCCCATGTTCAAGCACCAGACGTTCGTCTTTACCTATGGCATCCGGCCCGCCGGACGCCATGGTCGTGCTGCTTGAGCTACTGACAAGCGACTTCCCAGGCGCCCCGGGCCGACAAGGCCCGGGGCGTCTGTCGTCGTCCGGGCCGTGCCGCCCCGGGGCAGCCCCTGACGACGAGGAGCCCCCTATGACCGCCATCGACGTGACCGGCGCCCGCACCACCGAGGCCGCCGACGTGATCACCGGCGCGCGCGAGCGGATCGACGCGCTCGACGACCGGATCATCGGCCTGATCCAGGAACGGGTGGCCGTCTCCGCCGTCATCCAGGAGGCGCGGATCGCCTCCGGCGGCCGGCGCGTGAACCTCTCCCGCGAGATGGACGTCCTCGGCCACTACAGGGAGGCGCTGGGCAAGCCGGGCACCGCGCTCGCGATGACCCTGCTGGAGCTGTGCCGCGGCAAGATCTGAAGCCGCGTCGCCGCCGGGATCGGTGTTCCCGGGACAGACGTGCGCATCCCTCTCACCCGTACGGCGCGTGACCGCCCGGGCACGACCTCGTTGGTCCCGGTGTCCGTGCCAGCCAGGGGCGGGCCCGAAAGAACCACGCGTGGCTCACTGGGGCGATGAGGCGCACGGATCGTGCCGTGCGTCGTGGGACCTCGCTCCAGGGAAGTGACCGGACGGCAGGGGACAGCAGCCCGGTCACCCAAGAGAACGGTGGGCCCCGGGGACGCCCGGGGTCCACCGGCGGACCTTGCATAAATGCACAAGTCTGGGTCAAACGGTTGCGGGCGCCGCGTTCATCCAGCACGATGCGTACACAGCCCAAGTCCCCCCGCGGGCACCCGCATTGCCGCACTTCCAGAGGTACAGACCAGCGGCGCTACCCCCCGGCGCCGCTTCCAGGCACCGGCGCTGCCCTGACGTCGGTGCTGACGAGAAGAAGGGCCCCGCGGCTCCACCCCGCGGGGCCCTTCGCTCTGCTCAGGTGCGGGTCACCGTCCCGCAGTCGCCGCCGTCGCCGCGTCGGAGCTCCCTGCTCCGGTCGTACGGGTCCGTCGCCGGGCCGCTCGGGTCCGGGCCCGCGGACCTGCTCGACGAGAACTCCGGATGCAGGTAGCCGTCGTTGACGAAGCAGGAGGAGTTGCCTATCTCCTGGTCGTAGTTCATGAGGAGCAGGCGGCCGGGGGTGACCTGGTAGCGGCCGGGGTCGGCGAGTTCGACGTCGAGGACCCGGCGCACGATGGTGCGGGTGACCTCGGGGGGGCCGTCCGCCCGGACGACGGGGTAGACGAAGGTGTAGTCGGCGCGCACAGCCACACCACCCTGCGTGCCCTTCTTGAACGTCATGTGCCCCCGAGTCTTGATCACGTCGCCGGCCGGCCGCACCTCGTCGGGGTCGAAGCGACTGAACAGCGTCACCGGGTCGTGCTTCTCGCTCGGGGAGCGCAGGCCGGCGTCGAGGTCGTCGAGCAGTTCGGGCTGCTTGGGGTCGAGCACGGAGAGCGCGGCCCCGGGGCGTGCCCCGCGCAGGGTCTTCGGGTCGAGGTTGGCCCCCACCAGCAGCTTCTTCGTCAGCTTCAGCGCCTGTTCCACCCGGTCCGCGGAGACCGCGCCGACGGCTTTCGCCTTCGGCGGGACGATGCCGGCCTCGCCATCGGCCCAGCGCTCGGCCGGAGAACCGGCGAAGGGCCGGTCCAGGGTGGGGATTTCGGGGTCCGACGCATCGGGCGCGGCGGCGGGGGGCGCCGTCTCGTCGGGCAGCGGTGAGGCCTCGGCGGCCTGGGACCCCCCGGTGCCGAAAGGGTCACCGGGCAGCAGCGACGGCTTCAGGGCCACCAGCGCGACGGCCGCGGTGACGAGCACGCCGAGGATCGCCCACGCCTTGCGGCGCCGCGCCGCCCGGCCGTTCATCTCCTGCCACGCGGGTCCGGTGCGCCACCCGGGCGGCGACTCGCCCCGGGCCTCCTGCTCGCGCAGCCGCTCGGTCACCATGCGGGCCCGGGCGGACGGCTCCTTCGGGGCGGAGGAACGGATGTCCCGCTCGGTGTCGCGGGTGAACTGTTCCCAGACGTCGTCGGGGATCTGCGAGGCCGACGGCTGATCGTCGGACGGCTTTTCTGACACGAAGTCAAGATCTAAGCGGGTGGAAAGCGCCTTCACAAGAAGGTCATGGATGTGACTCAGGCCACATAAGGATTCTGTGAATGCCAGTACAACCATTCACAGGTTTCACGGATCAAACATGCGAACCAAGGGCCACTCCCGCGCCCCACACGCGGAGGCCTCCCCCAACGTTCGTACCGCAGCCCGCGGTACGCCGGACTCTCCGAGGTCTTCATGAAGCTTCGCCGCGCCATGGCAGCAGCGGCCGCTACGGCGGTCATAGCCCCGGTGGCACTGCTCGCGGCACCGGCCGCGTACGCGACCGACGAAACGACGCCCACCCCGAGCGCGTCGGTGAGCGAGTCCGCTCCCGAGACGTCTCCCTCGCCGTCGGTGAGCGAGTCCGCGCCCGAGACGTCGCCGGCTCCGAGCACGTCCGTGAGCGAGTCCGCTCCCGAGACCTCCAGCTCGCCGAGCGCCTCCGCCAGCGAGTCCTCCCCGGCGCCCAGCGCCTCCGAGCCCGAGGAGTCGGAGTCCCCCGACCCCGAGCCCTCGGTGTGCGAGGACACCAAGGTCGACGTCAGCATCTCCGGCCTGCCCGGCAAGATCGCGGCGGGCAGCGGCTGGCACAAGTTCTCGCTGAACGTGGCGAACAACTCCGACTCCACGCTGAACGACCTCGACTTCTTCGCCGGGGCCTCCCCCGACAAGAACGGCGAGGAGCTGTTCTCCAGCAAGCAGGTCCAGCTCCAGGCCTGGGACCCCCAGGACAAGATCTGGGTCGACCTCAACGAGGGCGGCCTCGCGGTCGGTTACGTCGGTTACACCGACGAGCTGAAGCCCGAGTACGAGGTGAACATCCCGCTGCGCCTCAACGTCAAGCCGTCCGCCCCGGTCGGCGCCGGCTTCTCGCTCGGCGCGACGATCTACGGTGACAGCGACGGCGAGTGCGTCGGCTTCGGCGACGTGTCGTACAAGTTCCAGATCGTCTCCGCCGGTACGGACACCGACGGCACCAAGCCGCAGGAAGGCGGCAAGGCGCCCGTCACCGACGAGAAGCCGAGCGGCGACACGCCGGAGGTCACCGGCAGCCTCGCCGAGACCGGCTCCAGCTCCGCCCTGCCGATGATCAGCCTGGTCGGCGGTGCCGCGGTCGTCGCCGGTGCCGGTGCGATCTTCGTCGTCCGTCGCCGCAAGGCCGGCGTGCAGGCGTAAGCCATAGCGGCCGGCAGGCCGCGGCACCAAGCAGAAGAGGGACCTGCGCTCGGAGGGGGGCGCAGGTCCCTCTTCTGTCTTGCCGGGTCGCTCAGTTCTTCGGCGGTACGGCCGGCATGCCGAGGAACGGCAGCCGCAGCGCGCCGAACGCCTCCGCCGGGACCGCCGGGGACTTCGGCTCGACCGGCTGGAGACGCTCGTAGGCCGTGCCCTGCTGCGGGCGCGGGTCGGGCTCGCCCTTGTTCGGCCAGTACGACATCGCCCGCTCGGCCTGGGCGGTGATGGTGAGGGAGGGGTTGACGCCCAGGTTGGCGGAGACCGCGGCGCCGTCGACGACCGAGATGCCGGGGTGGCCGTAGAGGCGGTGGTACGGGTCGATCACGCCGGACTCGCGGGAGTCGCCGATGGGGCAGCCGCCCAGGAAGTGGGCGGTGAGCGGGGTGCCCATCAGCTCGCCGACGTTGGAGCCCGCGAAGCCGTTGATCTCGGCGGCGAGTGCCGACGCGCTCTCCGTCGCGGCCTTGATCTGCTTGGGGTTGGGGGCGCCGTGGCCCTGGCGGGCGGTGAGCAGGCCGCGGCCGACACCCGACGGTTTCACGTACGTCGTCAGGGAGTTGTCCAGCGACTGCATCACCAGGCCGATGATGGTCCGCTCCGACCAGCGGCGGTTGGACAGCGAGCGCAGCACCAGCAAGGGGTGTTTCGCCGCGTGGGCGAGGAAGCCCAGGACCCGCGAGGGACCCGAGTTCGTCCCGGCGTAGGGGACCTGGAGGATGGACAGGCCGCCCATCGAGTTGGAGCCCTTGCCGTAGCGGACCGGCTCGATGTGGGTGTTGGCGTCGGGGTGGATCGAGGACGTGATGGCCACGCCCCGCGTGAAGTCGGCCTTCGGCACGCCGTGCGCCTTGCGGTAGCGCCGGTCGTCGGTCTGGGCGCCCACCAGGGCCTCGGAGTTGGTGCGGGTCAGCTCACCCAGCCTGTCCGAGAGGTGCGGCAGCTGGCCGCCCGCCTTCATGCGGTGCAGCAGGGTCTGCGTGCCGTAGGTGCCGGCGGCGAGGACGACCCGGCGGGCCGTGTAGGTGCGGCCCTTCTTCTTGCCGCGGTCGTCGGTGGGCAGGGTGGCGACGGCGTAGCCGCCGCGCGAGTCGTCGGTGACCGAGACGACCGTCGTCATGGGGTGGACGACCGCGCCGGCCTTCTCGGCGAGGTGCAGGTAGTTCTCGTTGAGGGTGTTCTTCGCGCCGTGGCGGCAGCCGGTCATGCACTCGCCGCACTCCGCGCAGGCCCTGCGGGACGGGCCCGCGCCGCCGAAGTACGGGTCGGGCACCTCCTGGCCCGGCTTCGCCTTCGCCGTGCCGTCGGCGTCCTCGCCGTCGCCGAAGAACACACCGACCGGAGCCAGGTGGAAGGTGTCGCCGCAGCCCATCCGCTCCGCCGCGGCCTTGAGATGGACGTCGGAGGGGGTCATGGTCGGGTTGAGCCGTACGCCGAGCATGCGCCGGGCCTGGTCGTAGTACGGCGCCAGCTCGTCCTGCCAGTCGGTGATGTCACGCCACTGGGGGTCCTCGAAGAACGGCTTCGGCGGGACGTAGAGGGTGTTGGCGTAGTTGAGGGAGCCGCCGCCGACGCCCGCGCCCGCCAGGACCATGACGTTGCCCAGCAGATGGATGCGCTGGATGCCGTACATGCCGAGCTTCGGGGCCCAGAGGTAGTTCTTGAGGTCCCAGGAGTTCTTGGGGAGGGTCTCGCGGGTGAAGCGGCGGCCGGCTTCCAGGACGCCTACCTTGTAGCCCTTTTCTGTGAGGCGCAGGGCGGTCACCGAGCCGCCGAAGCCGGAACCCACGACGATGACGTCGTAGTCGTAAGCGTCCTGAGGCACGTGTTCTCCTCGTTGAGTTTCGCGTGCGGGCCGTCAGTGGTCGATCGCGCAGTTCCCCGCGCCCCTTGGGGCGTTACCGGAACCTGAATGCCTTCATCAGGCGGAGACTGCGGCTCATGAACTGGGCGTACTTCTCGTCGTCCATGCCCAGGGAGGGGGCCATCGGGAGCACGCGCTGGTGGGCGACCGTCTGGGCCTCGGTGTACTTGAGGATGCCCTCGGAGCCGTGGCGGCGGCCGAGGCCGGAGTCCTTCATGCCGCCCATGGGGGACTGGACACTGCCGTAGGCGGGTGCGTAGCCCTCGTTGATGTTGACCGTGCCGGTGCGCAGCCGGGCGGCGACCTCCTGGCCACGGCGGCCGTTCTTCGTCCAGACCGAGGAGTTGAGGCCGTACGCCGTGGCGTTGGCGCGCTCGATGACCTCGTCCTCGTCGGTGAAGCGGTAGACCGACACGACCGGGCCGAAGGTCTCCTCCCCGCAGACGGACATGTCCGTGGCGACGCCGTCGAGGATCGTGGGCTCGAAGAAGTACGGGCCGATGTCCGGGCGGGCCACACCGCCCGCGACGACCTTCGCGCCCTTGGCGACGGCCTCCTCGACGTGCCGTGTGACCGTTTCGAGCTGGCGTTCCCCGACCAAGGAGCCCATGTCGGCGCCGTACGCCAGGGACGTGCCGAGGCGCATGGCCTTCGTCCGGGCGGCGAAGCGCTCCAGGAAGGCGTCCGCGATCGACTCGTGGACGAAGAGCCGCTCGATGGAGATGCAGAGCTGGCCGGCGGAGGAGAAGCAGGCGCGGACCGCTCCGGCCGCGGCCTTCTCGATGTCGGCGTCCTCCAGCACCAGCATGGCGTTCTTGCCGCCGAGTTCGAGGGAGACGCCGACCAGCCGGGCGGCGGCGCCCTGGGCGACCTCGCGGCCGGTGCGGGTGGAGCCGGTGAAGGAGACGTAGTCGGCGTGCCGGACGACCTCGGGGCCGACGACCGGGCCGTCGCCGAGGACGACCTGGAAGACGTCGGCGGGCAGCCCGGCCTCGATGAGCAGGTCGCGGGCCCACAGGGCGGTCAGGCAGGTCTCGGTGTCCGGCTTCATGACGACCGCGTTGCCCGCCACGAAGGCCGGGAGCGCGTCACCGACGGACAGTTCCAGGGGGTAGTTCCAGGGGGCGATCTGGCCGACGACGCCGCGCGGGTGGCGCAGTTCGGTGACCTTGGTGAGGGTCGGCATGGCGCCGGTGTGCCGCTTGGGCCGGAGGTAGGCCGGGGCCTTGCGGCCGTAGTGCCGGGCGGCGACCGCGACGGCCTGGACCTCCTCGTGGGCGTGCAGCCGGGCCTTGCCGGTCTCCAGCTGTATGAGGTCGAGCACCTCGGCCTGGCGCTCCAGCACCAGGTCGTGGAAGCGGAGCAGGACGGCGGCGCGCTGCCGTACGGGGGTCTGCGCCCACACGGCCTGGGCGGCGCGGGCCAGTTCGAAGGCCTTCGCCACGTCCTCGGGCGTCGACTCGGGGAGGTCCGCCAGCTTCTCGCCGGTGAAGGGCGTGTGGTTGGCGGTCCGGCCCGAGCCGGCCACACCCTTGGTGAGCTGGGCGACCAGCTCCGGCGTCACCACGTCCGCGGCGGTGCGGGCGCCCTCCGGGGCGGGGGCGAGGGGGTTCGTACCGGTGGGTGCCGTGCCGGTCTCTGCCGTCTTCTCTGCGGCCTGCGCGTCCGTCATGAGGCGCAGGGTATGCCGGGACGGAGGCTTTGGGTACCCGTCGGTAATACGGCTTCACCGAGTGCACACACGACGCCAGTGACTGCTGGCAACAAACACGCTGATCAGGAGGTTGTGCGGCGACCGGTGAGTGTGATTCAGACTTTTACGATCCCGAGCCGGTCCCGGGCCCCCTCGAACACCGAGGTGCCCGCTTCCTCCTCCGGCGTGCCCCTGGGCATGTCGACGCGCAGTTCGTACATGCGGTCGTCGTCGGTGCGGACGACCACCCGCATCACCCGCCTGGGGGTCTCGCCCCGGTGGTAGGTGGTGTCGGCGAGGGCGGCTTCGTGGCCCTGGACGCGGGTGCGGGAGTACCGCGTCTCTCCCCCGGCGTCGTGCGCCCTCCTGGCCTGGTCCATCGGGGAGGCGGCCGGGGCCTTGTCCCAGGAGAGGAGGCGGACCTCGATCGTGCCGGTCCGCTCGTCGCCGTAGAGCGCCGTGCGGGGCTGGTCGGTCGCACTGCCGGTCCGGCCGAGTGGGCGGTACTGACGCGGGAGGTGGAGAACGGCCGCTATGTCCGGCTCGGGGTGAGCAATCCAGGCGTCGGTCGCGTCGGCGGCCTGACCGGCGCTCTCCGCGCTGCTGGGGTCGACGAGTTGGGTGACGGCCCCTATGCCACCGGCGAGCAGCGCGGAGAGGAGGGCGAGGGGGCCGGGGCGGAGGGGGCTTTGGCGTTTGGGGGCTATGGGGTCTTGCTGCGGTAGGGGGGTGGGGGCGGGTTGGGCGGTGGGCACGGGCGAGGCGGTCGACACCGGGCCGGGCTGCGCGGTGGACACGGAAGCGGACTCGGCGGCGGGCGCAGGGCCCGGCTGTACGGGAGGGACAGGAGCGGCCTCTGTGGCAGGCAGCGGGTCGGGTGCGGCAGACACGGGAGTCGGCGGGGTGGCGGGCACCAGGCCGGGCTGTGCGGCAGGCACGGGAGCGGACTCGGCGGCGGGCGCAGGGCCGGACTGCCCAGCAGACACACGGGCGGACGCGGCAGCAGGAACCGGGCCGGACCCCCCGGCGGACACGGAACCGGACGAGGCGCCGGACACCGGGCGGGGCTGTCCGGCAGGCACGGAACCGGACGCACCACCGGACACCGGACGCGACTGCTCAGCAGACACAGAGGTGGACGCGGCACCGGACACCGGACCCGACTGCCCAGCAGACACACGGGCGGACGCGGCACCGAACACCGGGACGGGCTGTCCGGCAGGCACCGGGCCCGGCTGTCCGGCAGGCACCGGGCCGGGCCGGGGTGCGGTCCGGTCGTCCGGGTTCCGTATAGGTTCCGCCTCTTGCCGTGGCGCGGGCGGTGTCGGGACCGCTGCCGCCTCCAACTCCTTCGCGACCTCCTCCGCGTCCGGCCGCTGTTCGGGATCCGGCACCAGCAGCCGTTCGATCAGCGGCCCGAGGGGGCCGGCCCGCGTCGGGTCGGGCGGCTCGGCGGCGAGGACCGCCGCGCGCGTGGCCTCCGGCGTCGTCCGCAGGAACGGGGACGAGCCCTCGACGGCCGCGTACAGCAGGACGCCCAGCGACCACAGGTCGGAGGCGGGCCCGGCGATGCGGCCGGACAGCCGCTCGGGGGCGACGAATTCCGGCGAGCCGGCGGCGGACTCCCCGTTCGCGGTGCGGGAGCCCTCGCCCTGCACATGGGCGATGCCGAAGTCGGTGACGACGACGCGCCCGTGCGGGCCGAGCAGCACGTTGGCGGGCTTGACGTCCCGGTGCACGATGCCGACGGAGTGCGCGGCGCGCAGGGCACCGAGCACGGCGAGGCCGATCCGGGCGGCTTCGGGCACGCCGACGGGGCCGCGTCGGAGCGTCTCGTCGAGGGACTCGCCGGGCACCAACTCCATGACGATCCACGGGAGTCCGTCCAGCGCCTCGGCCGCGTCGAGCTCGTCGGGCCCCTTGGGCCCCGGACGTTCGTCCCGCCGCTCCACCTCGACGACCACGTCGTGGATGGTGACGGCGGCGTGATGGTCGACGCGGGCGGCGGCCCGGGCCTCACGGTGGAGCCGATGGGCGGCCCGCCGATGGCTGTCGTCGTCCGGCCGGCCCGGCAACCGGGGTTGTCTGACGGCGACTTCGCGCTGCACGAGTTCGTCGTGGGCCCGCCATACGGTGCCCGTGCCGCCGGAGCCGATGCGCTCGGCCAGCCGGTACCGCCCACCGACCAGCCGGCCCTGGGCGTCGTCCGTCCCGCCCCCGTCGTTGCTCATGCCCCATCAGTACCCCGCAGAGCGGCAGATTGTCGACGCGGGTCGTTTCCAGGGGCGTTGAACCAGCGAGATCAGGTCTTGTCGATGTCCAGGTTCGCGATCGCCGTGCTCGCCACCTCGCGTCCGCGGTCGGTGAAGTCGCTCTTGTCCGGGTAGCTGACGGTGAGTTTGTACATGTCGCCGCCGGGGGTCCGGTAGTAGAAGATCTGGAGCTCCCGAGGGCGGGGGTTCTCGCTGTCGGTGGTGGTGAAGGGGACCTTGTTCCGGGCAGCCTTCTTGCCTCTGTACGTGGTCACCTCGGGGTCCGTCTTCTTGGGCCCCTCCGACATGTCCAGCTCGTAACTGCCGCTCTCCTTGAACCGGGTGTCGTCGTCGTACATCTCGGCGGCCGCGGAGCCCGCGATGTTGCCGCCGGTGTCCTCGGCCTTCTTCTCCAGGGTCAGGCCGATCCAGATGCTGCCGCTCCAGTCGGTGTACGTCACCCAGTGCTTCTCGTCCGACTTCCGGTCGGGCACGGTCCGCTGGTATTCCGCGGGGATGGCGAGCGACGCGGCGAGGTCCTTCTCCTGCCGGATCTTCCAGCCCTCGGGCAGTGGCCCGGCGAACGGGTCCGCGATCACCAGGTACGCCGCCACCGCCGCCGCGACGACCGCCGCGCCCAGTCCGATCCACACCCTGCGGCCGAGCCGGACACCCCGGCCGCCACCGCCCTGGCCCGTGCCCCGCACGGCCTGGGTGGGCTGGGCGACCGGCGGGTTCGCGGCCGACTCCAGCAGGGCCCGGACCTGCGCGGCGTTCGGGCGGCGGGCCGGGTCCTTGTCCAGCAGGCCGTTGATGGCCTCGGCGAGCGGCCCCCGGGCGGAGGCCGGCGGCGCGGGCGTGGCGTTGAGGACGGACTGGAGTGTGGCGGGGGTGTTGCTGCGGCGGAACGGCGAGACGCCCTCCGTCGCCGCGTACAGCACCACACCGAGGGACCACAGGTCGCTGGCCGGGCCGGGGCGCTGCCCCAGCACGCGCTCGGGCGCGATGTACTCGGGCGAGCCGACGAAGCCGCCGGTGTCGGTCAGATTGGTCTCGCCCTCGATCTGGGCGATCCCGAAGTCCGTGAGGACGACCCGGTCGTACCGGCCGAGCAGCACGTTGTCCGGTTTCACATCACGGTGCAGGATGCCCGCCGCGTGCGCGGCCTCCAGCGCGCCGAGCACCTCCAGGCCGATCCGGGCGGCCTCGGGCGCGGACAGGGTGCCCTCCTGCAGCGCGTCGCCCAGCGAACGGCCCCGCACCAGCTCCATGACGATCCACGGCTGGTCGTCCACCACCGCGACGTCGTGCACGTCGACCACGGCCGGATGGTCGAGCCGGGCCGCCGCACGGGCCTCGCGGCGCATTCGCTCGAAGGCATTGGCCCGTTCGCGTTCGGGAAGATGATCCGGGACGCGGGGTTCCTTGACGGCGACCTCCCGGTCCACCGTCTCGTCCTTGGCCCGCCACACCGTGCCCATGCCGCCGTGCCCGAGCTTGGCCAGCAGCCGGTAACGCCCGGCGATGAGCCGCCCGGCGCCTGGGCCCTCGGACGCCTGGGCCGACTGGGCGGACTGGGCCGGCACGACCTGGGTGGGTGACGGGGCCGGCGTCGCGTAGGGATTGCCCGGTACCGGCGCTTGCCGATTCGGTGGTTGCAGTACAAAACTCGTCGGCTCGTCGGCCCCGGATCGGGCTCCCCCGTTGTCGCTCATGGGTTCATCCATATCGCGCCAACCGCCCGTGGATCCACAAAGGACGCGAGCCGGTCACAGACCCGTGACTTCACAAGGGGGCGGATTTCCCGTTTTGTTGCGGTACGGGGCTCCAGCAGTCACGGGGTGGGCGCGGGCGTGCTCGGCGAGGCCTGCCGGGTCGCCGGAGTCGCCGGTGTCTTCGGCGCCGTCGGTGCCCGCGGTGCGGAACTCGTCGGCGTGGGGCCGCCGTCTCCGGTGCTCTCCTCCCTGAGCAGCGCCGCGGCGGACACCCCGGCTCCCGCCATCGCGGCGACCAGCAGCGCCGCGATGAGCACGCGCCGCGCGGGCTGTCGGAGGAAGGGCTCCTCCCGCTGATCCGGACCGGGCCGGTCCACCGGAGGCACGGGCGGTTGCCGGCCGGCGGGCTCCTGCGGCCGCCGACGCGGCACGGCCCCCACCGTCGGCGCGTACCCGGGCGGCGGTGACGGCGGTGTACGGCCGGTGTCGCGGAAGGCCCGGAGCATCCGCTCCGCCCGGTCCCCGTCCAGCCGCCGGTCCGGATCGCGCTCCAGCAGGCCGCGTACGACGGGCAGGAGCGGCCCGGCCTGCGCGGGCGGCTGGATGTCGCCCACGACGACCGCGTGCAGGACGCCGCCCAGCGAGTCGCGATGGAACGGCGACTCCCCGCTGAGGGCCGCGCACAGCAGCGCGCCCAGCGACCACAGGTCGGACTCGGGCCCGGTCCTGGCCCCGGACATCCGCTCGGGCGCGGTGTACTCGGGCGAGCCGACGAAGGCCCCGTTCTCGGTGAGGGTGGGGGCGCCCGCGACCTGGGCGATGCCGAAGTCGGTGAGGACGACCCGGTCGGTGCCGGTCTCCAGCAGTACGTTGTCCGGCTTGAGGTCGCGGTGCAGCACCCCGGCCGCGTGCGCGGCGCTCAGCGCGCCGAGCAGGGCGATGCCGATGCGGGCCGCTTCGGCGGCGTCGACCGGGCCCTGCTGGGCGAGCCGGTCGGCGAGCGAGCCGCCTTCGATCAACTCCATGACGATGTACGGGCGTTCGTCGTGCTCGACGACATCGTGGACGGTGATGATGTGCGGATGGCTCAGCTGGGCGACGGCCCGGGCCTCGCGCAGCGTACGGTCCCGCTGCCCGCGCGCCTCCGCCGTGGAGAGCGTCTCGTCATAGGGGAGCTCCTTGACGGCCACACTCCGGCCGAGCAGTTGGTCGGTCGCCCGCCAGACCACGCCCATGCCGCCGCGACCGAGCCTCGCCTCCAGGCGGTAACGCCCCGCGATCACACGGAAGTCGGCCCCCTCGGTCCCCATGCGCCCCATCATGCCGCAGCCGGCGTCCGCGCCCTCGAAATCCGGTCGCAGCCCGACGCCGCCCCTTCGCCCCCCAGGTCAGAACGATGATCTGCGTTCCTACTGCGGTTGTCGCCAGCCCTGCAGAACCCACTTGAACTGCTGGCTCGTCCTCGCCCAGTCCTTCGCCGGTGAAGACATGTAGATCGCGTACTCGACGCCGTCCCGCGAGAAATACGTCTCCTCGATGGCGTGACGCGGCCCGGCGACGTAGGGCGGATCCTTGGCCAGCGCGGTCCAGGTGTACTCCCACAGCGAGCCCTTGCGGTCCCGGTAGGTGTTCTCCTCCATGGTCACCCGCTTGTAGTCGACCAACCCCTGGAGCTGCTGCTCCAGATCCTCCTGGTGGGACTTGGCGTCGGCGAAGTCCGGTGACTCGTCGATGGCGATACGGACGAAGTGCCGGCCGCCGTCCGGCGAGTAGTCGATCTGCTTGATCTCGCCCTGCGCGCCGAAGGGCTTGCGCTTCCAGCCTTTGGGCAGGTAGAGGCTGAATCCTGTGGGATCGTCGTAGCGGGTCCAGCTGGCCGGAACCGACCCCCCGGCCGCCTCCGTGCCCGTGGACGTCGACGTGCCGGATCCGCCCTGCGACTGCTGACCGCCGTTCCATTGCTGGAGCACCACGGCCGTGCCCCCGCCGATGATGGCCGCGAGCGCGACGACGAGGGCGAGGGTGCGCAGGCGGCGGCGCCTGCGGGGGCCGGTCGGCTGCGGGCCCGTCGCCATCGGGCCGACCGCGGTGGGGCCGGAGGGCGCGGTCCCGGCCGTGGACGTCCCGGTGGCCGGGGTGCCGGCCAGCGGCGGGAGCGGTGTCCCGGTGTGCGACCCCGAGCCGGTGCCGGACTGGCCGCGGGCGGAGGTGCCCGTGGTGCCCGCCCGCCCCGTACCCGTACCGCTGTGGACGTCCCGGTACGGCGTCGTCCGCCTGTACTGCGTCGGCACATAGGCCTGCGCACTGTTGGGCCGCCGCCCCTCCGCCGCCTCGGCGAGCATCTGCTCGGCCTCGGACGCGTCGGGCCGGGTGCCCGGATCCTTGCTCAGCAGGGCGGTGATGACGGGCGTGAGCGGACCGGCGTGCTGGAGCTCGGCGGCTTCCTCCTCGACCACGGCCTGCATGGTGGTCAGCGGTGTGGTGCGGCGGAACGGCGACCGGCCCTCCACCGCCGTGTAGAGCGTCGCACCGAGCGCCCACAGGTCGGAGGACGGGCCGGGGTCGTGGCCGCGCACGCGCTCGGGCGCCAGGTAGTCGACCGAGCCGACGACCTCTCCGGTGCGCGTGATGGTCGTGTCGCCCTCGATCTGGGCGATGCCGAAGTCCGTGAGCAGCACGCGTCCGTCGCGGCTGAGGAGGACGTTGCCCGGCTTGATGTCGCGGTGCAGGACGCCGGCGGTGTGCGCGGCGCGCAGGGCGCGCAGCACCCAGAGGCCGATGCGCGCCGCTTCGCGCGGCTCGATGCGCCCCTCCTCCTTGACCGCGTCGGCCAGGGAGCGGCCCTCGACCAGCTCCATCACGATCCACGGGCGGCCGTCGTGCTCCAGCACGTCGTGCACCGTGACGACGGCGGAGTGGTTGATCCGCGCGGCTGCCCTGGCCTCAGCGCGGGTGCGCGCCAGCAGGATCGCCTGCTCGCTCTCGGAGACGTAGAGGGCGGCCGTCAACTCCTTGATGGCGACCGACCGGTGCAGCACCTCGTCATGTGCATGCCAGACCCGGCCCATGCCGCCACTGCCGATGGATTCGGCCAGCCGGTAGCGGCCCGCGATGAGCAGGCCCTGCATCTGATTCACGTTGCCCCGCAATGGTCTTGACAGGGTCAGCGTAAGGACCCGCCCTCACCCTGGGAACAAGCGGGGTGCCACGGTGACCGCACTGTGACGGTTGTCGCCTGCCGGGACGGCAGGCGACCAGAGTGTGAACTGCGGCGTACAGGCGGCGCGCCGGTCGCTCACCCCGTCGCCTTGTACGTCGCGGCCGCCTGCTCGTACAGCCGCGTCACCTCGTCCCGGTCGGACTCCGGGCCGCGCACCTGGACCACGTGGTAGCGCCCGTCGACCAGCATCGCGAGGTTGCGGACGTACAGCTCACCCCCGTCGCCGCCGGTCCAGGTGAACTGCCCCTCGGCCATGGTCCGTCCGCCCACCTCGATCGTCTTCAGCCCGGTGGAGGTGGCCCAGCTGGAGTCACGGTACGGCTGCAACTCGCGCTCCTTCTCCCGCTGGTAGGCCATCGGGTCACTGCCGTACTCCGACGCGCTGTCCCGGCCCGCCACGACGATGAGCTCGAAATCGCCCTTGGAGTAGACGACCTGGCCGCTGCCCCCCGCGGCGCGGTCCCAGCCCTTGGCCACGGCGACCTGGAAGCCCGCCGAGTCCTTGCGCAGGGTGAAGCCGTCGGCGACGTCGGGGCCGGTGGTCTGGGTTTCGGTGGTCCCGGCCGACGACGAGGGGCTCTTCTCCGGCTCGGGCGAGGTCTGGTCGGGCCGGGGCTCGCTGCTGGCGTCCGGCTCGGGCGCCTGGCTGACCTCACCGGCGGCACCGGTACGGTCCGGCCCGTCCGCGCCCTCGGTCCCCGACTTGGGCATGAAGAGCATGGCGTAGGCGATCGCCGCGGCCATCGCGAGCAGGACCAGCAGGAGCAGGGTGCGGCCGAGGCGGCGCGGCGAACCGGACTCCTTCTTGGCCCGCTTGTGCCGCCCGTGGTGCGCGGGCAGCCCGGCCTTCCGCCTGCGCACGAGCTCGCCCCGGCGCCGTACGACGGGCAGCCGGCTGGCGTCCACGGGCGGCGCCGGGACGACGTGCACCCCGGCCTCCGGCTCGGGCGCCGAACGCACCAGCGAACGCAGCCAGCCCCGCACTTCCTCGAAGTCGAGGCGCTCGGTGGGGTCCTGCCGCAGCAGCGACTCCACGACCGGCCGCAGCGGCCCGCACTCCTCCGCGTACGCGGGCGGCTCCGCGCACACCATCTGCACCAGCTCGGCCGTCGACTCCTCCGGGTAGGGCGCATGCCCCTGCACGGCCCTGAAGAGCAGCGCGCCGAGCGCCCACAGGTCGGTCGCGGGCCCGATCGGCGCGGCCAACTGCCAGTTCTCGTGCACGGGGCCGGCCTGCTCGGGTGCCCAGCGCTCGGTCACGGGCCCGACCACGGCCATCCGCGCCTGCCGCGCCCGCTCGGCGGCCAGCGCCGTGGCCGGACCGCGCCGGGGTGCGGGGGTGCCGGCGACCAGGTCGTCCCACCGGGTGGGCTCGCCGTGGGCCGCGGTGTCCGAGGCCGGAGGGAGAGCCGCCTGCTCCTGGCCCTGCGGCGCCGGTGCCCCGCCGGTCGTGCCGCGGGGCGTCGCACCGTGCCAGGCGGTCGTCCGTGGGCTGCCGCCCACACCGTAGGGGTCGGCGATCCGCCCGGGCGGTGCGGCCCCGGGGGCGCTGCCCTGCCCGGGGACGTACGGCGACGGCGCCGATCCGTTGCCGTAGGGCGCGGTCCCGTCGTCCGGGGCGGAGCGGGCTCCGGGCAGGGCCGCCCGCCCGCCCTGCTGCGCCTCCTGCACCCGCGCGGCAGCCCGGGCACCGGCCCGGTAGGCCGCGATCGCCCCGGCACGCGCCGCCCGCGGGTCCCCGCTCTCCTCCACCGGCCCGCGCACCGGCACGACCCGACCGCCGCCGGCTGTCTCGCCCCCTGCCGAGGGCAGTCCCCTGGCCTCCCGGGCCTCTATGGCGGCGCGTCGCGCGGCCTCGGGATCACCCGCGCCACCGATGCCACCGCCCGGCCCGGAACCCCTTGGACCGCCACCGCCGTGGACCGGGCCGCCGGCGCCGCCCTCCTGCCCGGACTCCTCGAACGCCGGTTCCGGAACCGGGTCGTACCCGCACAACGCCTCTTCCGCCGCGCCCACCGCCAGCCCGGTCAGCATCACCCGGCCGTCGTCACAGACGAGCACCGTCCGCGCGGTGATGTTCCGGTGCACCCAGCCGTGCGCATGCAGCACCCGAAGGGCCATCAGAACGTCGGAGGCCACCTCGGCCGCCCGGTACGGCGTCAGCGGCTTCTCGGCGAGCAGCGCCGCCAGCGGGCGCGCGGCCACCAGCTCACTGACGATCCACAGCGAACCGCCCTCGGCGAACACGTCGAAGACCTGGTCGAGTCGGGGGTGGTCGGGAATGGCCGCCGCGGCCTGCGCGGCCTCCACCGCGCGCCGCACCACCGGATCCGTGGGCCGCCGGGTGCCCGCACGGACGCCGGACCGCCGCGCACCACCGTCACGCGCCGTGAAACCGTCGGGCAGTCCCTCCGCGTCGAGGACCTCGGCCTCGACCACCTCGGGCAACGGCACCTGACGGACCAGGACTTCCTGTCCGCTGTAGGTGTCGAAGGCCCGGGTCTCGGTGAGTTCGTACTCGTCGGACGGCGGCAACGGCAGGCGGTAGCGGTCGGCGAGTACCCGGCCCGCGTAGTCGTCCACGTTGCCTCCCCCGGCAGCCCGTTCGGTCACATCCGTTCGCCCCGCGGTCCGTTCCGGCTGCGCACGGTCCGCAAACATTTACGATACGTGCCGCAGGCAACCCGCAATGGGGGGATGCCAGATCTCACTCCCCAAACCCGGGGCGCCTCATACTCAGGACTTGGGTTCGAAGGTCTTCGTCAGCGTCCGCCACGTCTCCTTGCGCAACGCGCCGTCCCAGTCGGCCGCCTTCGCCGTGTACATCAGCGCGTACCCCTGCCGGTCGTCGACCACGAAACCCCGGTCGATGGTCCGGTACTTGGTACCGCCGTCCGTGTAGGTGAACTCCCAGTCGGCCGTGTTCCAGCCGCGGTAGTCCACCTGCTCTATGCGGATCTTCTTGTACTGCGCGCGCACCATGTAGCGCTCCTGGCTCTTCCAGTCCGCCACCGGGTCACCCTTGGGCGTGGACGTCCAGGCGATCAGCAGCTTCTGCCCGTCGGGCCCGGTGAAGCGGTCGCCCGCCGCACCCGTGGACTGGTACTTCCAGCCCTTCGGCAGACCGATCGAGTACCCCTGGTTCCCCTGGTGAGTCGACACCGCCGCGGTGCCCTTCCCGCCAGAGCCGCCCTCGTTCGACGAACCGCTCGACTGGCCGTCCGGCGTGCTGTTCGAGGCGGGCCCGGACGACGCGGTCCCGCTCTCCGCGCCGTCCGTGCGCGTGCCGTCGCTCTTGTCGCCCTTGGTGTCGGGGCTGCTCGGCGCGGTGGCGACGGTCTTCCCACCGCCCTCGCCGGAGGCCCCCTCCGAGCCCTTGTCGTCACCGCTCAGCGCGATGGCGAGCACGGTGCCGATCACGGCGAGCGCCACGACCACCGCGATGATCAACAGGGTCCGCCGCGGCACCACGTCGCTGAGCGGCGCCCGGGGCACGGGCCTCGGCGGCAGGTCCGGCGGCGGCATGACGGGCCACCCTGAACTCCGCCCCCCGGACGCGGTCTTCGCCTCCGACCCACTCCGCTCACCGGCGCCGGCGGCAGCCCCCGGGCCCGGCTTCGCCCCGGACGCACCCGCGGCACCGCTCCGGGCCGCACCGCTGTCCGACGCGGAAGAGGTCGTGCCGGCCGACCCGGAAGCCGTGCCCGCCGACCCGGAAGAGGCCTTCCCGGAGTCGGACTCGGCGGAAGCGGCGGCCGCTCCCGCAGCACCCGATCCCGCGGCCGCCTTGCGCACGGAACGCAGCGCCCCGCGCAACCGCTCCCCGGCCTCCTCGCCCCGCTTGCTCCCGGCCCCCGACGAACTCCCCTTGCGCGAGGACCTGTCCGGCTGCGCCGGCAGCGGCACGACCTTCGTCGCGTCCATCGGCTCCGGCTCGGCCGCCTGGGGCGCGTGCAGGACCGAGTTCAGCATCGCCCGGGCACCCGCGTCGTCGAGCCGCTGTGCCGGGTCCTTGGTGAGCAGCCCGTGGATGACGTCCTTCAGCGGACCCGCGTTCTTCGGCTCCTCCAGCGGCTCGGTCATCACGGCCGTGAGGGTCGCTATGGCCGACCCCTTGTCGTACGGCGGCGCGCCCTCCACCGACGCGTACAGCAGCCCGCCGAGCGACCACAGGTCGGCCGCCGGGCCCGGCTTGTGCCCGCGCGCCCGCTCCGGGGAGATGTAGGAGGGCGCGCCGACGAGCATGCCGGTCGAAGTGATGGACGGGTCGCCCTCGACCTGGGCGATGCCGAAGTCGGTGAGCACGACCCGGCCGTCCTCGGCGATCAGCACGTTCGACGGCTTCACGTCGCGGTGCAGGATGCCCTCGCGGTGGGCGGACCGCAGCACGTCGAGAACGGCGAGCCCGACCTCGGCGGCACGCTTCGGCTCGAGGAGGCCGTCCTCCCGGATGACCTCGGCGAGCGACTTGCCCTCGACGAGCTCCATCACGATCCAGGGCCGGTCGTCCTCCTGGACGACGTCGAAGACGGTCACGGCGCTGTTGTTGCGGATCCGCGCGATCGCCTTGGCCTCGCGCAGCGTCCGCGTGATCAGCCGCCGCTTCTCCTCCTCGTCGATGTTCGACGGGAACCGCAGCTCCTTGACGGCGACCGTCCGCCCGAGGGTTTCGTCCTGGGCCCGCCACACGGTGCCCATGCCTCCGCGGCCGAGCACTTTGCCCAGCCGGTAACGCCCCGCGAGGAGACGCTCCCTGTTGTCCTGACGAGTGTCCTGACGAGATGTGCCCGCCCGCTCCGCCTCCGACATGCGTCCCCTCATACAACCCGCCCTGACAGAGCCTCCATTGTCTCTCACCCGACAAGTGCCCGGCGCCCAGGGGCCCCCTGGCGGTCGCCCGCGGGCCCGCCTCCCTCGAACCCGGCTGCGGCACGCCGCACGCGGCCTTGCATGATGGGCCCTGACCAGGGAGGAGCCCGCATGCCGCCGTTTCGGACATTGCTGGCGCTACCGGTGGCCGCAGCCCTGTTCGGTCTGCCCCCGGCCGACTCGTCGGCTCTCTCGATGCCTCCCACCGACGCCGTACTGCCGCTGCTGCTGACGCAGGGCGGAGCCCCGGCCGCGGCCCTGCTGGCCCGGGAGGGCACCACCACCCGCTACGCCGACGCCGGGCCGGGAATCGCCCGGTCGGACCATTTCCGCGCCGGCAGCATCACGAAGTCGTTCATCGCGACGGTCGTGCTGCAACTGGCCGCCGAGCACCGGCTGTCGCTGTCCGACTCGGTGGAGCAGCACCTGCCGGGCCTGGTGCGAGGAGCCGGCAACGACGGCCGCGCGCTGACCCTGCGCTCCCTGCTCAACCACACCAGCGGCCTGCGCGACTTCACCGCGGACACCGACGGAACCGCACCCGTCACACCCCGTCAGGCGCTGAACCTCGCTCTCACCCACCCTCCGGCCGAACGCGGCCGCTTCTCCTACTCGAACACCAACTACGTCCTGCTGGGCCTGGTCATCCAGCAGGTCACCGGCCGCTCGTACGCCATCGAGGCCGAGCGCCGCATCATCACTCCCCTGCGTCTGACGGGCACCTCCTTCCCCGGATCCCGCTCCTCGCTGCCCTCTCCGCACGGCCGCGCCTACGCCGCCGACGGAACCGACGTCACCGCGCTCGACCCGCGGGTGGCCGGAGCCGCGGGCGAGCTGGTGACCACCCTCGCCGATCTGGACCGCTTCTACGCGGCCCTGCTCGGCGGCCGGCTGCTGCCCTCGCACTGGCTGCGCGAGATGCTCGACACTCGTGCCGCACACGGCGCGTACGGCATGGGGCTGTTTCCCGAGAAACTTCCGTGCGGCACGACGGTGTGGGGGCACAACGGGCACATATCCGGCAGCTACGTGCGCACCGCAGCCACCGTCGACGGCCGGCGTGTCCTCACCTTCCGCGTGAACACGGACGCGATCGCAGACCCCGGTCTCGAACCCGCGTTGCTCGCCGCCGAGTTCTGCCCCCGCACCTCTTAAAACGACCCGGTTCCGAACGAAGATCCCACTTCCCGACACTCGTTCGGGTGATGTCCGGAACGGCCTGGCAGGACAACGGTCCAGCAGGACCGCGGCCCGGCAGGACCGCGGCCCGTCAGCACAACGGCCCGCAGGATCACAACGGCACGATGTCCGGCGCCCCCAGCCGCGCCGCGTCCGCCGTCAGGTCGTCCGGCTGCCGCTGCGACTCCCGCTCGGCCTCCACCCGCTTCTGGTAGTGCTCGACCTCGCGCTCGATCTGGTCCTTGTCCCAGCCGAGCACGGACGCCATCAGTCCGGCGGCGTCGCGGGCGCTGCGGGCGCCCCGGTCGAACGTCTCGATCGAGATGCGCGTCCGCCGGGTCAGCACGTCGTCCAGATGCCGCGCCCCCTCGTGGGAGGCCGCGTAGACGATCTCGGCGCGCAGATAGTCGTCGGCCGCGACCAGGGGCTCGCCCAGCGACGGGTCCTCGGCGATGAGCTCGAGAAGTTCCTCGGTCATCGCCCCGTAGCGGTTCAGCAGGTGCTCGACCCGCACCACATGGAGTCCGGTCCGGGCGGCGATCCGCGCCCGCGCGTTCCACAGCGCCCGGTAGCCCTCGGCGCCCAGCAGCGGCACGTCCTCGGTGACGCACTCGGCGACACGCATGTCGAGCCCGTGCACCGCCGCGTCCACCGCGTCCTTGGCCATGACCCGGTACGTCGTGTACTTACCGCCCGCCACGACGACCAGCCCGGGCACCGGATGCGCCACGGTGTGCTCGCGCGACAGCTTGCTGGTCGCGTCGGACTCACCCGCGAGCAGCGGCCGCAGGCCCGCGTACACGCCCTGGACGTCGTCCCTGGTGAGCGGCACCGCGAGCACCGAGTTCACATGGTCGAGCAGGTAGTCGATGTCCGCGCTGGAGGCGGCGGGGTGGGCCTTGTCGAGGTCCCAGTCGGTGTCCGTGGTGCCGACGATCCAGTGCCGGCCCCAGGGGATGACGAACAGGACGGACTTCTCCGTGCGCAGGATCAGCCCGGTCGTGGAGTGGATCCGGTCGCGCGGCACGACCAGGTGGATGCCCTTGGACGCCCGGACGTGGAACTGGCCGCGCTCCCCGACCATCGCCTGGGTGTCGTCCGTCCACACCCCGGTCGCGTTGACGACCTGCTTGGCGCGGATCTCGTACTCGCCGCCCGCGTCGACGTCCTGCACCCGGGCGCCGACGACCCGCTCGCCCTCGCGCAGGAAGCCCGTCACCCGCGCGCGGTTGGCGGCCTTCGCGCCGTACGCCACCGCCGTACGCACCAGGTTCGCCACGTACCGCGCGTCGTCCATCTGTGCGTCGTAGTACTGCAACGCCCCGACCAGGGCGTCCTTCTTCAAGCAGGGGGCCACGCGCAGGGCGTGAGAGCGCGTCAGGTGGCGGTGCGTCGGCAGGCCCCGGCCGTGGCCGCGGGCCATGGACATGGCGTCGTACATGGCGACGCCCGAGCCCGCGTACAACCGCTCCCAGCCCTTGTGCTGCAAGGGGTACAGGAACGGCACGGGCTTCACCAGATGCGGGGCGAGCCGCTCCAGCAGCAGGCCGCGCTCCTTCAGGGCCTCGCGCACGAGTGCGAAGTCGAGCATCTCCAGATAGCGCAAGCCACCGTGGATGAGCTTGCTGGACCGGCTGGAGGTGCCGGACGCCCAGTCACGCGCCTCGACCAGACCTGTGGACAGGCCCCGAGTCACGGCGTCGAGCGCGGTGCCCGCACCGACCACGCCTGCACCCACGACCAGCACGTCCAGCTCGCGCTCGGCCATAGATGCGAGTGACTCGGCGCGCTGCGCCGGTCCGAGTGTCGCTGTCCTCACCGCTGCCTCCCGCTCATCGGTCGCGCCGGCCGCACCCGTCGGGTGAGGCCCCGTCCGTATCCCCCTGCCCAGATTCTGACCGGGTTGCCCGACTTCAGCCACCACGGGCCCGCAGCCTGTGGACAACGCTCACGGAACACTCACCGAAACTCGGCCGGGCAATCCCGCATAACGGTCATATTTACTCCTAGTCTGACATTGCGCTCGCCCGTCCTGTCCACAGGGCTTGCGCACCTGTCCCACTTCGGCTATCGGGAAGGACGGCCACGCCATGCCCGCAGATCTCGCCGTCATCGGACTCGGCCCGTACGGCCTGCCCCTGGCCCAGGCCGCCGTCGCCGCCGGCGTCCCCACCATCGGCTACCGGACCGGCCCCGAGGCGGGCTCGCTCAGCCCCGCCGAGCTGCGCCGGATGCTCTCGGGGGGCTTCCGGCCGACCACCGACCCGGCCGAGCTCGGCCGGGTGCGCACCGCGGTCATCTGCGCGCCGACCCCGCGGGGAGCGGACGGCGGGCTCGACCTGAGCCAGCTGGAGGCGGCCGCCCGCACCCTGGCCGCCCATCTGCGCCCGCACACCACAGTGATCCTGGAGTCACCTGTGTACCCCGGGACGACGGAGGAAGTCCTGCGTCCGCTCCTCGAAGAGGGCTCCGGTCTGCGCGCGGGCCGCGACTTCCACCTCGCGTACTCCCCCAGCCGCGTCGACCCCGGCAACCGCGACGTCACGCCCGCCACCACCCCCAAGGTCATCGGCGGCCTCACCCCGGCCTGCACCGAGTCGGCCGCCGCGTTCTACGCACGGCTGACCGACAAGGTGGTACGCGCGCGTGGACCCCGCGAAGCGGAGACCGTGCAGCTGCTGGAGACCAACTACCGGCATGTGAACATCGCCCTCGTCAACGAGATGGCCGTCCTCTGCAACGACCTGGGCGTCGACCTCTGGGACGTCATCCGCTGCGCGGAGACCAAGCCCTTCGGCTTCCAGGCCTTCCGCCCGGGCCCCGGCGTCGGCGGCCACTCCGTCCCCCAGGACATGACAGCCGGCGGCGGCCGCGGCCTGCGCATGGTGGAACTGGCCCAGGAGGTCAACAGCCGCATGCCGGGCTACGTCGTCCAGCGCGCCGCCACGCTCCTCAACGAACACGGCAAGTCCGCCCGGGGCGCCCGCGTGCTCCTCCTCGGCGTCACCTACAAGCCCGACCTCGCCGACCTCCAGGCCACCCCCGCCCAGGAGATCGCCCTGCGCCTGATGGAACTGGGCGCCTCGGTCAGCTACCACGACCCGCACGTCCCCGCCTGGAGCGTCCTCGACCGCCCCATCCCCCGCGCCGACTCCCTCTACGAGGCAGCCGCCGACGCGGACCTGACCATCCTGCTCCAGCAGCACCGCACGTACGACCTCCAGGGACTGTCGGTGAAGGCCCAGCTGCTGCTCGACACGCGGGGCGCGGCACCCACGGGAGCGGCGCACCGGTTGTGAGGGACCAGGCACCTCCTGGCATGCGGAAGGGCCGGTCACCCCACCCGGGGTGACCGGCCCTTCCCAGGCCTGCCGGCTACCGCCGGTGCTGCGAGTCCGCCACCGTCACCTCGACGCGCTGGAACTCCTTGAGCTCGCTGTAGCCGGTCGTGGACATGGCGCGGCGCAGGGCGCCGAAGAGGTTCATCGAGCCGTCCGGCGTGTGGGACGGGCCCGTGAGGATCTCCTCCAGGGTGCCGACCGTGCCGAGGGCGACCTTCTTGCCGCGGGGCAGTTCCTCGTTCACGGCCTCCATGCCCCAGTGGTGGCCCTGGCCCGGGCCGTCCGTGGCACGGGCCAGCGGGGAGCCCATCATGACCGCGTCCGCGCCGCAGGCGATCGCCTTGGGCAGGTCGCCGGACCAGCCGACACCGCCGTCCGCGATCACGTGCACGTACCGGCCGCCCGACTCGTCCATGTAGTCACGGCGCGCCGCCGCCACGTCGGCGACCGCCGTCGCCATGGGGACCTGGATGCCGAGCACGTTGCGCGTGGTGTGCGCCGCGCCGCCGCCGAAGCCGACCAGCACACCGGCCGCGCCGGTGCGCATGAGGTGCAGGGCCGCCGTGTACGTGGCGCAGCCGCCGACGATCACCGGCACGTCCAGCTCGTAGATGAACTGCTTCAGGTTCAGCGGCTCGTGCGCACCGGAGACGTGCTCCGCCGAGACCGTCGTGCCGCGGATGACGAAGATGTCCACGCCCGCGTCCACGACGGCCTTGGAGAACTGGGCGGTGCGCTGCGGGGAGAGCGCGGCGGCGGTGACGACGCCGGAGTCGCGCACCTCCTTGATGCGCTGCCCGATCAGCTCCTCCTTGATGGGAGCCGCGTAGATCTCCTGCAGACGGCGGGTCGCGGTCTCCGAGTCCAGCCCGGCGATCTCGTCGAGCAGCGGCTGCGGGTCCTCGTAGCGCGTCCACAGACCTTCGAGGTTCAGCACGCCGAGGCCGCCGAGCTCGCCGATGCGGATCGCGGTGGCCGGGGAGACGACCGAGTCCATGGGGGCGGCCAGGAAGGGCAGCTCGAAGCGGTAGGCGTCGATCTGCCAGGCGATCGAGACCTCCTTCGGGTCCCGCGTACGGCGGCTGGGGACGACGGCGATGTCGTCGAAGGCGTACGCCCGGCGGCCGCGCTTGCCGCGCCCGATCTCGATCTCAGTCACGTCTGTGGCCTTTCCCTGATGCGTTGCAGCGTCTTCCAGTATCGCCGACGGGCACAGCGAGGGCGGCCCCGGATGCTCCGGAGCCGCCCTCGGAAGGCCTGGCCGCTACTTGTTGCGGCTGTAGTTCGGTGCCTCGACCGTCATCTGGATGTCGTGCGGGTGGCTCTCCTTGAGGCCCGCGGAGGTGATCCGGACGAAGCGGCCCTTGGTCTCCATCTCCTCGATGGAGGCGGCGCCCACGTAGCCCATCGTCTGGCGCAGACCGCCGACGAGCTGGTGCAGGACGTTGGCCAGCGGGCCGCGGTAGGGCACCTGGCCCTCGATGCCCTCGGGCACGAGCTTGTCGTCGGAGCCGACCTCGGCCTGGAAGTAGCGGTCCTTGGAGTACGACTTGGCCTGGCCGCGGGACTGCATGGCGCCGAGCGAGCCCATGCCGCGGTACGACTTGAACTGCTTGCCGTTGATGAACTGCAGCTCGCCCGGGGACTCCTCACAGCCCGCGAGGAGGCTGCCCAGCATCACCGTGTCGGCACCGGCGGCCAGGGCCTTGCCGATGTCGCCGGAGTACTGCAGGCCGCCGTCGCCGATCAGCGGGATGCCCGCCGGACGGGCCGCGAGGGACGCCTCGTAGATGGCCGTGACCTGCGGGACACCGATACCGGCGACCACGCGGGTGGTGCAGATCGAGCCGGGGCCCACGCCCACCTTGATGCCGTCGACACCGGCGTCGATCAGCGCCTGGGCGCCGTCACGGGTGGCGACGTTGCCGCCGATCACGTCGACGCCCACGCTCGACTTGATCTTCGCCATCCAGCTGAGCGCGTTGCTGTTGTGGCCGTGCGAGGTGTCGACGACCAGGAAGTCCACGCCGGCCCCGGCGAGCGCCTGGGCGCGCTCCAGCGCCTCGGGGCTGGCGCCCACGGCCGCACCGACGAGCAGCCGGCCCTCGGCGTCCTTCGCCGCGTTGGGGTACTGCTCGGCCTTGACGAAGTCCTTGACCGTGATGAGGCCCTTGAGGACACCCGCGTCGTCGACGAGGGGAAGCTTCTCGATCTTGTGGCGGCGCAGCAGCTCCATGGCGTCGGCGCCGGAGATGCCGACCTTGCCGGTGACCAGCGGCATCGGCGTCATGACCTCGCGCACCTGACGCGTGCGGTCGGTCTCGAAGGCCATGTCGCGGTTGGTGACGATGCCGAGCAGCTTCTTGTTGCCGTCGGTGACCGGGACGCCGCTGATGCGGAACTTGGCGCACAGCGCGTCGGCCTCGCCCAGCGTCGCGTCCGGGTGCACCGTGATCGGGTCGGTGACCATGCCGGACTCGGAGCGCTTGACGAGGTCGACCTGGTTGACCTGGTCCTCGATGGAGAGGTTGCGGTGCAGCACGCCGACGCCGCCCTGGCGGGCCATCGCGATCGCCATGCGGGACTCGGTCACCTTGTCCATCGCCGCGGAGAGCAGCGGGATGTTCACCCGGACGTTGCGGGAGATGCGGGACGAGGTGTCGACCGCGTTGGGGAGCACCTCGGATGCACCCGGCAGCAGCAGCACGTCGTCGTAGGTCAGCCCGAGTGTCGCGAATTTACCGGGCACTCCGTCGACGTTGGCAGTCATGACACCTTCCCCAAATGGCCTTGATCGGTGCGGATGTCCATGCTAACGGCCAGCGCAGCTGTCTCATTCCACGGTTCCGCCTGGCTACGGGCTTCGTATGTTCGTACGGAAGCGGCGCACCGCCTGTTCAACAGAGGGGTTGTTCAAGCAGGGCTACTGCTCGGCCAGTGCTCGCAGCCGGCTCAGTGCCCTGTGCTGAGCCACCCGGACCGCACCGGGTGACATTCCCAACATCTGGCCGGTCTCCTCGGCCGTGAGTCCCACCGCGATCCGCAGCAGCAGCAGCTCCCGCTGGTTCTCGGGGAGGTTGGCCAGGAGTTTCTTGGCCCATTCCGCGTCGCTGCTGAGCAGGGCGCGCTCCTCAGGGCCCAGGGAGTCGTCCGGGCGCTCGGGCATCTCGTCGGAGGGGACGGCCGTCGAGCCGGGGTGGCGCATCGCCGCGCGCTGCAGGTCGGCGACCTTGTGAGCGGCGATGGCGAAGACGAACGCCTCGAAGGGGCGCCCGGTGTCCCGGTAGCGGGGCAGTGCGAGGAGCACCGCCACGCAGACCTCCTGGGCGAGGTCCTCCACGAAGTGCCGGGCGTCGCCCGGGAGGCGGGACAGCCGGGTGCGGCAGTAGCGCAGGGCCAGGGGGTGGACATGGGCGAGCAGGTCGTGCGTCGCCTGCTCGTCCCCGTCGACGGCGCGGTGGACGAGCGCACCGATCGCGCCCTGGGCAGGGGCCGCCTCGTCGTCGCGCATCGGTCCATGGTGCCTTGCGGCCGCCGGGTCCGCGGCACCGCGCCCGTTGTTGTGCACCGAAGCGTTATGAGCAGGTGCGCCGGCACTCATCCCCTGCGCCCTCCCCTTCCGCTCGACCGACTCGTCCCCGAGGAACTCCACACCCTCAAGGATGCGGCATCCGCGGCGAAACGAGCAGCGGGCCTTCGGCGGACCCCCGGTCCACCCGCGCCCACCTGGCTTTCCGTGCCCTCACCACGACCGCTGGGACCTGCCGTTCGGATCATCCCGGGGACGCGGGTCCGTGCCTGCGCCCTCCCGAGCGCTCGACCTCGCTCGGGCAGGGGCAGATCCCTGCCGGCGCTGCCGTCGGCCACCGGCTCGGGTCCACGCGGATGCGGCTCGGGCGGGGGCATCCGCGTGCCCCCGCTCACCGGCACTGACACGATGCCGCCAGCGCCCTGCGACCTGATCCGAACGACAGGCCCTAGCGCACCAGACCCCATCGGAAGCCGAGCGCCACGGCGTGGGCACGGTCCGAGGCGCCGAGCTTCTTGAACAGGCGCCGGGCGTGCGTCTTGACGGTGTCCTCGGAGAGGAACAGCTCGCGGCCGATCTCCGCGTTCGAGCGGCCGTGGCTCATGCCTTCGAGGACCTGGATCTCACGCGCCGTGAGCGTGGGCGCCGCACCCATCTCGGCCGAGCGCAGCCGGCGCGGGGCGAGCCGCCAGGTCGGGTCGGCCAGGGCCTGGGTCACCGTCGCGCGCAGCTCCGCGCGGGAGGCGTCCTTGTGCAGATAGCCGCGGGCACCGGCGGCGACCGCGAGGGCCACGCCGTCCAGGTCCTCGGCGACGGTGAGCATGATGATGCGCGCACCGGGGTCGGCGGACAGCAGCCGCCGGACCGTCTCGACGCCGCCCAGTCCGGGCATGCGTACGTCCATCAGAATCAGGTCCGAGCGGTCGGCCCCCCAGCGGCGGAGGACTTCCTCGCCGTTGGCCGCCGTCGTCACGCGCTCTACGCCGGGCACGGTCGCGACCGCACGACGGAGCGCCTCTCGGGCAAGCGGGGAGTCGTCGCAGACGAGGACGGATGTCATGACCGCCCTCCGCAGCTGATGCACGTCACCTTGAGCCTCCAGGCTGGTACGAAATCGTCACCTGTGCGGTCGACCGCCTCGGACACTCGTCCGAGCGCTTGTTCCTTCAACCGCCTCGCCCTCTCAACGACGGTCACTCGAAAGAGTTACGGGGTCGGCTGTCATCTTCGGCACTCTACGTGAGGGGGCGGACACGGTGCAGACATGCTCCACGGACCCTCGAACTTTCATCACAACCTATGCCCCATTCAGACCCATTTCTTCCGCTTTGCCAGTGTCTGGAGCTAGATTCGCAATGAGTCATATTTTCATCTCCTTAGATCGTAGTTGTACGGTCGTAGACACCGGATCCGCCCAGAACGGCTACAAGGGGTCACGTAATGGCAGATTTCTCCCGCCTTCCCGGACCGAACGCGGACCTGTGGGACTGGCAGCTGATGGCTGCCTGTCGAGGGGTGGACAGCTCGCTCTTCTTCCATCCGGAGGGTGAGCGCGGTGCGGCGAGGAGCGCTCGTGAGAACTCGGCCAAAGAGGTCTGCATGAGGTGCCCCGTACGTGCCGAGTGCGCCGCCCACGCCCTGGCGGTGCGTGAGCCGTACGGCGTGTGGGGCGGGCTGACCGAGGACGAGCGCGAAGAACTGATGGGGCGGGCGCGCAACCGGCTGGTGTCGGCGTCGGCATCGGGCGGACACGCCGCCTCGAACAACTGAAGGAACGTTTCTGCGAACGGGCACGCGCACGCGTGCCGTTGGTTTTTGGCCGCGGACGTACCGGTACTAGCGGCGGGCGGCCCGGGCCAGCTGATCGAGCGTCGCGGCCACGGCCGGCACCTGTGCGAGATCGGGCAGGGTGAGCGCGACGATCTCCCGGCGCACCGCCGGTTCGAGGCGAACGGTGCGCACGCCCCGGGGCCGTACCGACTCGACGGCCAGCTGGGGCAGCACGGCCACGCCCAGACCCGCGCCGACCAGGCCGACGACGGCCGGGTAGTCGTCGGTGGCGAAGTCGATGCGCGGGGTGAAGCCGGCCGCCGCGCACACCTCGACCAACTGTCCGCGGCAGCGCGGGCAGCCCGCGATCCACGGCTCCTCGGTGAGCTCGCCGATCGCGACGGACTGCGCGCCCGCGAGCCGGTGCCGCTCCGGCACGAGTGCGACGAGCCGGTCCGACAGCAGCGGCCGTACGACGAGGTCGTCCCACTCCTCCGCGCCCGCCGCCCCCTCGTAGCGGAAGGCGAGCGCCACGTCGCAGTCGCCCTCGCGCAGCAGGCCCACGGACGCCGGCGGCTCGGCCTCCTCCAGGGAGACGCGGGTGCCGGGATGCGCCTCGCGCAGTGCGGCGAGCGCCGTGGGGACGAGGGTGGAGCTGCCGCTCGGGAAGGAGACGAGCCGGACCCGGCCCGCGCGCAGCCCGGCGATGGCGGCGACCTCCTCCTCCGCGGCCGTGAGGCCGGCGAGGATCCCGGCGGCGTGCCGCACCAGGGCCTCGCCGGCCTGGGTCAGGCGCATCTCCCGTCCGGTGCGGATCAGCAGAGGCGTGCCGACCGAGGTTTCCAGGGCCTTCATCTGCTGGCTGACGGCGGGCTGGGTGCAGCCCAGCTCCCGGCCCGCGGCGGAGAAGGAGCCGGTGGTCGCGACGGCGCGCAGGACACGGAGATGACGAGCTTCGATCACCCTTCGAGGATAAGCGGCCCTTTGATGCCGCTCCCGATAATGCGTCGACGCTTTGGGTGACGGTCGCCTACGGTGCGGGCATGAAGCTTCTGTCAGTGAATCTGGGCCGGGCCGAGGCGGTGCCGTACACGGACAACCCGGAGGGCGTGACCGGCATCGACAAGCGGCCGGTGGACGGGCCGGTGCGGGTGTCCGCGCCCGGGCCCAAGGGTCTCGCCGGGAGCGGACTGGCCGGGGACGCGGTGTGCAAGCTGGAGCACCACGGCGGCAACGACCAGGCGGTGTACGCCATGGCCCGCGAGGACCTGGACGAGTGGGAGCGCGAGCTGGGGCGGACGCTGGCCGACGGCGCGTTCGGCGAGAACCTCACCACCCAGGGTCTGGACGTGTCCGGTGCCCTGATCGGCGAGCGCTGGCGCATCGGGCCCGAGGTGGTGCTGGAGATCACCTCCGGGCGGATTCCCTGCCGTACGTTCCAGGGCCACATGGACGAGAAGGGCTGGGTGAAGCGGTTCACGCAGCGGGGTGCGCCGGGGGCGTATCTGCGCGTGATCACGCCCGGGGAGATCCGGGCGGGCGATGCCGTCGAGATCGTGCACCGGCCCGGTCACGACGTGACCGTGGCCCTGCAGTTCCGGGCGGTGACGACCGAGCGGACGCTGTTGCCGCGGCTGTTGGCGGCGGGCGAGGCGCTGCACCCCGAGTTGCTGAGGACGGCGCGGGAGTACCAGGAGAAGTACGGGGCCTGACGGCCGCTCGCCACGCCTGTCTCCACCGACCCTTCACCACGGACGGCCCCACGGGGAAGCGGATGCATGCGGTCCGGGTCACTAACCTTCTGCCATGACAACGGCTCTGATTACGGGATCGACGGCAGGCATCGGGGCCGCGTTCGCGCGGCGACTGGCGGCGGACGGGCACAACCTGGTGCTGGTGGCCCGCGACACCAAGCGGCTTCGGGAGCAGGCGACCGAGCTGCACGACCGGCACGGCATCGAGGCGGAGGTGCTGACGGCCGACCTGGCCGAGGACAAGGGCATCGAGGCGGTGGCCGGACGTCTCGGCGACCGCAAGGACCCTGTCGACCTGCTGATCAACAACGCCGGATTCGGCAACAAGGGCCGCTACCTCGACGTCTCCATGACCGACGAGCTGCGGATGCTGAAGGTGCACTGCGAGGCGGTGCTGCGGCTGACGTCGGCGGCGGCCGAGGCGATGCGCGAGCGCGGCCGCGGCGGCGTCGTCAACGTCGCGTCGGTGGCCGCGTTCGTGCCCCGGGGCACCTACGGCGCCTCCAAGGCCTGGGTCGTGCAGTTCACGCAGGGCGCGGCCCGCGACCTGGTCGGCAGCGGCGTACGGCTGATGGCGCTGTGCCCGGGATTCGTGCGCACCGAGTTCCACGACCGGGCCGGAATGGGCACCGACAACATCCCGGGCTGGATGTGGCTCGACGCGGACAAGCTGGTGGCGGCCGCGCTGCACGATCTGGCGCGCGGCAAGACGCTGTCCATTCCGGACCCGCGGTACAAGGCGCTGATGGGGGCCACGAAGCTGGTGCCGCGGGGGATGCTCGGGGCGGTGTCGTCCAGGACGGGCCGTAAGTACGGGCCGAAGTAGGCGCACGCGGGCGGCCCGGCCGGCTCCTCGCCCGGCCGGGAGGCATCCGGGCCGGGCCCTTGGGACAATGAAGCTGTTCAGCCGGACCCAGGGGGGCCGGAGGCGAGGCCATGACCTTCGTACAGCTCATTGAATGCAGGACCAGCCGACTCGACGAGATGAACCGGCTGATGGACCGGTGGGTCGAGCAGACCAAGGGGAAGCGGACCGCGTCGCACAGTGTGGTGGCGAAGGATCGGGCCGACGCCTCGCACATCGTGGAGATCGTGGAGTTCCCGTCGTACGAGGAGGCGATGCGCAACTCCGGGCTGCCGGAGACCGACCGGATCTTCCAGGACATGGTGGCGCTCTGCGACGAGACGCCGACCTTCACGGACCTGGACGTGGTGCGGGACGAGCAGCTGTACGCGGCCACCGCGCGCAGGTTCTTCGAGCTCGCGCCCGGCCAGGGGAACGCGCCGCCGATGAACGACGTGTTCATCGAGGACTACCACGACCACGATCCCGCCAATGTGCAGGACGTCATCGGACTGGACGCGGTCCGGCGCGAGGTGGAGGTGTGGCGCGGCGGGTTCGACTTCTCGTTCACCATCGAGGACCAGATGGCGCAGGGTGACCGGGTGTGCACCCGGTGGACCTTCCACGGGCGCCACACCGGCGACTTCCTCGGGATCCCGCCGACCGGGCAGCAGGTCACCATGACCGGGACGACCGTCCACCGCTGCACGCCGGACGGGAAGATCGCCGAGGGCTGGTGGCAGTACGACCGGCTGGGGCTGATGCAGCAGCTCGGGGCGCTGGAGCCTACGGAGCTCTGACCCTTCCTGAAGACGGAACGGGAGTGAGTCCTGCTGCCAGATCCGAACGTGAAGATCAAGGAGTACGGCCGCCGGACGGCTAGTCGCCTCCGCCTCCGCCGCCGCCTCCGCCGCCGCCTCCTCCGTCCCCACCGCCGCCGTCACCCCCGCCGTCACTGCCGCCCCCGCCCCCGTCGCCCCCGTCCCCGCCGTCGCTGCCCCAGCCATCGCCGCCGCCGGGTTCGTTGTCGTCGCGGTCCCTGCCGAGGTTGCTGTACCAGGGGTGGTCCCAGGTGTCCCCGTCCGTGGCGCGGCGGGGTTTCACGGCGCGGAACCTGGCCAGGCCCGTGGTGTCACCGAGGCCGAAGGACACCGCGACCGCGTGGGCCATGACGGCGTCCAGGGGGGCGGGGCTCTCGTGGTGCACGTCGGCAAGCGGCAGCAGCACCGAGCCGGGCGGAGGGCCGGGCCGCCGTGAGGGGCGGGTCAGCAGCGCGACCCGCTGATCGTCGCGCAGCAGCCACGAGCTCTTGGCGTTCTCGCGGCGCAGGGTCCAGAGCCGGTCCGGCAGGCGGATCTCGACCTTGCTCTTGGACTTGCGCGCCTTCTTGCGCAGTTCGAGCCGTGCAGTGAGGTCACCGACGGTCATGACCAGGCCGTTGGCCCGGTCGGCGGTGTCGGGGCGGTAGCCGTACGGTGCCCACAGGCGCACGGCGGGGGCGTGCGGGCCCCAGACGTCCACGCGTACCGAGCGCCGGTCCACGGCGACGGTCACCCGTCCGGCCGGGCCGGGCGCGTGGCGGCGCGCGATCCACAGCGGCACGCCCTCCGCCTGCGCCCGTGCGGCGAGGTCGGCCACGTGGTCCGGCCCGCCGCACCTGCGTACCGCCAGTTCGCCCAGCGCGCGGGCGAAGTCGGCAGCCTGACGGGTCTTCAGGGGGGTGGTGGTGCCGGTCACGCGGGTGACCGGGACCACGCCGGGGCCCTGGGGCAGCATCCCCAGGGGGCGTTCGGTGCCCCCGCCGCCGAGCCAGCAGCCCCGCAGGAACGCTTCTGCCATGGCGGCGAGGTTCAGTTCGTCCAGCGGGGTCGTCCTGCCGCCCCTGCGCAGTCCGTCCTCGGTGAGCCGCACCGTCCGCGCCAGCGGGTTGCGGGACCGTTCCCCGTAGAGCACCTGGTTCATCCCTACCCCCTCATGATCCGACTGCTCTGCGGGTAGACCGTCGCCGGCCCCGGTGCGGTTCCCTGATCGGCGGGGAAAGGCACACGGCGAAGGCCCGGCAACCCCGTCTCCGGGGTGCCGGGCCTTCGCTCGGGCTCGGGCGAGCTGACGTCGTCAGCCCTCAGCCGTCATGCCTCAGTGGGAGTGGCCGTGGCTGTGGCCACCGGCGGCCGGCTCCTCCTCTTCCTTCTTCTCGACGACCAGGGTCTCGGTCGTGAGGAGGAGGGAGGCGATGGAGGCGGCGTTCTCCAGGGCGGAGCGGGTGACCTTGACCGGGTCGATGACGCCGGCCTTGACCAGGTCGCCGTACTCGCCGGTGGCGGCGTTGAAGCCCTGGCCCTTCTCGAGCTCGGCGACCTTGGAGGTGATGACGTAACCCTCCAGGCCGGCGTTCTCGGCGATCCAGCGCAGCGGCTCGACGGCGGCCTTGCGGACGACGGCGACACCGGTGGCCTCGTCGCCGGTCTTGCCGAGGTTGCCCTCGAGGACCTTGACGGCGTGGACGAGCGCGGAGCCACCACCGGAGACGATGCCCTCCTCGACCGCGGCGCGGGTCGCGGAGATGGCGTCCTCCAGACGGTGCTTGCGCTCCTTGAGCTCGACCTCGGTGGCGGCACCCACACGGATGACGCACACGCCGCCGGCCAGCTTCGCGAGGCGCTCCTGGAGCTTCTCGCGGTCCCAGTCGGAGTCGGTGGACTCGATCTCGGCCTTGATCTGGGAGACGCGGCCCTGCACGTCGTCCTTGTTGCCGGCACCGTCGACGACCGTGGTGTCGTCCTTGGTGACGGTGACGCGGCGGGCGGAGCCGAGCACGTCCAGGCCGACCTGGTCGAGCTTGAGGCCGACCTCCTCGGAGACGACGGTGGCGCCGGTGAGGACCGCCAGGTCCTGCAGCATCGCCTTGCGGCGGTCGCCGAAGCCGGGGGCCTTCACCGCGACGGCGTTGAAGGTGCCGCGGATCTTGTTCACGACGAGGGTGGACAGGGCCTCGCCCTCGACGTCCTCGGCGATGATCAGCAGCGGCTTGGAGGCGTTGGACTGGATGACCTTCTCCAGCAGCGGCAGGAGGTCCGCGATGGCGGAGATCTTGCCCTGCGTGATGAGGATGTACGGGTCGTCCAGGACGGCTTCCATGCGCTCCTGGTCCGTCACGAAGTACGGCGACAGGTAGCCCTTGTCGAAGGCCATGCCCTCGGTGAAGTCCAGCTCCAGACCGAAGGTGTTGGACTCCTCGACGGTGATGACACCGTCCTTGCCCACCTTGTCCATCGCCTCGGCGATGAGCTCGCCGACCTGCGAGTCCTGGGCGGACAGACCGGCGACGGCGGCGATGTCGGACTTCTCGTCGATCGGCCGGGCGGTCGCGAGGAGTTCCTCGGAAACAGCGGCGACGGCGGCGTCGATGCCCTTCTTCAGGGCGGCCGGGGAGGCACCGGCGGCGACGTTCTTGAGGCCCTCGCGCACGAGCGCCTGGGCGAGCACGGTCGCGGTGGTCGTACCGTCACCCGCGATGTCGTTGGTCTTGGTCGCCACCTCCTTGACCAGCTGGGCACCGAGGTTCTCGTACGGGTCCTCGACCTCGACCTCACGGGCGATGGTCACACCGTCGTTGGTGATGGTGGGAGCGCCGAACTTCTTGTCGATGACGACGTTGCGGCCCTTGGGGCCGATCGTCACCTTGACCGTGTCGGCAAGCTTGTTGACGCCGCGCTCGAGGGCGCGACGGGCGTCCTCGTCGAACTTCAGGATCTTCGCCATGGGAGCGTGAGCCCTCTTCCGGAATCAGGGGTTACGGCACTGCGCCCCGGGCGCCCGGCTTCATAGCGATCGCGGGGGCCAGGGGCGCAGTTCAAAGCAATGTGCTTGGGGTGAATTACTTCTCGATGATCGCGAGCACGTCGCGAGCCGAGAGGACGAGGTACTCCTCGCCGTTGTACTTCACCTCGGTGCCGCCGTACTTGCTGTAGAGCACGACGTCGCCGACGGAGACGTCGAGCGGAAGACGGTTACCGTCCTCGAAGCGGCCCGGGCCCACGGCCAGGACGACGCCCTCCTGGGGCTTCTCCTTGGCAGTGTCCGGGATGACCAGGCCAGAGGCGGTGGTCTGCTCGGCGTCGAGCGGCTGGACCACAATGCGGTCCTCGAGCGGCTTGATGGCAACCTTGGAGCTGGTGGTCGTCACGATCCGACCTCCCCCTTCGGAGATCTCACGGGGTTAACTGTCTGAGGTGGCGACCAGGTCGATCCGTCGTCGCGGGTGCCGGACCTGCCCGTCGCTGTGTTGGCACTCTCCAGGGGGGAGTGCCAGAACCGAGACTATGACTGCGATTAGCACTCGGTCAAGCGGACTGCTAATTGCCGACCGCGCGTCGGCCCGGTGCTCTCTCCAGGTAGTCCTCCAGCCGACCCACCCGCAGCCCTCTGCGCTCGACCTCGCGCAGCAGCCGGACCGTCCGTTCCGTCAGGCTCGGGGACAACGACTCGCCCGACGGCACCGAGACGATGTCGCCCGCCCGCAGGCCGGGCCTGCCCCGGGTGTAGCTCAGTTCGCCGTCGGCGTTCAGGGACGCGCGCCACAGGACGACCGCGGTGATGCCGCAGTCGGCAGCGGCACGCAGGGTCGCCCGGTCGTAGGTGCCGTAGGGCGGGCGGAAGAGGCGGGGGCTGATACCGAAGCGGGAGCGGAGTTTGTGCTGCTGGCCGCAGATCTCGGCGCGCTGGCCGGCATAGGGCAGGCCGCGCAGGGCGGGGTGGTCGAGGGTGTGGTTCTGGATGGACGCGCCGACCGCGCGCAGCCGGGCGAAGTGGCCGTAGCCGGGTCCCACGACGCTGTCCGTGAGGAACATGCTGACCGGCAGCCGTCGTTCGCGCACGAGGCCGACGAAGCGGGGGTCGCGTTCGGCGCCGTCGTCGTAGGTGAGGAAGACGACCTTGTCCCGGGTGGGGACGTGGTCCACCACGGGGGGCAGGTGGCCGGTGCGGTTCACCGCGTGCGCCGGGTCCTGGGCCCGGCCGTCGGCGGTGCCCGGCCGCTGGTCCGCCACCCCGGCGCAGCCGGCCAGCAGGACCGTGCACAGCAGGGCGGCGGCCGGCCGCCTCACAGGTAGTCCTCCAGCCGCCCCACCGCGTACCCCTGGGCCGTGACCTTGTTCAGGAAGCGGCGGACCATGTCGGCCATCGTGCCCTTCCACTGTTCAGGGCCCCGGAAGTGCGTGAGGACGATGTCCCCCGGGCGCAGCTTGCGGTCCCCTTCGCGGTACTCCCAGTGGTCGGCGAAGACCTCCTGGTTCCACAGGGGCACGTACGCGATGCCGCAGGCCTTGGCGGCGCGCAGGGTCGCCCGGTCGTAGCTGCCGAAGGGCGGGCGGAAGAGGTCGGGGCGTTTGCCGAACCGCTTCTCCATGTAGCGCTGCATGCCGCAGATCTCGCGCTTCTGCGCACGGTACGACTGGCCCCGCAGGTTGGGGTGGTGGAGGGTGTGGTTGTTCAGGACCACGCCCCTGGACTGCATCGTGCGGAAGTAGCGGGGGTCGTCCTTGACCAGGTAGCCGCTGAGGAAGGCGGTGTACGGGACGTCCAGGTCGCTCATCATCCGCAGGAACGCCCGGTCCTTCTCGGCGCCGTCGTCGATGGTGAGGAAGACGACCTTGTCCCGGGTGGGGACCGTGGTGAAGACGGGCGGGAGGTTCAGCCGCCGGTGGCCCTCCACCTCGAAGCCCTTGCGGGTCCTGATCCTCGGCTTCTTCTCAGGGGCCGGCGGGGCGGTCAGTGGGACCTTGCGCAGGTCCCAGCGGTGCGCGGCGGCGGCCCGGGCGGCGTGCGCGGCGCGCAGCTTGGTGGCGTAGGTGTCGAGCGCGCGGGCCGGGGGCGCGTCGAGGGGCTGCTGCCCGCCTGCCGGGGCGACCTGGTCGCCGCCGTCCTGCGCGCAGCCTGAGGCGATCGCGGCGAGGACGAGCACGGCGAGGCCGATCCGTACGCCGGCGGACGCCCGCCCCGACGCCCGGCTTTTGTCATTTTGTACGACTGCTCGCATGGTGCCGGATCCTCGCAGCCCCCTCCCGTCGATCCCGGCCCGACACCGCGGCCGGCGCCCCACCATCCACCGACTGGCCCACACGTCTCCCGCCCGCCGACGTGGCCGACAATGATCCGGTGAACGACCTCGCTCCCCTCCTCACCCCCGAAGGCCGCGCCCTCCTCGACGAGGTGCGGGACACCGACCCGGCGCAGGAGCTGGCCGTCGCGACCCGGCTGCGCCGCGAGCACCCCGCCGAGCTGGTGTCGGCGGCGCTCGGGCAGGCGCGGCTGCGGCAGCGGGCGGTGGTGAAGTTCGGGGCCGAGGACGCGGGCCGGATGTTCTTCACCCCGAACGGCGTCGAGCAGTCGACCCGGGCGAGCGTGGCGGCCTACCGGGCCCGGCGCATGGCCGAGCTGGGCATCACCTCGGTCGCCGACCTGTGCTGCGGCATCGGCGGTGACGCCATCGCGCTGGCCCGCGCCGGGATCCGGGTGCTGGCCGTGGACCGGGACCCGCAGACGGCCGCGGCGGCGCGCGCGAACGCCGACGCACTGGGCCTGGCCGGTCTCATCGAGGTGCGCGAGGCGGACGTCACGGACATGGACACGGCCGGTTTCGACGCCGTGTTCGTCGACCCCGCCCGGCGCGGCGGCCGCGGCCGGATCTTCGACCCCGAGGCCTACTCACCGCCCCTGTCCTGGGCCGTCTCCGCCGCCCGCCGGGCCCCTCGCGCCGCCGCGCTGAAGATCGCCCCCGGCATCCCGCACGAGGCGGTCCCCGAGGACGCCGAGGCCGAGTGGATCTCCGACGGCGGGGACGTCAAGGAGGCGGTGCTGTGGTTCGGCACCGAGCCGGGGGCGGTCCGGGCGACCCTCCTGCCGGGCCCCCGCTCCCTGCTCTCGCGCGGCCTGCCCGACCCGGAGGTCCGCCCGCCCGGCCGCTACCTCTACGAGCCCGACGGCGCCGTCATCCGCGCCCACCTGGTCGCCGAGGTGGCCGACCAGGTCGACGGCGGACTGCTCGACGCGACCATCGCGTACGTCACGGCCGACGCCCTGCGCCCGACCCCGTACGCCACGGCCTACGAGATCACCGACCACCTCCCCTTCAACGTCAAGAAGCTGAAGGCCCTGCTGCGGGAGAGGCAGGTCGGCACGCTGACCGTGAAGAAGCGGGGCTCGGCGGTCGAGCCGGAGGAGCTCCGCAGGAAGGTCAAACCGCAGGGCCCGCACGCGGCCACGGTGTTCCTGACCCGGGTCGCGGGGGCACCGGCGATGCTCATCGGGCACCCCGCCCGGGCCTAGGCCGTGTCGTTTCGATCAGCCCGGCCGTGAGGTGCGGCGCCTCTCGGCCGCCGACCCCGCGACGCCGGGGTGATCCAGCCGAGAGGGCCTAGCCCAGATAGCGGGCCACCGCCTCCTCGATCCCCGCCGCGTCCGCACCCTCCGCCGCCCAGGCCACGTATCCGTCGGGCCGCACCAGGACGGTCGTCCGGCGGTCGCCCGCCCAGCGCTCCACGGTCAGCCACCCCTCACGGACACCGGGGCCGTCGTACGTCCCGGGCGTGATCAGCACGAACCGGCCGCCGCGCAGCGCCTCGTAGAGCCGGCCGTCCTTCAGGGCGACGTCGGGGACGCGGGTGCCGGTGAGGCGGTGGGCACCGCGGGGGGCGGGGTAGGCGTAGCCGATCCCGGTGATCTGCCCCAGGGCCTTGCGCTGGACGGGCGGGGCCATGTCGACGAACGCGGAGACGAGGGCGCGGGCGGCACGCAGCAGCGGATTTTGCGCGCGGGCCAGCCGGACCAGTCCGCCACTGCTGCGCAGCACCGCCTTGCCGACGGGGTGGCGCTCGGCCTCGTAGCTGTCGAGGAGCCCTTCGGGCGCCCGGCCCTGGACGGCCGCGGCGAGCTTCCAGCTCAGGTTGGCGGCGTCCTGGAGGCCGGTGTTCATGCCCTGCCCGCCGGCCGGGGAGTGGATGTGCGCGGCGTCCCCGGCGAGGAAGACCCGCCCGACCCGGTAGTGCGGTGCCTGGCGCTCGTCACTGTGGAAACGGGAGAGCCAGCGGGCGTCGTGCATGCCGTAGTCGGTGCCCAGGGCACGGCGGGTGATCTCCTTGACCTCGTCGAGGTCGAGCGGGGCGTCGTCGGAGACCTCGTTGCGGCGGTTCCAGCCCATGACCCGGTACCAGCCGTCGCCGAAGTAGGCGATCATCGCGAAAGCGTCGCCGCGGCCGTTGACGGTGAGGACACCCTCGGGCTTCTCGGCCAGCCGGACATCGGCCAGGATCAGCGACTTGATGACGGAGACACCGGGGAAGTCCAGGCCGATCGCCTCCCGCACGGCGCTCCGGTGACCGTCGGCGCCGACGACATAGGCCGCCCGGCGGGTGACGACCGCCCCGTCCGCACCGCGCACGTCGAGGTCGACCCCCTCGTCGTCCTGCCGCAGCCCCACGACCTCGCTCTCGTACGCGAACTCCACCCCGGCCTCCCGGGCCCGCCGCTCCAGGAGCCGCTCGACCTCGTACTGCGGGGTGATGAGCAGGAACGGGAAACGCGAGGGCAGCGTGCTCAGATCGAGGGAGAGGCGGCGGAAGAGCCGCAGGCCGGTGATGGTGTCGCCGGTGGTGAGGAGTTCCTCGGCGAGGCCGCGGGCGTCGAGCTGCTCCAGGGTGCGTGCGTGCACCCCGAAGGCGCGGGAGAGGTTGCTGATCTTGCGCGGCCGCTTCTCGACGAGGGTCACGGTGACGCCGGCTGTGGCGAGGTCACCGGCGAGGAGGAGGCCGCTGGGGCCGGAACCGACGACGATCACGGTGCGGTGGGTGGCGGTGCCGTTCATGGTGGCCTCCTGTTGCCAACGCTTGCTTGCCATCGCCTGTTGCCAACGAATGTTGGCCAACGCTCGTTGACGAAGATAGTGAGGCACCGAGGGGGTGTCAACGGGTGTTGGCAAACATCCGTTGGCGAACACTTGTTGACCTACACCCGTTGGCCTACGCTTGTTGGCATGAACGGCAGCGACAGCACCCCCACGGTTCCCGGGTCCGGCTCCGGCTCCCCCCGCCGCTCCGACGCCACTCGCGGCGCGATCCTCGCGGCGGCCCGCGAACGCTTCGCGACCGACGGCTACGAGCGGGCCACCATCCGCGCCATCGCCAAGGACGCGAACATCGATCCGTCGATGGTGATGCGGTACTACCGCAACAAGGAGGGCCTCTTCGCGGCGGCCGTCGCCATCGACCTGCGGCTGCCGGACGTGAGCGGGGCGGACCGCCGGCAGGACGCGGGACGGATCCTCGTCGAGCACTTCCTCGACATGTGGGAGAACAACGAGGTCCTCACCGCCCTGCTGCGGGTCGGCGTGACCAACCAGGCCGGGGCGGAGCGCATGCAGGGCATCCTGCGGGACCAGCTGCTGCCGGTCACCCGGCAGGTGTGCCCCGACCCCGAGCAGGTCCCGGCACGGGCGGCACTCATGGCGTCGCAGCTGCTGGGGCTGGCGCTCACGCGGTACGTGCTGCGGATGCCGCCGGCCGTGGGGCTGGCGCGGGCGGAGATCGCGGCATGGCTGGCACCGACGATCCAGCGGTACCTGACCGCGCCGAGTCCCTGACACGCCTGGACGGTCTCGTCGGATCATCGGCCGGACCAGAGTCGCCTCATCCGCCAGAACCACGTCCGGTCTGGTGCGTGGCCGTCCTCGACGACGGGGAACCCGCAGGCGGGCCATGACGTCCGTGAAGCCCAGCCGTCAGGCCTGCTCCGCCGCCCGCCCCAGCAGCAGCTCCCGCTCCCGCTCGTTCCGGGTCAGGGACGCCGCCCGTTCGAACTCGGCACGGCCCTGGGCCGTACGGCCCAGGCGGGCGAGGAGGTCCGCGGACGCCAGGTGGGCAGCGAGGCCGGGCTGGACTGCGGGGTCACAGCCCACCATCAGACACCTGTCGGGGCGCCCGGCCAAGCAGGGTGGGTCAGTTCTCGGCGATCTGCCGGGCCTGGTGTCGTCCCTTGCACTGGCTGATCGATTGACTTGCTCCTCGCCCTGAAGTGAAGGGCGAGGATTCTGGTCTTCCCTTACTGGTTGCCGTGCCGCTATGCGGCACGGTTTCCGGTGGGGAATCCGTGGCTTCCTGTTTCTTCGCGCTGTGCCGGGATTACTCCCGGTCTTACCGGCGCTCCGCAGGCCGATACCGCCAGTCCGGCGGCCGTCTTCACGTTGATCGCGGCGTTGGTGTCCCGGTCGTGGACGGTGCCGCAGGCGGTACAGGTCCACTCCCGGACGTTCAGGGGTTTGGGTCCGTCCACGGCGCCGCAGGTGGAGCAGGTCTGGGAGGTCGGTGTGAACCGGCCGATCTTCACCAGGGTGCGGCCGTACCGGACGGCTTTGTACTCCAGCATGTTCACGAACGACGACCAGCCCGCGTCATGAACGGACTTGGCCACCTTCGTGCGGGCCAGTCCCGCCACCGACAGGTCCTCCACGGCGATCCCTTGGTTCTCGGAGATCAGCTTCGTGGAGAGCTGGTGGTGGAACTCACGGCGTGCGTCGGCGACTGTGGCGTGGGCGCGGGCGACCTTCAGGCGGGCCTTGGCCCGGTTCTTTGATCCCTTCTGCTTGCGGGACAGCTCGCGCTGGGTCTTCTTCAGCTTCTTCTCCGCGCGCCGGAGGAAGCGCGGGGAGTCGTTCTTCGTGCCGTCGGAGAGGACCGCGAAGTGGGTGAGGCCGAGGTCGATGCCGATGGTGCGGTCGGTCTCAGGCATCCGGACCTGGTCGGCGGCGGGGTCGGTGTCGATGACGAAGGAGGCGAAGAATCTGCCGGCCGCGTCCTTGATCACGGTGACGGAGGTGGGGGTGGCGGGCAGGCTTCGGGACCATTTCACCTTCACCGCGCCGATCTTCGGCAGGCTCAGACGGCCACTGCCGGTGATGCTCCAGCGAGCATTGGCGGTGAACCGGATCGCCTGCCTGCTGTCCCTGCGGGACTTCAACCGTGGCGGGCCCACCTTCGGTCCCTTTCGCGTGCCCTTGAGGGAGTCGAAGAAGTTGCGGTAGGCCTTCTCGGCGTCCCGCAGGGACTGCTGGAGCACCACCGCGGAGACCTCGCCGAGCCAGGACCGTTCGGCCGTCCGTTTCGCCTCGGTGATCAGCTTCCGGGACAGCTGCCCGGCCGTCGGGAACGACTGCCCGGCCTTCCGGGCGTCCTCGCGGGCACGCACGGCGTCGTTGAACACGACGCGCGCGCACCCGAACGCCCTGGCCAGCCCGGCCTGCTGAGCGGCGTCGGGGTACAACCTGAAGGCGTACCGCAGCTGCATGACGATCACACTAGGCACGTCGAACCCACGTCGTCACCGGGAACATGCGAACGATCCATCACCCTGCGTCGATCGGAGGGTGACGGATCGATACGCTCGCCGAATTCTTCGAAGAAACTCCCCGGGACTCGTTTGCGCAGGTCACCGCAGCGACTCCCACAGCTTCTTGGCCCGCGGTTCCTCGGCCACCACCCGGTTGGGATCCGACGGCGCCTGCACCACGGGCATCATCACCGTCCGCACCCCGCTCGCCGGGAGGCCCTTCAGGCTCTGTCCGAGCCGGGTCAGTTCGGCGAGGGAGTCCAGGCCGGTGTCGGTGGTGAGGCCGGCCGTGACCGTGTCCGCGAGGCGGTACAGCCGGGCCGGGTCGGTGAGCAGGTCCTGGGAGGCGATCTGCTCCAGCAGGGCCTTCACCAGTTTCTGCTGGAGGCCTATGCGGCCCAGGTCGCTGCCGTCGCCTATGCCGTGCCGGGTGCGGGCGAGGGCGAGGGCCCGGGTGCCGTCCAGGTGGTGGGTGCCCGCCTTCAGCCGCAGATGACTGTCCTCGTCGGCGATGTCCTCGTCCGTGGTGACGGTGACGCCGCCGAGCGCGTCGACCAGCCGGGCGAAGCCCGAGAAGTCGATCTCGAGGTAGTGGTCCATGCGGACGTTCGTCAGCGCCTCGACCGTCTTCACCGCGCAGACCGGACCGCCCACCTCGTAGGCGCTGTTGAACATGGAGTTGCGGGCGACCGCCGTCGACCCGCCGGAGGGTCGCGGGCAGGACGGGCGGGTGACCAGGGTGTCGCGCGGGATGCTCACCACCGTCGCGCCGGTCCGCCCGGCGTCGAGATGGACGACCATCGCCGTGTCGGAGCGGGCGCCGGAGCTGTCGCCGCCGCCGAGCCTGCGGTTCTCCTCACCGCTGCGCGAGTCCGAGCCCAGGACCAGGATGTTGAGGGCCTCGCTCGGCAGGGCCGGGGCCGACGGCGACGGAGTGGTCACCGGCTTCGGCGGCCGGTCGTCGCCCAGAGCGCTGTCGATGTCGACGCCGGTGATGTTGTCGCTGAGATGCCAGTAGGCCCAGCCCGCCGCACCGGCGCCCAGCACCAGCACCCCTGCCAGGGTGAGGCCGGCGATCTTCAGCGCTCTCGACCGCCGGCCCACGTCCGTGCTCTCGTCCCCGTCGCGTCCCGTCACGAGCAGGAACATAAGTCCGAATTATTACGGCCAGGGAGCCCAGGGCGCCCTTTCTTCGGAAATTCTCAGATTTCAGGACCCGGAGTCACCCCAGCGTCACCACCGGCACCGGATTGCTCCCGCTCCACGAGGAGTTGAACCCGCCGGCGGGCAGTTCTCGTCGCTTGGCGTCGCCGCGGACGTCTCCGAAAGTTTCGGTGGTGCAACCGATTGGCTTCGGTGCAGCGTGGAGGCGTCCGGAACACCCGTCAGCACAGCACCTACTGTCCCGCCGGCCCCGCCGTGCTGCTGCGCACCACCAGGCTCGTCGCCAGCTCCACCCGGGTCGCCGCCAACGTCTCCTCGTCCCGCCCGAGGTCGAGGACCAGCTTGGCCGCCGCCTCGGCCATCTCCGTCAGCGGCTGCCGTACGGTCGTCAGCGGCGGCCCGACCCAGGGCGCCACCGGCAGGTCGTCGAACCCGACCACGCTCAGGTCCTCGGGGATGCGCAGACCCAGCTCACGCGCGGCCTCGTACAGCCCGAGCGCCTGGAGGTCGTTCCCGGCGAAGACCGCGGTCGGCCGGTCCGGGCGGCGCAACAGCTCCAGACCCCGCCGGTAGCCGGCCTCGTGATGGAAGTCGCCGGTCGCGATCAGGGCGGGATCCACCGGCAGCCCAGCCGTCTCCAGCGCGGCCCGGTAGCCGTCGATCCGGGCCCGGCTGCACATCATCTGCGAGGGCCCGCTGATCGCACCGATGCGGCGGTGCCCCAGCTCGACCAGATGCCGGGTGGCGGCGAGACCGCCCTGCCAGTTGGTCGCGCCGATCGACGGCACGTCGGCGCCGGGGTCGCCGGCCGGGTCCATCACCACGAACGGGATGGAGCGGCTGGTCAGCAGCGCCCGCTGCGACTCGTCGAGCCCGGACAGGACCAGGATCACTCCGTGCGGCCGGCGCGCGGCGACCTGGTCGGCCCAGGTCCGCCCGGGGGTGAGCCGTCCCGCGCTCTCGGACAGCACGACACTGAGGCCGGCGTCCCGGGCCACGTTCTCCACTCCCCGGATGACCTCCATCGCCCAGGCGCTCTCCAGCTCGTGGAAGACCAGGTCGATCAGGGGTGATCGGGTCGCCTCGGCACGGCGGCGCCGGTAGCCGTGGGCGCGCAGCAGGTCCTCGACGCGGGACCGGGTGGCCGGGGCGACGTCGGCCCGGCCGTTGAGGACCTTCGAAACAGTCGGCGCCGACACACCCGCCTCACGGGCGATCTCGGCGAGGGTCGCGGTCTGCGCGGTGCGCCCCTGCGTCCGGGTCTGCGTCCGGCTTTCAACCGGCTCCGGGGAAGTCATGGCGGCGATCGTAACCCTGCGGGCCCCCTTGACGAAGTCCTCGCACCGCCATAGGTTCCCGGAACATTCGAAGTTCATAACGAAACATTCGTGAAACGTGTGAGAGGGCCGTCCGTCCACCCGACAGGAGCTTCATGACCACCGCGCCCTGGCGTGACCCCGCGCTGCCCGCCGCCGCCCGCGTCGACGACCTGCTCTCCCGGATGACCCTGGAGGAGAAGACCGCCCAGCTGTACGGCGTGTGGGTGGGCGCCGCGACGGACGGCGGCGGAGTCGCTCCGCACCAGCACGACATGACCGCCGACTCCTCCGACGACGCATGGGACGAGCTGATCACCCACGGCCTGGGCCAGCTCACACGCTCCTTCGGCACCGCCCCCGTGGACCCGGCGCTCGGCGCGCAGGCCCTGGCCCGCGCCCAGCGCCGTATCGCCGAGGCCGGCCGCTTCGGCATCCCGGCGATCGCGCACGAGGAGTGCCTGGCCGGCTTCACCGCCTGGCAGGCCACCGCCTACCCGGTCCCGCTGGCCTGGGGTGCGACCTGGGATCCGCCGCTGGTCGAGGAGATGGCCCGCCGCATCGGTGACGACCTGCGCTCGGCCGGCGTCCACCAGGGCCTCGCGCCCGTGCTGGACGTCGTACGCGATCCGCGCTGGGGCCGTGTGGAGGAGACGATCGGCGAGGACCCGTACCTGGTCGGCACGGTCGGCACGGCCTATGTGCGGGGCCTGGAGTCGGCCGGGGTCGTCGCCACGCTCAAGCACTTCGCCGGGTACGCCTCCTCGGCCGGCGCCCGCAACCTGGCCCCGGTACGGGCCGGCATCCGCGAGTTCGCCGACGTCACCCTCCCGCCCTTCGAGATGGCCCTGCGCGAGGGCGGCGCCCGCTCGGTGATGGCCGCCTACACCGAGACGGACGGCGTCCCGGCCTCCGCGGACCCCGGCTTGCTGTCCCATCTCCTGCGCGAGGAGTGGGGCTTCACCGGCACGGTCGTCGCCGACTACTTCGGCATCGGCTTCCTCCAGACCCTCCACCGGGTCGCCGGCACCCCGGCCGAGGCGGCCCACGCGGCCCTCACCGCCGGGATCGACGTCGAACTGCCCACCGTCAAGTGTTACGGCCGGCCGCTGCTGGAGGCGGTCCGCTCGGGCTCGGTCCCCGAGGAACTCGTGGACCGCGCGGTCCGCCGCGTCCTGCTCCAGAAGTGCGAACTGGGCCTGCTGGACGAGGACTGGACCCCCGAGCCGGCCACGGCGATCGACCTCGACTCGACGGGCAACCGCGTCCTGGCCCGCCGCCTGGCCGAGGAGTCGGTGGTCCTGCTCGACAACCCCGACGGCCTGCTCCCGCTGGCACCCGACACCCGCATCGCGGTGGTCGGCCCCCGGGCGGCCGACGCCCTGGCCATGCTGGGCTGCTACTCCTTCCCGTCCCACGTCCTCACCCACCACCCCGAGGTGCCGGCCGGCATCGAGATCCCGACCGTCCTGGAGGCCCTGCGCACCGAACTCCCGGACGCCAAGGTGACGTTCGCGCAGGGCTGCGACGTGACGGATCCGGACACCGGGGGCTTCGAGGAGGCGATCGCCCGCACCGCCGAGTCGGACGTGTGCGTGGCGGTCCTCGGCGACCGGGCGGGCCTGTTCGGCCGCGGCACCTCGGGCGAGGGCTGCGACGCGACGGACCTCGGCCTGCCGGGCGTCCAGGGCGAGCTGCTGGACGCGCTGGTCGCCACGGGCGTCCCCGTGGTGCTGGTGCTGCTGACCGGCCGCCCCTACGCGCTGGGCCGCTGGCAGGGCCGCCTCGGCGCGGTCGTCCAGGCGTTCTTCCCGGGCGAGGAGGGCGGCCCGGCGGTCGCGGGCGTCCTGTCGGGCCGCGTGAACCCCTCGGGCCGCCTCCCCGTGAGCGTCCCGCAGGTCCCCGGCGGACAGCCCTGGACCTACCTCCAGCCGCCCCTGGGCCTGGCGGGCGAGGTCAGCAACCTCGACCCGACCCCGCTGTACGCCTTCGGCCACGGCCGCTCGTACACGGCGTTCGCCTGGGAGGACTGCTCCGCGACGGAACCGGCCGAGCTCGGCACGGACGGCTCCCACGACGTGTCGGTGACCGTCCGGAACACGGGCGACCGCGAGGGTGCGGAGGTCGTGCAGCTGTACCTGCACGACCCGGTGGCCTCGGTGACCCGCCCCGACGTACGGCTGATCGGCTACCAGCGGGTGGAGCTGGCCCCGGGCGAGGCGGCCCGGGTCACGTTCCGATTCCACACGGACCTCTCGGCGTTCACCGACCGGTCGGGCCGCAGGGTGGTCGAACCGGGCGCCCTGGAACTACGGTTGGCGGCGTCCAGCACGGACGTACGCCACACGGCGCGGCTCACTCTCACCGGCCCGGTCAGGGTCCTCGGCCCCGACCGGCGGCTTCGGTGCGGGACGGAGGTGTCGCGGGTGGGGTGATCCCCCGTGCGGGAGTACGGGGGTGGGATGGACAGGTACGTCCACGCGGAACTGCGGGATGCCTTCTCGGCGTTCACCGGCACCGTCGTCGGCATGGCGGTGTTCGCCGGGGTTCGCGGACACCTGCCGATCAGGCCGCACGGGCTGCCGCTGGTCATCGGCATCGGGCTCGCGTACGTGGCGGCGTCCGCACTCCTCAGGGGGTCCTGGCTCAAGCGCTTCAGCAGTGTGCGCGAGTTCGACGCCGCGCCCCGCTTGGAGGACACGGGAGCGGCACCGCCCGCCGGGGTCTCCCCGCGACGCCGCCCGTTCAACCCGGGGGTCCTCGGCTTCACCGTGGCATTCGCGCTGCCGGTGGCCCTCTTCTGGGAGCCTGCGCTGATCGTCGTCCCGCCGTGGCTGGCGTCGGACTGGCTGGCCCGGGCCCTGGTGGCCGCCCGCTGGGAGCGCAGGAACGGCCTGGTGCTGTGGCGGGGTCACGACCCGGACGAGCCCGGGCGGCTCTCGGTCAGCCGCCGTCCACCGACTCGAACCGCCACCGGTGCACCGCCCGCGTGACCAGTTCCCCGTCCGGCTCCGGCAGTTCGGGCAGCTCGGCGTCGTAGGGGGCGTCCCACCAGGTGAGGACGAGGACGCGGTCCTGGGGCGCCCTGAAGGTCTCCCGGCGCAGGGGCTCGCGGGGGAGCTCCTGGGCGCGCGCCCAGGCCAGCAACTCCTCGCCCCGGCCCTCGGACGCCCGGGCCTCCCACATCAACGCGACCGTCACGAGTAGAGGTTCTCCTTGCTGACCTCGTGCACATGGTCGTGGTCGCCCGGGACGTGGGGCTCCGTCACCGGCAGCGAGGAGTCGGCCGACAGGTCCCAGCTCGACGCGGCGCGGCCCCGGGCGACCATCTCCGCGCCGAGGGCGGCCACCATCGCCCCGTTGTCCGTGCACAGCTTGGGCCGCGGCACGCGCAGCCGGATCCCGGCGGCCTCGCAGCGCTCCTGGGCGAGGACGCGCAGGCGGGAGTTGGCGGCCACACCGCCGCCGATCATCAGGTGGTCGACGCCCTCGTCCTTGCAGGCCCGGACGGCCTTGCGGGTCAGGACGTCCACGACCGCCTCCTGGAAGGAGGCCGCCACGTCCCGCACCGGCACCTCCTCCCCCGCCGCCCGCTTGGCCTCGATCCAGCGCGCCACGGCGGTCTTCAGCCCCGAGAAGGAGAAGTCGTAGGCCGGGTCGCGCGGGCCGGTCAGACCGCGCGGGAAGGTGATGGCGTTCGGGTCGCCCTCCTTCGCGTACCGGTCGATGACCGGGCCGCCCGGGAAGCCGAGGTTCAGCACGCGGGCGATCTTGTCGAAGGCCTCACCGGCCGCGTCGTCGATGGTGGCGCCCATCGGGCGGACGTCGGAGGTGATGTCCGAGGACAGCAGCAGCGAGGAGTGGCCGCCGGAGACCAGCAGGGCCATGGTCGGCTCGGGCAGCGCGCCGTGCTCCAGCTGGTCCACGCAGATGTGCGAGGCCAGGTGGTTGACGCCGTAGAGGGGCTTGCCGAGCGCGTACGCGTAGGCCTTCGCCGCGGAGACGCCGACCAGCAGGGCACCGGCGAGACCCGGGCCGGCGGTGACGGCGATGCCGTCGAGGTCGCGGGCGGTGACGCCCGCCTCCTTCAGCGCGCGGTCGATGGTGGGGACCATCGCCTCCAGGTGGGCGCGGCTCGCGACCTCCGGGACGACGCCGCCGAAGCGGGCGTGCTCGTCGACGCTGGAGGCGACGGCGTCGGCCAGCAGGGTGGTGCCCCGGACGATGCCGACGCCGGTCTCGTCGCAGGAGGTCTCGATTCCCAGCACGAGGGGTTCGTCAGCCATTGATCTCGGTTCCTTGTACGGAGTTCTCGGGGGCGGTCAGGCGCATCACCAGGGCGTCCACGTTTCCCGGCTGGTAGTAGCCGCGCCGGAAACCGATGGGCTCGAAGCCGAAGCGCTCGTACAGCTTCTGTGCGCGGACGTTGTCGACCCGGCACTCCAGCATCACCTCGGCGCACTCGAAGGCACCGGCCGCCCGCAGCAGTTCGGCCAGCAGCTGTCCGCCGAGGCCGGTGCCCCAGCGGTCGCGGGAGACGGCGATGGTCTGGACGTCGGCCTGCTCACCGGTGGCGACGAGACCGCCGTACCCGACGATCCGGGAGGCGGCCTCGGCGACCACGTACCGCCGGTTGGCCTCGGGCCCGCGCGCGTGGGCGAGCTCGGACCAGAACATGCCCCGGGACCAGGCGTCCTCGGGGAACAGGTTCCGCTCCAGTTCCAGCACGGCGTCGATGTCCCACCAGCGCATCTCGCGCAGCTCACACGTCACGGGTTCGGTCACTTGGGGGTGACCACCTTGTAGTTCTTGGGGACCTGGGCGTCGGGGCGGCGCAGGTACAGCGGCCGGGGCGGCGGGAGTTCCTCGCCGGCCGCCAGTTTCTCGGCGGCCAGCCGGGCGAGGGCGGCGGCGGACACGTGCTCCGGCTCGTGCGCCTTGGGGAAGGTGTCCGGGTACAGCAGCGCGCCCGCCCCGACCGCGGGCAGACCCTTGACCTGCTCGGCGATGTCGGCGGGCCGGTCCACGGCCGGGTCGGTGACCCGGGTGCGGGAGTCGGCGTAGCGGGCCCAGTACACCTCCTTGCGGCGGGCGTCGGTCGCGACGACGAACGGGCCCTCCAGGTCGGCGGCGTAGGCGAGGCCGTCCAGCGTGCAGACGCCGTGCACGGGGACGCCGAGCGCGAGCCCGAAGGTGTCCGCGGTCATCAGGCCGACGCGCAGGCCGGTGTATGGTCCCGGACCGATCCCGGCGACGACCCCGGTGACGGCGTCGAGCCGCAGACCGGCCTCGGTGAACACCCGGTCGATCGCCGGCAGCAGCAGTTCCCCGTGCCGCCGCGCGTCCACCTGACTCGACGAGGCGATGACATCGCGTCCGTCGTGCAGCGCGACGGTGACAGCGGGCGTGGCGGTATCCAGAGCGAGCAAGAGCACGCAAACAGCCTACGGCTCCCCGGGACCCGGCACGGTCGCACCTGCCGGGTCGTCACCTGCTGCTACCGTCACCTACCGTCACGACAGGGATGTACGACGTGAGGTGGACGCCGGTGTCAGCCAGCAGCTCGGGAATCGTGGCCGGGCTGACCGCCGCGGCCCTCGCGACGGTCGGCTACCTCGCCCACCAGGCGGCCCAGACCGTCCCGGCCGGCCTGGGCAGAGCGGCACAGGCCGACGCGCAACCGGCGGCCGGTACGGCGAAGACGCCCCAGGTCAAGAAGGACCCCACCGCACTGCCCGCCGGCTCCGGCAAGGGCGCGCGGGTCGTGTACTCGCTGCGTGGTGACCGGGTGTGGCTGGTCGCCGGGGACGAGGCGGTCAGCCGTACGTTCGAGGTCGACCCGAGCGAGGTGGACCCGGCCCCGGGCAGTTACTCGGTGACGTCCCGCTCGAACGCGGTCACCGGCTCCGACGGCGTCCCGGTCGAGCACGTGGTGCGCTTCGCCAGTGTGGACGGCGTGGTCATCGGCTTCAGCGCGGCCGTGGGCGGCGCGACCGCCCCCGCGCCCGACCCGAAGGTCCGCACGGGCGGTATCCGCGAGTCCCGCGCGGACGGCGACGCGATGTGGACGTTCGCGACGATCGGCCGCACGGTCGTGGTCGTCCGCTAGGGCCGCTAGGCCGCTTCCCGGTGCCCGGGGGCCCTCTCGGAGAACTCCGGGTCGGGAGCGCGCGGCGGCGTGGAGAGCAGCGCCGCTGCCTCGCCGGCCGCCAGCAGGTCGCGCATGGACACCCCGGCGACCGCGAACCGCGGCGGCTGCCCCTTGCTCTCTGTAGTCGACACGGACGCCTCCCGAAGGGCCGGGGCAAACGAAGTTAGGTACACCTAACTACGGACTGGATACCATGTGACCACGCACAAGACGCCGAACGCAACATCTTGCCGACGTCTTGTCGGAACGTTCATCAAATGACCGCACACCAGGACTCAGGCGACGAGCACGCTCAGGTCCGCCGCGGCCCAGCGTTCCCCCACACCGGTGAGCGTCATCTGCCGGACCTCGTCGGTCGTGTCGCCCACCGCCCGGTGGATCACGACCTGGAGCCGGTCCTCGGTCAGCTCCTCGACCTTGCCCTCGCCCCACTCCACGACGACCACGGAGTCGGGCAGCGAGACGTCGAGGTCGAGGTCCTCCATCTCGTCCAGCCCGCCGGAGAGCCGGTAGGCGTCGACGTGGACCAGCGGCGGCCCGTCGCCCAGCGAGGGGTGCACCCGGGCGATCACGAACGTCGGCGAGGTGACGGCCCCGCGTACGCCGAGCCCCTCGCCCAGCCCACGGGTCAGCGTCGTCTTGCCCGCGCCGAGCTCCCCGCTGAGCATCACCAGGTCACCCGCGCGCAGCAGTTTCGCGAGCCGGCGACCCAGCTCCCGCATCTGCTCGGGGGACGTGACGACGATCTGGACGGAACCGGGCTCAGCCGGGCTGTGCGGTGCTGGTGCTTCCATAGCCCTTCACGGTAGCTCCTGCGGGCACGGCACCCGTGCGGGTGAGCAGGTCGGCGAGGCGGTCGGTGACCACTTCCGGGTGTTCCAGCATCACCAGGTGCCCCGCGTCCGGCACGAGCACCAGCTCGGCGTCCGGCAGCAGATCGGCGATGGCCTCGCTGTGCTCACTCGGCGTGACCAGGTCCTGCACCCCGGCCAGGACGAGCACCGGCAGGTCCGCGAAGTGGGCGAGCGCCTCGGTCTTGTCGTGGTCGTTGAACGCCGGGTAGTACTCGGCGACCACGTCGATCGGCGTGCTCTCGATCATCCGCTCGGCGAACCGGGCGACGGCCGGGTCGACGTCCCGGGACGCGAACGAGTACCGCTTGATGATCCCGGCGAACAGGTCCGCGGTCGCCCGGCGCCCCTTCTCCACCAGATCGGCCCGCTGCCCCAGCACCTTCAGCACCCCGGGCAGCACCCGCCGCACCGCGTTGACCCCGGCGACGGGCAGGCCGTAGTTGACCTCGCCGAGCCGCCCCGACGACGTCCCCACGAAGGCGACCCCGACGACCCGCTCGCGGATCAGCTCGGGGTACTGGTCGGCCAGCGCCATCACCGTCATGCCACCCATGGAGTGCCCGACCAGCACGATCGGCCCCTCGGGGACGGTCGCGTCGATGACGGCCTTCAGGTCCCGGCCCAGCTGCTCGATCGTGACCGGCTCGTCGTCCCGCGTCTGCGCCACGCCCCGCCCGGACCGGCCATGGCTGCGCTGATCCCAGTGCACGGTCCGTACGACGCCCCGCAGGGCCGCCCGCTGGAAGTGCCAGGAGTCCTGGCTGAGGCAGTAGCCGTGGCTGAAGACGACGGTGACGGGAGCGGGTGCCTTGCGGCCGAAGAGCCGGCGGCGGCGCGAGCCCGTGGCCGGTGCGGGCTCCGGGTCGAGGTCGTCGACCTCGTAGTACAGCTCCGTGCCGTCGTCGGCGAACGCCTTGCCGGGCATGCCGCGCAGCGAGCCGTACGGCCCCGCCGAGTCCAGGGCGAGCCGGGCCTTCTGGCGCATGCCGCGGCCGACCGTCATCCGCTCCAGGGCGACACCGGCGGCCGCGCCCGCGGCCACCACGCCTATCGCCACGCCGGCGATACCGGTCGCCCGGCGCCAGCCTCCCGCCGCCCCCGCGGCGGAGGCCGCGACGGCCGCGGAGGCGACGTCCGCGACGACCTCCGCACTGCTCTCGCTCACGTACCGCTCCTCTTCGCCGGGGTGCCGATCGGGTGACTCACCGGGTCGAGTGAATCGGTGAGCCTGATGATGCTGCTGTTGTCAGGGTGCCTGGTGTTCCTCGCGTGACGGGTTCCCCGTGCGAGTTACCCGTCCCGTTCCTCATTCACATAGACGCGAGGAACACGCGTTCCGATCCGGGTCACGATCTCGTAGGCGATGGTTCCGGCCGCCTGGGCCCAGTCCTCCGCGGTGGGCTCACCGCGGTCCCCGGACCCGAAGAGGACCGCCTCGGCCCCCGCCGCGGGCTCGTCGCCCCCCAGATCCACGACGAACTGGTCCATGGCGACCCGCCCGGCGATCGTGCGCCACTTGCCCTCGACCAGGACCGGCCCGGCCGAGGAGGCGTGCCGCGGAATGCCGTCGGCGTAGCCCAGCGGCACCAGGCCGAGGGTGGTCTCGCCGGGGGTGACGTACCGGTGGCCGTAGCTGACGCCGTGGCCGCCCGGGACGTGCTTGACCAGGGCCAGCGAGGCGGACAGCGTCATCACCGGGCGCAGCCCGAAGCCGGCCGAGGTGCCGAGCTCGGGGCTGGGCGAGATGCCGTAGGTGGCGATGCCGGTGCGGACGAGGTCGAAGTGGCTCTCGGGGAGCGTGAGCGTGGCCGGCGAGTTGGCGATGTGCCGGACCTCGGGCCGCACGCCCTGTCCCTCGGCGTACGCGACCATCTCCCGGAACAGGCCGAGCTGGGCGGCGATGGAGGGATGCCCGGGCTCGTCGGCGCAGGCGAAGTGCGACCACAGCCCCGTGACGCGCAGCAGCCCCTCGGCCTCGGCCCGCAGGGCCTCACCGACGAGCGCGGCCCAGTCGTCCCCCGGCTGGCACCCGTTGCGCCCGAGCCCGGTGTCGGCCTTGAGCTGCACGCGAGCGGGCCGGTCGGCTCCCCTGGCCGCCTCGACGACCTCGCGCAGCGCCCACATCCCGCTGACGGACACGTCCAGCTCGGCCTCGATGGCCTCGCGCCACGGCCCGCAGGGCGTCCACAGCCAGCACATGATGCGGCCCGGCAGCCCGGCGGCCCGCAGGGCGAGGGCCTCCTCGGGCGTGGCCGTGCCCAGCCAGCTCGCCCCCGCGTCGACGGCCGCGCGGGCGCACGGCACAGCCCCGTGGCCGTACGCCTCGGACTTCACCACGGTCATCACGGCCGCGCCCGGCGCATGGGCACGCAGGGCCCGCACGTTGGACCGCAGGGCGGCCAGGTCGATCTCGGCACGGGCCCGCAGAGGCGCGGTCCGCGGGGCTGTTCTCTCGCTCATCGCGCCCAGTGTCTCAGAGGGCTCCAGAGGCGGGACGGCTACGTCCCTGGCCGCCGCCCCCACACGAACACCCAGTCGCCCGTCTTGAGCACGCCCCACAACCTCCGCGCGTCACCCACGGTGAGGTTGACGCAGCCCATCGAGCCGACGGCGGTGTGGAGAGAGCCGTAGACGCCGTGGAAGGCCTGCCCGCCGCTGAAGAACTGGGAGTACGGCATGGGCGTGTTGTACAGCGTCGACCAGTGGTTCTTGTGCCGCCAGTAGACCTTGTGCCATCCGGCCCGGGTCCGGTAACCGGCCCGCCCGCTGCGGATGGGCACCGCCCCGAACACGACCTGCTTGCCCTTCTGCACCCACATCAGCTGGCGGCTGAGATCCACGCACACCACGGGATGGGCCCGCAGCGGGCACTTCCCGGCGGCATTCGGATTCCGGCGGGCCGACAGGTACTGCATCCGCGACCACGTGACCGGCCCGGCGAAGCCCATGGCCGGCTTGATCCCCTGCCGCACCTGGAACGCCCGGATGGCCCGGCAGTCGCCCGCCGACTGCTTCCCGTCGGCCCGCAGTCCCAGCCACCTCTCGACCTGCCGCTGATACGGCCCCGCCTTCGCGGTGCAGCTCACCTGCGCGACCGCCTCACCCAACGGCACGTACTCGACGAGCGCGTACGTCCCCGCCACCGCGCTCCGCGGCTCGACGGCCTCCTCCTCGGCGGACGGCGTGTACACCACGGGCGGCAGTGCCTGGTCCGGCGTGTCGAGCGACCAGGGCTGCGCGGGCCCCGGCGCGACCCCGGGCACCAGCTCGGCGGGCGGCCCCGGAGCCGGCGGCACGGGAGCGGCCCCGGCGACACCGACGGGCAGCACGGTGACAGCGGCGAGCAGAAGGGCGAGAACACGCCCGGCGGTGCGTCTGCGGGTCATGCGCCCAGACAAGCGCGGCGCCCGGCCCGGGCCGGGGTTGCCGCGCGGCGCGGGTCACCCGGAGGCATCAGCCGCCCACCCGGCGCACCCGACGTCACAGCTCAGCCACCCACCAGCCCGTCCGGCGCTTGAGGACGAGGCCGTTCAGGCCGAAGCGGGGGCGCGGGGGCGGCAGCCCCCGGGTCGGGACGGGAAGGGGCGGAGGGGGCGACCCAACCCCGCAGCACCCCCCGACCCGCAGCCGACGGCCCCGGCCCCCCGAACCTCACCCCAGAACATTCCGCCAAGCCTCCGGAATCGCCGCGGCCACGTCATGCGCCCCCACCGGCGCCCCCTCCGCCGCCAACCGACCGGCCAGCCCATGCAGATACGCCCCGACACTCCCCGCATCCACCGCCGACAACCCCGCCGCCAGCAACGACCCGCCGAGCCCCGACAGCACGTCCCCGCTCCCGGCCGTGGCCAGCCACCCCGTCCCCGTCGGATTCACCCGCACCGCCCCGCCCCCCGAGTCGGCCACCAGCGTCGTGGACCCCTTCAGCAGCACGGTCGCCCCGTACCGCCGCGCGAGCTCCCGCACCGCGGCCAACCGGCCCCTCTCGACCTCCCCCCGCTCCACACCCAGCAGCGCCGCCGCCTCCCCCGCATGCGGCGTCATCAGCGTCGGCGCCCGCCGCCCCCGCACGACCTCCGCGTCCGCCAGCCGCAGCCCGTCCGCATCGATCAGCACCGGCACGTGCGCCGCCAGCACCTCCGCCACCGTCGCCGCGTCGTCCCCGGCCCCCGGCCCGACGACCCACGCCTGCACCCGCCCGGCATGCTTCGGCCCCTGATCCGACACGAGCGTCTCGGGAAACCGCGCGATGACGGCGTCCCCGGCCGGCCCGACGTACCGCACGGCCCCGGCCCCACCCCGCAGCGCGCCCGAGACGGCGAGCACGGCCGCCCCCGGATAGCGCGCCGACCCGGCGGCGATCCCGACCACGCCGCGCCGGTACTTGTCGCTCTCCGCCCGCGGCACCGGCAGCAGCCGGGCCACGTCCACGTGCTGCAACGCCTCCAGCTCCGGTTCGACGGGCAGCTCCAGCCCGATGTCGACCAGCCGCACCGACCCCGCGTACTCCCGCGCGGGGTCGATCAGGAGCCCCGGCTTGTGCGTCCCGAACGTCACGGTCAGATCGGCCGGCACGGCAGCCCCGCGCACCTCGCCGGTGTCGGCGTCGACACCGCTCGGCAGATCGACGGCGACCACGGCCCCGCGCGACCGCCCGGCGGCAGCGGCCAACGGCACCGCGTCCGGCCGCAACCCGCCCTTCCCGCCGATCCCGACGATCCCGTCGACGACGAGATCCGCGCCCTCGGCGAGCGCCTCGCCCTCACCGGTCCCCGCGACCCGTCCCCCGGCCCGCCGCAACGCCGCGAGTCCCGCCGCGTGCGCCCGCTCCGGCGCGAGCAGCACGGCCGTGACTCCGGCCCCCCGCCGGGCCAGCCGGGCCCCGGCATACAGGGCGTCACCTCCGTTGTCGCCACTGCCGACCAGCAGCACGACCCTGCTTCCGTACACCCGCCCCAGCAGGTCGGCGCAGGCCACGGCGAGCCCGGCGGCGGCGCGTTGCATCAGCGCCCCCTCCGGCAGCCGCGCCATCAGCTCCCGTTCGGCGTTCCGGACCGTCTCCACGCTGTACGCAGTACGCATGCGGTCGAGTTTCCCGTACGACCGCCGGACCACTCCCCCTCACACGCATCTCCCGCACCTGCGAACCGCGTCGCGTCCATTGACGCTCCGCCGTCCCTTTGCCAGACTCCCGGCCGCGCAGAAAGCGCTTGCACACTCCCCCACGTCCGACGAAACCGAGGCCCCCATGGGACGCAGAGCCGCATTACTGGCCGCCGCCGGTGCCACTGCCCTCCTCACCGCCGCCGGCACCCTGACCGCCCCCGCCACGGCCGCCCCCACGCGCGCACTGGCCTGCGGAGACGGCTCCTACCAGGCCGAGGCCGTGCAGAGCGGCAGCAACTGGACCGCCCGGCGCGGCGGCAGCACGGTCTACACCGGCACCGACATGCGCGCGGCCGTCCAGGCGGCCGTCAACAGCCTCACCTCGGGGCGCACAGCGAAGGAACGGGTCGTGGTCCGCGGCTCGGGTTCGGTCTCGGCGGGCTCACGCATCTCGCTGCCGAGCTACACCGTCCTCGACGTCTGCGGCACGATCAACGTCACCGGCAGCGGCTCGGGCGACCAGGCGCCGGTCTACTCGCGCGGCACCCGCGACGTCGAGGTCCAGAACCTCAAGCTCACCGGCACCCCGCTGTACGGCATCTTCCTGCGCAACGTCCAGAACGTGACGCTGGGTCAGATCGACATGCGCCTCTCGCGCGGCCTGGGCGTCCGCATCGACAACCGGGGCGACACCAGCCAGTGGACGCGCAACGTCCGCATCGACAACGTCTACGTCTCCGGCGCGTCCAGCCACGCGGTCGAGACCTACGGCGTCGACGGCCTCACCATCGGCACGGTGACGGCCCGCAACGTCGGCGAGTCCGGCCTGCTGCTCAACCAGACCATCAACGCAAATGTCACCAAGGTCGACGCGGAGAACGCCGGCACGGGCACCGGCTACGCCGCCTTCCGCATGGCCAACCGCAACGGCCGGGTCGGCAGCGGCTACCCCACCAACATCCGCGTCGGCGAGGTCATCGCGCGCGGCGGCGGGCGCGGGGTGTTCTGCGTCTCGGAGAGCGGCGGGGCCGTCATCGGCAGGGTGACGCTCTCGAACACCGGCAACAACTCGGTCCTGATCGAGAACTGCTACAACGTCAGCCTCGCGACCCAGAGCGGCACGATCACCGGCGGGGGCGAGCTGCGGCTGGCCGCCCGCTCGGAGTTCCCCAACAACAAGGACATCACCGTCCAGAACCTGACGGTCACCAACTCGGCCATCAGGGAGAGCCCGTGCGGTGAGAACACGACGTTCCGCAACATCACGCGGGTGAACAGCAGCCAGTCGATCTGCTGACGGAACCTCCGAGACCCCCACGCTCCGAAGCCCCCGGCCCCAGGTCGGGGGCTTCGGGGCCCTGTTCCCCCGGACCACGCCCCGGGCGTATGATCGAGCCGAGTTTTGAACTCGTTCAAAAGGGGGATCGACGAGACATGACCGGCTCGACAGCATCCGAGGACACAGACAGCCCCGCCACCGCCCTGGGCCCCACGGCCTTGGTCCTCGGCGTCTTCTCGGCCGTGGGCACCTGGGCGTTTCTGATCCCGTGGACGGTGCTGGCCGGAGCGCTCGCCGTGACCTTCGGGACGATGGGCCTCCACTACGCCCGCCGGGGAACGGGCCGGCTGTGGCCGGCGGCGGCCGGTACGACACTGGGCGCGATCGGCCTCATCGGCACGATCACGCTGATCTGGTCCCTGGCCTAGCGCCTCACCCCTCGGCGATGACCACGGCGGAGGCGACACCCGCGTCGTGACTCAGCGACACGTGCCAGGACCGCACGCCGAGCTCGGCGGCCCGGGCGGCCACCGTCCCGGTCACCCGCAGCCGGGGCTGCCCGCTGTCCTCGACGCACACCTCGGCGTCGGTCCAGAGCAGCCCGGGCGGAGCGCCGAGCGCCTTGGCCAGCGCCTCCTTGGCCGCGAACCGCGCGGCGAGCGAGGCCACCCCGCGCCGCTCCCCGCTGGGCAGCAGCAACTCCCGCTCCACGAACAGCCGCTCGGCCAACGCGGGCGTACGCTCCAGTGAAGCAGCGAACCGCTCGATCTCGGCAACGTCGATGCCGACCCCGATGATGCTCATGGGCAGCACCCTACGGTGACGGGCCGGATCCGGCGGGAACGGCTCCCGATGCGCCGCCCGGGCGACCCCTTGATCTTCAACTCCCCCTCCCCCTTATAGAGTTCGCGCTGACCGCGATGAGCAAACGGCATCGCATCGAACGGGAGGACATCATGAAGTTCAAGTCGCTGGGGACCGCGGCCACCGCCATGGCCCTCTTCGCCACGGCCCTCACCGGCACCGTCGCCACCGCCGGCACCGCCGCCGCGGCGGTGAAGCCGGACTGCAGCAGCGCGCTGGTCAACGTGAAGCCCAAGGCAACCGTCAACCTCCGCAGCCAGCCCAAGACGAGCTCCACGGCTCTCGGCACCTGGGGCAAGGGCAAGAAGGGCGGTGTCTGCTTCGGCGACCGCAAGCCCACCAAGGGCGGCAGCTACACGGCCTGCGGCAAGACGAGCAACAAGTGGTACTTCGGCGGCCCCGACAGCACCAGCAAGGAAGGGTGGGTCCCGGCGACCTGCCTGCCCATCTGAGCAGCTGACGGCCTGACCGGCTGATCGAAGGGGCGAAGGGCATCCGGCCGTTCGCCCCTTCTGCTCACTCCGGCTCGACGGTCACTCCACCGTCACCGACTTGGCCAGGTTCCGCGGCTGGTCCACCTCGTTCCCCCGGGCCGTCGCCAGCTCACACGCGAACACCTGAAGCGGCACCGTCGCGACGAGCGGCTGCAGCAGGGTCGGCGTGGCGGGAATCCGGACCAGATGGTCCGCGTACGGCACGACCGCCTCGTCGCCCTCCTCCGCGATCACGATCGTCCGCGCACCCCGCGCCCGGATCTCCTGGATGTTGGACACGATCTTGTCGTGCAGCACCGACCGCCCGCGCGGCGAGGGCACCACCACGACGACCGGAAGGTCCTCCTCGATCAGGGCGATCGGCCCGTGCTTCAGCTCCCCGGCCGCGAAGCCCTCGGCGTGCATGTAGGCGAGTTCCTTGAGCTTCAGCGCGCCTTCGAGCGCCACCGGATACCCCACATGCCGCCCGAGGAACAGCACCGTCTTCTTCGAGGCCAGCGTGCGTGCCAGTTCCCGCACCGGCTCCATCGTGCCCAGCACCTGATCCACCGCACCGGCGATCGAGGACAGGTCGCGGATCACCGCCCGGATCTCGTCGGCCCACTTGGTGCCGCGCACCTGGCCCAGGTACAGGGCGACCAGGTAGCACGCCACGAGCTGCGTCAGGAACGCCTTGGTCGAGGCGACGGCCACCTCCGGCCCGGCGTGCGTGTACAGCACCGCGTCCGACTCGCGCGGAATCGTCGAACCGTTGGTGTTGCAGATCGCCAGCACCTTGGAGCCCTGCTCGCGGGCGTGCCGCAGCGCCATCAGCGTGTCCATGGTCTCGCCGGACTGGGAGATGGCGATGACCAGCGTCTGCGCGTCCAGGATCGGGTCCCGGTAGCGGAACTCGCTCGCCAGCTCCACCTCGCAGGGCAGCCGCGTCCAGTGCTCGATCGCGTACTTGGCGATCATCCCGGCGTGGAAGGCCGTACCGCACGCGACGATGACGACCTTGTCGATCTCCCGCAGCACCCCCTGCGGGATGCGCACCTCGTCGAGCGTCAGCGAACCCGAACCGTCGATCCGGCCCAGGAGCGTGTCGGCGACCGCCTTGGGCTGCTCGGCGATCTCCTTGAGCATGAAGTAGTCGTAGCCGCCCTTCTCCGCGGCCGACGCGTCCCAGTCCACGTGGTACGACCGCACGTCGGCCGGGCGGCCGTCGAAGCCCGTCACCCTCACGCCGTCCCGGCGCAGCTCCACCACCTGGTCCTGCCCGAGCTCGATCGCCGAGCGCGTGTGGGCGATGAACGCGGCGACGTCCGAGGCGAGAAAGGCCTCGCCCTCGCCGACGCCCACCACCAGCGGCGAGTTCCGCCGCGCGCCCACCACCACGTCCGGCTCGTCGGCGTGCACCGCGACCAGCGTGAACGCGCCCTCCAGCCGCCGGCACACCAGCCGCATCGCCTCGGCGAGATCCGCACAGGCGGAGAACTCCTCGGCGAGCAGATGCGCCACGACCTCGGTGTCCGTCTCGGAGGCCAGCTCGTGGCCGCGCTCCGCCAGCTCGGCCCGCAGCAGGGCGAAGTTCTCGATGATGCCGTTGTGCACCACCGCGACCCGTCCCGCGTTGTCGATGTGAGGGTGGGCGTTGGCATCCGTCGGCCCGCCGTGCGTGGCCCAACGGGTGTGCCCGATGCCCGTCGCGCCGGTCGGCAGCGGCCTGCCGTCCAGCTCTTTCTCCAGGTTGAGCAGCTTCCCGGCCTTCTTCGCCGTCGCCAGCCCGCCGTCGGCCAGGACGGCGACTCCCGCCGAGTCGTACCCCCGGTACTCCAGCCGCTTCAGCCCGGCCATCACGACCTCGAGCGCGGACTGCGGCCCCACGTATCCCACGATTCCACACATGGGCGGCAGCTTAGGGTCGATTCCCTCGCCGAACCGGCCGCAGCGTGCCCGAAATCGGAAATTCCCACCGGGGTACGCACCCCGAAGCCACCGAGGTGTTTGATGGGGTATCTCCCGAATGAGGGCGAGTAAAGAGCCCGCGTGACGGATCCCACCTCACCATCCGTTCGTACGCCCGTAACAATGGACTGTGATCTCTCCGGTCTCCTCGATGTCCAGGAGCGCCCACCGGCCCCGTCCGGAGGCGACTCCCTACGTCGACCTCACCCGAGCCGAGTGGAGCGCGTTGCGTGACAAGACGCCGCTGCCGCTGACGGCCGAGGAGGTCGAGAAGCTGCGCGGTCTCGGCGACGTGATCGACCTCGACGAGGTGCGCGACATCTACCTCCCGCTGTCCCGCCTCCTCAATCTCTACGTCGGTGCCACCGACGGCCTCAGAGGCGCGCTGAACACGTTCCTGGGCGAACAGGGTTCCCAGTCGGGCACCCCGTTCGTCATAGGCGTGGCCGGTTCGGTCGCCGTGGGCAAGTCGACGGTCGCCCGCCTCCTCCAGGCCCTGCTCTCGCGCTGGCCCGAGCACCCGCGCGTCGAGCTGGTCACCACCGACGGCTTCCTGCTCCCCACCCAGGAACTCCAGGCCCGCGGCCTGATGTCCCGCAAGGGCTTCCCGGAGTCCTACGACCGCCGCGCCCTGACCCGCTTCGTCGCCGACATCAAGGCCGGCAAGGACGAGGTCACCGCGCCCGTCTACTCCCACCTGATCTACGACATCGTCCCCGACAAGAGGCTCACGGTCCGCCGCCCCGACATCCTGATCGTCGAGGGGCTGAACGTCCTCCAGCCGGCCCTGCCCGGCAAGGACGGCCGCACCCGCGTCGGTCTCGCCGACTACTTCGACTTCAGTGTGTACGTCGACGCCCGCGTCGAGGACATCGAGACCTGGTACCTCAACCGCTTCCGCAAGCTGCGCGCGACCGCCTTCCAGAACCCGTCCTCGTACTTCCGCAAGTACACCCAGGTCTCGGAGGAGGAGGCCCTCGATTACGCCCGGACGATGTGGCGCACGATCAACCGGCCCAACCTGGTCGAGAACATCGCCCCCACCCGCGGCCGCGCCGCCCTCGTCCTGCGCAAGGGCCCGGACCACAAGGTGCAGCGGCTCAGCCTGCGCAAGCTGTGACGCGCGGGAAAAGGCGGGTTAGATGGGCGCCATGCTCCATCTACGTCTGATCACACCGTCCGACCGGACCGGCGAGGTGGTCCTGCTGATCGAGAAGACGGTCGGCACCACCCACCTCGTCGTGCTGCCGGGCGCCGCCCGCGACCCGGCCGGCGATGTCGTCATGTGCGACGTGGCGCGCGAGGCGGGTGACGAACTCCTCAGCGGGCTGCGCGTACTGGGCATCGACACCAGTGGCTCCATCGCCGTCGAGTCCATCGACCTGTCCCTGTCCGCGCGGGCCGACAAGGCGGAGGCCGATGCGCCGGGTGAGGGCGCGGACGCGGTCCTGTGGGAGCAGCTGACCGAGGCGACGCACGAGGAGTCGACCCTCTCCGTCACCTACCTCGCCTTCATCACGCTCGCCACGATGATCGCCGCCTGCGGAGTGGTCCTGGACAACGCGATCCTGATCGTGGGCGCCATGGCGGTGGGCCCGGAGTTCGGCCCCCTCACCGGCATCTGCACCGCGGTCGTCCGGCGCAGGCCGCGTCTGGCGCTGCGCTCGCTGATCGCCCTGCTGGTGGGCTTCGCCGCGGCGATGGCGCTGACGGTCGCGTTCAGCCTCTTCATGGACGCGGCCGGGCTGTTCACCGAGGCCCAGTTGGAGGGCGACCGCCCCAACACCGGGTTCATCTACGCCCCCGACTGGTTCTCCTTCGTCGTGGCGGTCCTGGCCGGCATCGCCGGCACCCTCTCCCTGACCTCCGCCAAGTCCGGCGCCCTGGTCGGCGTGGCCATCTCCGTCACCACGGTCCCGGCCGCCGCGAACGCGGCAGTGGCCCTGAGCTACGGCGACACGAGCCAGACCTGGGGCTCCTCCCAGCAGCTCCTGCTGAACCTGCTGGGCATCATCGTCGCCGGCACGGCAACCCTGCTGGTCCAGAAGTGGCTCTGGTCGAGACAACGCCAGGGGGTCGGCAAGTCTTAGGGGCGCGGGGAACTGCGCGACAGGCCACGAACGCCCCGCAGCCCGCAGTCAACCGCAGCCCCCACCCCCGGCCCGGTTCACTAACCGAGCGCGGACTTCACCACGTCGGCCAACCGCCCCGCCACAGACCGAGCCTGCTCGATATCCGCCGCCTCGACCATCACCCGGACCAGCGGCTCGGTCCCGGAGGGACGGAGCAGCACCCGCCCGGTCTCTCCGAGCTCCCGCTCCGCATCCGAGACCGCCGCCGACAGCTCCGCGGACGTCCCCACCCGCGTCCTGTCGACATCCGGCACGTTGATCAGTACCTGCGGCAACCGCTCCATGACGGCGGCGAGATCCGCCAGCGTGCGCCCGCTCTGTGCCACCCGCGCCGCCAGCAGCAGCCCGGTCAGCGTCCCGTCGCCGGTGGTCGCGTGGTCGAGGATGATGACGTGCCCGGACTGCTCGCCCCCGAGGGCGAACCCGTGCTCCTTCATCTCCTCCAGCACGTACCGGTCACCGACGCCGGTCTGCACCAGCCGGATGCCCTCGCGCTCCATGGCGAGCTTGAACCCGAGGTTCGACATCACCGTGGCCACGACCGTGTCGGACCGCAGCACGGACCGCTCCCGCATCGCCAGCGCGAGCACGGCGAGGATCTGGTCCCCGTCCACCTCCGCGCCGGTGTGGTCGACGGCGAGGCACCGGTCGGCGTCACCGTCGTGCGCGATGCCGAGATCCGCCCCGTGCTCGACGACGGCGGCCTTGATCTTGTCCAGGTGCGTCGAACCGCACCCGTCGTTGATGTTGAGCCCGTCCGGCTCGGCCCCGATCGTGACGACCTCGGCACCGGCCCGCTGGAACACCTCCGGCGACACCCGGGCGGCGGCGCCGTGCGCCTCGTCGAGGACGACCTTCAGCCCGTCGAGCCGGTTGGGCAGGACACTCAGCAGATGCGCGACGTACCGGTCGGAGCCCTCTTCGTAGTCGCGTACGCGGCCCACCCCGGACCCGGTCGGCCGGTCCCACGGGGCGCCGGTGCGGTGCTCCTCGTAGACGGACTCGATGCGGTCCTCCAGCTCGTCGGCGAGCTTGTGCCCACCGCGGGCGAAGAACTTGATGCCGTTGTCGGGCATGGCGTTGTGGCTGGCGGAGAGCATCACACCGAGGTCGGCGCCCAGCTCCCCGGTCAGAAACGCCACGGCGGGCGTCGGCAGCACGCCGACCCGCAGAACGTCCACGCCGGCGCTGGCGAGACCCGCGACCACGGCGGCTTCCAGGAACTCCCCGGACGCACGGGGGTCACGCCCGACCACGGCCCTCGGCCGGTGTCCCTCGAACGTGCCCGCCTCGGCCAGTACGTGTGCCGCGGCCACGGAGAGGCCCAGGGCCATCTCCGCCGTCAGATCCGCGTTGGCGACACCGCGCACGCCGTCCGTGCCGAAGAGTCGTCCCACAGTGGTGTCCTCCGAATTGCTGAAGAGAATGCGGCTCACATCCCCGAGTGCACCCCCTGAGACTGTCCGGGGGCTGTAGGGGTTGTGTAAACGAAACCGCCCCGGCAGCACAACCGTGCCGCCGGGGCGATCGTTGCGAAGCCAGTCGCAAGGACAGGCGACGCGATTAGCGCTTGCTGTACTGCGGAGCCTTGCGGGCCTTCTTCAGACCGGCCTTCTTGCGCTCGACCGCACGGTCGTCGCGCTTGAGGAAGCCGGCCTTCTTCAGCGGGCCGCGGTTGTTGTCGACGTCCGCCTCGTTCAGCGCACGGGCGACACCGAGACGGAGCGCACCGGCCTGGCCGGAGACGCCGCCACCGGAGATGCGGGCGACGACGTCGTAGCGGTCGTCGAGCTCGAGCACCTTGAACGGCTCGTTGACTTCCTGCTGGTGCACCTTGTTCGGGAAGTAGTCCTCGAGGGTGCGACCGTTGATCTTCCACTTGCCGGTGCCCGGGACGATCCGGACACGGGCGATGGCGTTCTTGCGACGGCCCAGGCCGGCGGCCGGCTGGGGCTCGCCGAAGCGGGACGCCATGGACTCCGAGGTGTACTCACCCTCGACGGGGACCTCGGACTCGGTGGTGTAGCTGTCGATGTCGACTTCTTCGAGCGGCTGCTCGGCAGTGGTCTCGGCCACGATTCTCCTCAGATTCTCTTCAGGCTTAGGGGGTGGCCGGACTTACTGCGCGACCTGGGTGATCTCGTACGGCTGCGGCTGCTGCGCGCCGTGCGGGTGCTGGTCACCCTTGTAGACCTTCAGCTTCGAGAGCATCTGACGGCCCAGCGTGTTCTTGGGGAGCATGCCCTTGACGGCCTTCTCGATGGCCTTCTCGGGGTTCTTGTCGAGCAGCTCGTCGTAGCGGACCGAGCGCAGACCACCCGGGTAGCCGGAGTGGCGGTACGCCATCTTCTGGGTCCGCTTGTTGCCGGACAGGTGCACCTTGTCCGCGTTGATGATGATGACGAAGTCACCAGCGTCGACGTGCGGCGCGTAGATCGGCTTGTGCTTGCCCCGGAGGAGCGTCGCGGCAGTGGTGGCGAGACGGCCCAGGACAACGTCCTGAGCGTCGATGACGTGCCACTGGCGCGTCACATCGCCGGGCTTGGGGCTGTACGTACGCACGGTTCGTAGCCTTCGCTTCGAGTGAATGGTCCATAACTGGTCACCGAAACGATCACGACAGCCTGGACCGCACTGCGGCGACGCATACCGCGTACGTGGGGTCGCTGGTCATCGGCCCGGTGGACCGGTGTAAGGGCCCGTCCCGTGAGAATGAGCAAGCCAATACACAACGAACAAGCAGAATACCGGGGTACACCACAAGGGTCAAAACGCGGTATCACCGCAGCCGCTCGGTCACGGAAACGCACAGGGCGGCACAGAACGTGACGGCTCTCCGCAGCGTACGCCGTCGCAGCGGCCGTACGTACGGAAACACCGACGAAAGCGCCACATCGACGACGACCGCCGCGCACCACCGCACCACGGATCCGCCACCGCGCGGCCGGCGGCACGCACCCAGCGCCCCCACCACGACCGACGTCCACACCCCGGCCGCGAGGGCCGGCCACGACAGCAGACACACCAGCAGCACCACGGCCGGCAGCAGTCGCCCCAACCACCCGGAGATGTCGCCTTTGCCCGTGCGCATGGGAGGAACGCTAGGGGTTGGAGAGCCGATCCAGGCGGACCAGCACACCCCTTGTCCCGTCTAAGATGCGCCCCATGAGCTTTGGGCAGGGGGGACCTCAGTCCCAGTGGGATCCCTGGAAACCGCAGTCGCAGCAGCCCTGGAGCAGCGGGGGCGGCCAGTCGCCGGACTGGGCAGCGCTCGCTGAAGCCTCCGAGGCCCGCAACAAACGACGCCGGGTGCTGCTGATCGGCGGTGGCGCGCTGGCCACGGTCGCGATCGGCACGGCCGTCGCGGTGGCCGTCGTCTCGGCGGGCGGCGACAGCAAGGGGAACCCGACCTCCCTGCCGTCGGCCGACATCCCGAGCCAGACCGCCTCGGCCCCGTCGTTCGCCCCCACCAGCGCCCCTCCCCCGCTGGACCCGAAGGACTTCATCGCCAGCGCGAAGAAGGACAAGGCCCCGCTCAGCCCGGCCACCCTCTTCCCGGGCACCCAGCTCACCATGGGCGAGACGGTCTACAAGAAGGGCCCGACGGCGGACACCAGGAGCTGCGCCTCGGCGGCCGGCGGCACCCTGCCCAAGATCCTCACCGGGAACGACTGCACCCGCCTGATACGCGTGACCTACGTCAAGGACCAGATGGCGGTGACGGTCGGGGTGGCCGTCTTCGACACCGAGGCGCAGGCTGCCAAGGCCAAGGGCCAGAGCACCAAGAAGAGCTTCATCAAGTCGCTCTCCGGCGGCGGCGTGAAGCCCTTCTGCGAGTCCGGCTTCTGCCGTACGACCAGCAACTCCTACGGCCGCTACGCCTACTTCACCAACGCCGGCTTCACCAACGGCAAGGACGTGACGCCCAAGGACACCGCGGTCTACAAGACCGGGGACGACCTGGCCCAGTTCACGTTCAACCAGATCCGCCGCCGCGGCGAAGCCCAGGCCTCGGCCGCGGCCGACGAGTGACCGGACGTCAGCAGCAGCCGGCCGACGGCAGCGACCGCTTGTTGCGCGCCTCCTTGCTGCGCGCTGCGAGCAGTTCGTCGGCCGGGTAGCCGACCTCCTCCAGCGTCAGCCCGTGCGGCCGTACGACGTGCACGGCCGAGTCCCGCACACCGGCCGCCAGCACCTTGCCCGGCCAGTCGGCGGGCCGGTGTCCGTCCCCGACGAACAGCAGCGCCCCGATGAGCGAGCGCACCATGTTGTGGCAGAAGGCGTCGGCCCGCACGGTCGCGGTGATGATCCCGTCGTCGCCCCGCACCAGGCTGAGCTCCTGGAGCGTGCGGATGGTGGTCGCCCCCTCCCGCTTCTTGCAGTAGGCGGCGAAGTCGTGCTCGCCCAGCAGCCCCCGGGCAGCCTCGTTCATGGCCACCACGTCGAGGGGCCAGTCGTGCCACAGCACATGGCTGCGCAGCAGCGGGTCGACGCCCCCGGGGTTGTCGGTGACCCGGTAGGCGTACCGCCTCCAGACCGCCGAGAAGCGGGCGTTGAAGCCACTGGGCGCCTCCCTGAGGGCCCAGACCCGTACCTCCCGGGGCAGCCGGCCTGCGAGGCGCTTCAGCAGCTTCTGGTGGTGCTCTGCCCACACCTCACGCGGCAGATCGACATGAGCGACCTGCCCCCGCGCGTGCACGCCGGCATCGGTACGCCCCGCGACGGTCAGCTCGTACGTCTCCCGCGACCGCGTCACGGTCCGCAGAGCGTCCTCGATCTCGCCCTGCACGGTCCGCCGCCCCCCGGCCTGCTTGGCCCACCCGGAGAACTCGCTCCCGTCGTAGGACAGATCGAGCCGGACACGAACGCGGCCGGGTGCCACTTCTTCACTCACGTACAGATCCTCTCAGAACACAAAAGCGGGCCCGCTCCCGAAAAGGAACGGACCCGCCAACGCCCTAAAGGGGCGCGGGAACTGCGCGGACAACCACGACGGAGTCGCAGCCGCAGGCGAACAGCCCCCGGCAGAACGCTTACGCGTCCTTGGACTCCTCGGCGTCCTCGGCCTTGGTCGTGTCGACCTGAGCCTCGGCAGCCTCGTTGTCCTTGGCGGCGCGCTTGGTCGCGGCCTCGGCCTCGCCCGTCGCCTCCTGCGCCACCGTCAGCGCCTCGACCAGCTCGATGACAGCCATGGGCGCGTTGTCGCCACGGCGGTTACCGATCTTGGTGATACGGGTGTAGCCACCCGGACGGTTCTCGTAGCGCGGGCCGATCTCGGTGAAGAGCGTGTGCACGATGCTCTTGTCCGTGATGACCTGGAGCACCTGACGGCGGTTGTGAAGGTCGCCCTTCTTCGCCTTGGTGACCAGACGCTCGGCGTACGGACGCAGCTTGCGCGCCTTCGCCTCGGTGGTGGTGATGCGGCCGTGCTCGAAGAGCGCCTTCGCGAGGTTCGCGAGGAGGAGCTTCTCGTGCGCGGCGCTGCCGCCCATACGGGCACCCTTGGTGGGCTTCGGCATGGAACTTCTCCTAGGTGTCTGCCCCGGCCGTATCAGGTACCGGGGTCAGTATCCGAGCGAGCGGGTTTGCCCGTCGGAGATCCAGGCCCCCCGCAGGGGGCCTGGAAGGGGCGCGGGGAACTGCGCGATCAAGCACAGCGCACCCGCACCCGAGTACGGACCGCAAGGCCCGAGCTCTTAGTACTGCTCGGTCTCCACGAAACCGGCGTCCGCGTCGTCGTCCGCGCCGAAGGCGTCGGCCGCAGCGGTCGGGTCGAATCCGGGCGGGCTGTCCTTGAGCGCGAGGCCCATGCCGGCCAGCTTCGCCTTGACCTCGTCGATCGACTTCGCACCGAAGTTGCGAATGTCGAGCAGGTCGGCCTCGGAACGGGCGACGAGCTCACCCACGGAGTGGATGCCCTCGCGCTTGAGGCAGTTGTAGGAGCGGACCGTGAGCTCCAGCTCCTCGATCGGCAGCGCCAGATCGGCGGCCAGGGCGGCGTCCGTGGGCGACGGGCCCATGTCGATGCCCTCGGCGTCGATGTTGAGCTCGCGGGCCAGACCGAACAGCTCGACCAGGGTCTTACCGGCGGACGCCATGGCGTCACGCGGGCGCATGGCCTGCTTGGTCTCGACGTCGACGATCAGCTTGTCGAAGTCGGTCCGCTGCTCGACACGCGTGGCCTCGACCTTGTACGTGACCTTGAGCACCGGCGAGTAGATCGAGTCGACCGGGATGCGGCCGATCTCCTGGCCGACCTGCTTGTTCTGCACGGCGGAGACGTAACCGCGGCCACGCTCGACCGTGAGCTCCATCTCGAGCTTGCCCTTGCCGTTGAGCGTGGCGAGGACCAGGTCGGGGTTGTGCACCTCGACACCGGCCGGGGGCGCGATGTCGGCGGCGGTGACCAGACCCGGACCCTGCTTGCGCAGGTACATCACGACCGGCTCGTCGTGCTCCGAGGAGACGACCAGCTGCTTGATGTTGAGGATCAGGTCGGTGACGTCCTCCTTGACGCCCGGCACGGTGGTGAACTCGTGCAGCACGCCGTCGATGCGGATGGACGTGACCGCCGCACCCGGGATCGAGGAGAGGAGGGTCCGGCGCAGGGAGTTACCGAGGGTGTAACCGAAGCCCGGCTCCAGCGGCTCGATCACGAACCGGGAGCGGAATTCGTCGACGACCTCTTCGGTCAACGAGGGACGCTGAGCGATCAGCATGTGGTGAGTCCTTCAGTCAGGGGCACCCGCTATTTGATGCCCTTGCCGCCGGGCGGCAGCCCGATATGTGTTGCAGTTACAAGGGTACGGGCGATATGGCCCCGAAGAGCCATACCGCCCGAAAACCTCAGACCGACAAGCGGCCGTACACCCGCCCCGAAGGGTCAGACGCGACGGCGCTTCGGCGGACGGCAGCCGTTGTGCGGGGTCGGGGTGACGTCCTGGATGGAGCCGACCTCGAGGCCCGTGGCCTGCAGGGAGCGGATCGCGGTCTCACGACCGGAACCCGGGCCCTTCACGAACACGTCGACCTTGCGCATGCCGTGCTCCTGGGCGCGGCGGGCAGCCGACTCGGCGGCCATCTGCGCGGCGAACGGCGTGGACTTCCGGGAGCCCTTGAAGCCGACGTGGCCGGCGGAGGCCCAGGAGATCACGTTGCCGGACGGGTCCGTGATCGAGACGATCGTGTTGTTGAACGTGCTCTTGATGTGCGCGTGGCCGTGAGCGACGTTCTTCTTTTCCTTGCGGCGCACCTTCTTGGCAGCGCCCTGACGACCCTTGGGGGGCATCTATAACTCCTACGGGAGGTGGTCGGTCCTACAGCGAAGACCGTGGACAGGCGTCCGCTGTGGACTACTTCTTGCCCGGCTTCTTCTTGCCGGCGATGGCGCGACGCGGACCCTTGCGGGTACGAGCGTTGGTGCTGGTGCGCTGACCGCGGACGGGCAGACCACGACGGTGACGCAGACCCTGGTAGGTACCGATCTCGACCTTGCGGCGGATGTCGGCCTGGATCTCGCGACGGAGGTCACCCTCGGTCTTGATGTTGTTGTCGACGTACTCGCGGATCGCGACCAGCTGCTCCTCGGAGAGGTCCCGAACACGGGTGTTCGGGTCCACGCCGGTGGCGGCCAGCGTCTGCTGGGAGAGAGTCCGGCCGATGCCGAACACGTAGGTGAGGGCGATCTCCACGCGCTTTTCGCGCGGGATGTCAACACCGGAAACGCGTGCCATTCAATGGCTCCAGTTACTTGTCGGAGGTCTTCCGCAGAACCGACTCCCAGCCGCCGTACCAGGTACGAACTGGGTCCCCAGCCTCCGAACCGGGGGTGTCAGGCGAAACGCGTCCGCCTGGGTCCTGCGTATGAACATATTCAGCTTGCGTCGCGCGAATCTCTGCGATGCAGAGGGATCGGTCGTGCGTCAGCCCTGGCGCTGCTTGTGGCGCGGGTTGTCGCAGATGACCATGACCCGGCCGTGACGGCGGATCACCCTGCACTTGTCGCAGATCTTCTTGACGCTCGGCTTGACCTTCATGTTGAGGTTCTCCGGGTCAGTGCCGGCAGCCCCGACGCACGCGGCGGCGAGGCACAGGCAAGATCTACTTGTAGCGGTAGACGATCCGGCCACGCGTCAGGTCGTACGGAGACAGCTCCACCACGACCCGGTCGTCAGGGAGGATGCGGATGTAGTGCATGCGCATCTTGCCGCTGATGTGTGCCAGGACCTGGTGGCCGTTCTGGAGCTCGACCTTGAACATGGCGTTCGGAAGAGACTCGACGACAGTGCCCTCGATCTCGATGGCACCTTGCTTCTTGGCCACGCTTCGCCCTTCGAATCGACTACCTTGATCGACTCTGTGCGAACCGCATGCAGACATGCGGGTACACAAGAGCCGACGAGTCAGTCTACGACAGGGCCCTCCGAAACACGAATCGGGGAAGTCTGCCCCAGCACGAAGGTCTTTAAGCGCCCCGAAAGGGGCGCGGGGAACTGCGCGAACAACCACGACGAACCCGCGGCCGCCGGACGACTCGACCGTTCACCCCGGAGGGCGCGGCACTCAGCCCAGCGGATCCGGCGCGGCCACGATCCCCAGCTCGGCGAGCTTCGCCTTGCCCCCGTCGGGAGACGTCAGCACCAGCGGCCCCTGCTCCGTCAGCGCGACCGAGTGCTCCCAGTGGGACGACCAGGTGCCGTCCGTCGTGATGACGGTCCAGTCGTCCTCGAGGACCTCCGTCTTCGGCGTCCCCAGGGAGACCATCGGCTCGATCGCGAGGCAGAAGCCGGGCACCAGCTTCGGGCCCTTGCCGCGCCGCCGGTCGACGTAGTTCAGCAGGTGCGGGTCCATGTGCATCTCGGTGCCGATGCCGTGGCCGCCGTAGTCCTCGATGATCCCGTACTTGCCGCCGCCGGGCTTGGGCTGGCGGCGGATGTACGTCTCGATGGCCCGGGAGACCTCGACCAGGCGGTTGCCCTGCTTCATGGCGGCGATGCCGGCCCACATCGACTCCTCGGTCACCCGGGAGAGCTCGACGAGCTCCGGAGCGTGACCGGAGCCCACGAAGGCCGTGAAGGCGGCGTCGCCGTGCCAGCCGTCGATGATCGCGCCGCAGTCGATGGAGATGACGTCCCCGTCCTTGAGGACGACGTCGTCGGACGGGATGCCGTGGACGACGACCTCGTTCACGGACGTGCAGATCGTCGCCGGGAAGCCGCCGTAGCCGAGGAAGTTCGGCTTGGCGTTGTGCTCGGCGAGCACCTTGCGGGCGACCTGGTCCAGATCCTTCGTCGTGGCCCCGGGTACGGCTGCCTCACGGGTCGCCGCGTGAATGGCCGCGACGACCAGCCCCGCCTCACGCATCTTGGCGATCTGCTCGGGGCTCTTGATCTGCACCATGGGAGCTACGGCCTTTCTGGACCTTCGGCGACTGCGAACGCCTTCAACGATACGGGGCCGCGTGCCGGACCCCGCCCACACAGCAGCCGCGGCTCCCCGAGGGGAACCGCGGCCGTAGCTGCGTACGGACGACTACTTGTCGTCCTCGCCACGCTTCAGCGCCTCCATGGCGCGGGTCGTGACGTCCTCCACCTTGCCGAGCGCCGAGATCGTGACCACGAGGCCCTGGGCCTTGTAGTAGTCGATGATCGGCTCGGTCTGGGTGTGGTAGACCTCCAGGCGCGTGCGCACCGTCTCCTCGGAGTCGTCGTCGCGCTGGTACAGCTCGCCGCCGCAGACGTCGCAGACGCCTTCCTTGGCCGGCTGCTTGTACGTCACGTGGAAGACGTGCGAGGAGTCGTTGCGGCAGATGCGCCGGCCGGCGATCCGCTTGACGACCTCGTCCTCGGGGACCTCGAGGTCCAGCACCGCGTCGAGCTGCATGCTCTCGGTCTCGAGGAGCTCGTCGAGCGCCTCGGCCTGCGAGACATTGCGAGGGAAGCCGTCCAGCAGGAAACCGTTCTCGGCGTCCGGCTGCTCCATGCGGTCCTTCGCCATCGCGATGGTGACCTCGTCGGGCACGAGATTGCCCGCGTCCATGTAGGACTTCGCCAGTTTGCCGAGTTCCGTCTGCCTGCTGATGTTGGCCCGGAACAGGTCGCCCGTGGAGATGTGCGGGATCGACAGGTTCTTGGCCAGGAACGCGGCCTGCGTTCCCTTACCGGCACCCGGCGGCCCGACGAGGACGATACGCATCAGCGGAGGAACCCTTCGTAATTGCGCTGCTGGAGCTGGCTCTCGATCTGCTTCACGGTCTCGAGACCGACACCCACGATGATCAGGATGCTGGTCCCGCCGAACGGGAAGTTCTGGTTTGCCCCGAAACCAGCCAACGCCATCGTCGGCACGAGAGCGATCAGTCCCAAGTACAGCGAACCCGGCCAGGTGATCCGGTTGAGTACGTAGCTCAGGTACTCAGCGGTCGGTCGGCCAGCCCGGATGCCCGGGATGAAGCCACCATACTTCTTCATGTTGTCGGCGACTTCCTCGGGGTTGAACGAGATCGCCACGTAGAAGAACGCGAAGAAAACGATCAGCAGGAAGTACGTGGCGATGTAATACGGGTGGTCGCCCTTGACGAAGTGTTGCTCGATCCAGGTCTTCCAGCCCGAGGTGCCTCCGGCGAACTGAGCGATCAGCGCCGGGATGTAGAGCAGCGACGAGGCGAAGATGACGGGGATCACACCCGCCTGGTTCACCTTGAGCGGGATGTAGGTGGACGTACCGCCGTAGGAACGGCGGCCGATCATGCGCTTGGCGTACTGCACCGGGATACGGCGCTGGGCCTGCTCGACGAAGACCACCAGGCCGACCATGACGAAGCCGACCACGATGACCGTGCCGAACTCGATCCAGCCGCCGGCCAGGGAGCCCTCCTGCTTGATGGCCCACAGCGCGGACGGGAAGGTGGCGGCGATCGAGATGAACATCAGGATCGACATGCCGTTGCCGATGCCGCGGTCGGTGATGAGCTCACCGAGCCACATCACGGCCGCCGTACCGGCGGTCATCGTGATGACCATGGTGATGGTGACGAAGATCGACTGGTCGGGGACGATCTGGCTGGCCACCGGGCAGCCCGTGAACAGCGCGCCGCTGCGGGCGGTGGCGACGAGGCCGGTGCCCTGGAGAATGGCGAGGGCGATCGTCAGGTAACGGGTGTACTGCGTGATCTTCGCCGTACCGGCCTGGCCCTCCTTCTTCAGGGCTTCCAGGCGCGGGATCACCACGGTCAGCAGCTGCAGAATGATGCTCGCCGTGATGTACGGCATGATGCCCAGCGCGAAGATCGTGATCTGCAGCAGCGCGCCACCGCTGAACATGTTGACCAGACCGAAGAGACCCTGGTTGGCCTGGGCGTTGTCGATACACGTCTGAACGTTCCGGTAGTCGACACCTGGAATCGGAACGTGCGTACCGATCCGGTAGACCACGATGATGGCGAGCGTGAAGAGCAGCTTCTTGCGCAGGTCGGGCGTCTTGAACGCCCGGGCGAACGCGGTGAGCACGGTGCCTCCTGCGACCCCCGCGCAACTGCGTCAAGGGTGACGGTCTTGAGGTTCGACGAATAGGTAACGGTCAACTGCCGCTCAGAGTGCCCGAAGTGAAGCACCCTGTGAAAAGAGGGCAGTGCAAGCCACCTTACCGGCGAGACTGCCGCCCTAGGAACGACCAACCGGGGATACCCCATTTGTGGGGTATCCCCGGTCGGGATCGCTCAGGTCATCGAGACGCCTGTGGTGTTCAGACGAGCTCGGTGACAGTACCGCCGGCGGCGGTGATCTTCTCCTTGGCGGAGCCGGAGACGGCGTCGACCGTCACCTGCAGCGCCACGGAGATCTCGCCCTGGCCGAGGACCTTGACGAGGCTGTTCTTGCGAACGGCACCCTTGGCCACCAGACCCTCGACGGTGACCTCGCCACCCTCGGGGTAGAGCGCGGCCAGCTTGTCGAGGTTCACGACCTGGAACTCGGTCTTGAACGGGTTCTTGAAGCCCTTCAGCTTCGGGAGACGCATGTGGAGGGGCATCTGGCCACCCTCGAAGCGCTCCGGAACCTGGTAACGGGCCTTCGTGCCCTTGGTACCACGACCGGCCGTCTTACCCTTCGACGCCTCACCACGACCGACACGGGTCTTCGCGGTCTTGGCGCCCGGGGCGGGACGGAGGTTGTGGATCTTGAGCGGGTTCTGCTCCGCCATGATCAGTCGACCTCCTCGACCGTCACGAGGTGGCGGACGGTGTGCACCATGCCGCGGAACTCGGGGCGGTCCTCCTTGACGACCTGCGTGTTGATGCCCTTGAGACCAAGGGAACGCAGGGTGTCACGGTGGTTCTGCTTGCTGCCGATGTACGACTTCGTCTGCGTGATCTTGAGCTGAGCCATTACGCAGCACCAGCCCCGGCACGCGCACGCAGCAGAGCCGCGGGAGCGACGTCCTCGAGGGGCAGACCACGGCGAGCCGCGATCTCCTCGGGACGCTGCAGGCCCTTCAGGGCCTCCACGGTCGCGTGCACGATGTTGATCGCGTTCGACGAGCCGAGCGACTTCGACAGCACGTCGTGGATACCGGCGCACTCCAGGACGGCACGCACGGGACCACCGGCGATAACACCGGTACCCGGCGAAGCCGGCTTGAGGAGAACGACGCCGGCAGCCTTCTCACCCGTGATCGGGTGCGGGATGGTGCCCTGGATGCGGGGGACCTTGAAGAAGTGCTTCTTGGCCTCCTCAACGCCCTTGGCGATGGCGGCCGGCACCTCCTTGGCCTTGCCGTATCCGACACCCACGGTGCCGTCACCGTCGCCCACCACGACCAGCGCGGTGAAGCTGAAGCGACGACCACCCTTCACAACCTTGGCGACGCGGTTGATCGCGACTACGCGCTCAACGTACGCGGTCTTCTCGGCGGCAGCAGCGCCGCCGTCACGGCCCTTCCGGTCCCGCCGCTCGCCGCCACCGGCACCGCCACCGCGGCGCTGGGGTCCAGCCATTGGAATTACCTCTCTCTGTTTCCGCTAGCTACGGAACCGACTCAGAACTTGAGTCCGGCCTCGCGGGCGGCGTCCGCCAGGGCGGCGATGCGCCCCGCGTACTGGTTACCACCACGGTCGAACACGACGGCCTCGACACCGGCGGCCTTGGCGCGCTCGGCGACCAGGGCGCCGACCTGCTTGGCCTGCGCGGACTTGTCGCCCTCGCCACCGCGGATCGAGGTGTCCAGGGTGGACGCCGACGCAAGGGTGTGACCCTTGATGTCGTCGATCACCTGGGCCACGATGTGGCGGTTCGAGCGGGTAACGACCAGACGCGGACGCTCCGCCGTACCGTTGATGTGCTTACGGATCCGGATGTGGCGGCGCTTGATCGCGGCGCGCTTGTAGGCGTCGCCCTTAAGGATCTTCTGTCCGTATGCCATGGCTTACTTACCCGCCTTTCCGACCTTGCGGCGGATGACTTCGCCCTCGTACTTGACGCCCTTGGCCTTGTACGGGTCGGGCTTGCGCAGCTTGCGGATGTTGGCCGCAACCTCGCCGACCTTCTGCTTGTCGATGCCCTCGACCGAGAAACGGGTCGGGGACTCCACCTTGAAGGTGATGCCCGCGGGGGCCTCGACCAGGATCGGGTGGCTGTAGCCCAGGGAGAACTCCAGGTTGGAGCCCTTGGCCACGACACGGTAACCGACACCGCTGATTTCGAGCTTCTTGACGTATCCCTGGGTCACACCGGTGATCATGTTCGCCACCAGCGTGCGGGACAGGCCGTGCAGGGCCTTGCTCTGCCGCTCGTCGTTCGGCCGCAGCACCTGAAGGGTGCCGTCCTCGGCCTTCGCGATGTCGATCGGCGCGATGACGGTGTGGGTCAGTTCGCCCTTGGGGCCCTTGACCGCGACCGTACGGCCGTCGATGGTGACGTCCACGCCGGCGGGAACCGGGATGGGGAGCTTGCCGATACGCGACATTGCTGTCTCTCCTCCGTTCCCGAATTACCAGACGTAGGCGAGGACTTCCCCACCCACGCCCTTCTTCTGCGCCTGCTTGTCGGTCAGGAGCCCGTGCGACGTGGAGATGATGGCCACGCCCAGGCCGCCCAGAACCTTCGGCAGGTTGGTGGACTTCGCGTACACCCGGAGACCGGGCTTGGAGATCCGCTTGATGCCCGCGATGGAGCGCTCACGGTTGGGGCCGAACTTCAGCTCCAGGACGAGGTTCTTGCCGACTTCGGCGTCCTCGACCTTCCAGCCCGTGATGAAGCCCTCCTGCTGGAGGATCTCCGCGATGTGCGACTTGATCTTCGATGCCGGCATCGTCACGGAGTCGTGGTATGCCGAGTTCGCGTTCCGCAGACGGGTCAGCATGTCTGCGATCGGATCAGTCATGGTCATGAATTGGCCTTCGGCCTCTCTCACCGGGGTTTCCTGGTGCGCCATCCCTCTCCCCGATCCGAGACGGGACGGGTGCGGCGCGGTGGACCTACGGCGTAGTAAGTCGTAAGGGCGGCGGCAGACGCCCAACCCCACAAGCCTAAGGCATGTGAGCTGGACGTCCTGCCGCCCCAGATGCTTACCGAGAGCCCTGCGAATCCCTTATTAGGGGGATTACCAGGAGCTCTTGGTCACGCCCGGCAGCTCGCCACGGTGAGCCATCTCACGAAGGCACACGCGGCAGAGGCCGAACTTGCGGTACACGGAGTGCGGGCGGCCGCAGCGCTGGCAGCGGGTGTAGCCACGCACACCGAACTTGGGCTTGCGAGCAGCCTTAGCGATCAGAGCCTTCTTCGCCATCTCGCTCACGCCTCCTTGAAGGGGAAGCCGAGGTGACGAAGGAGCGCGCGGCCCTCAGCGTCGTTGGTCGCCGTGGTCACCACGGTGATGTCCATACCCCGGGTGCGGTCGATCTTGTCCTGGTCGATCTCGTGGAACATGACCTGCTCCGTGAGACCGAAGGTGTAGTTGCCACGGCCGTCGAACTGCTTGGGGGACAGGCCACGGAAGTCGCGGATGCGCGGCAGCGCGAGCGACAGGGTGCGGTCCAGGAACTCCCACATGCGGTCGCCACGGAGCGTGACGTGGGCACCGATCGGCTGGCCCTCACGCAGCTTGAACTGCGCGATGGACTTGCGGGCCTTGGTGACGGCCGGCTTCTGACCGGTGATCGTGGTGAGGTCCTTGATGGCACCCTCGATCAGCTTGGAGTCGCGGGCGGCGTCGCCCACACCCATGTTGACCACGATCTTGACGAGACCGGGGATCTGCATGACGTTCTCGTACTTGAACTCGTCACGCAGCTTGCCCGTGATCTCCTCACGGTACTTCTGCTTCAGACGCGGGCTGGTGGTGGTCGTCATCAGATGTCCTCACCCGTCCGCTTGGCAACGCGGATCTTGTTGCCTTCGTCGTCGAAGCGGTAACCGACGCGGGTCACGACCTTGTTGCCGTCCTTCTCCACGACCAGCTGGACGTTGGAGACGTGGATCGGCGCCTCGGTGGTGACGATGCCGCCGGCCTGCGAACCGCGAGCCGTCGGACCGGCCTTGGTGTGCTTCTTGACCCGGTTGACACCCTCGACCAGGACACGCTCGTCGCGCGGGTAAGCGGCGATGACCTTGCCCTGCTTGCCCTTGTCCTTACCGGTGATGACCTGAACCAGGTCGCCCTTCTTGATCTTCATGCTCACAGCACCTCCGGCGCGAGGGAGATGATCTTCATGAACTTCTTCTCGCGCAGCTCACGGCCGACCGGGCCGAAGATACGGGTGCCACGAGGGTCGCCGTCGTTCTTGAGAATGACAGCGGCGTTCTCGTCGAAGCGGATGTACGAGCCGTCCGGACGGCGGCGCTCCTTGACGGTGCGAACGATGACCGCCTTGACGACGTCACCCTTCTTCACGTTGCCACCGGGGATCGCGTCCTTGACGGTGGCGACGATGACGTCACCGACACCCGCGTAGCGGCGACCGGAGCCACCGAGCACACGGATGCAAAGGATCTCCTTCGCACCAGTGTTGTCGGCGACACGCAGTCGCGACTCCTGCTGGATCACGTCTATCTCCTGATTGTCTGCCGGTTCCCGGGGAGAAGCGTGAATGACTCACGCTTCTCCCCGAGCCTGGCGGAACGATGCCTAGGGGGTCCCCCTAGGAGGGATTACTTGGCCTTCTCGAGGATCTCGACGACGCGCCAGCGCTTCGTCGCGGACAGCGGCCGGGTCTCCATGAGGAGGACACGGTCGCCGACACCCGCGGCGTTCTGCTCGTCGTGGGCCTTGAGCTTGCTCGTACGGCGGATGACCTTGCCGTACAGCGCGTGCTTGACGCGGTCCTCGACGGCGACGACGACGGTCTTGTCCATCTTGTCGCTGACGACCAGGCCCTCGCGGGTCTTGCGGAAACCGCGGTCCGTCTTGGTCTCTTCAGTCACGTTGCTCTCGCTCATCAGGCGCTCTCCACCGTCTCGATGCCCAGCTCGCGCTCACGCATCAGGGTGTAGATCCGCGCGATGTCCTTGCGGACGGCCTTGAGCCGACCGTGGTTCTCGAGCTGACCCGTCGCCGCCTGGAAGCGGAGGTTGAACAGCTCTTCCTTGGCCTCGCGAAGCTTCGCGAGAAGCTCCTCGTTGCCCAGCTCGCGCAGCTCAGACGCCTTGGTACCGGCCGACATCACGCTTCACCTGCCTCGCGCTTGACGATCTTGCACTTCATCGGCAGCTTGTGAGCCGCACGGGTCAGGGCCTCGCGCGCGATCTTCTCGTTGGGGTACGACAGCTCGAACATCACACGTCCGGGCTTGACGTTGGCGATCCACCACTCCGGAGAACCCTTACCGGAACCCATGCGGGTCTCGGCGGGCTTCTTGGTGAGGGGGCGGTCCGGGTAGATGTTGATCCAGACCTTGCCGCCACGCTTGATGTGGCGGGTCATCGCGATACGAGCCGCCTCGATCTGGCGGTTCGTCACGTAGGCCGGGGTCAGCGCCTGGATGCCGTACTCGCCGAACGCAACCTGCGTGCCACCCTTGGACATGCCGTTGCGCTTGGGGTGGTGCTGCTTGCGGTGCTTGACCCTACGGGGGATCAGCATGACGGTCAGGCCTCCGTTCCGGTGCTCTCAGCCGGAGCGGCGGCGGGAGCCTCAGCCTTGGGGGCCTCGGCGCCGGCAGCCTGCTGCGGCTTACGACCGCGCCCGCCACGCTCGCCACCGCGGCCACCACGGGCCGGGCGGTCGGCGCCACCACGGGCCGGGCGGTTACCCGCACGGGCCGCAGCGTTCTCGGCGCGGACCTCGGCGATGTTCTTGACGTCGCCCTTGTAGATCCAGACCTTCACGCCGATGCGGCCGAAGGTCGTCTTGGCCTCGAAGAAGCCGTAGTCCACGTTCGCGCGGAGCGTGTGCAGGGGCACACGGCCCTCGCGGTAGAACTCCGAGCGGGACATCTCGGCGCCACCGAGGCGGCCACCGCACTGGATCTTGATGCCCTTGGCGCCGGCCTTCATCGCCGACTGCATGCTCTTACGCATGGCGCGGCGGAAGGAGACGCGGGAGGAGAGCTGCTCGGCGACGGCCTGGGCAACCAGCTGAGCGTCGGTCTCGGGGTTCTTGACCTCGAGGATGTTCAGCTGGACCTGCTTGCCCGTGAGCTTCTCGAGGTCACCGCGGATGCGGTCGGCCTCGGCGCCACGGCGGCCGATGACGATGCCCGGACGAGCGGTGTGGATGTCCACACGCACGCGGTCACGGGTGCGCTCGATCTCGACCTTGGAGATGCCGGCGCGCTCCATGCCGGACGTCATCATCCGACGGATGGCGACGTCTTCCTTGACGTAGTCCTTGTACAGCTTGTCGGCGTACCAGCGCGACTTGAAGTCGGTCGTAACGCCGAGCCGGAACCCGTGCGGGTTTACCTTCTGGCCCATTACCGGGTTCCTTCCTTGCTGCTGACGACCACGGTGATGTGGCTGGTCCGCTTGCGGATCCGGTAGGCGCGGCCCTGGGCGCGCGGCCGGAACCGCTTCAGGGTCGGGCCCTCGTCGACGTAGGCCTCGGAAATGAAGAGGCTGTCGACATCGGTGTGGTCGTAGTTGTGCGCGGCGTTGGCGATGGCGCTGTCCAGCACCTTGCCGACCGGCACGCTCGCGGCCTGCGGGGCGAAACGCAGGACCGCCTGAGCCTCCGTGGCGTTGAGGCCACGGATGAGGTCCACCACACGGCGGGCCTTCATGGGCGTGACGCGGATGTACCGCGCCTGGGCCCTGGCTTCCATGGTTGTCCTTCCAGTGTCTGTCATGGTCATTCCACCCCGCGCTTAGCGGCGCTTCGACTTCCGGTCGTCCTTGACGTGACCCCGGAAGGTGCGCGTCGGCGAGAACTCGCCGAGCTTGTGGCCGACCATCGACTCGGTGACGAACACCGGAATGTGGGTCTTGCCGTTGTGCACCGCGAGCGTGTGGCCGAGCATGGCCGGCACGATCATCGAGCGACGGGACCAGGTCTTGATGACGTTCTTGGTACCGGCTTCGTTCTGCGCGTCCACCTTCTTGATCAGGTGGTCGTCGACGAAGGGTCCCTTCTTCAAGCTACGAGGCATCTCAACCCGTCCTTAGCGCTTCTTGTTCGTCTTGCGGCGGCGGACGATGTACTTGTTCGACGCCTTCTTGGGCGAACGAGTACGGCCTTCCTTCTTGCCCCAAGGGGACACCGGGTGGCGACCACCCGAGGTACGGCCTTCGCCACCACCGTGCGGGTGGTCCACCGGGTTCATGACCACACCACGCACGGTCGGGCGAACGCCCAGCCAGCGCTTACGGCCCGCCTTACCCCAGTTGATGTTGCTCTGCTCGGCGTTGCCGACCTCGCCGACGGTGGCGCGGCAGCGCACGTCGACCAGGCGGATCTCACCGGACGGCATGCGGAGGTGGGCCATCGAGCCCTCCTTCGCGAGCAGCTGCACCGAGGCGCCGGCGGAGCGGGCGAACTTCGCGCCGCCGCCCGGACGCAGCTCGATGGCGTGCAGCGTGGTACCGACCGGGATGTTGCGCAGGGCAAGGTTGTTGCCCGGCTTGATGTCGGCCCCGGGACCGTTCTCGACGCGGTCACCCTGCTGCAGGTTGCGCGGGGCGAGGATGTAGCGCTTCTCGCCGTCGGCGTAGTGCAGCAGCGCGATGCGCGCGGTGCGGTTGGGGTCGTACTCGATGTGCGCGACCTTCGCCGGCACGCCGTCCTTGTCGTGACGACGGAAGTCGATCACGCGGTAGGCGCGCTTGTGGCCACCACCCTGGTGGCGGACGGTCACACGACCGGAGTTGTTACGGCCACCCTTGCTGTGCAGGGGGCGGACCAACGACTTCTCCGGCGTGGACCGCGTGACCTCGACGAAGTCGGCGACGCTCGAGCCACGACGGCCCGGCGTAGTCGGCTTGTACTTGCGGATTCCCATTTCTCAGTCCTCGTCCGATATCGGACGATCCGGACCGCCCTCAGGCGGTCGGACCGCCGAAGATGTCGATACGGTCGCCCTCAGCGAGGGTCACGATCGCGCGCTTGGTGGACGCGCGCTGGCCGAAGCCGGTGCGGGTCCGCTTGCGCTTGCCCTGGCGGTTGATCGTGTTGACCCCGGTGACCTTGACCGAGAAGACCGACTGCACGGCCTGCTTGATCTGGGTCTTGTTGGCGTCCGGGGCGACGATGAACGTGTACTTGCCCTCGTCGAGGAGCGCGTAGCTCTTCTCGGAGACGACCGGCTTGAGCAGCACGTCACGGGGGTCCGTGAAGGACTTGCTCAGCGGGGTCTCGACGGTGTTCTTGCCCTCGGCGGCGTGGCGGCGCGCCTTGGCGACGCGCGCGGCCTTGGCCTTCTTCGCCGCCTTGGAGGCGATAGCGGGGTGACGGATAGCCATCAGACCTCGCTCCCTTCGGTGTCATTGGCCTTCGGGCCGGACACGAAGGACTCGAAGGCGGCCTGGGTGAAGACCACGTCGTCCGAGACGAGAACGTCGTACGTGTTCAGCTGGCCCGGCTCCAGGATGTGGATCTGGGGCAGGTTGCGGGCGGACAGCCACGCGGCCTCGTCGGCGCGGTCGACGACCAGGAGCAGGTTCTTGCGCTCCGAGATCTTGCCGAACAGCGTCTTGGCGGCCTTCGTCGACGGGTTCTCACCCTCGACGACGCCGGAGACGACGTGGATGCGGTTGTGGCGGGCCCGGTCGGTGAGGGCGTGACGCAGCGCGGCAGCCTTCATCTTCTTGGGCGTCCGCTGCGAGTAGTCACGCGGCACGGGACCGTGCACGACGCCACCACCGGCGAACTGCGGCGCGCGGGTCGAACCCTGACGGGCGCGGCCGGTGCCCTTCTGGCGGTACGGCTTCTTACCGCCACCACGGACTTCACCGCGACGCTTGGTCTTGTGCGTGCCCTGGCGGGCAGCGGCGTTCTGCGCGACGACGACCTGGTGGATCAGCGGAATGCTGATCTTCTCCACGCCGAAGATCTCCGCGGGGAGCTCGACGCTACCGGTCTTCTCGCCTGCAGGCGAAAGGATGTCAACAGTGCTCATCGGTTACCTCAGGCCCCCTTGGCCGCGGTGCGGACCAGGACGAGGCCGCCGTTCGGACCGGGAACCGCGCCCTTGATGAGCAGCAGACCCTTCTCCGCGTCAACGGCGTGGACGGTCAGGTTCTGGGTGGTGACACGCTCGTTGCCCATGCGACCCGCCATGCGGAGGCCCTTGAACACGCGGCCGGGGGTGGCACAGCCACCGATGGAACCGGGGGAGCGGTGCTTGCGCTGGGTGCCGTGTCCGGCGCCGAGGCCCTTGAAGTTGTGACGCTTCATGACACCGGCGAAGCCCTTGCCCTTGCTCTTGCCGGTCACGTCGACCTTGATGCCGGCCTCGAACACCTCAGCGGTGATCTCCTGGCCGAGGGTGTACTCGCTGGCGTCAGCGGTACGGATCTCGACGAGGTGGCGGCGGGGAGTGACGTCGGCCTTGGCGAAGTGGCCCTTGAGGGGCTTGTTCACCTTGCGCGGGTCGATCTCGCCGAACGCGATCTGGACGGACTCGTAGCCGTCGACGTCGTTCGTGCGGACCTGGGTGACGACGTTGGGGCCGGCCTTGACGACGGTGACCGGAACAACACGGTTGTTCGCGTCCCACACCTGCGTCATGCCGAGCTTCTCGCCCAGGATGCCCTTGATCTGCTTAGCCATCGTTCAGATCACCGGCCTCAGAGCTTGATCTCGATGTCGACACCGGCCGGGAGGTCGAGTCGCATCAGAGAGTCAACGGTCTTGGGGGTCGGGTCGAGGATGTCGATCAGGCGCTTGTGCGTGCGCATCTCGAAGTGCTCGCGCGAGTCCTTGTACTTGTGCGGCGACTTGATGACGCAGTACACGTTCTTCTCAGTGGGCAGCGGCACCGGGCCTGCGACCGACGCACCAGTACGCGTCACCGTCTCGACGATCTTCTTCGCCGAGCTGTCGATGACCTCGTGGTCGTAGGCCTTGAGCCGGATGCGGATCTTCTGTCCCGCCATGGCTACTAGTAGTCCTGTCTCTCGTAACGCTCTGGAACCCGGCGTTCCAGCCCTTCTGTCCGACCCACGCGGTCGGGCGTGTCGCTCTTCCGCTGACACAGATGTCCCTTGTTCGAACACCCCTGCAGGGATTGCGCACGGCCCTTCCGGAACCGCAGGCCGGGACCTAGAAGGCCACCGGGTGCCTGGCCGGTGCCGCACTGACGCTTCCCGAAAGATTCCCGTACGTCCGCCCCAGCGCTGCCGTGGTGGCAGTTAGGGCGACGAGTACTGTGGGACTCGCTTCCGGTCCTCCCGGCGGGAGGCGCGCAGCATCAACACTCGACCGAGCAACTCGGACAGTCTGCCATATGGGGCAGGGGCGACGCCAATCGAGCCGAGGAGAATACCCCGGGGGTGACGTAGGTCAAACCGGGGTTGGAGTACTCATGGTCGTACCGCACAGGGACGCATGGTCCACGCTGGGCAGGAAGATACTGCGCGAAGAGGTGCAGATCACGGACGCAGCCTGCCCCAACTGCGGTGCGCGCGATCTCGCCGTCCGGGAGATGGGGCGTCGCGACAGTCCCACCGGTTACGCCGAGGTCAAGTGCACCACCTGCGGACACGGAATCTACGTGGCAGGGCCACTCTCAGGTGATCAGCGGCGGCGCGGATCCGGAGCAGGGTAGGGAGAGAACACGGGCTCTCGGGGGAAGACCTGCGGAAAGACATCCACGTGATGTGCACCGGACATCACCGCAGCCAGGAAGGCGACGATCCCGCCTTCGAAGTGCGGCCACTTCATGTTGCGCGCACCGTTGGCCGTGATCGTCCAGGAATTCGGCTCATCCTCCGGACGGGTCACCCAGTAGATCGTGTCGCCATTGTCCGTCGCCCCCACGGCCAACAGCTCGTCGGTCTCGTACGGGATGTTCCCGCCCCTCTCCCGCGCCTGGTCCAGGATCTCCGCGGCCCGCTCCGAGGACTCCAGGAGACGGGTCATGGCGAAGGGGGATTCCGGCTGGAAGATGTGCAGGAAGTCATCGAAGGATCCCGGCCCGTACCGCTCGACGAGCCACTTGTAGTCGTCCGGCAGTGCTACGCCCAGGGCCTCCTCGATTCCGGCCCAGTCGACCTGGATCTCGACGCCGCCGGGCGGCGGCACGATGCGCAGGAGTTCGTCGCGTGCGGTCACAACACCTCCGTCTCTCCGAAGCCGAACATGCCGGCCGGATTTTCCAGAACACGATCCAGTGCGAATCCTCCGTCACCCCGCGCCCGGATGGTGAGCTGATGCGGCGCGACGTCGCCCGGCTGAGGGTAGTGCGCCCGTACCTGGTAGGTCACCGTCTCCCCCCTGTCCACGGCGTCGTAGACCAGCTGCTCGATCTCGTCCCGCATGATGGGGGTGTTCGTTGGGTCCTGGGTCAGCGTCACCAGGTTCTCCTCGAGGTCGCCCGAGCCACCGAGCCGGTCGGCCAGCAGATGGCCGCGGCCTTCGTTGTAGTTCCGGCCGTGACCGCTCCAGCCGGACGGATGGATATTGGGGTTCGCCGCCGTACCGGAGTTCAGGATGTCCCTCGTGAGCACCGCGTCGACGCCGGTCGCACGTCCCTCCGCGTCGAGCGGCAGGTAGTGGACCTGACCGTTGTGCGCGTACACCCCGTTGCACGGCCCCAGACCCATCGGATCCAGCCATGTCCAGGGGTTCGACACATAGGTGGCGGGGTTGAGGGCCAGGGTGAGCCCCAGGGGGTCCGGGGAGGCGTACCGGGCCGTCTCGGGGTCGTAGTAGCGATGATGGTTGTAGTGCAGCCCGGTTTCCGGGTCGTGGTACTGACCGGGAAACCGGAGTGGGGTATGGGCGGTGCTCCCCGCCGACCACGCGGTCACTCCCCACAAGGTCCGGCGGGACCGCCAGGCCACGGCCCCGGACTCGTCCACCAGTTCCGTGGGAGTCCCGACGAGGTCGGTGATGATGGCGAAGAAGCGGGCGTCGATCTCCCGCTGGCTCGTGGCGTCGGTGATGCGCTCGGTCTGCGCCAGCGGACGTAGACCGTCGTGGTCCCAGGTGAGAGTGACCGGGTGGGGCAGACCTGTGGCGACCGTGGTCTGCTCGGTGAGGACCGGACCGTCCCAGACGAAGTAGGTGACCTCGGTCGCCGTCAGGCCGTCGGGTGCCATCCTCTCCTTGGACAAACGGCGCCCGAAGGGGTCGTAGCGGTACCGCCAGACCGTCCCGTCGGGCGTGGTGACGGACGTCAGACGGTCCTCGGCATCCCAGGTGTAGGTCCACACCTCCGGTCTGCGCGACAGCCGGCTCCTGCGTCGCACGATCACACGGCCGGCGCCGTCGTGCTCGTACCGCACAGAGCCCGCGCGCATGAGCCGGGTTCCCCGGACCGTCCGCGGACCCTGCGCCTCCTCGCCCCCGTGCTGGGCGGGCCACCTCGCGTCGGTCTGGTTCCCGGCCGGGTCGTAGGCGTAGGACTCGGTCCACTGCTCGGCGCGCACCTCGGTGACCCGGCCCACGGGGTCGAGCCGCAGCGCGGTCGGTCCGGTGTGCGAGTCCTCGATCCCTACGAGGTGGCCGTCCGGCCGGAACGTGTAAGCGTGCCGCTGCACCGTCTCACCGGCAATGGAAAGGCTCTGCCCGGCGAGCCGACCTGCCGGGTCCCAGCTTTGTTCCAGCGTGGGCGAGCCGTCCACAAGACGTGAGACCTCGTGTCCCGACGCGTCATGAGCGAAGGTGAGACTGTGGCCGGAGGTCGTGAGTGTGACCATCCGGCCCGCTACGTCGTACACGTAATCAGCCACCGCGCCCCCCGGAGTGGTGCGCCCCGTGCGGCGTCCCCGGGCGTCGTAGCGCGTATGGAGCGTGCGACCGTTCACGGTCTCGGCGACCACCCGTCCGGCACGGTCCCGCTGCCAGGAAAGGTCGCAGTCCGGGCTGACCACGCGGCGCAGCAGGCCCGTCCCGTCGTACTCGTATGACGCGACCGTGCCCGCCGCGTCCTTGGCGAGGGTGCGGCCGACCTCGTCGAGCGTGTAACGGACCGTTTCTCCGAGCGGGTTGGTACGGGCGACGAGCCGCCCGGCGGCGTCCCGCGTATAAGTCACCCTGCGGTCGTCGAAGTCCTTTTCGCCGACCAGCCGCCCTGCGGCGTCGTACGCGTACTCCCAAGTCAGCCCCTGCGGGTTGGTGACACGGGTCAGCTTCAGGGAGGGCGAGTACGAGAATTCGTATCGCGCCCCGTCCGGGTCCGTACGGGCACTCAGCAGGTCGAAGTGGGTGTACTCGTAGCCCGTGACGCCACCGTTTGCGTCAACATGGCGTACGCAGTTGCCCTCTCCGTCGTACTCCCAGCGCTGTTCCGTTCCATCGGGACCGACGACGTGGGCGATCTTTCCTTCCGTCGTCCACGTACAGCGGGTGACGTGACCCAAGGCGTCTGTCACGGACGCGATGCGGCCGAAAGCGTCGTACTCACGCTTCACCCGATGGCCGAGCGGGTCCGTGATCTCTGTGGTCTGGCCCGCCGGGTTGTTGCGAAGGTACGTGGTGGACCCCAGCGCATCGGTGACGGCGACGAGCCCGCCCGCACGGTCGTACGCGTAGTGCGTCGTGGCTCCGAGCGGATCCCTCAGGGCGATGCAGTTGCCCCTGCTGTCGTACGCCCGGGTCAGTGTCGCGTCGTCCGAGACAACGACCGTGGCGAGTTGTCCCGTCTCCGTGTGCGAGTAATGGGTCGTCCGACCGTCGGCACGGACCACCGCGACGACCCGGCCTACCTGATCGCGTGTGAAACGGGTGGCGTGTCCGAGAGCGTCGGTCACGGCCACCAACCGCTGGTCCTGGTCGTACTCGGAGCGGGTCACTCCCCCACACGCATCGATCTCGGCCTCGATCAGGTACCGGTCATTGACGACAAAGCGTGTCACCTCGCCTTCCGAGTTGGTCAGGCTTGTGATGCGCCTGCCCGGCCAGGCCTCGTCGGTTCCGTCGTACTCCAGCGTGGCGGCCATGTGCCCGGCCTCACCGCTCTGTGCGACACAGCGGTCACGCGCGTCGTATGTGTAGCGATAGGTGCTGCCGTTGGTGTCCGTCCACGAGGTGAGGCGCAGTCGTTCGTCGTAACTCAGTCGCAGAGGCAGGCCCGAGGAATTGATGATCTCTGTGAGGCTGCCGTCCGTGTAGCCGTACCGCATGATCTCGACGTCCGAGCCATCGTCGGCGGCACCTGCCAAGTGCAGTGCGGTCACTCGATGATCCTCGGTGGTGATCCGCACGTGGTAGCCGCCTGTGTGCCTCAACGCCGCGGGCGCACCGTCCGGTGTGTAGTCGAAGTCGACGGCGTTGCCGTGGCGGTCGGCGATCCGCACCACTGAGGCGACGCCACAGACTGGTGCACCGAACCAGCGCTCGATACCCGTCGCCGGGTCTTCGACACGGTAGCCGCCGTCCTCCAGCCGGTTGAGCGGCCAGTCGGGTCCCACCTCGGGATGGACCGGACTGCCCGGGCCGATGGGGTGCGGGTACGAGAACAGCCGGCCGTCCTCGGCGACGAAGAGGACGCCGCGCTCGTCAATCTCCAAATGCTGGTCGACGGTGGACGACCAGGACGGGCCGAACCACCAGCCGATCCCGTACCCCGACTCGCTGCGCCGCGTGAAGGTCAACGGCAGGGTCCCGGGCAGCAACACGTCGGCCTGGGAGAGGAACATCCGACCGGTGGCCATGTCGATCGGGTCGCCACAGCCGCGTATACGCGCCTTGAGGCGTCCAAAAGCGTCCTTGCCGCCTGCCAGGGCGTTGTCCAGCGTGCCGCGCGCACTCTTGCCGAGCCCGCGCAGGGCCAGTCCCATGCCCTTCAGGCCACCTCGCATTGCGGCGACGCCGCCCTTGAGTCCCTTGGCGAGGCCGCCGAGAGTGGTCAGGCCCTTGAAGCCGGGTATGCAGTCCAAGGCGGCGAAGGCCACGTCCCAAAGGGAGGCTTGGCCCTTGGAGTACTTGTAGAGCGTGTCGGCCAGCACCACGAGAGCCGCGATCAGCACGATCGCGCCCAGGATCGGCCCCCCGATGATCATCGCGACGATCCCGACCACCGCGACGACAACCTTGCACACCATCACGATGGTGTCCCAGTTGTCGACGAACCAGTCGCCGACCTCCTCCCACCACGACCGGTTCTGAATGCCGGCGTCGGAGGCCTCGTCGATCTTCGACTTCGCCTCCCGGGCGGCCTCGTCACGCATCTTGCGCGCATCCGCGGCCATCTTCTTGGCGGCAGCCAGGGCGTCCTGCGCGTCCGAGACATCCGACTGGGCCTTCGACTG
>NZ_JBEZYZ010000013.1:0-315209 GCF_040638895.1 Streptomyces sp. NPDC024017 | reverse complement strand
AAACGCCCGGTTACATTCCGAACCCGGAAGCTAAGCCTTACAGCGCCGATGGTACTGCAGGGGGGACCCTGTGGGAGAGTAGGACGCCGCCGAACTCCTTTTACAGCTCTGGCTCTTGGGCACACCGCCCAAGAGCCAGAGCTTTTTTGCGTTGAGGTAGGGTCAGGGAGCATCGTTGGTACTTTTCCCACAGGAGGCCCCCGGGTGGAGGTTCAGGAGACTCGCGTCCAGACGGACCGTGTGCTCACCATCCCGAACATCCTCAGCATGGCTCGCCTCGTCGGCGTGCCCGTCTTCCTGTGGCTGATCCTGCGCCCTGAGTTCGGTGGGCCCAAGAGTGACGGCTGGGCCCTCCTGGTACTGGCCCTGAGCGGCATCAGTGACTATCTGGACGGCAAGCTCGCGCGGCGCTGGAACCAGATCAGCAGCCTCGGCCGGCTCCTCGATCCTGCGGCCGATCGGCTCTACATTCTCTCGACCCTGGTCGGGCTCACCTGGCGTGAGATTCTGCCCCTCTGGTTGACCGCTGCACTTCTGGCGCGAGAGCTGGTTCTGCTGGTGATGGTGGGCATCCTCCGCCGGCACGGCTATCCGCCGCCCCAGGTGAACTTCCTGGGTAAGGCCGCCACCTTCAACCTGATGTACGCCTTCCCCCTGCTTCTACTCAGTGACGGAAGTGGCTGGATCTCGTCACTGGCTGCTATTTTCGGATGGGCGTTCGCCGGATGGGGTACAACGCTGTACTGGTGGGCAGGAGTCCTCTACGTGGTACAAGTCCGCCGCCTGGTCCGTGCGGACGCCATGGCCGATTGAACTCCCGGATTGGTCCGGCCGTAGCGGCGCGATGGCCCGTGGTGGAAAAGTACGGGACAATCCTGGCGGGGGAAGTCGGCTAGACCGTCTCTTCGAGGAGGACGCTTCCGACATGAAGGCCGTCGTGATGGCCGGAGGCGAAGGCACGCGCCTTCGCCCTATGACCTCAAGCATGCCCAAGCCGCTCCTGCCGGTGGCCAACCGGCCGATCATGGAGCATGTTCTTCGGCTGCTCAAAAGGCATGGGCTCAACGAAACAGTCGTTACTGTCCAGTTCCTGGCCTCGCTCGTCAAGAACTACTTCGGTGACGGCGAAGAGCTCGGTATGGAGCTCACCTATGCCAATGAGGAGAAGCCACTCGGTACCGCCGGAAGCGTCAAGAACGCCGAGGAAGCGCTGAAGGACGATGCCTTCCTCGTCATCTCCGGCGATGCTCTGACGGATTTCGACCTCACCGAGCTCATCAATTTCCACAAGGAGAAGGGCGCGCTGGTCACGGTCTGCCTGACGCGTGTGCCCAATCCGCTGGAATTCGGCATCACCATCGTCGACGAGGAAGGCAAGGTGGAGCGCTTCCTCGAGAAGCCCACCTGGGGCCAGGTCTTCTCCGACACCGTGAACACCGGCATCTACGTGATGGAGCCCGAGGTCTTCGACTACGTCGAGCCCGACGTGCCCGTCGACTGGTCCGGCGATGTCTTCCCGCAGCTGATGAAGGAAGGCAAGCCCATCTACGGCTACATCGCCGAGGGCTACTGGGAGGACGTCGGCACCCACGAGAGCTATGTGAAGGCGCAGGCCGATGTCCTGGAGGGCAAGGTCGACGTCGACATCGACGGGTTCGAGATCTCCCCGGGCGTATGGGTCGCCGAGGGCGCCGAGGTCCATCCCGACGCTGTCCTCCGTGGGCCCGTCTACATCGGTGACTACGCCAAGGTCGAGGCCGGCTCCGAAATCCGTGAGCACACCGTCGTGGGCTCCAACGTGGTCGTCAAGAGCGGCGCGTTTCTGCACAAGGCCGTCGTCCACGACAACGTCTACGTGGGCCCCCACAGCAATCTGCGCGGCTGCGTGGTCGGCCGGAACACCGACATCATGCGTGCGGCACGGATCGAGGACGGGGCGGTCATCGGTGATGAGTGCCTGATCGGTGAAGAATCGATCGTCCAGGGCAATGTGCGGGTCTATCCCTTCAAGACCATCGAGGCCGGCGCCTTCGTCAACACCTCGGTGATCTGGGAATCCAGGGGCCAGGCGCATCTCTTCGGTGCCCGTGGTGTGTCCGGCATCCTGAACGTGGAGATCACGCCGGAACTCGCGGTGCGGCTCGCAGGCGCGTACGCGACGACGTTGAAGAAGGGCTCGACCGTCACCACGGCCCGGGACCACTCGCGTGGTGCCCGTGCGCTGAAGCGGGCGGTGATCTCCGCGCTGCAGGCCAGCGCGATCGACGTCCGCGACCTGGAGAACGTGCCGCTGCCCGTGGCCCGGCAGCAGACCGCGCGGGGCAGCGCGGGCGGCATCATGATCCGTACCACGCCCGGGGTGCCGGACTCCGTGGACATCATGTTCTTCGACGGGAACGGTGCCGACCTGTCGCAGGGCAGCCAGCGGAAGCTGGACCGGGTGTTCGCGCGGCAGGAGTACCGCCGGGCTTTCCCTGGGGAGATCGGTGACCTGCACTTCCCGGCCAGTGTCTTCGACTCGTACACGGGATCGTTGCTGCGGAACGTCGACACGACCGGGATCGCGGACTCCGGGCTGAAGGTCGTGGTGGACGCGTCCAACGGAAGTGCCGGACTGGTGCTGCCGAGCCTGCTCGGCAAGCTCGGGGTGGACTCACTGACGATCAACCCCGGCCTCGACGAGTCCAGGCCGACGGAGACGGCCGACATGCGACGGTCGGGCATGGTGCGTCTCGGGGAGATCGTGGCGTCCTCGGGAGCGGCGTTCGGCGTGCGCTTCGACCCCGTCGGTGAGCGGCTGTCGCTCGTCGACGAGAAGGGGCGGATCATCGAGGACGACCGGGCGCTGCTCGTGATGCTGGACCTCGTCGCCGCCGAGCGGCGCAGCGGCCGAGTCGCGCTGCCGGTGACCACGACCCGGATCGCCGAGCAGGTGGCGGCGTACCACGGGACGCAGGTCGAGTGGACGACCACCTCTCCGGACGACCTCACACGCGTCGGCGGTGAGGAAGGGACGATCTTCGGCGGTGACGGCAAGGGCGGTTTCATCGTCCCCGAGTTCAGCAGCGTGTACGACGCCACCGCGGCCTTCGTGCGGCTCATCGGGCTCGTGGGGCGGACGCAGCTCACGCTCAGCCAGATCGACGCGCGGATCCCGCGGGCGCACGTCCTGAAGCGGGATCTGGCGACCCCGTGGGCCGTCAAGGGGCTCGTGATGCGGCGGGTCGTGGAAGCGGCCGGAGATCGCTTCGTGGACACCACGGACGGTGTGCGTGTGGTGGAGACCGACGGCCGCTGGGTGATGGTGCTGCCCGACCCGGCCGAGGCCGTCACCCACCTGTGGGCCGAGGGCCCGGACGACGCCTCCGCGCAGGCCCTGCTGGACGAATGGGCGGCGGTCGTGGACAGCGCAGGCCGGTAGAACGGGCTGCACGCGTGCGTGCCGGACAAGTGTCCCCAACGGGGCCTGTCCGGCACGCCGGTGGGGCCGTTCGGACGTAGTACTCGCGACGTGCGACGATGTGCGGCATGCCGCAGCAACCCCCCATTCGGAGCACACCCACGCGGCCCCGGCGCCCGGATGCGTCCATGTCGTTGCTCACCAACGTCATGGACCACAGCCTCGACGACGGATATGCCGAGGCCACCGCGCGCAAGAAGGCCGCGGGTGAGAGCGGCATGCCGAAGACGCTCAGGGCGAAGCTGGGGCTCGCCGCCGGCCTGGTGCTCGCGGCCCTCGTCGTGACCGTCGGAGCCGCGCAGGCGCGGGTCGCCGCCCCGGTCGTCGCCAAGGAGCGGGAAGAGCTGGTCGACCGCATCGACCGGGAGACCGAGGCCGCGGACAAGCTGGAGGACTCCGTCGACGAGCTGCGCGCGGACGTCAGCGCACGGCAGCGCGAAGCACTGAAGCACAGCGGCGGCAGCGCGGACTCCGACCTGGCGGGCATCCTGTCGGGTGCGGTCGCGGTACACGGCCCCGGTGTGAAGCTCGTGGTGAACGACGCCAAGGCAGCCGCGTCGGGTGGCGACGGTGATCCGCGTGAGACCTCCGGGTTCTCCGACACCGGCCGGGTGCGTGACCGGGACATGCAGCGCGTGGTGAACGGGCTGTGGGAGTCGGGCGCCGAGGCCGTCTCCATCAACGGGCAGCGGCTGACCGCGCTGTCCGCGATCAGGGCCGCGGGGGACGCCATACTGGTCGACAACAAGCCGCTGGTGCCGCCGTACACGGTGCTGGCGGTGGGGGACGGGCAGCGGCTGAGCACACGGTTCCAGAACAGTGCGGACGGGTTGTATCTGAACGCGCTGCAGGAGAGCTACGGCATCAGGACAGGCATCTCCGTGGAGGACGACCTCCGGCTGCCTGCCGCACCGAGTGTGACCGTACGTACAGCACAGCCGAGCATTGAGAAGAGTGAGAAGGGCACATCGTGATCGCCGTACTGGGCCTCGTCGTGGGAGTAGTGGCCGGCCTGTTGGTCCGGCCTGAGGTTCCGGCGGTGGTCGAGCCTTATCTGCCGATCGCTGTCGTCGCGGCGCTCGACGCCGTCTTCGGCGGCCTGCGGGCCATGCTCGACGGCATCTTCGACGACAAGGTCTTCGTGGTGTCGTTCCTGTCGAACGTGGTCGTGGCCGCGTTGATCGTGTTCCTCGGCGACAAGCTGGGCGTGGGTGCCCAGCTGTCCACCGGTGTGGTGGTCGTCCTCGGCATCCGGATCTTCTCCAACGCCGCGGCGATCCGCCGGCACGTCTTCCGGGCGTGAGGCCGATGAGCGATCACGACGAGAAGCCCACCGAGGACCAGGGCGACACGCGCGGCGGCGGCGAGTCCGGCAACAGGCTGCGCAAGGAACTGCCCGAGGAGATGCCCGCGGCGGCGCCGGCCGCCGGGGAGACCCCGAAGGAGCCGGAGCCCGAGCAGGCACCGGAACCGGAGCCGGACGCCGAGCCGCGACTGACCGGGCGGCAGCGGCTGGTGCAGGGGCTGTGGCCGCCCCGTGTCACCCGGGCCCAACTCATCGTCGCGGTGTTGTTGTTCGGCCTCGGCTTCGGGCTGGCCGTGCAGGTGGCGTCGAACAGTGACAGCGACAGTGCCCTGCGTGGCGCACGGCAGGAAGATCTTGTCCGCATCCTCGATGAACTGGATGACCGTACTCAGCGTCTTGAGGACGAGAAGCAGGGACTCGAGAAACAGCGCGACGAGCTGGAGAACAGCTCGGACCAGGCCGAGGAGGCCCGGAAGCAGACGATCGAGAAGGAGAGGCAACTCGGCATCCTGGCGGGCACGGTGGCCGCGCAGGGGCCCGGCATCACCATGACGATCGAGGACACGAAGGGGACGGTCGAGGCGGACATGCTGCTCGACGCGATCCAGGAGCTGCGCGCGGCGGGTGCCGAGGCGATCGAGGTCAATGGCGTTCGGGTCGTCGCGGGCACGTATCTCACGGACTCGGGCAAGGGTGTGGGCGTCGACGGGAACAAGATCAACGCGCCCTATCGTTTCAAGGTCATCGGCAAGTCGCAGGACCTCGAGCCGGCGCTCAACATCCCCGGAGGCGTGGTGCAGACTCTCGAGAAGGAACAGGCCACCGTCACGATCGAGCGGTCGACCGACATCGTCGTGGACGCCTTGCGAGCAGCGAAGCGGCCTGACTACGCTCGGTCGTCCTCGCAGTGAACCGGGGGTGCATGGGCGACGTCCGGCGAGGGCATGAGGTTGCGGGGGGTCGGCGCACCGAATGGGCGGTGCGTGGTGGAAACTGTCTGGTGCAGACGGACGTTGTCAGGATGTCCGGGTCCGCCAGAGTGTTCAGTCAGGGTTCGTCCTGCCCCACGGGCGGGTCTGTTTCGGTCAAGGGGAATCGCCCGTGAAGTTGTTTGCGAAGTTGTTCGGCAAGAGCGCGCGAGAAGGCAGCGACAACGCGACCGCTCGTCATCGCGCACAGCCTGACGCGGAAGGCCAGCGGCCGCTGTTCCGGGACCAGGTCGGCGGCCCGGGCGGCGACGTTTCCGGAGGTCAGGGCGCGCCGTCGGTTGACCCTGCGCAGCCCGGCGGCATAGGTTTCGGGCAACCGTCAACCTCAAGTGCGGGTGGAGGGTTTTCCGACCCGTATGCGTCCAACGCCCCCGGTGGGCAGCCGCGGCAGGAGGATCCGATGTCGGCCCTGGTGTGTACGAGGTGCGGTAACCGCAACGCGGAGAACAGCCGTTTCTGCTCCAACTGCGGCGCGCCGCTGCGGGCGGGGGCGGCGCCGGAGCGCCCGTCCGAGACGACCTCCACGATCTCCATCTCCGGTCTCGAGGCCTACGACAGCGAGACCACCGGCCAGACGCCGATGCCGACCCTGTCCCCGGAGGCGCAGGCCGCCGTCGACGCGCTGCCGCTGGGTTCCGCGCTCCTGGTCGTGCGCCGCGGGCCGAACTCGGGCAGCCGCTTCCTGCTGGACGGCGATCTGACCACGGCCGGCCGGCATCCGCAGAGCGACATCTTCCTGGACGACGTGACGGTCTCCCGTCGGCACGTGGAGTTCCGCCGCGGTCAGGACGGTTCGTTCACGGTCGCCGACGTGGGCAGCCTGAACGGCACGTATGTGAACCGGGAGCGGATCGACCAGGTCGCGCTGAACAACGGCGACGAGGTGCAGATCGGCAAGTACCGGCTGGTCTTCTACGCCAGCCAGCGGGGCTACTGACCGGGCTCCGTCCGGACAGACCCAGCGAAGGTCCATCCGTCAGGGAAGGTCCATGCTGCATACACCGAGCGGCGGTGCCGGGCACGGCACCGCCGCCACGGACAGTGGGCTGATGAGCATCGGCACCGTGCTGAACGTGCTGCGCGACGAGTTTCCCGAAGTGACCATCTCCAAGATCCGCTTCCTGGAGTCGGAAGGGCTCATCGAGCCGCAGCGGACCCCGTCGGGGTACCGCAAATTCAGCTCCCATGACGTCGAGCGCCTCGGTCACGTCCTGAGGATGCAGCGGGACCACTATCTGCCCCTGAAGGTGATCCGGGAGCACCTGGAGGCCATGGAGCGCGGTGAGGCCGTGCAGCTGCCGGTCGTGGGCCGTCAGCGCGACGGTGAATCCGCGTCCGGGCCTCCCGAGGGGCCCACAGCGGCCAGGATCGGGCGTGCGGAGCTGCTCGCCGCCGTCGGCGTCGAGGAGCAGGTGCTCAAGGAGTGGGAGTCCTACGGTCTCCTCACCCCACTGGAGGACGGGGCCTACGACGCCGAGGCGGTCACCGTCGCCCTGCTCGTCGTCGAGCTCGGGCGGTTCGGGATCGAGCCGCGGCACCTGCGGGCGATGAAGGCCGCCGCCGACCGTGAGGCCGGGCTCGTCGACCAGGTGGTGGCCCCGCTGAGGCGGCACCGGAACCCGCAGACCAGGGCTCACGCCGAGGCCCGTACCAAGGAGCTGGCGGGGCTCACGATGAAGCTGCACGCCGCACTCGTGCAGACGGCGCTCGGGGTGCGGCTGCACTGAGGCGGCCGGGCGCTCGGGGGCCGGATCAGGCGCCCGATACCTGCCCGACTACCCAAACGTCCCGAGCACGGCCTAGGGTTGCTGTGTGAACGAGCTCGATGTCGTAGGTGTCCGGGTCGAAATGCCCTCCAACCAACCGATCGTGCTGCTGCGTGAAGTGGGAGGCGACCGTTACCTCCCCATCTGGATCGGACCGGGGGAGGCGACGGCGATCGCCTTCGCCCAGCAGGGCATGGCTCCCGCGCGGCCGCTGACACACGACCTGTTCAAGGACGTGCTGGAAGCCGTCGGCCAGGAGCTCACGGAAGTGCGCATCACGGACCTGCGTGAGGGCGTCTTCTACGCGGAGCTGGTCTTCGCCAGCGGCGTCGAGGTGAGCGCCCGCCCGTCCGACGCCATAGCGCTGGCGCTGCGCACCGGGACGCCGATCTACGGCAGTGACACGGTGCTCGACGATGCCGGCATCGCGATTCCGGACGAGCAGGAGGACGAGGTGGAGAAGTTCCGCGAGTTCCTCGACCAGATCTCTCCGGAGGATTTCGGCACCAGCAGTCAGTGAGCTCCTCGGGGAGCGGCAGCGGTCTGAGAGTGTGTGGGCGGCCCGGCGGACGATGTGGTCCGTGACAGGGCCGCCCGCCGTATGTGTGAGGGGTGTGAAATGCCCGCATGTGCCGGTGGCGTGTGAGTGCGTCATGCGGCCCGTGCCGAGCACATTCGGCTAGCCTTTCCCCGCGGTGGGGCACGGGAAACCACTCTCAGGGTGATTATCACTCGGCGTGGCGAGTGTGGCGATCGTTGACGCACCCCTGGTGACTGCCTACCGTCGAGAAGGCAGGTCAAGGACGGAGGTCGGCGTGAGAAGCAGCGGCGACGGTACGGCTGGGGGCGGCCCCGAGCGCAGTCTCAGGGCGAGCGGTCCGTACCCTCCCCCCGGCTCACGGCCCCTCCCGGGCGGGGGATACCCCCAGCCCGATGGTGCGGCCGACCACGCTCCGCAGCGACCGACGGCGGTGCCGAGCAGCGGAGGGACGACGTCCATGGCGTCCGAGCAGATCGGCTATCGCGGCCCCACGGCCTGTGCGGCCGCCGGTATCACCTACCGGCAGTTGGACTACTGGGCTCGCACCGGGCTGGTCGAGCCGAGCGTGCGCCCCGCCTACGGGTCCGGGACGCAGCGGCTGTACAGCTTCCGGGACGTGGTCGTCCTGAAGATCGTCAAGCGGTTCCTCGACACCGGGGTGTCGCTGCAGAACATCCGCACCGCCGTCCAGCACCTCAGGGAACGCGGTTTCAGCGACCTCGAGCGCATGACGCTGATGAGCGACGGCGCGACGGTCTACGAGTGCACCTCGCCCGATGAGGTCCATGCCTTGCTCCAGGGTGGCCAGGGTGTGTTCGGGATCGCTGTGGGCGTGGTGTGGCGGGACGTCGAGAGCGCGCTGTCCCAACTGCACGGAGAGCGGATCGACACCGGCGAGACCCTGGTCGGGCCCAACCCTGCGGACGAGCTGGCGCGTCGGCGGAACCGGGCCGTCTGAGCCGTCCGGGAGCGCGGGGCGTTGGCGGTCGCAGGAGGCGGGACGTTCCTGCGCCGGGCCGTAAGCGATTTCTCGCGGGGCGTTCAGGGCGGCCGCGCGGGGCGTTGTCAGTGGCGTAGGGCAGCATCGGAGTTGTGAGAACCGCGCCCACGATCCTGCATCTCGACATGGATGCCTTCTACGCCTCGGTGGAGCAGGCGTCGAAGCCGAGTCTGCGCGGGAAGGCCGTGGTCGTGGGTGGGCTCGGGCCGCGAGGTGTGGTGGCGACCGCATCGTACGAGGCGCGGGTCTTCGGGGTGCATTCGGCGATGCCCATGGGGCAGGCCCGCCGGCTCGCGCCCAACGCCGCGTATCTCGTACCGCGCTTCAACTTCTACCGCTCGATCAGCGAGCGGGTGATGGAGCTGCTGCGTGCGCTGTCGCCGCTGGTGGAGCCGCTGAGCCTGGACGAGGCGTTCGTGGATCTGGAGGCCGGGGGAGTGGCCTGGGACGAGCGGTCGGCGCGGCTGGCCGGGGCGAAGCTGCGCGAGGACATCCGGGCCGTCACGGGGCTCACGGGGTCGGTGGGGCTCGCCGCCTCCAAAATGCTCGCGAAGATCGCCTCGGAGGAGGCCAAGCCCGACGGGCTGGTGGTGATCGAGCCGGGGACCGAGCGGGCGATGCTCGGGCCGATGTCGGTGCGGATTCTGCCGGGGGTGGGGCCGACGACGGGTGACCATCTGAGGCGGGCCGGTATCACCACGGTCGAGGAGATCGTCGAGGCGGGCGAGGACGAACTGGTCCGGCTGCTGGGGAAGGCGCACGGGCACGGTCTCTACGCCATGGCTCTCGCACGGGACGACCGGCCCGTGGTGGCGGAGCGCGAGGCGAAGTCGGTGTCGGTGGAGGACACCTACGACGTGGACATCCACGACCGGACCCGGGTCGGGCTGGAGGTGCAGCGGCTCGCCGAGCGGTGCGTGCGCCGGCTGCGGGGGGCGGGGCTGTCCGGGCGGACCATCGTGCTGAAGGTGCGGCGGTACGACTTCTCGACGCTCACCCGCTCGGAGACGCTGCGCGGCCCCACGGACGATCCGGCGGTGATCCGTGAGGCGGCGGCCAGGCTGCTGGACTCGGTCGACACGACCGGCGGGGTGCGGCTCCTCGGGGTGGGGGTTAGCGGGCTGGCCGACTACACGCAGGAGGATCTGTTCGCGCAGGCGGGGGAGCGGACGGTCGCGGAGGGACCGGTCGAGGAGCATGCGGTGGCGCAGGCCGAGGAGCAGCCGTCGCTGGCCGAGCGGCGGTGGCCCGCCGGGCACGACGTGCGGCACGTCGAGTTCGGGCACGGTTGGGTGCAGGGCAGCGGCCTGGGGCGGGTCACCGTTCGGTTCGAGACGCCCGCGTCGGAGGAGCCCGGGCGCGTGCGGACCTTCCGGGTCGACGACCCGGATCTGGAGGCGGCGGATCCGTTGCCCTTGGTGTTATTCGGGCCCGAGGAGGGAGTCGGAGCGTCCGGGGCGGGGTCTCAGGCCGTCTCGTCGGTGCCCGCCAGCTTGCCGAAGTCGTGGTCCGGGAGCGGGGGCGGAGCGGCCAGGTCGAGACCGTAGTGGTGGTAGAGCTGCAGTTCCTGCTCGGGGGAGAGGTGGCGGCCCACGCCGAAGTCGGGGGCGTCCTTGATCAGGGCGCGGTCGAAGGGGACGTGGAGGGCACCCTCGATCAGTTCGCTGGGCTCCAGGGGGACGAATGCGTCCCTGCTGAACAGGCCGGTCCGTATGGCCGCCCACTCCGGCACGCCGGTGGCGTCGTCGAGGTAGACCTCGTCGATCGTGCCGATCCTGGTCCCGGTGCGGTCGAACGCCTTGCGGCCGATCAGGTTGCGAGGATCGATATCGGTTCGCACGGGCCCTCCACGTGGTCGCAACTATCCGTAAAGACTACAAAACGGTACAAGTGGGGATGCGGCCACTCGAAGGTTCGTGCGTTGACCTCGCTGGTACGCTGGCAGCGGCTGTTGACCCCGTGCGGGAGAGTCCTCCAGACACCATCGGAGGCGCCGAAGGAGCAAATCCTCCCCGGAATCTCTCAGGCTCACGTACCGCACGGACGAGGTCACTCTGGAAAGCAGGGCGGGTGTCGACGGCTTCCGCTCTCACCGACGGTGAAAGCCGGACGCCTTCGGGCGATCCGGTGAAGCTCTCAGGTTGAGATGACAGAGGGGGAGGCCGTCCGGGTACCCGTGCAGTGGTGCCCCTCGAAGGTCGTGTCGACCAGGAGGCCTCCGTAATGACCGCCCACCGCATTCCGCTCTCCGAGCTCGAAGAGGCAGTCCCCTTCGAGCAGCGCCACATCGGCCCCGACCACGAGGCCTGCGCCAAGATGCTCGCCCAGGTCGGCTACGGCTCGCTGGACGAGCTCACGGCCGCCGCGGTCCCGGCCGTGATCAAGAGCGCCGAGGCGCTGGACCTCCCCGGTGCCCGCAGCGAGGCCGAGGTGATCGCCGAGCTGCGCTCGCTCGCCGACCGCAACCAGGTCCTCGGCTCCATGATCGGCCTCGGTTACTACGGCACGTTCACGCCGCCGGTCATCATGCGCAACGTCATGGAGAACCCGTCCTGGTACACGGCGTACACGCCGTACCAGCCGGAGATCTCGCAGGGCCGGCTCGAGGCGCTGCTCAACTTCCAGACGATGGTCGCCGACCTGACCGGACTGCCGACCTCCGGCGCCTCCCTGCTCGACGAGGGCACCGCGGCCGCCGAGGCCATGGCGCTGTCGCGGCGTCTGGGCAAGAACAAGAAGGGCCTGTTCCTGGTCGACGCGGACACGCTGCCGCAGACCATCGCAGTGATCCAGACCCGCGCCGAACCGACCGGCGTCGAGGTCGTCGTCGCCGACCTCGGCCAGGGCATCCCCGCCGAGATCGCCGAGCGCGAGATCAACGGCGTGCTGATCCAGTACCCGGGTGCCTCCGGCGCCGTGCGGGACATCAAGCCCGTCATCGACCAGGCGCACGAGCTCGGGGCGCTCGTCACCGTCGCCGCCGATCTGCTGGCGCTGACGCTGCTGAAGTCGCCCGGTGAGCTCGGGGCGGACATCGCCGTCGGGACGACGCAGCGCTTCGGCGTGCCCATGGGCTTCGGCGGACCGCACGCCGGCTACATGGCGGTCCAGGACAAGATGGCGCGCAGCCTGCCCGGGCGGCTCGTCGGCGTGTCCGTGGACGCCGACGGGAACAAGGCCTACCGGCTGGCGCTGCAGACGCGTGAGCAGCACATCCGCCGTGAGAAGGCCACCAGCAACATCTGCACCGCGCAGGTGCTGCTCGCCGTCATGGCCGGCATGTACGCCGTCTACCACGGCCCGGAGGGCCTGAAGGGCATCGCGCGGCGTACCCACCGGTACGCCACGGTCCTGGCCGCCGGGCTCGCGAGCGGTGGTGTCGAGGTCGTGCACGGGGCGTACTTCGACACCCTGACCGTGCGGGTCGAGGGCCGGGCCGCCGAGGTCGTGGCCGCCGCGCGGGACAACGGGGTCAACCTGCGTCTCGTCGACACCGACCACGTCTCGATCGCCTGCGACGAGACCACGACGCGCGCCCAGCTGCGTGCCGTATGGGCCGCCTTCGGTGTCGACGGCGTCGTCGAGGCGCTGGACGCGGCCACCGAGGACGGGCTTCCGGCCGCTCTGCTGCGTACCGACGACTACCTGACGCACCCCGTCTTCCACCAGCACCGCTCCGAGACCGCCATGCTGCGCTACCTGCGCAAGCTGGCCGACCGGGACTACGCGCTCGACCGCGGCATGATCCCGCTGGGCTCCTGCACCATGAAGCTCAACGCGACCACCGAGATGGAGCCGGTCACCTGGCCCGAGTTCGGGCAGCTGCACCCCTTCGCGCCCGCCGAGCAGGCCGGGGGCTACCTCACCCTCATCCACGAGCTGGAGGACCGTCTCGCCGAGGTCACCGGCTACGACAAGGTGTCCCTCCAGCCGAACGCCGGGTCGCAGGGCGAGCTGGCCGGCCTGCTCGCCGTCCGCGGGTACCACCGGGCCAACGGGGACGAGCAGCGCACCGTGTGCCTGATCCCGTCGTCCGCGCACGGCACCAACGCCGCCAGCGCGGTCATGGCGGGCATGAAGGTCGTCGTCGTGAGGACCGCCGAGGACGGCGAGATCGACGTCGAGGACCTGCGGGCGAAGATCGAGCAGTACCGCGACGAACTGTCCGTGCTGATGATCACGTACCCGTCCACGCACGGGGTGTTCGAGGAGCACGTCGCCGACATCTGCGCGCAGGTGCACGAGGCGGGCGGGCAGGTCTACGTCGACGGGGCCAACCTCAACGCGCTCGTCGGGCTCGCCAAGCCGGGGCACTTCGGCGGCGACGTCTCGCACCTGAACCTGCACAAGACCTTCTGCATCCCGCACGGCGGCGGCGGTCCCGGCGTCGGGCCGGTCGCGGTGCGCGAGCACCTCGCGCCGTACCTGCCGAACCACCCGCTGCAGCCCGAGGCCGGCCCGGAGACGGGTGTCGGGCCCATCTCCGCGGCGCCGTGGGGCTCTGCCGGCATCCTGCCCATCTCGTGGGCGTACGTGCGGCTCATGGGCGGCGAGGGGCTGAAGCGGGCCACGCAGGTGGCCGTGCTCAGCGCCAACTACATCGCCAAGCGGCTGGAGCCGCACTACCCGGTGCTCTACACCGGTCCCGGCGGGCTCGTCGCCCACGAGTGCATCATCGACCTGCGGCCCCTGACGAAGGCGACCGGCGTGAGCGTCGACGACGTCGCCAAGCGGCTGATCGACTACGGCTTCCACGCGCCGACCATGTCGTTCCCGGTGGCCGGGACGCTGATGATCGAGCCGACCGAGTCGGAGGACCTGGCCGAGCTGGACCGGTTCTGCGAGGCGATGATCGCCATCCGCGCGGAGATCGAGAAGGTCGGCTCCGGCGAGTGGCCCGCGGACGACAACCCGCTGCGCGGCGCCCCGCACACCGCCGGCGCGCTCGCCGGCCAGTGGGAGCACGCCTACAGCCGTGCGGAGGCCGTCTTCCCGGCCGGGGTGTCGACCGCTGACAAGTACTGGCCGCCGGTGCGCCGCATCGACCAGGCCTTCGGCGACCGGAACCTGGTGTGCTCCTGCCCGCCGCTGGACGCGTACGAGGACTGATCGGCCGACCGGTCACAGAGGGGCTCCGCTCGTGCGGGGCCCCTCTCGTCATGCGGTGGCGAGTGACACCTCGGTCGCCTTGATCAGGGCGACGACGGGAATCCCGGGCGACAGGGCCAGGTCCTGCGCCGCGTCGCTGGTGATCGCGGCGGTCAGTTCGCCGCCCTCGACCGTGACGCGGACCGACGCCATCGCCTCACCGGCCGCGATGTCCGTGACCGTACCGGGGAGCTGGTTGCGGATCGACAGGCCCTCGACGGGCGCGGTGGCCAGGGAGACCTCCGTCGACTTCATCAGGGCGCGCACGGCGGTGCCCGGAGCGAGACGGAGGTCGTCCGCGGCCTCGCGGGTGATCGCCGCGGTGAGGTCCTGGCCGCCGGTGAGGCGGACCCTGACCGTCGCCATGGCCTCGCCCGGGGTGACGGCGGTGACGGTGCCGGGGAGCTGGTTGCGGATGCTCAGGCTCATGGGTGCACGGTAGCCCGGTGGGGGCGTCGGGCCGGGGATGTGTGCTTTTGGGTCGACGCCGCTGTCGCCCCCGGGCTCAGACGCGGTCGATATGGACGTTCGTCGACTTCACGCGGGCCGTCGCCTCCATGCCGACCTCCAGGCCCAGTTCCTCCACCGCCTCGCGGGTGAGCAGGGAGACGAGCCGGTGCGGGCCGGCCTGGATCTCCACCTGGGCGGCGACGTCGCCGAGTTTGATCGCTGTGACGATGCCGGGGAAGGCGTTGCGGGCCGAGGTGTACGGGGCGTCCTCCTCGGCGGCGCCGGACCGGGCGAGTTCGACCGAGAAGGCGGCCAGGTCCCGCCCGTCGATGAGCCGTCGCCCGGCCTCGTCGCGGTGGGTCGTGATGCGGCCCGCGTCCGCCCAGCGGCGGGCGGTGTCCGGGCTCACGCCGAGCAGCCGTGCTGCCTGGCCGATCGTGTAGGACTGCATGCCGGTCACGATAGGGGCGGGGGAAGGGAACGGCGGATGCGGGGTTGGCCGTTGGGTATAACGCGATATAGCGTTAGTCTTCGGCTGGTTGACCGGGTGCCGTGCCCGGGGGATCGGGGTCGAGTGATGGCGGCGGAGTTGGCGCGGACCGGCGGATCGCCGCCCGAGGTGAGGGCGTCGCACGCGGACCGGGACCGGACCGTGGATGTGCTGCGCGTCGCCGCGGGCGACGGACGGCTCACCCTGGAGGAGCTCGAGGAGCGGCTGGAGATCGCGCTGTCCGCCCGTACGGTGGGCGAGCTCGCCGTGGTGACGGCGGATCTGCCCGCGATGGCCGGTGGGATACCCGTCGGTGCCGAAGACGTCGTCCGGATCCAGCAGGAGGGGGCATCGACGCGACGGGACGACGCCTGGGTGGTGCCGCGGCGGCTGGAGATCCGTTCGGCGTGGGGTGAGGTGACGCTCGACTTCACCGACGCGGTGATCACACACGACACCCTGGACATCGACCTGGACCTGCGTGCCGGAGCCCTGAAGCTGCTGACCCGGCCGGGCGTCGTGGTCGACACCGGCGGCCTGGTCATGAACTACTCCGAGATCAAGGCGCGTCGGCCGGTCGAGGCCCCTGTCCTGCTGCGGGTACGGATCACGGGTGAGATCCACTACGGGCAGGTCGTGGTGCGCCCGCCGCGCAAGGTCTTCGGCAGGAGGAGCGCGACGGCCTGACTCAGCCCACGTGCACCCTCGGCCGCCGCTTCCGGTCCGGCTCCGCCTCGCGCAGCACCTCACGGGTCACCGGGGCGACCTCGCCCTGGCCGAACAGGAAGAAGCGCAGGAAGTTGGCGAAGGGCCCGCCCTCGGTCCACTCGAAGTAGATGTGCGGGGTGCAGCCGGTCGAGTCGCGGACCTGCAGCAGAAGCGCGGCCAGGGCGTTGGGGACGGAGGACGACTCCAGCGTCAGGACGCGGTAGCGGCCGTGCAGCACCTCCCCGCGTACGGTCAGGCCCGCCTCGAACTCGGACGGGTCGGTCACCGTCACCTCGACGAAGACGAAGTCCTCCTGGCCGGGCACGTCGTTGTCGTGCCGGATCTGCTCGATCTTGTCGCGGTACTCGGCCATGTCGCGCCGGTCGGGCTCGTTGGCGATGAACCGTATCCGGCGGCTGGCCATGTCCCGGACGAACCGCTCCGCCATGTCGTCCAGCGTCACACCGGTCACGCGCAGCTCGAACGCCCGGGCCAGCCGTGACAGCAGGGAGACCAGGATGATGCCGGCGATGAAGCAGGCGCCGATCTTCACACCGTCCGGGCGCTCGATGACGTTGAGCACGGTCGTGTAGAGGAACACCGCGGAGATCACCGCGAAGGCGATGGTCCAGTTCCGCTGCCTCGCCTTGCGGGCGGCGATGGTCACCGCGATCGCCGCGGAGCTGATGAGGACCAGCACACCGGTCGCGTAGGCACCGCCCTGGGCGTTGACGTCGGCGTCGAAGATCCAGGTGACCAGGAAGGCGATCAGCGTGAAGACGATGACCATGGGCCGCACGGCGCGAGCCCAGTGCGGGGCCATGCCGTAGCGGGGCAGATAGCGCGGCATCAGGTTGAGCAGGCCGGCCATCGCGGAGGCGCCGGCGAACCAGAGGATGGCGATCGTCGAGACGTCGTAGACGGTGCCGAAAGTGTTGCCGAGGTAGTCGTGCGCCAGGTACGCGAGCGCGCGGCCGTTGGCCTGGCCGCCCGCCTCGAACTCCTTCTCCGGAATGAGGAGGGTGGTGATGAAGCTGGTGGTGATCAGGAAGACGCTCATGATCAGCGCGGCCGTGGTGAGCAGCTTCTTCGTGTCACGGATGCGACCGGTCGGCCGTGCCTCCGTGTCGTCCGGGTCCCCCTTGACGTGCGGCATCACGGCGACGCCCGTCTCGAACCCGGAGAGGCCGAGCGCCAGTTTCGGAAAGACGAGCAGGGCGACGCCGATCATGGCGAGGATGTTGCTGTGCTGGGTGGTGAGGGCGCTCGACCAGTCGGTGACCACATGGCCCGCGGTGGCGACGTGGTAGAGGCCGACGACCACCACGACCAGGTTCAGCGCGAGATAGGCCCCGACGAGGGCGACCGCGACGCCGATCGCCTCCAGGAAGCCCTTGAGGAACACCGCGCCGAGCAGGGCCACCAGGATCAGGGTGATCAGCATCTGCTTGTCGTGCAGGGCACCCGTCAGATGCGGGTTCTCCACGAGGTGGGTGGAGGCGTCGGCGGCCGACAGGGTGATGGTGATGAGGAAGTCGGTGGCGGCGAAGCCCAGCAGGGTCAGCACGAACAACTTGCCCTGCCAGAAGGAGAGCAGCCGCTCCAGCATCGCGATCGAGCCCTCGCCGTGGGGGCTCTCCTCGGCGACGCGGCGGTAGACGGGCAGGGCGCCCGCCAGCGTGACGACGACCAGGACGATCGTCGCGATCGGCGACAGCAGTCCGGCGGCGAGGGCCGCGATGCCCGGCTGGTAGCCGAGGGTCGAGAAGTAGTCGACGCCGGTCAGGCACATCACCCGCCACCAGCGCTGGCCCCGGTGCGGGGGCTCCAGCTCGGCGTGGGGCCCGGTGTGGCCGCCGCCCTTGCCCATGTCGGACAGGCCCTCCAGCATCCAGGCGCGCAGACGGTTGGGTGGAGTGGGCTCCGGACGGCTCGGTGCCGGGTGCTCGGTGGTGGCCATCGACGTGCTCCCGATGTGCGGCTCAGCGTGGTTCCGGCCATCACTGGACGGCCCGATCAGCGTATGCGGAGCGTGATGCGGTGGCCCATGAATGAGGGGGCTGTGCGCGTCAAGCTTCCGTTAAGACTGGCGGCCTGGGCGGCCGCAGGTGTGAAAACGCGAGCTGAGAGCGCATGGGACGGCTCTGCCCGCGGGGGAGAGCGGTGCCGGTGCACAGTTCGTGGGTGGACACCCTGCGTGATCGCGACCGGGTTCACTTCGTAACGTTCGTCTGAGAACCCGAATGTTTCGTCATCGCCCCGGGTTCTCGTCCTGATAAAAGATTCACTGTGTACAAGGGGTTGCCACCGTTTAGCCGCTGTCTCTAGGGTTCGGCAGCAGCGAAGCTTTCTGGATCACGTTCGAAACTTTCGAGGAGCGCATGATGGGCGACCCGGCACTGTCCCGCCGCGGCTTCATGGCGGCCTCCGCCGCGGCCGGTCTGGGGATGACGACACTGACCGCATGCGGCGGGGACTCGAACGGAGGGTCGTCGGGGACGACCACGATCGAGTGGTGGAACATCTCCACCACCGAGCCGTCCAAGACCGTATGGGCCGCCCTCGCCCGGAAGTTCGAGGCGCAGAACCCCAAGGTCAAGATAAAGATCGTCCAGATGGAGAACGACGCCTACAAGTCGAAGATGACGGCCCTGACCGCCTCCGGGAAGCTGCCCGACATCTTCCACACCTGGGGCGGCGGCGTACTGAAGCAGCAGGTCGACGCCGGGCTCGTCGAGAACCTCACCGACAGGACCAAACCGTGGGGCGACGCCCTGCTCCCGGTCGCCAAGGAGCCCTATCTGCTCGACGACCAGGTCTACGGCATTCCGTTCGACATCGGCATGATCGGCTTCTGGTACAACAAGGCGCTCTTCAAGAAGGCCGGCATCGCCGAGCCCCCGACCACCTGGAACGGCTTCCTGGACGCCGTACGCAAGCTGCAGGCCGCCGACGTCACGCCGCTGGCACTGGCCGGCAAGGAGAAGTGGCCCGGCATGTACTACTGGGCGTACCTGGCGATGCGCACCGCGGGCGCCGGAGCGCTGCAGAAGGCCTACGAGGACAAGGACTTCACCGGCGCCCCCTTCGTGACCGCGGGCGAGCACCTGGAGGAGCTCGTCGCGCTGAAGCCGTTCCAGAAGGGCTTCCTGGGCGCCGCCTACTCCACGCCCACCGGGCAGGCCGCCGCCGTCGGCAACGGCAAGGCGGCCATGGAGCTCATGGGCCAGTGGGCCCCCACGGTGCAGGCCGACGCGGGCAAGGGCCTCGGCAAGGACCTGGGCTTCTTCCCCTTCCCCGCGGTCGAGGGCGGCGAGGGCACCATCACCGAGGTGTTCGGCGGCGGCGGCGGACACGCCCTGCGCCGGGGCGCCCCGCAGGAGGCCGTCGACTTCCTCAAGTTCTTCGCGTCCGAGGCCACCGACCTGGAGCTGGTCAAGAAGACCGGCGTCCTGCCCGTCGTCCCCGCGGCCGAGAGCGCCATCGCCGACCCCAACATCAAGGCGGTACAGGCCCAGTTGAAGGCAGCCACCGGCTTCCAGCTCTACCTCGACCAGGCGTACGCGCCCGCCGTCGGCCAGGAGGTCAACGACAGCGTCGCCGCGCTCATCGCCGGGTCCAAGTCGCCCGGGCAGGTCGCCCAGTCGATCACGAAGACCGCGAAGGAAGAGCAGTAGTCGGCGATGACCTCCACGTTCCTGCCGGACAAACGGACCGGCCCCGGCGTCGGTGCCCCGCCCCCGGCCGCGGACCGGCCCACGGGGCGGGGCCGGCGACGCGCACTGCACTGGCTCACCGCGGTCGGATTCCAACTGCCCGCCCTGGTGCTGTTCATGGGGCTCGTGCTGCTGCCGATGCTGTTCGCCCTGTACGCCGCGTTCTTCCGCTGGGGCGGCTTCGGCATGCCCTCCGACTACATCGGCGGCGAGAACTTCAGCCGGCTCTTCCAGGACGACGTCTTCCTCGGCGACCTCTGGCGCTGCCTGCTCCTGGTGGTGCTGTCGCTCGCCATCCAGCTGCCGTTCGCGCTCGCCATGGCTGTCCTGCTCAACCAGCGGATGCGCGGCCGGGCGGTCTACCGGATGCTGTTCTTCGCCCCGTACGTCCTGTCCGAGGCCATCACCGGAATCCTCTTCGGCATGATCTTCGCCCCGGACGACGGCTTCGCCGACCAGGTCCTCGGGAGGATCGGGCTGGAGGGGCTGGGCGGGGAGTGGTTCGCGGATCCGTCCACCGTCATGGCGACCGTCTTCCTGGTCATGACCTGGAAGTACTTCGGCTTCCACATGATGCTGTACCTGGCCGGACTCCAGGCCGTCCCCCGGGAACTGACCGAGGCGGCGCTCATCGACGGCGCCAGTGCCTGGCAGCGGTTCCGCAACGTCACCCTGCCGCTGCTCGCGCCCACCCTGCGCATCAGCGTGTTCCTGGCGGTCATCGGGTCGATCCAGCTCTTCGACCTGGTGTGGGTGACCACCGCGGGCGGCCCCGACCACCACTCCGAGACCATGGCCGTGACCATGTTCCAGTACGGCTTCAAGCGCTACCAGGTCGGCTACGCCAGCGCGATCAGCGTGGTCATGTTCGGCATCAGCCTCGTCTTCGCCCTCGCCTACCAGCGGTTCGTCCTCCGGCGCGACCTGGAAGGGGCCACCACGACCATGCGGGGTGACGGTAAGTGACAACCAGTCGGAAAACCCGCGGGGGCAGGAAGACCTGGAGCCTGCACCTCGTCCTGGCCGTCGTCGGCGCGGTCATGGCCGTCCCCCTGCTCTACGCCGCGCTCTCCGGCTTCAAGACCACCGACGAGCTCTCCCGCAACCCGGTCGGTCTGCCCGAGTCGTGGGTGACCTCCAACTACACCCAGATCCTCGGCTCGGGTGACTTCTGGCGGCTGATCGGCAACAGCACGCTGATCGCGGTGGGCACGACCGTCCTGATCGTCGCGGTCTCCGCCCTGTCGGCCTTCTCCTTCGCGCGGTTCGCCTTCCGGGGCCGGGAGGCGCTGTTCACGCTGTTCACCATGGGACTGATGTTCCCGTTCGCGGTGGCGGCCCTGCCGCTGTTCCTGCTGCTGCGCTCCCTGGGCCTGCTGGACAACCCCCTCGGCGTGATCCTTCCGCAGGCCGCCTTCGGACTGCCCATGACGATCATCATCCTGCGGGGCTTCTTCCGGCAGATCCCCGGTGAGCTGGAGGAGGCCGCCACGCTCGACGGGTGCAGCTCGTTCGGCTTCTTCTGGCGGGTGCTGCTGCCCATGGCCCGGCCCGCGCTCGGCACCGTCTCCGTGCTGGCCGTCGTCACCAGCTGGAACAACTTCTTCCTGCCGCTGCTGGTGTTCACCGACGCGCAGTGGTGGACGCTGCCGATCGGCGTCCAGCAGTTCCAGGGGCAGTACTCCGCGGAGTACGCCAAGGTCTTCGCCTACCTGGTGCTGGCCATGGTCCCCGCCCTCGCCTTCTACTCGGTCGCCGAGCGTCAGCTCGTCGGCGGCCTCACCGCCGGCGCCACCAAGGGCTGACGCACGCCGCGAACGTACGGCTCTACCCACCCCCCTGTCGTGAGGAGTCGCACCATGCGCACCACCCGTCTGAGACTCGCCGGCGCCGTCGCCGCGCTCCTGGTCGCCGCCGGCATCGGCGCCGGCACACCCGCCCAGGCGAGTCACCAGCAGCCCACCCTCGCCGACCTCGCCCAGCGGCACGGCCGCTACTTCGGCAGCGCCACCGACAACCCCGAGTTGGTGGACGGGCCGTACACGGCCCTGCTCGGCAGCGAGTTCGACCAGATCACGCCCGGCAACGGCATGAAGTGGTACGCGACCGAACCCCAGCAGGGCGTGTTCGACTTCTCCCAGGGCGACGAGATCGTGAACCTGGCCCGGGCCAACCGGCAGAAGGTACGCGGCCACACCCTGGTCTGGCACAGCCAGCTGCCCGAGTGGCTCACGAGCAGGGAGTGGACGGCCCCGGAGCTGAGGGCCGTACTGAAGAAGCACATCCAGGCGGAGGTACGGCACTACCGGGGCAAGGTGTTCGCCTGGGACGTCGTCAACGAGGCGTTCAACGAGGACGGTACGTACCGGGAGTCGGTCTTCTACAAGACGCTCGGGCCCGGCTACATCGCCGACGCGCTGCGCTGGGCGCACCAGGCGGATCCGCGGGTCAAGCTGTACCTCAACGACTACAACATCGAGGGGATCGGCCCGAAGAGCGACGCTTATTACCGGCTGGCCAAGGAGCTGAAGGCCGCGGGTGTCCCGCTGCACGGCATCGGCCTGCAGGCCCATCTGGCTCTGCAGTACGGCTATCCGACCACCCTGGAGGACAACCTCCGCCGCTTCTCCCGGCTCGGCCTCGACACCGCGCTCACCGAGGTCGACATACGGATGCAACTGCCCGCGACCGAGGAGAAGCTGGCGCAGCAGGCCGAGTGGTACGCCGACGTGACCGAGGCGTGCCTGGCGGTGCGCCGGTGCGTCGGCATCACGCTGTGGGACTACACCGACAAGTACTCGTGGATTCCGGCGTTCTTCCCGGGCGAGGGCGCGGCCCTGCCGTGGGACGAGGAACTGCGGCGGAAGCCGGCGTACTTCGCGCTGCGCGAGGCGCTCGGGGGGAGGTAGCGAGGGCGGGCGGCGCCCTGCCGGACAGGGGGTGGTGGGGCGCCGTTCCTCGCGGTGGAGGTCACGCCGGGGGTGCGGTGCTCGCCCTTACCACCAAGTCGGTGCCCAGCTCCACCCGTGGTGAGTCCGGCTGCTCGTCGCGGGTCAGGCGGAGCACCGTGCGCACGGCCAGCTTGCCCATCTCGGCCAGGGGCTGGCGGATCGTCGTCAGGGGCGGGGCCGACCAGCGGACCTCCGGCAGGTCGTCGAAGCCGACCACGCTCATGTCCTGCGGCACCCGCAGCCCGCGCCGGCGCAGTGCCTCGATGGCGCCGAGTGCCATCTGGTCGCTGGCAGCGAACACGGCGGTCGGCGGCTCGGGCAGGTCGAGCAGGGTGGTGCAGGCGGTGAACCCGGACTCGGGGCGGAAGTCACCGGGGACGACGAGGGACGGGTCCATCGTGATGCCGGCGCCCTCCAGGGCCGCGCGGTAGCCGTCCAGGCGGGCCCGGGAGCACAGCAGGCGGGGCGGGCCGGCGATCAGTCCGATCCGGCGGTGGCCGAGGGACAGCAGGTGCTCGGTGGCCGCCATGCCGCCCGACCAGTTCGCGGCGCCGATCGTGGGGGCGTCCAGGGCGGGGGAGCCCGCCGGGTCGACGACCACCAGGGGCACGCCGAGGATCCGCAGCTCCGCGTGCAGTGTCGGATCCAGGGCCGACGTCACGAGGATGACGCCGTCGGAGGCGCGGGCCCTCAGGTTGCGCATCCACTCGCGGGCGTCGCCGGAACGCCCGTGGATGGCCGACACCACCGTGCCGACCCCGGCGGCGTGCGCCTCCTCCTCGACCCCGCGGATGATCTCCACGGCCCAGGGGCTGTCGAGGTCGTTGAAGACCAGGTCGAGCAGGGCGGCACGGGCGCCCGGGGCCGCGGGACGCTTGCGGTAGCCGTGCCGGCGCAGCAGGTCCTCGACCCGGGCCCGGGTCTGCGGCGACACGTCGGACCGGCCGTTCACCACCCGGGACACGGTCGGTACGGACACGCCGGCCTGCCGGGCGATCTCCGTGATCGTGACCTTGCCCTCGGCGTCGGCCCCACGTGCTCCCACTTGCCCCACCTCCGTCGACGGGTGACCGCGAAACTTCCAGGAGTCTTCCGGAAAACGGGCATCCGTGGGAAGGCGTGCGAGCCGGGAACGGGACGTCGCAGGAGGTGACGGTGAGTGACGCCGCCCGGACATGCGTCGGGGCCGGTTCGCAGGGTGTCCCGCGGCCGGCCCCTCCTGTCTGCCGGCGGAGGCCTCACCCCGCCGGGCGGCCTCAGGCGGCCGTCATCACCTGGTCGGCCAGCGGACGGTGCGGGGCGATGGCCCGGCCGTCCGGCAGCAGCTCGCCGGTGTCCTCGAAGAGCACCACGCCGTTGCACAGCAGGCTCCATCCCTGCTCCGGGTGGTGCGCCACGAGGCGGGCGGATTCCCGGTCGGCGGAGTCGGCTGAGGGGCACTGGGTCTGGTGCTGGCACATGGGTGGGATCTTTCGCTGGGTCGAGATGGACGATGAGACTGAGCTGGCTGAGTCGGCTGTCGTGTCTGTTCCGCGGCTAGAAGTGTCGTTCATGGCCGCCCCCCGTTGTGATAAGTCGTCGGAACCCAGTGTTGCCCCACGGGCGTCGATCCGCAGGGATTTCGCGGCACCGCTTCTCACAGGTTCATGACGCATCACCCGCGCGGACGGTTCATCCCAACTGGGCTGTCCCTTCGGGTGGTTCGCAGTGGCCGAATGGGGCTAGTCCGCTCGGGTCGGCGACATTTCCGGCTCGTACGAGCTATTGCATGCTCGTACGAGCGATCGTGTGAGCGATAAAGCGATCGTGCGAGCGGCATGGTGGTGAATGAGCGACCCCGCCGCCGGAATTCGGCGACGGGGTGCGGGGAACTGGGCGGCGCTTCAGGCGGGTGAGCCGAGCAGTCTGGTGGGAGCCGCCCGGTGGGTCAGTACCGGGAGAAGTTCGGCGACGCGGTGCGGGCGGTGGGCCGCGATGCCGGGAGGCGCCGGCGCCAGCGGGACGAGCAGGTCGGTGGCGGCGGGGTGGCCGGTGGCGCCGTCCGCGGTGCAGTCCTCGTGCAGCCAGAGCGTCAGCATGTACAGGCTGGGCACCGACAGCAGGCGGGGCTGGTACGGCTGCGGCATCGCCTCGGCCTGGCGCAGGGCGCGCTCGGTGGAGGTGATGTACGGGCCCTCGAAGAAGTGCGAGAAGGCCCAGCCGTCGGGAGTCAGCATGGTCTCCGCCGCGGCCACGGCGCGGTCGCCGCAGCGGATCAGGAAGCGCCACCCGGCCAGCCGGGTCGCGGACACGCCCTCGGCCGTGACGTGGTCGAGGACGTGCACGGGCAGCGGGAGCTCGGGGGTGGCGGGTCCCTGGGTGCCGAGCAGGGAGGGAGTTCGTGCTTCGCGGACCGCGGTGGGAGAGGAGAGCGCAGTGAGGACGGAACGGAGTGCGGGCGCGGGAGCCGGAGGGACATGCAGCGGCATGGTGGGTCGCCTCTCATTCAAAGGCACGGTGGCGCGAGGGCGGGGGCGGACGGCGCTGTCAGCTCACGAGGGTCAGAGAGGCAGGGGCCGGGTCATGAGAACGAGAGGGGGGTGGGGTCCGCGTCGCCTCGACGGCAGGACCCATCGACCGTGGGCGCCAACCTTCTGCCTTGTTCGCAAAGTTTATACGACACGGGTTCAGACTGTGTTTCGTCTAGCCGTTTCCGGTGAGTAGAACAAGGGTACATTCGGTCGGCGATACGCGATAATTATCCCGATTCCGGACTGGGGTGCGCGTCGATGACCTCGGCGAATGCCCGCGGACCGGTCGGCCCATTCTCGTCGGCGTTTTTCACGAGTTGCCGGGGCCCGAAACAGTCCTGTGCGTCATGCCGAGTGAATGTGCCACCGGTCACACATGGCCAGCGTAGCGGCCGACGGGTCCGCCCGGGACGTTATCGATCGCTTTCACTGGGCATCCTCCACCTGACCGGGACCCCGGCGGCCGGATCCCGGCCTGCACCATCCGAGGAAGGACGCTTCAATGGGGGAGAAGGTCGTGGCAGGCCGGTTCGACCTGTCCGATCGCCAGCGCTACCGCGACAAGCTGCGTCAGTGTCTGACGGGCTTGGAGCGACTCCTGGCGGAGAAGCGGTTCGATCGCCCCAAGAACCTCATGGGGCTGGAGATCGAATTGAATCTCGCGGGCGCCGACGGCATGCCGAAAATGTTGAACGGGCAAGTCCTCGAACGCATCGCGAGTCGCGACTTCCAAACAGAACTCGCCATGTTCAACCTGGAAGTCAACATCCCTCCACATCGTCTGGGGGGCCGGGTATTCGACCGTCTCGCGGAGGAACTCCGTACGTCACTGGCATATGCCGACCGAAAAGCAGGCGAGGTCGACGCCGGTATTGTGATGATCGGTATTCTGCCGACTCTCGACCGTGACGACCTGGTGTCGTCGAACCTCTCCGACGTCGACCGGTACACCCTCCTCAACGATCAGATCGTGGCCGCCCGCGGCGAGGAGTTCACCCTCGACATCGACGGCGTGGAGCACCTGAGCTGCACCTCGAAGTCCATCGCGCCCGAGGCCGCCTGCACCTCCGTGCAACTGCACCTCCAGGTCACCCCGGCCCGCTTCGCCGACGTGTGGAACGCGGCCCAGGCGGTCGCCGCCGCGCAGATCGCCGTCGGCGCGAACTCGCCCTTCCTCTTCGGCCGCGAGCTGTGGCGCGAGTCGCGGCCCCCGCTGTTCCAGCAGTCCACCGACACCCGCCCGCCCGAGCTCCAGGCCCAGGGCGTCCGGCCGCGCACCTGGTTCGGAGAGCGCTGGGTCACCTCGGCGTACGACCTCTTCGAGGAGAACCTGCGCTACTACCCGGCCCTGCTGCCGATCTGTGACGACGAGGACCCGCTGAGGGTGCTCGACCAGGGTGGCACGCCGTCGCTCGCCGAACTCGTCCTGCACAACGGCACGATCTACCGCTGGAACCGCCCGGTCTACGGCATCGCCGACGGCGTCCCCCACCTGCGTGTGGAGAACCGCGTCCTGCCCGCCGGGCCCACGGTCATCGACGTCATCGCCAACGCGGCCTTCTTCTACGGGGTCGTCCGGGCCCTCGCCGAGGAGTCCCGGCCGGTGTGGACCCGGCTGCCGTTCGAGGCGGCCGCCGCCAACTTCGACGCCGCGTGCAAGGACGGCATCGACGCCCGCCTCGCCTGGCCCCGGCGCGGCCGGTACAGCGGCACCACCGAGGTCGACGCGGTGAACCTGATCCGCGACGAACTGCTGCCGCTCGCCGAGGCCGGCCTGGACGCCTGGGGTGTCGAGCCGGCCGACCGTGATCTGTACCTGGGCGTGATCGAGGAGCGGTGCCGGCGCAGGGTGAACGGGGCGAGCTGGCAGGCCGCCACCTTCCACACGGCACTGGACACGGGCCTCTCCCGGGACGAGGCGCTGGCCGCCACGACCCGGCGTTACCGCGAGCTGATGCACAAGGGGGACCCGGTGCACAGCTGGCCGGTGGGACTGCCGGAGCCGGTGTCGCTGGGCTGACGCCGCCGCGGGGTGACATCCTGCTGCCGCCATACTGATCCGACAGGTCGGTGAAGTGGAGGCAGGTGTGCAGGCGGAGGCGAGCCCGGTGGTCGATTCCATTCCCCAGCAGGGGCTCTCACGGAGGATGCTCCGCAACGAGACACTGCTGGTCCTCGCGCTGTCGCTGGGCGCGAGCGGGGTGTCCGCACTGATCAGCTTCATCGGGTCGGTCACCAAGCCGGGCGGGCTCAAGGACCAGGCCGCCACGATGAACGCCTCGGCCGCGCCCGGCCGGCCCTGGCTCGACCTCGCCTGGCAGCTCTTCGGGATCACCACGGCGCTGGTACCCGTCGCGCTCGTCGCGCACTTCCTGCTGCGCGAGGGGGCGGGCCTGCGCACGATCGGCTTCGACCGCACCCGCCCCTGGCCCGACCTCGGCCGCGGCGCGGCGATCGCGGCGGTCATCGGCAGCACCGGCATCGCCTTCTACCTGGCGGCCCGCGGCCTCGGCTTCAACCTCACCGTGGTGCCCGAGGCGCTGCCGGCGGTGTGGTGGAAGTACCCCGTGCTGATCCTCTCGGCGATCCAGAACGCCGTGCTGGAGGAAGTGATCGTCGTCGGCTACCTGCTGCGCCGCATGGGCCAGCTGGGCTGGACCCCGGCGGCCGCCATGGCCGGCAGCTCCGTACTGCGCGGGTCGTACCACCTCTACCAGGGCATCGGCGGTTTCATCGGGAACATGGTCATGGGCGTCGTCTTCGTCTGTCTCTACCGCCGCTGGGGGCGCGTCGGGCCGCTCGTGGTGGCCCACTCGCTGCTCGACATCGGGGCGTTCGTCGGGTACGCGCTGCTGGCGGGCAAGGTGGGCTGGCTGCCGACGGCGTGACGTGATGAGGTCAGGGGCGTACGACGGTGTCGTACGCCCCTTCGCTGTTCTCAGGCCAGCAACTCGCCCTCGATGACGGTGACAGCCCTGCCGGTCAGCAGGGTGCGGTCGCCGCGCAGCTCCGTGCGGACGCGGCCGGAGCGGGGTGAGGCCTGGAGGCCGGTGAGGTCGGGGCGGCCCAGGCGCTCGGACCAGAACGGGGCGAGCGCCGTGTGAGCGCTGCCGGTCACCGGGTCCTCGTCGATGCCGACGTTCGGGAAGAAGCAGCGGGAGACGAAGTCGTAGCCGAGGCCCGGGTCCTGCGCGCGGGCCGTGGCGATGACGCCGCGTTCGGAATGGGCGGCGAGGGCCCTCAGGTCGGGGCTGAGGCCGAGCACCGTCTTCTCGTCCGCGACCTCGACCAGCAGGTCGCCCACGTTCGGGCCGGTGTCGAGGACCGTGAGCGGCTCGGCGCCCAGATCCTCGGCGAGGCCGCCGGGCGGATCGACCGGGGTGAGCGGGGCCGTCGGGAAGTCCAGCGTGACGGAGCCGTCCCCCGCGGGTGTGGCGACGAGGACGCCGCTGCGGGTGGCGAACCGCACCGGGCCCTCGTGGGCGCCGGTCGTGTGCAGGACGTGGGCGGTGGCGAGGGTGGCGTGGCCGCACATCGCGACCTCGGTGGCCGGCGTGAACCAGCGCAGCGCCCAGTCGGCCTCGGCGCCCTCGGGGAGCGGGTGGGCGAAGGCCGTCTCGGCGTGGTTGACCTCCAGGGCGACGTTCTGCAGCCAGGTGTCGTCCGGAAAGGCGTCCGCGCCGGTCAGGAGCAGGACCCCGGCCGGGTTGCCGGAGAAGGGGCGATCGGTGAAGGCGTCGACGATTCGGATCCGCATGCCGCGACGCTAGGGCTCCCGCGAAGCCGCAGGCCAAGGCCAATTCGAGAGCGCTGGCCCGATTCTGCCGGGCGGGCCCCGCGAGCCGGGTCTTGTCAGGCGAGTGTTACCGATATATCGTTGAAGCATCGCGACAGATCAACGATGGAATGGAGAGTGGTTGCGATGCGTACCCACGGATTCGAGCGTGGACATGGACACAGCGGCCCGCACCACGGTCGGGGCGGCTTCGAAGGGCTGCGTGCGGCCTTCGGTCCGTTCGGGCCGGGCGGCCACGGTGGCCCCGGCTGGGGCGGGCCCGGTGGACCGGGCTTCGGCCCGGGCCCCTGGGGTGGACGAGGGCGCGGGGGGCCAAGGGGGAGGGCACGGCGCGGTGACGTGCGCGCCTCGATCCTGGCCCTGCTGAAGGACCGGCCGATGCACGGCTACGAGATGATCCAGGAGATCGCCGAGCGCAGCGGCGGGGCCTGGAAGCCCAGCCCCGGCTCGGTGTACCCCACCCTCCAACTGCTGGAGGACGAGGGGCTGATCGTCAGTGCGTCCGAGGGCGGCAAGAAGCTGTTCTCGCTCACCGACGCGGGCCGCGAGGCTGCCGGGGAAGGGCCCGAGGCGCCCTGGGAGGAGGCTTCCCGCGGGGTCGACTGGGAGGCCCTCGGTGAGATCCGCCAGGCCGGCTTCGGTCTGATGGAGGCCTTCGGCCAGGTCTGGAAGACCGGCAGCAAGGAGCAGCGGGAGAAGGCGCTCGGCGTCATCAACGAGGCCCGCAAGAAGCTGTATCTGATCCTCGCCGACGAGGACTGAACCTCGCAGGAGGAGAAGCGCCCCCGGAGCGGTCCGGGGGCGCTTCGGCGTTTCGGGGTGTCAGGTCACCAGCCCGGTCAGTCTGCGCAGCGACTCGTGCAGGGCCGCCGTGGCCGAGTCCTTGAGCTTGCCCGCCATCAGGGACACCGTCGCGCCCGTGAACTCACCGTCGATGCGGACCGTCGTGGCGTCGCCGTCGGGGGTGAGGGTGTAGCGCGTCGCGACGGTCACCGCCATCGGGCCCCTGCCGCGGATGGCGAGCACACGCGCCGGTTCCAGTTCCTCGACGGTCCAGGCCACCTCGGCCGGGAAATTCATGAGCCGCATGTTCTCCTGGAACGTCGCGCCCACTGCCAGGGGCTCCGGGCCGCCTGCCGGGAAACTCGTGTGGGTCGCGTTCCACTCGCCGTACGCGGACCAGTCCGTGAGCCTCGCCCACACCTTCTCGGCCGGCGCCCCGATGCGTGCCTCCGCGCTGACTTCGGCCATGCGACCACCTCTTCGTGTCGGCTGGGTGTCGCGGAACGTAGCCGTGACGGCCGCAATGTTCAATACTGACGAACTGTCAGCCACGTCGAGGTCTTCGTGCGAATCTGCCTGATCTCCTCCGCAAGGAGGAGATTGCGGTCGGGGAGTCCACTTTCTGTGGGACGCGAGAATGCTTCCCTCCGGGGATGACCCGGGCCGGCGGGGCTGATGGGGTAGGGGATGTGCAACCCCCTTTCCCCCGGCAGTCGGCCCATGAGCTCGGCATTCAGCGCGTGGACAACGATGCCAGGCTCAGTGACGAGCTGGCGTCGGTGGTCGGCGGCGCCCGGCGCCGGGCCGTCCGGGACGGGGACCGGCAGATCGACACCGCCCATCTGCTCCACTCGCTGCTGGAGTCCGACCCCGAGGCGCGTGCCGTCTTCGGCGAGGGGCCGCAGATCTCCCGGCTGCTCGGCTATCTCGTTCAGCGCAGCATCGGATACGGCCTGCGCTGGCAGAGCGGTGTCGAGGACTCCGTCTCCGTCCCCGTGGTGACGGAGACGGCGGGCTTCTCCCCGCTCGCCGCCGCGTCCATGGAGTACGCCTGCGAACGCGCCGCCGAGCGCGGCGGACCGGCCCGTGGCACCGACCTCCTCGCGGCGATCGTCGTCGACCCGCAGGCGCGCGCGGTCGAGGTGCTCGAACGGGCCGGCATCGACCCGCGTGAGGTGCTCGCCCGGCTCGCCGGCTGGTCCGGCATCACCCGGGAGTGCGGCGAAACCACCCACTGAGCGGGAGCGCCCCGAGCCGGACCCGGGGGGTCGAATCGCCCCGTCCAGGCTGTGAGACAGGTGCCATAGGGGATGACGCTCCTGTCATGGCCTGTCATCATGTGCCGGTGCGTACCTCTGACAGCAGCGTGAGCGGGCGCGGCAGGGGCGTGGGGCTCGGCCTCGCGCTCGTGTCCGCGGTGGCCTTCGGCGGATCCGGAGTCGCGGCGAAGCCGCTGATCGAGGCGGGCCTGGACCCGCTGCACGTGGTGTGGCTGCGGGTGGCCGGGGCGGCCCTGGTGATGCTGCCGCTCGCCGTGCGCCATCGTGCGCTGCTGCGCCGGCGACCCGGGCTGCTCGCCGGGTTCGGGCTGCTGGCCGTCGCCGGCGTCCAGGCCTGCTACTTCGCGGCGCTCTCCCGGATCCCCGTCGGGGTGGCGCTGCTCATCGAGTACCTGGCGCCCGCGCTGGTGCTGGGCTGGGTGCGCTTCGTGCAGCGACGGCCCGTGACGCGTGCCGCCGCGGTCGGTGTCGTGCTCGCGGTCGGCGGACTCGCCTGTGTCGTCGAGGTGTGGTCGGGCCTGCGCTTCGACGCCCTGGGGCTGCTGCTCGCGCTCGGTGCGGCCTGTTGCCAGGTCGGCTACTTCGTCCTGTCCGACCAGGGCAGCGACGCCGGGGACGAGGCGCCCGATCCGCTCGGTGTCATCGCCTACGGCCTGCTCGTCGGGGCGGCCGTACTGACCGTCGTCGCCCGGCCCTGGAGCATGGACTGGTCGGTCCTCACGGGCACCGCCCGCATGGACGGCACGCCCGTCGCGGCCGTCGTGCTGCTGGCGTGGATCGTCCTCGTCGCCACCGTCGTCGCGTACGTCACCGGTGTGGTCGCCGTGCGGCGGCTCTCCCCGCAGGTCGCCGGTGTCGTGGCCTGCCTCGAAGCGGTCATCGCCACCGTGCTGGCCTGGGTCCTGCTCGGTGAGCACCTGTCGGCACCCCAGATCGCCGGTGGCGTCATCGTGCTGGCCGGCGCGTTCATCGCTCAGTCCTCCACGCCCGTGAAGGGCTCCGACCGGCCGGTCGCCGGGGGTGGCCCGGAAAGGGAATTGTCCAGCCCCGGGACGACCGCATAGGCTGCCGATCATGCCTTCGAACGCACTCGTTCTTCCGCCTCCGGCCGCCTGAGGCGGGCCCTCCGGAAACCGCGCCCGGCGATTCGCCGCCGCGCAGAACGGTGCTGCCCGCAGACGAAGTCCGTGGACCCCTGATCCCGACTGATCCGGGGTTCTTGCCGAACTTCCGCGCACCGGCCGCCACTCGCGTGCGGCGCGTCGTGCGCGTCTGCGGAGAGAACACGTGTCGAACACCGCATCCGGCCTGCCCATCGGGCGAGGCCTCCTCTATCTGATCGTCGCCGGTGCCGCCTGGGGCACCGCGGGCGCGGCCGCCTCCCTGGTCTACCGGGCCAGTGACATGGGACCTGTCGCCCTCTCCTTCTGGCGCTGCGCCGCCGGTCTCGTGCTGCTGCTCGCCGTGCGCCTGCTGCGGCCGGGCGCCGCAACCCCCGTGTGGGAGCCGCTCGGGCGCCGGGCGCTGCGGGCCGGGGTCACCGGAATCGGCCTCGCCGTCTTCCAGACCGCGTACTTCGCGGCCGTCTCCGCCACCGGCCTCGCCGTGGCCACCGTCGTCACCCTGGGCGCGGGGCCCGTCCTCATCGCGCTCGGCGCCCGGCTGACCCTGGCCGAGCGCCTGGGCCGGGGTGGCACCGTCGCCGTCGTGGGTGCCCTCGCCGGGCTCGCGGTTCTCGTCCTCGGAGGCGGGGGCGCGACCGTCCGCCCCGTGGGTGTGCTGCTCGCGCTGCTGTCCGCGGCCGGGTACAGCGTGATGACGCTGCTCACCCGCCGGTGGGGCCGCGACGGCGAGGTCGACGCCGCTCGCTCGACGGTCGGCGCCTTCGCCGTCACGAGCCTGTGCCTGTTGCCGTTCGCCCTGGCGGAGGGACTGCTGCCGCACACCGAGCAGCCCGGCCGGCTTCTGCTCCTGCTGGTCTACGTCGCCGCCGTCCCCACGGCGCTCGCCTACGGCCTCTACTTCGCGGGCGCGGCCGTCGTACGGTCCGCCACCGTCTCGGTGATCATGCTGCTCGAACCGGTGAGCGCGGCGGTGCTCGCCGTCGTCCTGCTCGGCGAGCACCTCACGGCGGCGACGCTGGCCGGGACCCTGCTGATGCTGGGCTCGGTGGCGGGCCTCGCGGTGGAGGAGACGCGGGCCGCGCGGACGGGCGAGGAGCCGGTGATGGCCGTGTAGGGCGGGGGCCTCGCGGCCTACGCCTGCTGTCTGCGCAGGAGGTGGTCGCGTGCCCTCGCGTCGCCCGGACCGCCGCGGGCCGCGAGCTCTGCGGCGATCCGGCCCCGGACCTCGGCCGGCCTGTGATTGGCGTACTTGAACTTGGCTCGTACGTCCGTCACTTCGAGGCGCAGGCCCCGGATGCCGGCGAGCATCCTGCCGTACGGGGCCTCGCCCGCCGCTGCCCGTGCGGAGCCGCCCCGCGGCTGGAAGTGGTCGACCTGGCGGTTCAGAAGCGCGGCCTTCTCCGCCGGGTCGTCCACGACGCGGGCGCGGCAGCGGAGCTGGACGGCCGCGTAGAAGCTGGTCGGGGTGCCGTGCTCGGGCGGCACGTCCGGGGCGGCCTGCCAGGGGCCGGGCACGAACACGTAGTCGTCGACCACGCTCAGCAGGACGTCCGGGTGGGCCTCCAGCGCGTGCCAGAGCGGGTTCGGACGGGCGAGGTGGGTGACGATCTCGCCGCGCCCGGGTTCGTACGCGAAGTGCAGGGGCTGGACGTGGGGCGGTTCGCCCGGCAGGCCGTTGACGGCGAGCTGGCCGAAGTCGCGGCCGGCCAGCCACTGTTGCCATTCGCTGTCGTCGCGAGGTGCGTCCCAGGGGTGGATCAGCATCACAGGGCCGTGAGGTAGCCGGGCAGTTCGGTGCCAGGGGCCAGGCCCGGGTCGGGGAGCGGCGTGCCGTAGGCGCGCTGCACCGGGACGACGCCGGCCCAGTGGGGGAGGGCGAGGTCCTCCGGTTCGTCGTTCACGCCCCCGGTGCGCAGCTTCGCGGAGACCTCGTCCAGATCCAGACGGATCACGGCGGTGGCGGCCAGCTCCTTCTTGTTGGCCGGGCGCGAGTCCTTGGAGCGGCCGGGCACGACGTGGTCGACCAGCGCGTCCAGGGCCTGCCGCTTCTCCTCGGGGTCCGTCACGTCGTGGGCGACGCCGTGCACCACCACGGAGCGGTAGTTGATCGAGTGGTGGAAGGCCGAACGGGCCAGGACCAGACCGTCGACGTGCGTGACCGTCAGGCAGACCGGAAGGCCCGGGTCGGCCTGACCGGCCGCCCGCAGCGGACGCGAGCCCGTCGAGCCGTGCACGTACAGCCGCTCTCCGACCCGGGCGTACAGCGTGGGCAGCACGACCGGCGCTCCGTCGCGGACGAACCCGAGATGGCAGACGTAGGCCTCGTCGAGAATCGCGTGCACCAGTTCCTTGTCGTACGAGGCCCGGTCCGGGGAACGGGTGGGGACGGTGCGATCGGTCGGGGTGTAGGCGGTGTCGGGCTGCGGCGGCGTCTGCGCGGTCCCCTGCATGGCGCTCTCCATTGCACTAGTGCATAATTGGCTTTGTGCTAGGAGAGTATCCGATCAGTGGGCGTCGCGCAGCGGACATTTCCGCGAGCATCGAGCGAGCGGTGGGGGCCGGTGAGCTGAGACCCGGTCAACTGCTGCCTCCCATGAGGGAGTTGGCGGAGCGGCTGGGGGTGAACCCCAATACGGTCGCGGCCGCGTACCGGACCCTGCGCGAGCGCGGAGTCATCGAGACCGCGGGCCGGCGCGGCAGCCGGGTGCGGCCCGCCCCGGCGACGACTGGGCGGGACCACTTCAGGGTGGACATCCCCGAGGGCGTGCGGGACGTCGCGCAGGGCAATCCGGACCCGGCGCTGCTGCCGCCGCTCGCGGCCGCGTTCGGGGCGGCCGCCGCCGAGGGCGACCGGGCGCCCGTGCTCTACGGGGACACCCCCGTGGAACCGGAGTTGGCCCGGCTCGCGCGGGCCGGATTCGACGCCGACGGGGTGCCGGACGGGCCGCTCGCCGTGGTCTCCGGTGCCCTCGACGGCGTCGAACGCGTACTGGCGGCCCACCTCAAGCCCGGCGACACCGTCGCCGTCGAGGACCCCGGCTGGGGCCGCACCCTCGACCTCGTGCCCGCGCTCGGGCTGCGGACCGTTCCCGTCGGCGTCGACGACGAGGGGCCCCGCGCGGAGGATGTGCGCCGGGCCCTGGAGACCGGGGCGCGGGCCCTGATCGTCACGGACCGGGCGCAGAACCCGACCGGCGCCGCGGTGAGCGCCCCCCGCGCGCGTGCCCTGCGAGCCGTGCTCGGTGAGTACCCGGAGGTCCTGCTGATCGAGGACGACCACGGCCATGGCATCGTCGACCTGCCCCTGCACCCCCTGGCCGGGGTCACCCGGCACTGGGCGTTCGTACGCTCGGCCGCCAAGGCCTACGGCCCCGATCTGCGTCTCGCCGTGCTCACCGGGGACGCCGTCACCGTCGACCGGGTCCGCGGGCGGCACCGGCTCGGACCCGGCTGGGTCAGCCGGCTGATGCAGCGGGCCCTGGTGCGGCTGTGGGCCGACGGCGCGGTGGACACGGCCGAGGTGGCGGCTTCGTACGGGCGGCGGCGGGACGCGCTGATCGGGGCGCTGGAGCGGCGCGGGGTCGCGGCGCACGGGCGCAGCGGCATGAACGTGTGGGTGCCCGTGCCGGACGAGACGGGCGCCGTCGCCCGGCTGCTGCACGCCGGTTGGGCCGTGGCCCCCGGAGCCCGCTTCCGGCTGAACGCGCCGCCCGGCGTCCGGGTCACCGTCTCGACGCTCGACGGGGGCGAGATCGACACGCTGGCCGACGCGATCGCCTCGGCCCTCGGGCCCGCCCCGGCACGCAGCTATGACTGAGGCGCCAGTCGCGGTCTTCGGGTCGCGATGCAGCTGTGGCGAAGGGGCCATCGCGGTCTTCGGGCTCGGCGTAGCTACGGCTGAGTCACCGGGCTCGGCCTTTGGGCTGCGGCGTAGCTGTGGCGGAGGTGCCGGTCGGGGTCTTCGGGCCTGGGCACGGCTAGATGCCGGCCTCGGCCTTCGGGGCCCGTGTGGCTACGGCTGAGTCACCGGCTCGGCCTTCGGGTCGCGGTGTAGCTGTGGCGGAGGTGCCGGTCGGGGTCTTCGGGCCCGGGCACGGCTAGATGCCGGCCTCGGCCTTCGGGTCCCGCGTAGAACCGGGCTCGGCCTTCGGGGCGCGGCGCGGCTACGGCTGAGGCGCCGCACCGGCCTCGGCCTTCGGCCCCCGGCGCCGCTAAGGCGCATGCGCCGACCTCGGTCCTCAAGCCCCCCGCGGCTAAGGCTGAGGCACCGGTCGCCGCTTCGGCCGTACCTGGGTGAGTGCCGCCCCCGTCAGCACGATCGCCGCGCCGACCGGTGTCGACCAGGTGAGCGCCTCGCCGAGGAGCGCGATGCCCGCGGCCGTGGCGATGACCGGGACGATGTAGGTGACCATCTGCGCGGTCGTCGGGCCGACCTCGGCGACCAGGCCGTACTGGAGGAGCACCGCGAGGCCCGTGCCCAGCGCGCCCAGGGCGGCGATCGCCAGCAGCGGCACGACGGACACGCGGGTGGGCAGGGTCGTGAACAGCGGGGTGACGACCGCCAGCTGGGCCGTCGCGAGCAGCAGCTGCGCGCCGGTCATCGACAGGTGCGAGTGGCCGGTGCCGGCCAGGGTGCGGCGGACGTAGATCCAGCCGATCGGGTAGCTGAGGGAGGCGAGCAGGGCCAGTGCCGTCCCGGTGGCGTCCAGGCCGTGGAAGCCCTGCCAGGCGCCCAGCACCGTGAGCACCCCGAGGAAGCCGAGCCCGAGCCCCGCGACCCGCACCCGGGTCGGGCGGTCCTCCGACAGGGCGACCAGCGACAGTGCCATGCCCCACAGCGGCGAGGTCGCGTTGCAGATGCCCGCCAGCGTGGACGGGATGGTCAGCTCGGCGTACGCGAACAGGGAGAACGGCAGGGCGTTGAGCAGGAACGCGGCCACCGCCAGATGCCCCCAGGTGCGTGCCCCGCGCGGCAGCCGCTCGCGGCGCACCGCCATCGCGGCGGCCAGCACCGCCGTGCCGAACAGCAGCCGGCCGAGCGTCACCTGGAACGGCGCGTATCCCCCGGTGCCCACCTTGATGAGGAGAAAGCTGAAACCCCAGATCAGGGACAGGGCGGCGAACCGGAGACGCCAGTCGAGGCGGCGGCTGGGCGGTGCGGGCGGCTGGGCGGTGACCCGGCCGGGCGAGGTGGTGACGGTGCTCATGGCAGTCACGATGCGGCAGCAGAACCTCGTAGCACAATCGAGATTTTGCACCCGGTACTGCGTAGCATTGCTTACATGTTGAACCTGGAGCGCCTGCGCACCCTCGATGCCCTCGCCCGGCACGGCTCGGTCAGCGGGGCGGCCGAGGGGCTGCACATCACGACCTCCGCCGTCTCGCAGCAGCTGGCCAAGCTGGAGCGGGAGGCCGGCCAGCAGCTCCTCGCCAAGAACGGCCGGGGCGTGCGGCTCACCGACGCGGGCCGGCTCCTCGCCGAGCACGCCGCGCGCATCCTGTCGCAGGTGGAACTCGCCCAGGCCGACCTGGAGGCGCAGCGCGGGCAGGTCGTCGGCGAGCTCAGACTGTCGGCGTTCCCGACGGCCGCACGGGGGCTGTTCCCCCACGCGCTGGCCGCACTGCGCGAGCAGCACCCCGCGCTCCGGCTGCGCTCCTGCGAGCTCGAACCGGAGCAGGGCATCGCCGGAGTCGTGCGCGGCGACCTCGACCTCGCCGTGGTGCTCGACTGGTACAACAAGCCGATGGCGCTGCCCGACGGCCTGGTCAAAGCGTCGATCCTGGACGACCCGGCCGAGGTCGCCATGCCGGTGGACCACCGGCTCGCGGAGCGCGCGGAGGTGGATCTCGCCGAGTTCGCCGACGACGAGTGGATCACCTGGGGTGAGGGCGAGTTCTGCCACGAGTGGCTGATGTTCACGCTGCGCTCCATGGGCGTCGAGCCGATCGTCGGCCACCGCGCCGCCGAGAACCACACGCAGCTCGCGCTGGTCGCCGCGGGCCTCGGGGTGTGCATCGCCCCGGTGCTCGGCCGCCACCCCGTGCCCGCCGGCGTCGTGACCGTCCCCCTCCGGCAGCGGGTGCGGCGTCACGTGTACGTCGTCTGGCGCGCGGACGCGGACCGCCGCCCGTCGATCCGGGCGGCGGTCAAGGCCCTGCGGGCGGCGGGGGAGAGCGTCGGCTGACCTGCCGGGAGAGAGCTACTGCCCGGCCAGCTTGCGGAAGTCCCAGGAGACCACCTTCTGCGGCGTCAGACGGATCCAGGCGTGCCTGCCGTCGTGCGGCATCTCCTCCAAACCGAAGTTCTTCCGCGCGAACAGCGTCTCCGGGACGTCGAGTTCGGCACGCAGCTCACCGGTGCGCGGGATCTCGCCCACGAACTCGACCGTGCCCGACAGCTCGGCCCCGCGCAGCTCGTCGTACTCCTCGCCGGTGTCGACCACGATCGCCACCCGCGGGTCGCGCCGCAGGTCGGTCCACCGCTTGCTGCGCACGACCGAGTACAGCCACATGGAGGTGCCGTCCCAGGCGAACCACAGCGTGCTCACGTGCGGCGCGCCCTCGGCCGACACCGTGGCGACCCGGCAGGTGCGCTGGGTGGTCAGGAACTCGTCCAGCTCACCCGGCGTCATCATGATCTTCCGGCCTCTGCGCTGCTGCGTGACGGTCATGCGCCCCCTCTTTCTCCCACGTCGTGCCAGAGGAGATCCTCTGACATCACGTCAGAAAAGGATGAGTGCTCTTCCGTCCGTGCGCAATGGTCGCTACGCTCGCCCGCCCGGCCGCCGGTGACAGGGGGAGACGTGCCCTCGTACGAAGCGCTCTGCGAACTCCTCGAACCACGTACCACCGTGCTGCTCACCGTCGAGTGCCAGGAGGGTGTCGTCGGGCCGGACAGCGCACTGCCCGAACTCGCCGAGGCGGCACGCGCCGGCGGTGCCCTGGCCAACGTCGCCCGTCTGGTGGCAGCCGCCCACGACAGCGACGTCCAGGTCGTCCACGCCGTCGCCGAGCGCCGCCCCGACGGCCGCGGCGCCAACCGCAACGCCCGTCTGTTCCACGCCGCCGCACGGCTGCCCGTCCAGCAGTTGACCGGCACACCGGCGGTGCGGGTGGCCGCACCGATCGAGGTCGCCGAGGAGGACCTCGTCGTACGGCGTCTGCACGGGCTGTCGCCCCTGCAGGGCACCGACGTCGATCCGCTGCTGCGCAACCTCGGCTGCCGCACGCTGATCGTCACCGGGGTCTCGGCCAACGTGGCCGTCCCCAACGCCGTGTTCGACGCCGTGAACCGCGGCTACGGCGTCGTCGTCCCGGCGGACGCCATCGCGGGAGTGCCCGCCGACTACACCCCCGCGATGATCCGCCACACCCTCGCGTTGGTCGCCACGGTCGCGACCACGGACGAGGTGCTGGCGTGCCTGGAGCGTCCGCGTGAGGTCAGGCGAGCGTGATGGAGTCGCCGTTCACGCTGATCTCCTTCGCCTCCAGCGGCTTCACCGCCGGCCCCTTCTTCACGCTGCCGTCGAGCACGGAGAACTGACTGCCGTGGCAGGTGCAGGAGATGACGTCGTCCTTGAGGTCCACCATCGGACAGTTCTGGTGGGTGCAGATCGTCGAGAAGGCCTTGTAGTCGCCCGCGGCCGGCTGCGAGACCACCACCTTCTCGTCCTTGAAGATCTTGCCGCTGCCCTCGGGGATGTCGGCGGTCTTCGCGAGCGCCGCACCACCGGCTCCCGCTCCGGCGGACGAGCCGCCCCCTTCGTTCGTCGCGCCGCCGTCGGCGGCGCCCTGTTCGGTGGACGGGTCGGACGCCTTGTCCTCCGACCCGCACGCCGTCAGCGCCACGGTGAGCCCCGCCGCGCCAACCGCCGCCACGACGGTGCGGCGGCTCGGTCCCGACATCGGCTGAACTGATTCGCTGGTCATGCTGACGTTCCTTCCGGGGATTCGTGATCTGCCGAGAGGTACGGCCCTTGCGGACCGGCTGTTCAGACCATGTCGAAATCCTGACCCGTTCGCGGAAGGACACGGGTAAAGCGGAGCTGTCGGTTCGCTGTCGGGTTCCGGCCCGCCGCCGCGAGGCCGTGGCCGGGGCCGCCGCGTACGTCAGTAACCTGGGGCGATGCTCAAGGAAGTGATCGCGACCCGTTTCATCGCGCCCCTGCGCGAGGGCGGTTCGCTGCCGGGCCTGGTCGAGGCCGACGACCTCGGCACCTACGTCCTGAAGTTCACCGGCGCGGGACAGGGCCGCAAGACGCTCGTCGCAGAAGTGGTCTGCGGGGAACTCGCCCGCCGGCTGGGGCTGCGGATGCCGCGCCTGGTCACCGTCGAGCTCGACCCGGATCTGGGGCTGGGCGAACCGGACGAGCAGGTGCAGAGCCTGCTCCGGTCCAGCGGCGGCACCAACCTCGGCATGGACTTCCTCTCCGGCGCGCTCGGCTTCGACCCGCTCGCGTTCCCGGTGAGCCCCGAGGAGGCCGGCCGGGTGATCTGGTTCGACGCGCTGATCAACAACGTCGACCGGTCCTGGCGCAACCCCAACCTGCTGAGGTGGCGAGGCGAGCTGTGGCTCGTCGACCACGGCGCGACGATGATCTGGCACCACAACTGGCCCGGAGTGGAGGCCTCCGCCGCTCGCCCGTACGACGCCTCCGACCACGCGCTGGCGTCCTTCGCACCCGATGTCGCCTCCGCCGCCGCCGAGTTGGCGCCCCTGGTCACCGAGGAACTCCTCGCCGAGGCCACCGCGCAGATCCCGGACGCCTGGCTCCTGGACGAGCCCGGATTCGCCACGCCGGACGACCTGAGGCAGGCCTACGCGCGCCCGTTGCTCGCACGGGCCGCCGTCATCCACGACCGCATCCAGGGGCTCAAGTGAACGACCGGCACATCATCAGGGGCGGGCCCCGGGACCGCCACGTCTACGAGTACGCCGTCCTGCGCGTCGTCCCGCGCGTCGAACGCGGCGAGTGCATCAACGCCGGGGTCCTCGTCTACTGCCGCGCCGAGTCCTACGTCGGTGCCCGCACCCACCTCGACGACAGCCGCCTGCTGGCCCTCGACCCCCGGGCCGACGTGGCCGGGGTCCGAGCCGCCCTGCGGGCCGTGGAGGGGCTGTGCGCGGGCGGTCCCGCGGCCGGTCAGGCGGGGTCGGACGACCCGGGCCGCCGCTTTCGCTGGCTCGTCGCCCCCCGCTCCACGATCGTCCAGCCCGGCCCGGTGCACACCGGCCTGACCACGGACCCGGCGGCGGAGACCGAGCGGTTGCTGAACCTGCTGGTGAGGTGACGGCCGCCTTGCCCGGCCGTCAGCGCCGGCGACGCCTCACCGCGTAACCGGCCGCGAGGGCGGCACCCGCCGCGAAGGCCAGGCCGATGGCGACGTCCCAGTCGCTCGGTCCCGAGGCCACCGCGCCCCCGAGCCCGCCTCGCACACCCTGGCTCGGAGCGCCGGTGGGAGTGGCGGTCACGGGAGCGGAGGGACTGACCGAGGGGCTGACCGAGGGACTCACGGACGGACTGGCGGAGGGGCTGGACGAGGTGGGTGACGTCGTGGGGTCGATGATCCCGCGGCGGGCCAGGGCCTCACACGCGATGCCGTCGTCCGGGCCCTGATCCTCGTCCAGTCTGTTGGGATCGCTCGGATTCGCGTCGAAGACGGCCTGCGCGTCCTCCTGGAAGGAGAAGTCGCGGCAGTCCAGGTCCTGCCGGGCGTGAGCGGGGTCGGCCAGCGGCACGATCGCGGCGATCGCGAACAGCGTGCCTATGGCACCGATGCGACGGCGCATGGAGCGCCTCCCTTCCAGTCACGGGTGGCTCGCGCTCCAACGCTAGGCGCCGAGGCATGCCGCGGCGCGTGGCCGTACGCCGATCGGGTGTCCTGGGGGACGCTGCCGGGCAGGGTGGGGCCGGGTAATGGATCACATGCCGACCCCGGCCGTTGACACCGCGTGCCAGGGCTTCTAGCGTCACACCCACTGAAGGTACTAAGCGGTCGCTCACCTGAGGAGTAGCAGTCATGTCCACCACTGAGCAGCGGGTTGCCGTCGTGACGGGTGCCGCGCGCGGCATCGGTGCCGCCACCGCCGTACGACTGGCCGCCGAGGGCCGCGCGGTCGCCGTGCTCGACCTCGACGAGGCGGCCTGCAAGGACACCGTCGAGAAGATCACCGCCGCGGGCGGCAAGGCCCTCGCGATCGGGTGCGACGTCTCGGACGAGGCGCAGGTCGAGGCGGCCGTCGCCCGGATCGCCGAGGAGCTCGGCGCCCCGACGATCCTGGTCAACAACGCGGGCGTGCTGCGCGACAACCTGCTGTTCAAGATGAGCGTCTCCGACTGGGACACCGTCATGAACGTGCACCTGCGCGGCGCCTTCCTGATGTCCAAGGCCTGCCAGAAGCACATGGTGGACGCGGGCTTCGGCCGGATCGTCAACCTGTCGTCGTCGTCCGCGCTCGGCAACCGCGGTCAGGTGAACTACTCGGCCGCCAAGGCGGGCCTGCAGGGCTTCACCAAGACTCTCGCCAAGGAGCTCGGCAAGTTCGGCGTCACCGCCAACTCCGTCGCCCCCGGCTTCATCGCCACCGAGATGACCAAGGCCACCGCCGACCGTGTCGGCATGGGCTTCGAGGACTTCAAGGCCGCCGCCGCCACCCAGATCCCGGTGGCCCGGGTCGGCGAGCCGGAGGACATCGCCAACGCCATCGCCTTCTTCACCGGCGAGGCGGCCGGATTCGTCTCCGGCCAGGTGCTGTACGTGGCCGGCGGACCGCTCGACTAGAGGACAAGACATGACTTCCGTGGAACTCTCCGGCAAGGTCGCCCTCGTCACGGGCGCCAGCCGCGGCATCGGCTACGGCGTCGCCGAGGCCCTGGTCGCGCGCGGCGACCGCGTGTGCATCACCGGCCGCAACGAGGACGCCCTCAAGGAGGCCGTCGAGCAGCTCGGCGCCGACCGGGCGGTCTACGTGGCGGGCAAGGCGCACGACGAGGCCCACCAGGCCGTCGCCGTCGAGCGCACGATGGAGGCCTTCGGCCGCGTCGACTACCTGGTCAACAACGCGGGCACGAACCCGGTGTTCGGGCCGATCGCCGACCTCGACCTGAACGTCGCGCGCAAGGTCTTCGAGACCAATGTCGTCTCGGCGCTCGGCTTCGCCCAGCGGACCTGGCACGCCTGGCAGAAGGACAACGGCGGCGCGATCGTCAACATCGCCTCCGTCGCGGGCCTGTCGCCCTCGCCGTTCATCGGCGCGTACGGCGTCAGCAAGGCCGCGATGATCAACCTGACCGTGCAGCTCGCGCACGAGTTCGCGCCCAAGGTGCGGGTCAACGCGATCGCCCCGGCCGTGGTGAAGACCAAGTTCGCCCAGGCCCTGTACGAGGGCCGGGAGGAGGAAGCCGCCGCGGCCTACCCGCTGGGCCGGCTCGGCGTGCCCTCCGACATCGGGGGCGCGGCCGCCTTCCTCACCTCCGAGCAGTCCGACTGGGTCACCGGCCAGACGCTCGTCGTGGACGGTGGCATCTTCCTCAACGCCGGAACCGGCTGACAGGGACCTCGCACGCGGATCGGCACGGGCGCCATGCGACACGAACGGCGCCCGTGCCGCCGTAAAGGGACCGCAAAGGGCGATGACAACGTCGTCAAAGGTTTATCGATCAAGAGGTCATGTACCGGGAGGGGCAGCGGGCGCGGCACTGCGGTATGGTCTGCCGACTCTTGGTATGGCAGCTCGAGGAGCGTGCGCGTGTTCAACCGGAATCGATGCCTGCGGCGGGTGGCGGCCATCGCGTCCATATCGTCCCTGCTCGCCGGGTGCGGCGTGCTGTCGTCCGACACCCCGGAGGACGAAGGACCGATCGTCCTGGGCACCACCAGTGCGCCCAGCACGCTCGACCCTGCCGCGTCGTGGGACAGCTCCTGGGAGCTGTTCCGCAACATCTACCAGACGCTCCTGAGCTATCCGACCGGCGCGAGCGAGCCCCAGCCGGACGCCGCCGAGAGTTGCGGCTTCAGCGACTCCTCGAACCAGGTGTACCGCTGCGAGCTGCGCGAGGGCCTGAAGTTCTCCAACGGCGACGCGCTCGACGCCCAGGCCGTGAAGTACTCGTTCGACCGGATCCGCAAGATCAACGTCAACGGTGGCCCCGCCGGTCTGCTGGGCAGCCTCGAGCGGGTCCAGGCGCCGAACGACCGTGAGGTGATCTTCCACCTCAACAAGCCCGACTCCACGTTCCCCTTCGTGCTGGCCACCCCCGCCATGTCGATCGTGTCCCCGGACGCCTACCCGGAGAACAGCCTGCGCAAGGACGGCGGCGTGGTCGGGTCCGGGCCGTACACCCTTGACTCGTACTCCGACGGCAAGGAGGCCGTCCTCGTCCGCAACGCGGGCTACAAGGGCTACGCGGAGCGCCGGAACGACGCCGTGACCGTCCGGTACTTCCAGGACTCCGGCGCCATGGTGAAGGCCCTGCGGGACGAGGAGATCGACGTGACCTACCGCGGTCTGGCCGCCGGTGACGTCGTGGAGCTCCAGAGCAAGACCTCCAAGGACGAGGAGATCCAGCTCGTCGAGGGCACCGGCACCGACATCAACTACCTGGTGTTCAACCCGAAGGACTCCTGGGCGAACAAGAAGGCCGTGCGCCAGGCCATCGCCCAGGTCGTCGACCGGGCGGCGATCGCCCACAAGGTCTACAAGGACACCGTCGACCCGCTGTACTCCATGGTCCCCAAGGGCCTCACGGGCCACACCACGGGCTTCTTCGACGACTACGGCGACCCCGACGTCGCCAAGGCCCGCAAGATCCTCACCGAGGCCGGCATCAACCAGCGCGTGCCGCTCACCTTCTGGTACACGAGCGACCGCTACGGCTCCGAGACCGCCGGGGAGTTCAAGGAGCTGGAACGCCAGCTCGAGGCCTCCGGCCTGTTCACGATCAGCCTGAAGAGCCGCCCCTGGAAGACGTACGTCGAGGGCTACCAGAAGGGCGAGTACCCGGTGTTCGGGCGCGGCTGGTTCCCCGACTTCCCCGACGCTGAGAACTTCATCGCGCCGTTCGTCGGCGAGCAGAACGCCCTCGGCACGCCCTACTCGGCGCCCAAGATCACCGGTGAACTGCTGCCCCGCTCGCGCCGGGAGAGCGACCGCGCGAACGTGGAGAAGGAGTTCGAGGAGGCCCAGCGGATCCTCGTGGACGACGCGCGTCTGCTGCCGCTGTGGCAGGGCCGGCAGTACGTGGCGGCCAGCCGGGACATCTCGGGCGCGGAGCGGGCCCTGGACCCGTCGACGATCATGATGCTGTGGGAGCTGCACCGCAAGACCGCCTGGTAGGCGGGCCGGCACCGGGCTTTCCCGGGCACGCTGTCAGTGGTCGCCTGTAGGTTCTGTGGCCTGGAAGTGACCGCACATCGTGAGGACGTTGACGTGACCGACATCGCCATGCTGCCCGAGTCCTGGCGCGGGGTTCTGGGCGACGAGCTGCAGCAGCCCTGGTTCAAGGAGCTGACGGAGTTCGTCGAGGAGGAGCGGGCGAAGGGTCCCGTCCATCCGCCGCGCGAGGAGGTCTTCGCGGCGCTGGACGCCACGCCGTACGAGAAGGTCAAGGTCCTGATCCTCGGCCAGGACCCGTACCACGGCGAGGGCCAGGGGCACGGGCTGTGCTTCTCGGTCCGGCCGGGGGTGCGGGTCCCGCCGTCCCTGCGCAACATCTACAAGGAGATGCACCAGGAGCTGGGCACCCCGATCCCGGACAACGGCTATCTGATGCCGTGGGCCGAGCAGGGCGTGCTGCTGCTCAACGCGGTGCTCACGGTCCGTGGCGGCGAGGCCAACTCGCACAAGGGCCGGGGCTGGGAGAAGTTCACCGACGCCGTGATCCGGGCCGTGGCCGGGCGTCCCGACCCGGCGGTCTTCGTCCTGTGGGGCAACTACGCGCAGAAGAAGCTCCCGCTGATCGACGAGTCCCGGCACGTCGTGGTCAAGGGCGCGCACCCCTCCCCCCTGTCGGCGAAGAAGTTCTTCGGCTCGCGCCCCTTCACGCAGATCAACGAGGCGGTGGCGGCGCAGGGGCACACGCCGATCGACTGGACGATTCCGAACCTGGGCTGAGGCGCGCCGGCCCGTACGGCTGTGCAGTGACGGGCCCGGTGGTGTCCGGAGCCGCCTGAGCCGGATCGCCCCCGCCTGCGGTTAGCGTCGGCGGGAACAGCCGGCGAGTGCGCGGAGGGCGTCGTGGCGGAGCGACAGGAGCAGGCGGCGCCGGATGCCGTGCTGACGCGGATCGGGCAGGTCGTCATGCTGCACCACGCGGGGGACCGGGAGGAGGCCCGGCACCGGTTCCTCGGCCTGTGGGCGGAGATCGGCGAGCACGGCGACCCGCTGCACCGCTGCACCCTCGCCCACTACCTGGCCGACACCCAGGACGACCCGGCGGACGAACTGGCCTGGGACCTTCGTGCGTTGACGGCGGCCGAGGAAGCCAGGGAGGAGGTCCTCGCGGTGACCGCGGTGATCGCGATCTACCCCTCCCTGCACCTGAACCTGGCGGACGACTACATCGGACTCGGTCGCCGCGATGACGCGCTCACGCACCTGCGGTGGGCCCGGGAAGCCGCCACCGCCCTCGCCGACGACAGCTACGGCGACGGCGTGTGGGCGGCCATCGGACGGCTGGAGTCCCGGCTGGGAGAGGGCGGCTCGGGGACGTGGGCGCCGCCGCGGCAGCGGCCCTGACGCGGCGGGTCAACGCCCGTACGTATCGCGGCAGATCGTCGCCTCCGGGCTGTCCGCCCGCCATCCCCCGTAGCGCCTGCCCAGCGCGCACACGTCCGAGCTGTTCGGGACGCTCTGCCGGACGTCCTGCCGTACCGACTCCGAGACGTCCGGACGGTCGGCGTGCGACCGCCGGGGGTTGCGCGGAGCGGGCTCGGGGTGTTCCGGACGGGCGGGACGCGGGCGGACGTCGCGCCGGCCGGGCTGCGGCGTCCCGCGTTCCGGCGAGGCCGCCGGGGGCGTGGCCGGGCGGGACGCCGACGCGGCCGGCTTCGGACGCTGGGACGCCTCTTCGATGAGTTGCAGGGCCTCACGGGCCGGTGCCTGCACGATCTGTGTCTCCGCCTCGCCCTCCGGCCGCGGTGCCGACGGTCGGGACGGTGCCGCCGAGGGCCCCGGCGCGGGGGGATGCGGGACCGTCGTACAGCCGGAGAGGGCCGAGACCGCCACGGTCACCAGGAGCGTCGCTGTGGTCGTCGTTCGATGCACCCGCGCAACTCTGGTGCGTCCGGCCCACGGTGGGGCGGCGGACAGGCGGAGGATGCCCCGCACGGGTGATCTCGCGCCCCGTACGGAGGGCGCCGGCGCGACGGGGGTGACGTCAGTCGCCGGTCGCGCCGTCGATCCGCTCACGGATCAGGTCGGCGTGGCCGTTGTGCCGCGCGTACTCCTCGATCATGTGCGTGTAGATCCAGCGCAGGTTGAAGCGCTCGCCGGTGCGCCGGTGTTTGCCCTCGGAGATGTCGTCGAGGCCGAAGCGGGCGGCGTTGCGCCGGGCGGTCTCGATCTCGGACTGCCAGGTGGCGTACGCCTCCTCCCACGTGTCGGACTCGGAGAGATGGAACTCGCCGTCGGGATCCTCCTCGGTGTAGTAGACCGGGCCGGCGTCCTCGGCCGCGAGTACCTTGCGGAACCAGCCCCGCTCCACCTCCGCCATGTGCCGCACCAGTCCCATCAGGCTCATCTCGGACGGTTCCACCGAGGCGGTGCGGAGCTGGGCGTCGGTCAGGCCCTCGCACTTCCAGGCGAGGGTCCGGCGGTGGTAGTCCAGCCAGCCCTCCAGCATGGTGCGCTCGTCGGCGGTGGTGGCGGGCTCTTGGCGTTCGTTCGTCATGCACGCATCCTTTCCGAGCCGCCCCCGCCGCACCACAAGATTTTCAGCCCCCGAGCATCCCCTCCAGCAGTTCCCGCAGCCCGGCCCGCACCTCCTCCAGGCTCGGCGTGGCGGCGCCGAACGACCCCGCCACGCAGCTGAACATCAGACCGTCCGCCCAGGCGATCAGCGACAGGGTGTGGCGGGCCGGGTCCGTCGAGCCCATGCCCGTGACCAGGGCGGTGAGCTGGTCCCGGAAGCGGGCGCCCGTGGCGTCGAAGTAGGCCCGCAGCTCCGGGCGGCGCGTCGCCTCCAGGGCCAGTTCGTAGCGGGCGAGTGTGAGCGCGCGGTTGCTCGTCAGGGCCCGGTGGGCCGCCAGGGCCAGCGCGTCCACCAGGGGTCCGGCTCCGGCCGCGGGGTCCGGCATCTCGTGCAGCGCCAGCACCCGGGCCTCGCGGTCGGCCAGGCGCCGCACCGCCAGCTCCAGCAGGGCCTGCCGGGTTCGCGCGAGGTTCGACGTGGAGCCCTGGGAGAGTGCGGCCGCCTCGTCGACCGCCCGGTGTGTGAGACCGCGCATCCCGCGCTCGGCGAGCAGGGCGAGGGCGGTGTCGGCGACCAGGTCGGAGCGGGAGGGGCCGGCGGTGCGTTCGGACATGGGGCTCACGCTACCCCTCCGACTACAGGTGTAGTAACGTCGACGGCGTCACTACAGGTGTAGTCACAAGCGAGGAGGAGCCATGGCACAGTCCGGGCATGCCGTCGTGATCGGCGGCGGAATCGGAGGCCTGACCGCGGCGGTCGCCCTGCACCGGCGCGGCCTGCGGGTCACCGTGCTGGAGCGGGCCCGCTCGCTGGAGCCGGTCGGCGCGGCGATCTCCCTCGCGCCCAACTCACTGCGGGCGCTGGACGTCATCGGCCTCGGCGACGAAATCCGCGATCTGGCCGCCTGGAGCGGGGGCGGCGGGCTGCGGACCCCGTCCGGGCGGTGGCTCTCGCGGACCTCCGCCGATGCCGCCGCCGAGCGCTTCGGCGGCCCGCTCGTGCTCCTGCACCGCGCCACCCTCATCGCGAGCCTGGCCTCTCGGCTCCCGCCGGGCACCATCCGCACGGACGCCGACGCGACCCTCGCCCACCGGGGTGACACCGACCGGCCCGCCCGCGTCAGGACGGCCGACGGAGCGCTGGAGGCCGACCTGGTGGTGGGGGCGGACGGTATCCGGTCCGGCGTACGCCACGCGCTCTTCCCCGACCACCCTGGGGCCGTGTACTCCGGGTTCACCACCTGGCGGGTCGTGATCCCCGTGCCCGGGGCCGAGTTCGCCTCGCACGAGACCTGGGGCAGGGGCCGCATCTGGGGCACGCACCGGCTCAAGGACGGCCGCGTCTACGCCTACGGCGCCGCAGTCACGCCCGCCGGCGGCCACGCGCCCGACGAGAGGGCCGAACGGCTGAGCCGCTTCGGCGACTGGCACGACCCGATCCCCGCCGTGCTCGCCGCCGCCCGGCCCGAGGACGTCCTGCGCCACGACGTCCACCACATCACCGAACCCCTGCCCGCCTACCACCACGGCCGGGTCGCCCTGCTCGGCGACGCCGCGCACGCCATGCCCCCGACCCTCGGCCAGGGCGGCAACCAGGCCATCGAGGACGCGATCGTCCTCGCGCACCACTGCGACGACCTGCCCGCCTACACCGCCGCCCGGCTTCCCCGCACGACCGCCGTCGCACGCCGGGCCGTGCGGGTCGCCCGCCTCAACCTCATCAGCAGCCGCGCCGGGATCGCCGTACGCAACACCGCCATGGCCACGCTGTCGAAGGCCGGGCCTGCCCTGTTCCTGCGCGGCTTCGACGGCATCGCCGACTGGCGGCCGCCGCAGGTGGACGCCGTATGCTCCGAGCAGACCCCGGCAGGCAACCGTTAGAGGAGATCACCCCGTGAAGGTCGGCTGCATCGGACTCGGCGACATCGCGCAGAAGGCCTACCTTCCGGTCCTCGCCTTCCAGCCCGGGGTCGAACTGCACCTGCAGACCCGTACGCCCGCGACGCTCGACCGGGTCGGCGAGGGCCTCCACATCCCGCCGGAGCGGCGGCACACCACCCTCGACTCCCTGCTCGCGGCGGACCTCGACGCGGCCTTCGTACACGCGCCCACGCTCGTGCACCCGGAGATCGTGACACGGCTGCTGGAGGCAGGCGTGGCGACGTACGTCGACAAGCCGCTCGCCTACGAACTCGAGGACTCCGCGCGGCTGGTGGCGCTCGCCGAGGAGCGGGACGTGAGTCTCGCCGTCGGCTTCAACCGGCGCTACGCCCCCGGCTACACGCAGTGCGCGGACCATCCGCGCGAGCTGATCCTGATGCAGAAGAACCGCATCGGGCTGCCGGAGGAGCCCCGCTCGATGATCCTCGACGACTTCATCCACGTCGTCGACACCCTGCGGTTCCTGGTGCCCGGCGAGGTCGACGACGTGACCGTGCGCGCCCGTGTCCAGAACGGGCTGCTGCACCACCTGGTGCTCCAGCTCGCCGGGGACGGCTTCACCGCGCTCGGCCTGATGAACCGGCTCAGTGGTTCCGCCGAGGAGATCCTGGAGGTGTCCGGACAGGACACCAAACGGCAGGTCGTCAATCTCGCCGAGGTCGTCGACCACAAGGGGCAGCCGACCGTGCGGCGGCGCGGGGACTGGGTGCCGGTGGCCCGGCAGCGCGGGATCGAGCAGGCGGTGCTCGCGTTCCTCGACGCGGTCCGGGCGGGCAGGGTGCTCAGCGCCCGGGACGCGCTGGAGACCCATGAACTGTGCGAGCGGGTGGTACGCGCGGTTCAGGATCGGACCGCCTGAGCCGCAGGGTCCGTGCGCCCTCGCCCGCGGCCCACAGGGCGAGGATCAGCATCGCCGCGTGCACCGTCCAGTCGCCGTGGCGGACGTAGGGCGTGGTGCCGTGGGCGAGGGGGATCTCGTGGATCTGCGTGGCGGAGGTGTCCGTACCGAGCCACGATCCGATGCGCTGTCCGCCCGGGCCGTAGACGGCGGAGACGCCCGTGAGGGTCGCGTGCACCATGGGGCGACCGGTCTCGGCGGCGCGCAGCGCGGCGAGTGAGGCGTGCTGCGCGGGCGCCCAGCTGTGCTGGAACGAGGAGGTCGACGACTGGCCGATCAGCAGGTCCACGCCCTCCCGGGTGAGGTGGCGGGTCATGTCGGGGAAGGCGGTCTCGAAGCACACCAGCGGACCGACGCGCAGATCGTCCCCGATGTTCATCACGATCGGCTGCGAGCCGCGCCTGCGGTCCTCGCCCGCGGCCTTGCCGACGGAGGTGGCCCAGCCGAGCAGGGAGCGGGCCGGGATGTACTCGCCGAACGGCACGAGCCGCATCTTGTCGTAGCGCTCGCCGGTCAGGCCCTCGGGCCCGACCAGGACCGAGCTCTTGTAGATGCCGGGCTGGTCGGAGCGCCGGGCGTCCACGTTGACCAGAATGTCGGCGCCCGTGGCGCGGGAGAGGTCCGCGAGCCGCCGGGAGAGGTCGGGGCGGTCCCCGAGGTCGAAGCCGATGCTGCTCTCGCCCCAGACGATCAGGTCGACGTCCTGGCCGGCGAGCCGGCGGGTGAGCTGTTCCTCGCGGTCGAACCGGCTGTTCGGGCCGTCGATGACGCCCGGCTGCACGACGGCGACCCTGACCTGGCCGTCGACGGCGGGGCGGGGCGAGTACGCCCAGGCGGCTGAGGTGGCGGCGGCCGTGGCGACCAGACCGGCCACGGCGGGCACCCGGGCCCGGCGGACCGCGACGAGGACGGCGACCGCGACGTTGACGGCCACGAGCAGATAGCTGAGCAGCCACACCCCGCCGACCGAGGCGAGCCGCAGCGCGGGTTCCACCTGCCACTGGCTGCTGCCGAGCATGCCCCAGGGGCCGCCGAGCCCCTGCCAGGAGCGGACCAGCTCGATGGCCAGCCAGCCCGACGGCAGCACCAGGAGCGCCACCGCGACCTGCCCGCGGGAGGCGAGACCGCCGAGGAGACGGCGCACCAGCCAGCCCCACGGGGCCCACAGGGCGCCGATGAGCGCGGCGAGGAGGAACATGAACACGTGCAGGCTCGGCATCAGCCAGTGGTGCATGGCCAGCATGAGGCCGAAGCCGCCCCACCAGCCGTCGTACGCGGCCCGCTTCCCGGTCGGCGCGGTGCGCAGCAGCAGGAGCCAGGGGACCAGGGCGACGTAGGCGCACCACCACAGGGACGGCGCGGGGAAGGCGAGGACGGGGAGGGCGCCCGCGACCACCGCGGCTGCCGAGCGGCGCCAGGGGGAGGTGAGCCAGTGGCCGAGCGTCTTCATAGGCGCCTCCTACCCCGCGGTGCCTCCAGTGTGCGCCCTGCGGACGATCCAGGCCGTGCCCGCAAGGTCCCGCCCGCCCCTCCGGGCGGACGACGGGGCTGTGCGGACACGGCCTGGGACAGGGCGCCGGGTCAGTTGATCACAGGTGCCGTCCGCGGCTCGGGAAGGCGCCGCCACTTCTCCCGTACGACCACCTCGCTCAGCCGCCAGCCGTCGTCCGTGCGCAGCAGCGCGAAGGCGTACCGGCCGCCGCACACGAAGTCGGGAGCGGGCCCGGCGGTGGCCATGGGATTGACGTAGTCGGCCTGGACCTCGGCCGTGTCGCCGGTGTCCTGCTCCCAGATCCCGAAGCGCACCCGCCGGTTGACGATCAGGTGCTCAGTGTTGGGCATGGCGGGGGCCGGGCCAAGAGCCGTGCGTGAGTGATATTCGGTGGCCGAGGCGGGGCGCCGGGGCCCAGCCTGTCCCTCGTGAAGGATCAAAACGAACCGAAATACCAGGTGCGCGCCCGCCACAGCGGGTCCACGATCACCGTCTATCAGGCCTACCGCCCGGAGATCGGCGGCCCCGCCGCCCGCCACGGCCGCTTCCCGGCCACCTGGAAGCGGGAGCGCATGACATGGATCAAGCCGTCGTTCCTGTGGATGATGTACCGCTGCGGCTGGGGCACCAAGGAGGGTCAGGAGACGGTCCTGGCGATCGAGATCGACCGTGAGGGCTTTCTGTGGGTGCTGCGCAACGCCTGCCTGTCCCACCACGTCCCCGCCCTGCACGGCGACCAGGCCGCCTGGAAGCGGCAGTTGAGGCAGGCGCCCGCGCGGGTGCAGTGGGATCCGGAACGGGACCTGCATCTCAACCCGCTGCCGCACCGGTCGCTTCAGCTGGGGCTCGCGGGGGAGGCCGCAGCGCGGTACGCGGACGAGTGGATCGTGGGGATCGAGGACGTCACGCCGCTCGCCGCGGAGATCCACGGGCTGGTGCGGGCGGGGCAACTGGAGGCGGCCGCGGGGCTGTTGCCCGAGGAGCGGCCCTTCGAACTCGACGACGAGGTGCTGGCGCGGCTGCGCGCCTGAAGGGGGTGGTTACGGGTCGGAAGGGGACTGCGGGGGCCGCTCAGGCCGCCTTGACGACGCCGCCTCGGATCGCGGCCGCCCATTCGACGACGAGAAGCTCGTACTCCGCGCGCTCCTCGGCCGACAGGGTGCCGCCCGTGCGCTGCCACAGCGCACGGATCTCCTCGTTGACCGCGGCAGCGGACCGCACGGAACCAGGGGTCACGAAATCGGGGGACATGCGGACAAGCCTAGGTGCAGCCACTGACAGCCCGCTACCGGACGGCTACCCGATCGCTATGCGGTTGGTCACGAGACCCGGGTCACACGGCCCCGGATTCAGCCCGCCGACTCGGCCGCGTGGGGGCTCAGGGCACCCATGCTGACCAGGACGATGATGAGGATGCCGAGCGCGATGCGGTAGTAGACGAACGGCATGAAGCTCTTAGTCGAGATGAACTTCATGAACCATGCGATCACCGCGTATCCGACCCCGAAGGCGATGATCGTCGCGAAGATCGTCGGACCCCACGAGACATGGCCGCCCTCCGTGGCGTCCTTCAGCTCGAACAGGCCCGAGGCGAGTACCGCGGGGATGGCGAGCAGGAAGGAGTAGCGGGCCGCGGCCTCGCGCTTGTAGCCCATGAACAGGCCGCCGCTGATGGTGGCGCCGGAGCGGGAGACGCCCGGGACGAGCGCCATGGCCTGGCAGACGCCGTAGATCAGGCCGTCCCGGACGCCGAGGTCCTCAAGGGCCTTGCGCTGCTTGGGTGCGCGGTGCTTGCCGCCGCTCTCGTCGCGGGCCGCGAGCCGGTCGGCGATGCCCAGGACGATGCCCATGCCGATCAGCATCGTCGCGGTGATCCGCAGATCGCGGAACGGTCCCTCGATCTGGTCCTTCAGCGTCACGCCGAGCACACCGATCGGGATCGAGCCGACGATGACCAGCCAGCCCATCCGGGCGTCGGGGTCGCTGCGCAGCGCCTTGTTCGTGAGCGAGCGCGTCCACGCCGAGATGATCCGCCCGATGTCCTTGCGGAAGTAGATCAGCACGGCTGCTTCGGTGCCGATCTGCGTGATCGCCGTGAAGGCCGCACCCGGGTCCTCCCAGCCCGAGAAGGCCGCCGTCAGCCGCAGGTGGGCGCTGGAGGAGACGGGGAGGAACTCGGTCAGCCCCTGGACGAGTCCGAGGATGAGTGATTCGAACCAAGACATGAGGTAGCGGAGTCCAAGTGCCGATCGTGGAACGGACGACGGGCGCACCGGGCCGCCGTCGCGATGAACGGGGGATCGTGTGTGCCGAGGGGGAAGCGTAGCGCCCCCGGAAGGCCGCCCGGACACAGGGGTTTGGTAGCCGCCGCCGACCAGCGGCGATCAGGCCGCGGTGGGTCCGGTCACCGTCCAGCCGGGCGACTGGGGGCGGGCCGTGAGGTCCTCGTGGCGCACCTCGTCGCCGCAGGCGCGGCAGGTGACGGCCGGGGCGAGGGCCCGGCCGCAGGAGTGCTCCAGGATCATCGGGCGGTCGCCGTCCGCCTGGAGATGGCGGTCGCCCCACGCCATGAGGGTCAGCAGCACCGGCTCCAGCTCCAGTCCCGCCTGGGTCGGCCGGTACTCGAAGCGCTGGGGGCGCTCGCTGTAGAGGTGCTTGGCCAGGATCCCGGCGTCGACGAGCCGGCGCAGCCGGGTGGCCAGGATGTCGCGCGGGGCGCCGATGTTGCGCACCAGCTGGTCGAACCGGCCGTTGCCCAGGCACACCTCCCGCAGCACGAGCAGGGAGTACTTCTCGCCGACGAGCGCGAGGGTCTCGGCGATGGAGCAGGGGCGCGGGTCTTTGCGGGCGGCCATGGGTCTCAGTCTAGAAGAGGGTTGGATTTTCCAACCCGTCGGGCTACCGTGAGTTCGGATTTCCTACTCACTAGTAGTCGTGGAGGCCCGCACATGCGTGACGCAGTCATCGTCGAAGCCGTACGCACCCCGATCGGCAAGGGCAGACCGAACGGCGCCCTGGCGCACGTCCACCCGGTGGAGCTCCTCGCCCACACCCTGCGCACCCTCGTCGAGCGGTCCGGGATCGACCCGGCGCTGATCGACGACGTCATCGGCGGCACCGTCGACCAGGTCGGCGAGCAGGCCATGAACACCACCCGCTACGCGCTGCTGTCCGCCGGCTTCCCGGAGTCGGTGCCCGCGACCACCGTGGACCGCCAGTGCGGCTCCTCCCAGCAGGCCGTGCACTTCGCGGCGCAGGGCGTGCTCTCGGGCGCATACGACCTGGTCGTGGCCTGCGGGGTCGAGTCGATGAGCCGGGTGCCGATGTGGTCGAACGTGCCCGAGGGCAAGGATCCCTTCGGTCCCGGAGTCGCCGAACGCTACCCGGAGGGGCTCGTTCCGCAAGGGATCAGTGCCGAGCTGATCGCCGCGAAGTGGTCGATCGGCCGCGAGCAGATGGACGCCTTCGCCGTCTCCTCCCACCGCAAGGCCGCCGCGGCCTGGGAGGGCGGGCTCTTCGACGCCGAGGTCGCGCCGCTGGAGGGCCTCGCGCGCGACGAGTGCGTGCGGCCCTCCAGCACCCCCGAGATCCTCGCGGGGCTCAAGCCCGCCTATCACGACCCGGGCTTCGCCGAGCGCTTCCCGCAGATCGAGTGGAACGTCACGGCGGGCAACGCCAGCCCCGTCAACGACGGCGCCTCCGCCGTCCTCATCACCTCCGGCGAGACGGCGGCCCGGCTCGGGCTGCGCCCGCTCGCCCGGCTGCACAGCTTCGCCGTCACCGGCTCCGACCCGCTGCTGATGCTCACGGGCGTGATCCCGGCGACCGAGAAGGTGCTGCGCAGGGCCTCGCTGACCCTCGACGACATCGACCTGTTCGAGGTCAACGAGGCGTTCTCCAGTGTCGTACTGGCCTGGCAGCAGGAGACCGGCGCCGACCTCGCCCGGGTCAACGTGCACGGCGGGGCCATCGCGCTCGGGCATCCCCTCGGCGCGAGCGGCACCCGGCTGACGACGACGCTGGTGCACGCGATGCGGGAACGAGGCGCCCGGTACGCGCTCCAGACCATGTGCGAGGCGGGCGGACTCGCCAACGCCATGGTGCTGGAACGGGTCTGAGCCGGGCAGGTGTGACGGCGCGTCAGAGGCGGCGCAGCTGGTGCCGCTTGCGCCAGGCCACCACCACGCCCGCCAGCGCGGGCAGGGCGATGCACGCCAGGGCGATCAGAAACGCGGGAGAGGTCGGGGCGGAGGCGCGGGCGCCCGCGACGACGTAGGCGGCGGTGTTCGGGATCGAACCGAGGCCCGTGGCCAGCAGGAACGGCAGCAGGCCCATGCGGGAGACGGAGGCGCAGTAGTTCGCGGCCCAGAACGGCACACCCGGGAACAGCCGCACCGCCAGCATCGAACGGAAGCCGTGCCGGCTGAGCTGTCCGTCCGCGGCCTTCAGCCAGCGCCCCCGCAGCAGCGGGCGCAGGGCGTCCTGGCCCAGCGCCCGGCCCAGGCAGAAGGCGATTCCGGCGCCGAGCACCGTGCCGGCCAGAGCCACGCCGATACCGAGCTGCGATCCGAACAGGGCGCCCGCCGCGAGGTTCAGCAGCGGCCTCGGCACGAACGCCACGGTGCACACGCCGTACGCCACCGCGAACACCGCGGCTGCCGCGGCTCCGCCGAGCTGCGGCGGCCAGCCCTCCGTCAGCAGCCGCTGCGGCTCGAACAGCAGCACCCCGCTCGCGCCCGCGGCGAGCAGCACGACGAGCAGGGACAGCCGCGACCACGGGGACAGCAGAACTCTCGTGCAGCGGGCGGCGAAACGGGTCGGTACGGCGGGTGAGACGGTCGTTGCCGGGGGTACGGCGACGGCGAGCTCCGCGGCGGTGGCCCGGGGAGAGGCCGTGGCGGTGCCCCCAGAGCGGGTGGTGGCATCGAGCATCCGGTGACACTAACCGACAAATGTGTGTGATCGCCGTATGGTTCGTCTCACGAGCGTCACAGGTCGCCGTGCGCAACCCCCCGCGCAGGCAACCGAAAACCATTCGACGTGCGGTAAAGCGTCGGCAATGATCGACGACATGTTCCGGCACGCCTTCGCCCTCGCAGCATCCGTGGTCACGGATGCCTCGAAGGCTGCCGTCGCCGATCTCCCGGCCGTGACAGACGGCGCCCGAAGCTGACCCTCTCCGGTTCGTCCGGCGGACCCCGCAAGGGGAGGGTCGGGCAGGTCCTCGGGGTCCCTTTCCTTCTTCGCTGATCCGACGCTTCGAGGTACAGCCATGTCCAAAACGGCTTATGTCCGCACGAAACCGCATCTCAACATCGGCACGATGGGTCATGTCGACCACGGCAAGACCACACTGACGGCCGCCATCACCAAGGTCCTCGCCGACCGCGGCAGCGGCGCCTACGTGCCGTTCGACCGGATCGACCGGGCGCCCGAGGAGGCGGCGCGCGGCATCACCATCAACATCGCGCACGTCGAGTACGAGACCGACACCCGGCACTACGCGCACGTGGACATGCCGGGCCACGCCGACTACGTCAAGAACATGGTCACCGGCGCCGCCCAGCTCGACGGGGCGATCCTCGTCGTCTCCGCGCTCGACGGGATCATGCCGCAGACCGCCGAACACGTCCTGCTCGCCCGGCAGGTGGGCGTCGACCACATCGTGGTCGCCCTCAACAAGGCCGACGCGGGGGACGAGGAGCTGACCGACCTGGTCGAGCTGGAGGTCCGCGACCTGCTCACCGCGCACGGCTACGGCGGTGACTCCGTACCCGTCGTGCGCGTCTCCGGCCTGAAGGCGCTGGAGGGGGACCCGCGCTGGACGGCGTCCGTCGAGGCGCTGCTCGACGCGGTGGACACGTACGTGCCGATGCCGGAGCGGTATGTCGACGCGCCGTTCCTGTTGTCCGTCGAGAACGTGCTGACCATCACCGGGCGGGGGACCGTGGTGACCGGAGCGGTCGAACGGGGTGTGGTGCGGGTCGGTGACCGGGTCGAGGTGCTCGGGGCCTCCGTCGAGACGGTGGTCACGGGGCTGGAGACCTTCGGGAAGCCGATGGAGGAGGCGCAGGCCGGGGACAACGTGGCGTTGCTGTTGCGAGGGGTGCCGCGGGATGCCGTGCGGCGGGGCCATGTGGTCGCGGCGCCGGGGAGTGTGAAGCCGCGGCGGCGTTTCTCGGCGCAGGTGTACGTCCTGTCGGCCCGTGAGGGCGGGCGGACGACGCCCGTCTCCTCCGGGTACCGGCCGCAGTTCTACATTCGGACCGCGGATGTGGTGGGGGTGGTCGACCTGGACGAGGTGGCGGTGGCCCGGCCCGGCGACACCGTTGCCATGACCGTGGAACTGGGGCGGGACGTGCCGTTGGAGGCGGGGCTCGGGTTCGCCATCCGTGAGGGTGGGCGGACCGTCGGGGCGGGGACCGTGACCGTGGTGGGCTGAGGTCGTGGGGGACTGCGGGACCGTTGTGGCTGGTCGCGCAGTTCCCCGCGCCCCTGAAGGGCGATCGCCCCCTGCACAATGGCGGGGTGAAGGATCCCATTCCCGTGGCCAGGATCACCGATCACGGCACCGCCAAGCTGATGCCCGACATCGATCGGGAACGGGCCTGGTTGCTGACCGTGGACGGGGCGCCGCAGTCCTACGTCGATCTCGACGACCCCGCGCATCTGGAGTTCGAGTACACAAGGCGGCTCGGGCATGTGCTGGACGTCGTGGCCGAGCCGGGGCGGGCGCTGGACGTGGTGCATCTCGGGGGTGGGGCGTTCACCTTGCCGCGGTACGTGGCCGTGACCCGGCCGGGGTCGCGGCAGGACGTCGTCGAGGCCGACCGGGGGCTGCTGGAGCTGGTGTCCGGGCATCTGCCGTTGCCCCAGGGCGCGGACATCGCCCTGCACGCGGCGGACGCGCGCCGCTGGCTGGAGAACGCTCCCGCGGCCTCGGCGGACGTTCTCCTCGCGGACGTCTTCAGCGGGTCGCGGGTGCCGGCCCACCTCACATCGGTCACCTACGTCCGTGAGGCCGCCCGGGTGCTGCGGGGGAGCGGGGTCTATCTCGCCAATCTCCCCGACGCAGCTCCCTTCGGCTTCCTGCGGTCGCAACTCGCCACGCTGGCCACCGTCTTCGAGGAGCTGGTGCTGATCGCCGAGCCGGGGGTGCTGCGCGGGCGGCGGTTCGGGAACGCCGTGCTCGTCGCCGGTCATCAGCCGGTCGATGTCGTCGCCCTGGCCCGGCTCACCGCCGCCGACGCCTTCCCCGCACGGGTCGAACACGGCGTCGCCCTGCGGGAGTTCATCGGCGGTGCGCGGGCGGTGCGGGACGAGGACGCCGTGCCGTCACCCGAGCCCCCCGACGGGGCGTTCGGCATCGGCTGACGCGTGCGCGATGCCGCCCTTGGCCACCGGTGTGGTCCGGCGGCGCAGATTGCGTACGTCCGGTACGCACAGCACGGCCGCCGTGACCAGGACGACCAGGCCGGCGCAACCCCACAGGGCCGCCGTGCGGCCGAAGGCCTCCTCGGCCGGGCCGGCCGAGGCCGTGGCGAGGGGGACCAGCGCGACGGAGCCGAACCAGTCGTACGCCGAGACGCGGGAGAGCTTGTGCTCGGGGATCTCCTGGTGCAGTGCCGTCATCCAGGACACGCCGAACACCTCCACCGTCGCCCCGGCGACGAACATCACCCCGAACAGGACGCCGATCGGCACCGGGACGGCGAGGGCGGCCGAGGGCAGGGCCAGGGGGAACACGCAGAGGGTGCCGGCGAGGAGCAGCCGACGGGGTTTCCAGCGGGTCATCAGCAGGGCGCCGGCGACGGTGCCCGCGCCGAACGCGCCCAGGGCGAGTCCCCAGGGGCCCGCACCACCGAGGTGGTCGCGGGCGACGAGCGGGCCGTAGACCGCGTCCGCGGCGGCGACGACCGCGTTGGCGATGGAGAACTGGACGACGATGCCCCACAGCCAGGGTCGGCCCGCGAACTCGCGCCAGCCGTCCCGCAGGTCGGCGAGCAGGCCGCCGCCCGGGGCGCGGGGCGGGATGTGGCCGACGTCCAGGAAGGCCCGCAGCGCCCCGGCGAGCGCGAAGGCCGCCGCGTCCGCCGCGAGCACCCAGCCGGGCCCGATCGCAGCGACCATGGCGCCGCCGAGCGCGGCACCGCCGAGGACGGCGCCCTGCATCGCCATCCGGAACACGGCGAACGCGCGGCCCGCGTGCTCGCCCTCGACCGAGGACATCAGCATGCCCTCGGCGGCCGGTCCGAAGAAGGCCTGGCCGGTACCGCCGAGCGCGGCGAGCAGCATCATGTGCCACAGCCGGGGCTCCCCGGCCAGCACCAACGCGGCGAAGGCGGCCTGGGAGAGGCAGTTCAGGACGTTGGCCGCGACCATCACATGGTGCCGGGGCAGCCGGTCCGCGACCGCGCCGCCGATCAGCAGGAACAGCACCAGAGGCAGCGTCCGCGCCGCCGCCACCAGGCCGACGTCGCCGCCGTCGCCGCCTGCTTCGAGGACCGCGAACGCCGCCGCGACCAGGGCGCCGTGGCTGCCCAGACCGGTGACGACCGCGGCGGCGGTCAGCAGGGAGTAGTTGCGGCCCGCCCAGGAGGGTCGGCGGGGGCTCGGAGAGGAGGCGGTCGGGGACGTCACCGGGCGACTATCCCCGCCCGGGGCCCCTGTCGCCAAACGGTTTGCGCGCCGTTGTGACGCACCGATAAATTGATCTTGCTCTTGTCGTGTCATGTCCGCGACTTGTTCGCCACCCCCAGGACCGACACGGTTCCCAAGGAAGGAAATCAATGCGGAAGCGTTCTGCGACGCTGCTGGCCACGGCGGTACTCATCGGTGCCGCGCTGCCCCTCATGGGTGCGGGCTCCGCCTCGGCGGCCGGTTTCAAGTGCCAGCCGACATCCCACGACTACGTGGTCGTCAAGGAGAAGGCGGCGGTCCACTCCAGCTTCTCGGCGAACGCCAGGGTGGTCGACTACGTCTACAAGAACAACGAGGTGCACGCCTACTGGGACTGCACCAACTCCTCGGGGAACCCCTGGGTCTGCATCGGCAGCTGCCGTGTCGGCGAGGACTCCATCTCGGGGCGCTGGGTCTACCGCGGGTACCTGAAGGGCTGACGCCCGTCACGATGCTCCGGTGAGCCGGGCCCGCCCCTGTCGCAAGGGGCGGGCCCGTTCCGTTTCCGGATCAGCCGCCGGTCGGCTCGCCGTGCAGCCGGACCGTGCTGAGGATCTTCAAGACGGTCTTCTCGGGCACCTCGCCCTTGACACCCTTGGCGCCGAAGAAGCTCCACGCCACGAAGTCGCCGGCGGAGTTCTTGAAGCCGAACGTGACCGCCTTGCCGTCGCTCGCGCACTTGCCCGTGTCGGGCGTGTTCTCCGAGTGCGCCCAGGCGACGCTGCCCTTCACGCCCGAGGCGGTGGTGTAGGGCTTGGCCTTGTCGTCGGTCTTGACGCTCTTCTTGTCCGGCTGCGTGTAGCCGCCGTACACCCACCAGGCCACCTGGTTGACCGCGACCTCGTCGGTGTTCTTGGCACCGTCGGCGCCCTTGGTGCCCGCCCCGGCCAGTGACTCGGTCTCGCTCCTGCCGTCCTTGTTGTCGTCGCTCGTGCACCACTTGGACTTGTAGAACGCCGGTGCCGACATGAGGATCAGCGGCTTGCCGTCGTCGGACTTCTCGTCCTCGAAGAAGACGGACGAGGTCGGGGAGGCCACCTCCCAGTCCGCCGGGACGTCGAAGGCCGTGCCCCACTTGGGGTTGATGACGACCTTCCAGCCCTTGACCGTGGGCTTGGCCTCCTCGCCGCCGCGGGGGTTGTCGCCCGTGGCGGGGACGCTCGGCTCCTCGGCCGACGGGCTCGACGACGTCGTGCCGCCCTTGCCCTTCTTGCCGCCGTCCGCCGTGTCGTCCTTGTCGCCGCCCAGCACCAGGAAGCCGGTGACGCCGGCCGCCACGACCACCGCCGTGGCGGCGATGATCGCGACCAGCTTCGTCCGGTTGCCGCCGCCTCCGCCCTGCGGGGGCTGCGGTGCGCCGGCCGGCGCGGGGGTGCCCCACTGCGGCTGCTGCCCATAGGCGTTGGGCTGCTGCTGGTACCCCGGCTGCTGGTACGGATTCGGCTGCTGGTACCCCGGCTGCTGGTACGGGTTGCTCGCTTGCGGGTTCTGCTCGCCCCCGGGCGGCTGCTGTCCTGGCCACATGGGCAGTCACCCTAGCCGCGCTCCGGACACGATTCGGTCACTGCCCGTGGACGGAGACGTAGCAACCCGGCGACAGGGCGGTGTGGATGTGGTGCGGACCGATGCGGCGGTCGTCACACCGGCCTGGTCAGCCGTCTCTACTCGTGAGTAACATTCGGGCATGAGCGCAGACCAGATGTCCATCGGCGAGATGCTCGCCGCCACGGTGCCCATGGCCCGGACCCTGAACCTCGAGTTCCTCGAGACCTCGCCGGAGCGGGCGGTGGTGTCGCTGCCGGACCAGGGTGAGTACCACAACCACGTGGGCGGCCCGCACGCCGGTGCGATGTTCACGCTGGGCGAGTCCGCGAGCGGGGCGATCGTGCTGGCCGCGTTCGGCGACCAGCTCTCGCGTGCCGTCCCGCTCGCCGTCAGCGCCGAGATCTCCTACAAGAAGCTGGCGATGGGCCCCGTCACCGCGACGGCCACCCTCGGCCGCCCGGCCTCCGAGGTCGTCGCCCAGCTCGACGCCGGTGAGCGCCCCGAGTTCCCGGTGACCATCGCCATCCAGCGGGCCGACGGCGCCGTGACCGGCGAGATGACCGTGGTGTGGACCCTGCGGCCCAACGGCTGATCAGGCTGTCGTGTGTGCGGAACCCCGGCCGGGTGCCGGGGCCTTCGCATGTCAGGCCGCCACGTCCCGGTGCCCGGGGCGCGCGCCGTCCAGCTCCCCGAGGAACCCCCTGAGCCATGTGACGAACTCCGGCCCCAGGTCGGGCCGTTCGCAGGCCAGCCTGACCACCGTGCGCAGATAGTCGGCCTTGTCGCCGGTGTCGTAGCGCAGGCCCTTGAAGACGACTCCGTGCACGGTGCCGCCCGCGGCCAGCTCCTGGAGGGCGTCGGTCAGCTGGATTTCGCCGCCCCGGCCCGGCGGGGTGCGCTCCAGGACGGAGAAGACGGCCGGGTCGAGGACGTAGCGGCCGATGACGGCGTAGCGACTCGGCGCGTGCTGCCGGGCCGGCTTCTCGACCAGGCCCGTGACGCGGACGACGTCCTCCTCGCCGGCCGGCTCCACGGCCGCGCAGCCGTAGAGGTGGATCTGGTCCGGCGGGACCTCCATCAGGGCGACCACGCTGCCGAGCCGGCGGTCGCGGACGTCGAGCATCCGGCTCAGCAGGGTCTCGCGCGGGTCGATCAGGTCGTCGCCGAGGAGGACCGCGAAGGGCTGGTCGCCGACATGGCGGCGGGCGCACAGCACGGCGTGGCCGAGGCCGAGCGGGTCGCCCTGGCGGATGTGGTGGATGCTCGCCAGCCGCGCCGGGTCGCGCACCGCGTCCAGCCGCACGGTGTCGCCCTTGGTCGCGAGGGCCTGCTCCAGTTCGAAGGCGTGGTCGAAGTGGTCCTCGATGGCCCGCTTGTGCCGGCCGGTGACCATCAGGACGTCGTCGAGTCCCGCCGCTGCCGCCTCCTCGACGACGTACTGGATGGCCGGCTTGTCGACGACCGGCAGCATCTCCTTGGGTGTCGCCTTGGTGGCGGGCAGGAAGCGGGTGCCGAGACCGGCGGCCGGGACGACCGCCTTGCGGACGGTGCGGGCGGGGGCGGCAGGGGCGGAAGGGTGGGGGGCGATCATGCGGCCCATGCTGGCGCGCGGAGATGGGAGCGAACCGAGAGTCACATGGGAGCGCGCTGTGGAGTTGGAGATTTCGTGGACCAACCGCCCTTGCGTGCACACAACTTGCGGCCCGCGGCGGCCGGGTTTTCGAAAGCCGGTGCGGATACCGCCGGTAACATAACTGAATTCCCCGCGTTTTGAATCCGGGTCATCCGAACTCCTTGTTACCAGTCAGTCGCATGTGCGAAAGTGAGCCGCCTCACAGCCGAGTCCGCAGCTGACGCGGCATAGGTATGCACCAATCACGCACCTGCTTTCCGACGGACGCGCAATTCGCATGCCGTTCTGCGGCTGGAAGGAAATGGTTCCGTGCAATCCCCCCACCCCCCACGCCCGCCCTACCCGCCACGACCCGGAGCGGGACCCGCGGAGTCCGACCGAAATCTCCTCGCCCGGGTCGGCGACCCCACTGAAGGACCGCGCGCCGTCGCGCTGTTGCTGGCGCGGCACTGGCGGGCCGTCTACGAATACGCCGTGATCTGCCTGGCGTCCTCGGAGGATTCCGCATCGATGGCGGCGGCTGCCGCCTTCCGCAGGGAACTGGCCCGGCCGGGCGGCGGCGCCCTGCGCCCGCGGCTGCTCACGGCCGTCCGCGAGACGGTCGGGGAGTGGGCCGCCGACGACGGCATTTCCGGAGTGCTGCCGGAACTCCGCAAAACCGTCGGTGCGCGCGGCCTGCGCGCCGCCCGGTCCCGTACACCCGAAAGGCGACGCCTCGCGGAGCGCGCTTTCCGGGCCCTTCCGGGGGCTTCCCAATGCCTGCTCTGGCACACGGAGGTCGAGGCCGAGCCCATATCCGTACCGGCCGGTCTGCTGGGGGTGGATGCCGCCACCGCGTCGGCCGCCCTGGAGCAGGCACGCGAGCAATTCCGGTCCGGATGTGTACGGGCGCACCGGGAACTCGCGCCCACACAGGAATGCCGCTACTACAACCGCCTGCTGGACGTTCCCATGCGCCGCGGCGGTGCGCTGCTGCCGGATGTGCAGCGGCATCTCATGGCATGCCGCTACTGCCGGCACGCCGCCGAACAACTCAGCCATTTCGAGGGCGGTCTGGAGGACCTGCTCGTCGAGACGGTGCTCGGCTGGGGCGCCCGTCGCTACCTCGCATCACGGCCGGGCCGCGACGAGGGCCAGGGGGCCCTGCCCGTCGGCGGACGCCATCGCCTCCGGTCCCGCGCCCTGTCGGCGTCCGGCCGGCCGGGGGCGCCGAGAAGGCACGCGAAGGCGCTGGCCGCCGCGGTCGGGGTGACCTCCCTCGTGCTGCTCGCGACCCTGCTCGCCGCCCGGGGCTGGACGGACGAGGGCGGCACCACCGATCCGCAGGCCACCTGGGGCGTGGTCAGCGGCCACTCCGTCGACCCGGACCGCGCGGGACCCTCGTCCGTGGGACCGGACTCCGCGACATCCTCATCCGGAGGATCCTCTGCGGCCGCCTCCGTCGGCACCCCCGTCGAAGTGGCCCGGGGCCGGCTGCGCAACCTCGACGCCGGCCTGTGCCTCGACGTCCTGGGCGGCCGGATCCGGGCCGACGCCCGCATCGTGCTGGCCGCCTGTTCCGCGGGCGGGTCCCAGCAGTGGTCGTACCAGGACGACGGCGTCCTGCGCAGCGCCGCCGACCCCACCCTGTGCCTCGGCTCCGACACCGCCAAGGGCTCGGTCGCCCTGGCCGGCTGCCTCGTGCACACCGGAGTCGTCCGCTACGACCTGACCGTGCGCGGCGAACTCCTGCCGCGTGGCGGCAAGGGCCTGGCCCTCGCTCCCGGGAAGGGCCGGGACGTGATCGTCACCGGGCGCGACGGATCCGGGGCGCAGCGCTGGGCACTGGAAGCGGTGGCCGCCCCCGGAGGTCAGGGGGAGTCCCGGGAGAAGCGGGCCGAGGACACGCCGCGGGAGAGCCGCAAGGAGCGTGGGCGACAGCCGTACGACGACGCCCCGCCCAGCCCGCCGCGCAGCAAGTCCGAGCCCCCGTCGCAGGAGCGGTACGAGACGCGGTACGCACAGGTGGGGTGCTGCGAGGAAGCCGAGCCCGGGGCCGACGAGACCGTCACACGCCCCGGCCCCGACGCCCTCGGCCCCGCGACCGCCACGGTGACCGACGCCGTGACCGACGCCCTGACGGCGCTCCACTCCGCCGCACTGCCGTAGAACGGGTACGGGGCCGCCCGCGCGGGCGACCCCGTAGGCAGAGGATCGCCCGCCCACCCCGCCCGCCCCGCCCGCGGTGTCCGACGGGGAGTCGAGCGGGGCCTGGCCGTCAGCGGCGGGGGCTGCGCCCACGTCGGGCCCGAGCACGCCGGCGGCCCTCTCGACACCATCCGGTCGCGCGCCGCGCGGGTGACCCACGCACTCGGCGAGGACGCCTTCGGCAAGCCCCTCCCGCCGAGCGCGCTCGACCCCGCCTGCGACACCGAGGCGCAGTACGTCGAAGCAGGCCGCACCCAGCGAGTACTGCTTCACGGGAGGCCTGCTCACCCACGCGGCCGACGGCCTGTCCGTGCGCCGCGGGGCCATGAAGCCGGCATCGGGCGCGCCCACCGGCCGTCGATCACCGCGCACGGCGGGGACACCGGTCAGCTGTTCCGGCTGCGCCGGATCACCGCCGCGATCCGGGCCGAGGACGTCGCGGAGGCCGCCCGTGCCGCCCGTGCCGCCCGTGCCGCCCGGGACGTCGTCCTCTTCGCCTACGAGGACGCCATCGAGGACCAGGACCGCACCGGGGCGGTGCTCCAGACGTACTACCCGGGGCACGAGGGCGCCGCCGCGACCACCGCCGTCCTGTTCGGCGGCCGTCTCACCCGGAGCTGCCCGGCCGGCGACGACCGGCACCCGGTCGCCGGGGACCCGCGCCCCTACCCGGGCGTCGGCGACACCGAGCGGGAGGCGGCACTTGACCGAGAGGCGGCGCTTGACCGAGAGGCGGCACTTGACCGAGAGGCGCCTGGCATCGAGCCGGAACAAACTGGTACTCCTCCTGAGTCCGCCCGCAGAACCCAGGGAGTCACTCATGCCCGAGGCCCCGCGCCAGGACAGCAGGACCGCACTGACCGACGAGGAACTGCGCACCCTGGACGCCCACTGGCGGGCCGCCAACTACCTGGCGGCCGGTCAGATCTACCTGCTGGCGAACGCCCTGCTCACCGAGCCGTTGCAGCCCGAGCACATCAAGCCGCGGCTGCTGGGCCACTGGGGCACCTCACCCGGGCTGAACCTCGTCCACACCCACCTCAACCGGGTGATCAAAGCGCGCGAGCTGGACGCCCTGTGCATCTGGGGCCCGGGCCACGGCGGGCCGTCGGTCCTGGCCAACTCCTGGCTGGAGGGCAGCTACAGCGAGAAGTACCCGGACGCGACCCGGGACGCGCAGGGCATGGAGCTGCTGATGCGGCAGTTCTCCTTCCCCGGCGGTGTGCCCAGCCACGTCGCCCCGGAGGTGCCCGGCTCGATCCACGAGGGCGGCGAACTCGGCTACTCCCTCGCCCACGCCTACGGCGCCGCCCTCGACAACCCGGACCTGCTGGTGGCCTGCGTGATCGGCGACGGAGAGGCGGAGACCGGCCCGCTCGCCGGCTCCTGGCACGCCAACAAGTTCCTCGACCCCGTCCACGACGGTGCCGTGCTGCCGATCCTGCACCTCAACGGCTACAAGATCGCCAACCCGACCGTGCTGTCCCGCCTCCCTCAGGAGGAGCTCGACGCGCTGCTGCGCGGCTACGGCCACGAGCCGGTGCACGTCGCCGGCGACGATCCGGCCACCGTCCACCGCGCGATGGCCGAGGCCATGGACACCGCGCTCGACCGCATCGCCGAAGCACAGCGCGCAGCCCGCGAGGAAGGCGTGACCGAGCGCCCGCACTGGCCGGTGATCGTGCTGCGCACCCCCAAGGGCTGGACCGGTCCGGCCGAGGTCGACGGCACACCGGTCGAGGGCACCTGGCGCGCCCACCAAGTGCCGCTGTCCGGCGTCCGCGACAACCCGGAGCACCTGCGGCAACTGGAGTCCTGGCTGCGCTCGTACCGGCCCGAGGAACTGTTCGACGCCGAGGGCCGCCCGGTCGCGGACGTCCTCGCCTGCGTCCCCGACGGCACCAGGCGCCTCGGCGCCACCCCGCACGCCAACGGCGGACTGCTCGTCCGCGACCTGCCGGTCCCGTCCCTGGACGACTTCGCCGTCCCGGTCGACAAGCCGGGCACGACCACGCACGAGCCGACCCGGGTCCTCGGCGACCTCCTCGCCCGGGTCATGCGCGACACCGCCGACCGCCGGGACTTCCGCCTGGTCGGCCCGGACGAGACCGCCTCCAACCGGCTCCAGGCCGTCTACGACGCCAGCGGCAAGACCTGGCAGGACGAGATCCTGCCCGTGGACGAGCACCTGGACCGGCACGGCCGGGTGATGGAGGTCCTCTCCGAACACCTCTGCCAGGGCTGGCTGGAGGGCTACCTGCTCACCGGCAGGCACGGGCTGTTCTCCTGCTACGAGGCGTTCGTGCACATCGTCGACTCCATGGTCAACCAGCACATCAAGTGGCTGCGCACCTCCCGGCGGCTGCCCTGGCGGGCCCCGATCGCCTCCCTCAACTACCTGCTGACCTCCCATGTGTGGCGGCAGGACCACAACGGCTTCTCCCACCAGGACCCGGGCTTCGTCGACCACGTCCTCAACAAGAGCCCCGAGGTCGTCCGCGTCTACCTCCCGCCGGACGCCAACACCCTGCTGTCCGTGGCGGACCACGCCCTGCGCAGCCGTGATTACGTCAACGTCGTCGTGGCGGGCAAGCAGCCCTGCTTCGACTGGCTGTCGATGGAGGAGGCCCGCGCCCACTGCGCCCGCGGCGCCGGCATCTGGGAGTGGGCGGGCACCGAGGACGGCACCGAGCCCGATGTCGTGCTGGCCTGCGCCGGTGACGTCCCGACCCAGGAGACCCTGGCCGCCGCTCACCTGCTCCGCCGGTACCTGCCCGAGCTGGCCGTGCGGGTCGTGAACGTCGTCGACCTCGCCCGGCTGCTGCCGAGCGAGGAGCATCCGCACGGCATGAGCGGCTTCGAGTACGATGGCCTGTTCACCACCGACAAGCCGGTGATCTTCGCCTACCACGGCTATCCGTGGCTGATCCACCGCCTCGCCTACCGCCGCACCGGCCACCAGCACCTGCACGTGCGCGGCTACAAGGAGGCCGGCACCACGACCACGCCGTTCGACATGGTCGTCCGCAACGACCTCGACCGCTACCGCCTGGTCATGGACGTCATCGACCGCGTCCCGGGCCTCGCGGTCCGCGCCACGGCCGTACGCCAGCGGATGGCCGACGCCCGCACCCGCCACCACGCCTGGATCCGCGAGCACGGCACCGACCTGCCCGAGGTCGCCGAGTGGAGCTGGAACGCCTGAGCTCCGAGGGACGTCCTAGGAGCCGGTAGGCTTCCCGTGCACGCAGGGAAGCTCAGGGAAAGGAACCGGCGTTGCACGTCCAGGAGTGGCTCGAAACCGTACCCGCGGTGGCCGTATACGCACTGGTGGGGCTGGTCATCGGCCTGGAAAGCCTGGGCATCCCGCTGCCGGGCGAGATCATCCTCGTCTCCTCGGCGCTGCTGGCGTCCCAGCACGGCGAGATCGACCCCGTCGTCCTCGGCGCCAGCGCCACGGCCGGCGCGATCATCGGCGACTCGATCGGCTATGCCATCGGCCGCAAGGGCGGGCGGCCCCTGCTGGCGTGGCTGGGCAACAAGTTCCCCAAGCACTTCAGCGAGGGGCACATCGCCACCGCCGAGCGGTCCTTCGAGAAGTGGGGCATGTGGGCCGTCTTCTTCGGCCGCTTCGTCGCCCTCCTGCGCATCTTCGCGGGCCCCCTCGCCGGCGTCCTCCGCATGCCGTACTGGAAGTTCGCCGTCGCCAACGTCCTCGGCGGCATCCTCTGGGCGGGCGGCACGACAGCCGTCATCTACTACGTCGGCATCGTCGCCGAGTCCTGGCTGAAGCGCTTCTCGTGGCTGGGCCTGGTGGCGGCGGTCCTGGTGGGCCTCACGTCCATGCTGGTGATCAAGCGCAAGGCGAAGAAGGCCCAGCCGGTACCCGCCGCGGAGTAGCGCGGAGTAGCGCGGAGTAGCGCGGAGTAGCGCGGAGTGGAACGGCCTTCCTGCTAGGCGTGCACCTCGCGGTGCGCCTTGGCCAGCTCGGCGTACATCGTGCCGTTGAGGGTGACGCCCTGCCGCTCCTCCTCCGACAGCTCCCGCCGCACCTTCGCGGGGACCCCCGCCACCAGTGAGCCGGGCGGCACGACCATGCCCTGGGGCACCAGGGCCTGTGCGGCGACCAGCGACCCGGCTCCGATCACGGCGCCGTTCAGGACCGTCGCGCCCATCCCGATCAGGCAGTCGTCCTCCACGGTCGCCCCGTGCACCACCGCGTTGTGCCCGATGCTCACCCGCTCGCCGACGCTCACGGGAAACCCCGGGTCGGCATGGAGCGTGCAGTTGTCCTGGACGTTGCTGCTCGCCCCGACGGAGATCGCCTCGACGTCGCCGCGCACCACGGCTCCGTACCAGACGCTCGCACCCGCGCTCAGCGTCACGCTCCCGATCACCGACGCCGTCGGCGCCACGAACGCCGACTCGTCGATCTCCGGCTCCCTGCCGCCGATCCCCGTGATCATCGCCCGCTGACCCATGCCCGCCTCCCAGCGCCGTAGACAACGCGCACACCGTACGCCACTCGGTGGGGCGAAGATCACAGGCATCCGACGCCGCGGGGTGAAGGGCCGCTGAGTACGGTGAGCGGGTGCCGAAGCGCAAGAACACGTTCTCATCCTGGCGGCGGGGCCTCACACAGCGCGCCGTCCACGCGGGCTGGGCCTGGCTGCAGCGGACGGCCTCCGTCACCGCCGAGCACCCCGGCCGCTACCGCTTCGGCGCGATGGGAACAGGTACCAGGCTCGCCTTCCCGCTCGGCACGGTCTTCGGCGAGCCCTGGATCCACCTCGGCTCCCACTGCATCATCGGCGAACAGGTCACCCTCACCGCGGGCCTGATGCCCGACCTCGACCTCGGCCCGGACCCGATCCTGCGCCTCGGCGACGGTGTCGTCCTGGGCCGCGGCAGCCACGTCATCGCCGACACGACGGTCACGATCGGCAGCGACTGCTACTTCGGCCCGTACGTCTACGTCACGTCGACGAACCACTCCTACGACGATCCGCACGAGCCGATCGGCAAGCAGTGGCCGCGGATGGAGCCGGTGGAGATCGGGTCCGGCTGCTGGATCGGCACGGGAGCGGTGATCCTGCCGGGCGCCCGGATCGGGCGGAACGTGGTGGTGGCCGCGGGCGCGGTCGTGCGGGGCACGGTGCCCGACCACGCCGTGGTGGCGGGCGCACCGGCCCGCGTCGTACGGCGCTGGACCCCCGCCGATGGCTGGCAGCCACCGCTGCGCACCCCGGCGCCGGTACCGATACCGGAGGGCGTCACCCCCGAGCAGCTCCGCGCGCTGTCGGACCTCGACGAGGAGACGGCGGCGCGGCTGGCCGAACTGGACGAGGAGACAGCGGCCGGACTCGCGGAACTGGAGCCGGGATCGTCCTGACGCCCGCGAGGGATCCCTCAGGGCTCGGACGGGCCTCGGCCGTGAGGACTGCCCGAAGACACCCGGCTGGGCGGCCGCCCGGCTTCCGCACCCTGTGCACGGCTCGGATGCGCCAAGTGGAGGCGGTGCGGCGCCTCGGTGCCTGAAGGCCCGGCGGTCGCCCGTGCCCTGCACCCGCTCCGCGCGGTGAGCCCGGCTCAGCCCGATGCCAGCAGTACCGTCCCCACCAGGGCCAGTCCCGCACCCGCGGCCTGCACCGCCCGCAGCCGTTCGCGGAGGACGCCGCGTGCGGCCACGGCCGTCACCACCGGGTACAGGGAGGCCAGCACGGCGGCGACCGTCACCGGGCCGTGCTGCGCGGCGATCGAGTACGTGCCGTTCGCGGCGACGTCCGCGAGGCCGACGAAGGCGAGGGCGGGCAGGGAGCGCCAGGGGAAGCCGTCCGCCGGGAGCGCCGGCGACCCGCGCCGTACCGAGACGTACAGCGCCAGTCCGCCGGCGGCGACGTTCGTCACCCGCTGCACGAACAGGGCGAGGAACAGCCCCGTGAGCGTCGACGACGCCTCGGCGATCAGGGCCATCACCGCGCCGAAGCCGAACGCCGCGAGCAGGGTCAGGGCGATGGCCTGCCGCTGGACGGGGGCGCCGCGGAACTGGGGGCCGCCGGCGAGGCACACACCGGCGACGGCCACCAGAATGCCGACGAACTGCAGCAGACCTGGACGCTCGCCCAGCACCAGGCCCACCCCGACCGGCACGGCCACACCGATCGACCCCAGCGGCGAGACCACGCCCATCGGGCCGAGCGCGAGGGCCTTGTAGAAGGCGAGCATCGCCACCGGCCCGACCAGTCCGGCCGCCACGGCGAACCACAGCTGCGGCCCCGTCTCGCTCCAGCCGCCGGTCGCCACCACCACCGCGCCGAGCACCACCACCGCGATCGACTGCGAGACCACGACCACCGTGAGCGCGGGCGTGCGCCGGGTCAGCAGGCCGCCGCCGAAGTCGGCCAGCCCCCACAACAGGCTGGTGGCCAGGGCGAAGAGCGCTGTCATGGGACGGATACCTCGCAGTACAGTTCAATGAACGATCAGGTCAACCACACCATAGTGCAGCTCATTGCACTGTGTCATACAGAATATTGGACGGAACGTGTCGGACCTCGACCTGCTGACCCAGTCCCTGGCGCGGAGCGTCAAGCACTGGCGCGCGGTGCGCGGCTTCACCCTGGACGTGCTCGCCGCCCGGGCGGGCGTCAGCCGCGGCATGCTCATCCAGATCGAGCAGGCCCGCACCAACCCCAGCCTCGGTACCGTCGTCAAGATCGGCGACGCGCTCGGCGTCAGCATCACCACCCTGCTCGACTACGAGCAGGGCCCGAACGTCCGCATCATCCCGGCAGGGCAGGCCGTACGGCTGTGGCACACCGACGCCGGCAGCTACAACCGGCTCCTCGCGGGCACCGAGGCGCCGGGCCCGCTGGAGATGTGGGACTGGCGGCTGATGCCCGGCGAGAGCAGCCCGTCGGACCCGCACCCCGCCGGCACGACCGAACTGCTCCACGTCACGGCGGGCGAACTGACCCTCACCGTCGACGGCGTCGAGCACCACGTGCCCGCGGGCGCCAGCGTCCACTTCGAGGCCAACGTCCCGCACACCTACGGCAACACCGGGGACGCGCCCATGGAGATGGTCATGGCCGTCTCGGTGCCGCCCGTGTCCTGAGACGCCCGGTCCGCCGCCGGTCCGCAGTTGTTAGCGTGCCGACATGCGCGCACCCATCGGACACTTCGACAACGCCCGTCCGGCCCCCGCCTGCCTCGACGAACTCACCGGCCCGGTCGCCGACGCCGTACGCCACTGGTCGGGCAGCGTCCCTGCCGACCAGATCGTCTACGTCGACACCGAACCGGAGTGGGCCGACACCGCCACCTTCGTCGAGCACTACGGGCAGGACCTGCTGGAGCGGTCCGCGAACTGCGTGGTCGTCGCGGGCAAGCGGGGCGGCGAGTCCACGCTCGCGGCGTGCGTCGTGCTGTCCACCACCCGGGTCGACGTGAACGGCGTCGTGCGCCGCCAACTCGGCGCCCGCAAGGCCTCCTTCGCCTCGATGGACACGGCGACCGGTGAGACCGGCATGGAGTACGGCGGCATCACCCCGCTCGGCCTGCCGGACGGCTGGCCCGTCCTGGTGGACGCAGCCGTCGTCGACCTGCCGTACGTGCTCGTCGGCAGTGGCCGGCGGCGCGGCAAGCTGCTCGTCCCGGGCAAGGCGTTCGCGGAACTGCCGGGTGCCGTCGTGCTGGAGGGGCTCGGGGTCTCCTGACTCACGCCGCGATGTGATGGGCCAGCGGAAGATGCGGGTCGCTCTCGCCCGGGGCCGGCTCCGGATCCGCATGCACCAGGGCCGCGGTCAGACGCGGTACCGCGTGCAGTAGCGCGTGCTCGGCGTCCACGGCGATGCGGTGGGCCTCGCGCACCGTCACCTCGCCGTCCACCACGACCGCCACCTCGGCGCGCAGCCGGTGGCCGATCCATCGCAGCCGCAGCTCACCCACCCCGCGCACCCCGGGAACCTCGGTCAGGGCCCGCTCGGCCCGGTCCACGAGCGCCGGGTCGACGGCGTCCATCACCCGGCGGAACACCTCCCGGGCCGCGTCCCGCAGCACCAGCACGATGGCCGCGGTGATCGCCAGCCCGACGATCGGGTCCGCCAGCTGCCACCCCAGCGCCGAGCCTCCGGCGCCCAGCAGCACGGCCAGTGAGGTGAAGCCGTCGGTGCGGGCGTGCAGTCCGTCGGCGACCAGCGCGGCCGAGCCGATCGAGCGGCCGACGCGGATGCGGTAGCGGGCCACCCACTCGTTGCCGGCGAAGCCGACGACGGCGGCCACGGCGACCGCCGGGACGTGAGCGACGGGTCGCGGATCCAGCAGCCGGTCCACGGCCGCCCAGCCCGCGAAGGCCGCGGACGCGGCGATCGTCAGCACGATCACCAGGCCCGCCAGGTCCTCGGCCCGCCCGTAGCCGTAGGTGAAGCGGCGCGTGGCCGCGCGCCGGCCCAGCACGAAGGCGATCCCGAGCGGGACGGCGGTCAGCGCGTCCGCGGTGTTGTGCACCGTGTCCCCGAGCAGCGCCACCGACCCGGAGACGGCCACCACAACCGCCTGGGCCAGCGCCGTCACGCCGAGGACGCCGAGCGAGACCCAGAGCGCCCGCATCCCGCGGGCCGAGGACTCCAGGGCGGAGTCGACCTTGTCGGCCGTCTCGTGGGAGTGCGGGGCCAGGAGATGGCCCACCCGGTGGCGCAGACGGTGCCGGTGCCCCTGGCTGTGCCCGTGCCCCTGGCCGTGCCTGTGCCCGTGGTCGTGCCCCTGGTCGTGTCCGTGGTCATGAGGGTGGGAGTGCTCGTGCCGGTCGCTCACGTGGATCCCCTTTCGGTGCGCGCGAGAGTGGACGTACCCGTGCCGTGGCGCCATTATGTGCGTATGAGCGCACGCATGCACCTGTCATCTGCGCATGATGCGCATCCGCGCAGCCCCGGCGAGGAGCAGTTCGCACTCGCCGCCGAGCTGCTCGCCCTGCTGGGGGACCGCACGCGGCTCGCCCTCCTGCACGCGCTGACCGGGGGAGAGGCCGACGTCACCACGCTCACGGAGGCGTGCGGGGCGGCCCGGCCGGCCGTCAGCCAGCACCTGGCGCGACTGCGTCTCGCGGGCCTGGTGACCACGCGAAAGGAGGGCCGCCGGGTGATCTACTCACTGCGCGACGGCCATCTGCGCCGGCTCGTCGACGAGGCACTGAATGTGGCCGACCACCGTCTCAGCGACCGACCCCTGCACGACTGATCACGGCCAGGTCAGTAGCGGGCCGCGGTCCCGAGGTACTGCTCGGCGAAGGCGGCGGCCGCCGCGGGCGAGGTGAACAGGCGGCGCAGCCGCGCGAGCGTGGTGCCCGCGCGGAACGGGTCGCCCGCCGCAGAGCCGTGGTACACCTCGGACAGCCACTGCGAGAACTCCTGGTAGTCCCACACACGCCGCAGACACGCCTCCGCGTAGCCGTCGAGGCCGCTGTCGTCACCGGTGGTCAGCCGGGCGACCAGGGCGTCGCCGAGCAGGAAGGCGTCGTGCAGGGCGAGGTTCATGCCCTTGGCGGCGATGGGGGCGACCAGATGGGCCGCGTCGCCCGCGAGGTAGAGCCGGCCGTGCACCATCGGCTCGACCACGTAGTCGTGCATGTCCAGCACGCGCTTCTCGATCAGCCGCCCCTCGGTCAGCGGCGGCACCCCGGCCGCTCCGAGGCGCTCCTGTAGCTCCGTCCAGACCCGCTCGTGCGGCCAGTTCTCCGGGTCGTCACCCGGCGGGCACTGGAGGTAGTAGCGGGTCACCTGCGGGCTGCGGGGCATCTGGCCGGCGAAGCCGCGCGCGTGGCAGCCGAACAGCACGCAGTCGGCGGACGGCGGTGCCTCGGCGAGCAGGGCCAGCCAGCCGATGCCGTAGTCGTGCCGCGCGATCCGGATCCGCTCGGGCGGGAGCGAGGCCCGGGTCGCCCCGCGCGCCCCGTCACACCCGGCGACGAAGTCGCAGTGCACGACCTGGCGTTGACCCGTCTCGGGGCAGGTGTACGACACCGACGGCCGGTCTTCGTCGAGGTCGTGGACCCGCACGTCCCGGACGCCGAAGCGGATCCGGCCGCCCCGGACGTCGGCGTACTCGCGCACCAGGTCCGTCACGAGCAACGGCTGCGGATAGACGAAGTGGTGGCTGCCCGTCAGCTCGCCGTACGGGAACCGGTAACGCTCTCCGCCGAAACGGAACTCGCACGCGGTGTGCAACTCCGCGCGGTCCAGCAGGTTCCGGGCCAGGCCCCGCTTCTCCAGGCCCCGCACTGCCCATTCCTCGATGACCCCGGCCCGGGGCCGCTGTTCGATGAACTCCCGGGTCTCGGTCTCCAGCACCAGGCAGTCCACGGACGCGGCCCGCAGGACGTTCGCGACGGTCAGACCAGCGGGTCCGGCGCCCACGACGACGACCGGAACGCGGTGCGGGGGCGACGATTCGGTGCGGGGGGCCGGCGAAGTCACCCGCACATTATGTCGACCCGCACCCCGAGCGAGGAGGGGGCCGCAGCGGTAGTGTGGAGGGTCCTGACGACAGCGAGGATCGGTTGCCGCCATGACGGATCTGCTCCCCCTGGCGGCGCTGTCCGCCGCGGCCCTCACCGAGGGCGTCAGATTCCTCTACGACCAGGCGGGCGAGCTGCTCAGAGCCCGCCGTGAACGCCGTGCGGAGCAGTCCGCCGCGGACACCCCGGCCGTCGTCGCCGAACCGGCCGTCCTGCCCGCGGCCGACCCCGCCGCTGTGGAGCGGTTCTCCGGGGAACTGCGCGCTCTGCGCGCCGATCTGCACGAAGTCGCCTCCGGAGTCGACGAGATCGACCCGTCGGACGAGGCGCTGGTCCGGCGCGTCGACGCCCTGCGCCGCGTCCTCGAGGCCGTGTACGGCATCGCCGTGACGTTCGCCGGAGAGACAGGAGCGCAGGACGCGTCGCGCACCCACGGGCGGATCGACGTCGACGCCGTCGCCGGCTACGTCGCGGCGGTCCGGGCCGACCGGCCCTCCGGGTGGATCAGGGGCGACGTCCGGGCCGGGCGGGTCGAGGCGGGCGGCGAGGCGATCGGCGTCGACCTCCGCGACCAGCGGTGACGGCCCCGGCCACGGGCACCGGCGGCAACGGTCCCGGGCTGCTCTTCCAGGACCTGATCACGGACCGCGCCACCTCGTTCGTACCGCGCCCCTGGCTGGCCGGCGACATCGAGCGGTGCCTGTCGGACGCCACCACACGCATCGTGCTCGTCACGGGCGAACCGGGGGCGGGCAAGACCAGCCTGCTCGCCGGCCTGGCCCGCGCTCACCCCGAGTGGCAGCACTACTTCATCCGCAAGGACAGCCGGACCGCGCTCGCCGGCAGCGACCTCCAGTCCTTCCTGCTCACCATCGGTCACCAACTGGCGCTTGCCCGGCCGGAGTTGTTTGAGCCGCAGCGGCTGGAGGTCACCGTCGACCAGCGCATCGGGACGGTGGAGGCGGGAGCCAGGGCGGTCGGCATCCGCATCGACGACCTGCGTGCCTCCCCGTTCCACCGGACCGCGTCCCTGCGCGTCGAGCAGGACATCCTCCGGGTGTCGGGCAGCGCCCTGGGCGTCGAGATCGGGACCGCGACCGTGGAGCCGCGACTGCTCGAAGCGGGGGTCCTCGCCCACCTGGCGCTGATCGGTCCGGCGCAGGTGCTGCTGTCCGACGCGCCGGACGAGCGGATCGTGCTCCTCGTCGACGCCCTCGACGAGGGCGCCCATGAACCCGGCGCGACCCTGCTGGACTGGCTCGCCGCGGGCCCGCAACTCCCGGCGAACGTACGGGTCGTCGTCACCTCGCGCCCGCACGCCGCGCTCGACCGGCTCCGCTCCGCCCGCGGCGGGAGCCTCGCCGAGATCACCATCGACCCGCTGTCACCGCAGGTGCGGGACGACCTGCTCAGCTACGCCGACCAGGAAATGGCCTCGGAGACGGCCGCGAAGGCGCTGCGCGCGAACGGACGCGACCCGGTGGAGTTCGCCCGCGCACTCGTGCGGCAGGCGAGCGGCAACTTCCTGTACGTGGCGATGTATCTGCGGGCCCTGCGCCAGGCGATCGACGAGGACGACGCACCGCTCACCGCCCGCCTGACCAACGCCGACGCCGTTCCTGACGGACTCCACGGCCTCTACGCGTTCTTCGTCGAAACCGCGCGCACGGACCTCGAACGCCTCGGCATGCTCGACATCAGCGACCCTCTGACCCCCACCGACCTGGTCACTCCCGCCTGGGAGGGAGCCGCCCAGCCCCTCCTCGGCGTCCTGACCGTCGCGCGCGAGCCACTGACCCCCGAACAGTTGCGCACGCTGGCCGGGATCCGGGTCTGGCCGCGTGCCGTTCGCTCGGTGCTGGGCCGGATCCGCTGGCTGCTGTCCGTCCGGGACGGCCGGTACGCCTTCTACCACCCGTCCGTCGCCCAGTTCCTGACGGACCCCCAGGTCGCCCGCGAGCACCACGACTGGGGCGTCGCCGAACAGGAGTGGCACGAGCGCATCGTGCGCCACTACCGCGCCGGGGCCCCGTCCTGGGCGGACGTCGACTGGCCGGCGGTGGACCGGTACGGCCTGGCCCACCTCGCCCACCACCTCGTACAGTGCCGGCCCGCGGTCGCCGCCGAGGTGCCGGACCTGGTGTGCCCGGGGCTGCGCCTGGCCGTCCGTGCCGCGTTCGGCTCCGACCGGTACTTCACCAGGGTCGTCGAGACGGCCGCCGACCACCTGCTCGACGGCGCTCCCACACCGTCGGACACCCCGACGGTGCTCTTCCTGGCCACCGTACGGCGCCAGTTGCGGCGGGCGACCTCCATGGCGGCGCCCGCCGTGTACGGCCTGCTGGCCCGGCTCGGCCGGGTCGACGAGGCCATGAAGCGGCTGAGCGCGCTGGCCCCGTCCGGGCAGCAGGTGGCCGCCCTGCTCGAGGTGCACCGCCACACCGCGCATCCGGTGCGCCGGGCGACCGTCCGCGAACTGCTGGGCGAGGCCGCGTCCGTGGCGCCGCTCGACCCCCACGGCTTGGCGCGGGATTTCGTGGAGGAGGCGGCACGCAGGCTCGCTCCCCACGACCTGCGGCTGGCCCTTCACCTCTGGGAGCGGGCCCAGCACGAGGCCTGGAAACCGGCTCCGCCCGACGACGTGCTGCGTGCCGCGGCAGACGAAGCCGACCACGGCGACGCCATCGAACTCGTATCGCGACTGAGCTCCGGGCGTTGTGGCGCCTACCTCGACCTCGCGGACCGGGCCCACGGCGGTGACCGGGACGAACTGCTGGCGTGGACCGGGCGCGCCCTGCGCCACGCCGCTCCCGCGGAACGGCTGACGTCCCTCGTACGCCTCGCCGGCACCCTGCGGGCCACGCGACCCGAGCACGCCGACCGCCTCGCCGAGCAGGCGTTGCGCGAACTTGCCGCAGCCTGGCCCGGGGAGGACGGCGCGCTCGCCCAGGCGGTGGCCGAGGCGGCCGAACACGCCGCGGGACCGTACCCGGCGCTGTCGCGAGAGCTGCTGTGCCGTCTGGACACCGTGGAGGTGACGGGCCTCGTCGACGACGCCTTCTTGAACGCCGCACGCGTCTGGGCGGCCCTCGGCGACCTCCGCGCCGCGCACCGGCTGATCGACCGGGTCCTGCGCTTCAGCAACGGCGTCTGGTACACGAAGAAGGCCGCGAAGGTACTCGCCGCCTTCGACGGCGAGGCGGCGACGGCGATGATCGACGCCGCCTGCGCCCGGGTTCCCCCCGAGCCGTCGTCGCGGGACATGCTCAGCCGGCTGCAACACGACGGGGACCTGGAGACCCTCGCCGAAGCCCTGGCCGGCCGCGCCCCGGGGCGAGCCGTGGCCTACGCCCGCGCGATCGCCGGCACCGAGTGGCAGCCGCCCTTCAAGGACCGCTACTCGGCCCTCGCGCTCGTCGCCCACCGGCTCGCCGATGCAGGCGACATGGCCATGGCCCGCTCGATCCTGGACGAGGCGCTGCACGCCGCCGAGGAGGTACCGCCCGTGGCCGACCCGCCGCTGTGGGGCTTCTACCACCTGGTGGGAGAAGAAGGGGGCGGCGTGTCCCGGGGCAATGCCGTCAGCGACCCCGTGGCCGAGATCCCCATGGTGATCAACCACACCAACGACTGGCAGCGGCTCGTCGAACAGCGCTTCTACAGCGACCCGTCGGACGTCCTGCGCGCCATGACGCCCAGCACCTGGTCGGTCGGCCACCCGTACTCCTGGGCCCGTGCGATCCGCTGCTTCGCCGAGGCCGTCGCCCTACGGGACCCGGACCGCGCCCGCACCCTCGTGCACGCCCTGACCGATCCCGGCGAGCGGGTCGTCGGACTCGCCGGACTCTTCGGGATCGCCGCCGCCGGAGCGGACCGGGCGGCGGCCGACCGGCTGTGGGCCGAGTTCCGACAGGCGTACGCCGTGATACCCCGGTACGAGTGGAACCTGCCGCAGCAGCAGGACGGGCCCCTGGCCTATGTGCGCCCCGACCACCGCAGCAGATTCGAGGCCGCGGTGCGGCTCCTGCCGTGGGAGGCCGACCCGGCCATGGCCTTCCTCGGCGCCGACGGCACCCCGTACCTGCTGTCCATGTTCCACTTCGCCTTCGGCGCCGACGCCTCCCGCCGCTACGCGTTCGCCGTGATGGACGGCCGGCAGCCCTACCCGCCGTTCGCCCACACGCACCGCTCCCTGCTCGGGATGCCTCCGGACGTCCACGGGCCGCTGCTCACCGGCGTGATGCTCGCCCCGGCCATCGTCAACGAGCGCCTCGCGACCGCGTCCGGCGCGCCCCCGGCCGTCGAGTCACCGCCGGTCCTGGAGGACGAGCTGTACGCGGCCTACGTGGACATGGCTCTCCTTGGCCCGGAGGCCGGCGCCGCACGGGTGCGGCCGCTGCTGGACTCGCCGAGGCTTCCGGCCGTGGCGGCGCTGGTGGCCCGCGCGGCCGAGATCCACGGTGCGGGTGATCCGGCCGTGGCCGCGCTGTGCGCCGACGTCGTGGCCGCGGCGGAGCGGTCCGAACCCGCCCAGCACGTGGTGACGTTGCTGCAACTGGCCCGGTCCCCGGCCACGGCCGGGCTGGTCGACGCGGAGGACCTGTTGGAGCGGACGCTCGCCCTCTCCGACGCTCCCTGGGAACGCGTGGAGCGTGACGAGGCGCTGCGCGAGCTGTTCGCCATCCTCCTGGGCAGGTCTCCCGGGACCGCGCTGCGGCTGCTGTACGACCGGACCGCGGACGGCTGGGCCATGGTGACGGCGATGCTGGAGAACGCCGTCACCCCGCTCCTCGATGCCCTGGGACCGGACGCTCCGCTGCTGCTCCACCGGTCCCTGCGGCGTGCCGTGGCCTGCGTATCGGCGCGGGGGCGCACGGACGTGCCGTCGATCGACGGTGTCCGTACGGCCCTCGGCGACTGACCGGGTCAGGCGGTCAGTGTGCGGGCACCTCCGCGACGGTCACCTCCTCGATGCTCCGCTCGATCTCCCCGGACAGGGAGGCCGAGGCCCGGGCCCAGTAGTAGATCGCCAGCGAGAACACCGCGACGACCAGGATGTCCCACCACAGCGCCAGGTGCCCCTGGCCGCCGAAGCCGCCCTGCCAGGAGATGACGCCCATGCCCAGCAGATAGACGGGCAGCCACTGGGCGGCCTTGAAGTCGAGCCGGGGCGCGTCGGGCAGACCCTTGCGCGTGGCGTACCAGGCGTAGCCGCCGAGCAGGACGTAGCCGAGGACGATGGCCACGCCGAGCCGCCACAGGGTGTCCCAGGTGGACCAGTAGATGATGAGGTTGGCCACCACGAACGACAGCGGCGAGAGGACCTTCCCGCCGGGCAGGCGGTAGGGGCGCTCCCGGTGCGGCAGCCGGTCCGCGAAGACGCCGTAGGCCAGCGGGGCGCCCGCGTACATCAGCACGCTCGCCGAGGTGATGAAGCTGACCAGCTGCTGCCAGCTCGGGAACGGCAGGAAGCAGACCACGCCGGTCACGAAGGACACGACCAGCCCGAACCACGGCACGCCGCGGGCGTCGGTGCGGACGAAGAGCTTCGGCGCGTAGCCGTTGCGGGCCAGCCCGTAGGAGACGCGGGACGTGGCCGTCGTGTAGATCAGGCCGGTGCCGCCGGGGGAGACCACCGCGTCCAGGTACAGCACCACGCTCAGCCAGCCGAGGCCCACCAGGGTCGCGAGCCCCGCCCACGGGCCGCTGATGCCGGGGTAGTCGAGCTTGGTCCAGCCGTGCGCGAAGGAGCCCAGCGGCAGGGCGGCGATGAAGACGATCTGGAGCAGGACGTAGATGGCCGCCCCGATGGCGACCGAGCCGATCGTGGCGCGCGGCAGGTCCCGCTGCGGGTCGCGGCTCTCGCCCGCCAGCTGGATTGCCTGCTCGAAGCCCAGCAGGGCGAAGATGATGCCGCTGGAACTGACGGCGCTCAGCACGCCGTGGGCGCCGAACGGGGCGAAGCCGTGCTCGGTGAAGTTGCCCGGGTGGAAGTTGCCGGCGGCGATGATGAAGATCGCGGCCAGCGGCACGGCCACCTTCCACCAGGTGGCGGCGCTGTTGGTGTGCGCCAGGATCCGCACGCCGAGGAAGTTGACGACGACGAACACGGCCATCAGGACGACGGCGACGACGAAGCCGCTCGTCGTCAGCGTCCCGTCCTTCGCGTGCTGGAGGCCCTGGGCCCAGTGCCAGTGCCCGGCGTAGCCGATCATGGCCTCGACCTCGATCGGTGCCACGGTCGCCGCCTGGAGCCAGGAGAACCAGCCGAAGGACATGCCGGCCAGCCCGCCGAACGCGTAGTGCGGATAGCGGGCCGTGCCGCCCGCGACCGGGAACATGCCGCCGAGTTCCGCGTGCACCAGGGCCAGCAGCACGATCGCCACGGCGCCGATGAGCCAGGACAGGATCGCCGCGGGGCCGGCCGTCACGACCGCCTTCTCGGCGCCGTACAGCCAGCCCGAGCCGATGATGGAACCGACCGATGCCCACATGAGCCCGATCAGCCCGACATCCCGGCGCAGGCCGTCTCTTTCCATGAATACAGGGCCTCTCGAAGATGAACTCGGGGAGTTCGGGGAGCAAGAGGCCTCAGGCTAGGAATCGACCGGCCGGCGGCAGAAGACGAGTTGTGCAGCCTTGACCGGATTCGGGTATTTCCTGGGAAACGCTTCAGGGTTTCTGTACGCGGTGATGAGACAGCCGTGGGATCTCGATCGCCGGGCAGCGGTCCATCACCATCTCCAGGCCCGCCGCGCGGGTCCGTTCGTACGCCGCCTCGTCGATGACACCGAGCTGGAACCAGACGGCCTTCGCGCCCCGGGCGACCGCCTCGTCCGCGACCGGACCGGCGAGGTCGCTGTTCACGAACACGTCGACGACGTCCACGTCGAAGGGGATGTCCGCCAGGCTCGCGTACCCCTTCTCCCCGTGCACCGTCTCCGCCTTCGGATGCACCGGCACGACGCGCTTGCCGAAACGCTGGAGGACGGCGGCGACGCCGTACGCCGCCCGCTGCTGGTTCGACGACAGGCCCACCACGGCCCACGTGTCGCCGAGCTCGGTGAGGATCCTGCGGACCGTTGCCTCGTCGCCGTACACCGGCGGCCTCCTCGCGAGTCGTGGACGCATTGCACTCACGACAACGGCACAGAGTGCGCGGTGATTCCCGGAGGCCTCCGTGATAGCTTGCCGAGGCCAGTCGAACCCATGTACGTGGGTCAGGGAATCCGGTGCGAATCCGGAACTGACGCGCAGCGGTGAGGGGGACGGGCGGGGCCTCGGCCACTGGACGACTTCGGTCGTCCGGGAAGGCGTCCCGCACCGGGTGAACCCGAGTCCGAAGACCTGCTGGCGGCCCCCGCGGCCGCATGCGGCGGGGGAGCACCGTACGACCGGGCTCCGCGATCGGGCCCTCGACGACTGAGGACTGGTTCCCGTGCCCCTCGCCCGACCCGCCCGTGCCGCCGTCCTGCTCGCGGCCGGCTCCCTGCTCCTGACCGGCTGCGGCGGCGGCACCGGGTCCACCGATGCCAAGGCCGCCGTCACGCTCACCAACTGCGGGCACGAGGTCCGCGTCCCGGCCGCGCCACGGCATGCCGTCTCCCTCAACCAGGGCACCACCGAGATCCTGCTCTCCCTCGGCCTGGCCGACCGCCTCGCGGGCACGGCCACCTGGACCGACCCCGTGATGAAGGGGCTGGAGAAGGCCGACGCGAAGGTGCCGCGCATCGCCGACAACAATCCGTCCTTCGAACGCGTCCTGGACACCGAGCCCGACTTCGTCGCCGCGTCCTTCGTCTCCACCCTCGGCAAGGGCGGCGTCGCCACCCGCGAGCAGTTCGAGAAGCTCGGCGTCCCCACCTACGTCTCTCCGTCGGACTGCGCCGGCAAGGACAACTCGGGCGGCGGCGACGGCGCACGCGACAAGGCCCTGGGCATCGACACCGTCTACGGTGAAGTCCGCGACCTCGCGACCGTGTTCGGGGTGAAGGAGCGGGGCGACAAGCTCGTGGCCTCCCTCCAGCAGCGCATGAAGAAGGCCACGGCCGGCATCGACGCCTCCGACGTCACCCTCCTCTACTGGTTCGCGAACTCCGAGTCGCCCTACCTGGCCGGCTGTTGCGGAGCGCCCGGCATCATCACCCGGGCCCTCGGCGCGAAGAACGCCTTCGACGACACACACGAGGAGTGGCCGCAGGTCAACTGGGAGACGGTCGCCGACCGCGACCCCGACGTCCTGGTCATCGGCGACCTCACCCGCAAGTCGCAGACGGCCGAGTCGGCCGCGAAGAAGATCGCCTTCCTGGAGTCCAACCCGGTCACCAAGAACATGGACGCCGTCCGGCACAAGCGGTACGTGCTGCTCAGCGGGCAGGCCATGAACCCGACCATCCGCACCGTCGAGGGCGTGGAGCAGGTGGCCGCCGGACTGCGCCGGTTCGGGCTGGTGAAGTGACCGCCCGGGAACTCCTGGGCGTCGGGTTCCGGCCCCGGCGCGGGGCCGGGCTCGCGCTCGGGGCGGCCGGGACCGTCGCGCTCGTCGCCTCCCTCGCCGTGGCCATCACCATCGGTCCCGCCGACATCCGCGTCGGCGACGTGTGGTCCGTCGTGGCCGCCCATCTCGGCCTCGGCAGCTCGGAGCTGACGCCGATCCGGGACGGGATCGTCTGGCAGCTGCGGCTGCCGCGCACCCTTCTCGCGGCCGTGTGCGGAGCCGGACTGGCCGTGTGCGGGGCGGTGATGCAGTCGCTGCTGCGCAACCCGCTCGCCGACCCCTTCGTGCTCGGGGTGTCCTCGGGCGCCTCCACCGGAGCGGTCCTCGTGGTCGTGCTCGGCGCGGGCGGCGGTGCCCTCTCGGTGTCCGCGGGCGCGTTCCTCGGCGCCCTGCTGTCGTTCGCGCTGGTGCTGCTGCTCAGCCACACCCTCGGCGGCACCACCGACCGGGTCGTCCTCGCGGGCGTCGCCGCCATGCAGCTCTTCTCGGCCCTCACCTCGTTCGTCGTGATGACCTCCGCCGACGCCGAGACGACCCGTGGCGTGCTCTTCTGGCTCCTCGGCTCGCTCGGCGGCGCCGGCTGGACCGACGTGTGGCTGTGCCTGGCCGTGCTGGCCCTGGCACTGGTGGTGTGCCTGTCCTACGCCCGTACCCTCGACGCCTTCGCCTTCGGGCAGGACGCGGCGGCCGCGCTCGGGGTCTCGGTCGCCCGCACCCGCCTGGTGCTGCTGTGCGTCACGGCCCTGCTCACGGCCGCGCTGGTCAGCTCGGCCGGGGCGATCGGCTTCGTCGGACTGGTCCTGCCGCACGCCGCCCGGGCCCTGACCGGCCCCGGGCACGCGCGGCTGCTGCCGGTCACCGCCCTGGCGGGCGCGGTGTTCCTCGTGTGGGTGGACACCCTGGCCCGTACGGTCCTGGATCCGCAGGAGGTTCCGGTGGGCGTCGTGACGTCGCTGATCGGGGTGCCGGCGTTCGTGGCGGTGCTGTACCGCACGCGGAGGGCGCGGTGACCGGCCCGGGGGCATCGGTGGAGGCGGGGCTTCGGGCCGACCGGGTCAGCCGCCGTGCCGACGGGCGTCTCATCCTGGACGGCGTCGCCCTCGCACCGGAGACCGGCTCCACCGTCGGTGTCCTCGGCCCCAACGGCTCCGGCAAGTCCACGCTGCTGCGGCTGCTGGCCGGGCTGCTCACGCCGGCCTCCGGAGTCGTCACCCTCGACGGCACACCGCTGGGTGACCTGCCCCGCCGCACCGTCGCCCGGCGTCTCGCCGTCGTCGAGCAACAGTCGGACACCCAGGTCGAGCTGACGGTCGAGGACATCGTGCGGCTGGGCCGCGTCCCGCACCGCCGCGCCTGGACACCCGCCTCCGCGGACGACGAGCGCGCGGTGCGGGCCGCCCTGGAGCGCACGGGCCTCGACGGCCGTTCCGGCCGGCTCTGGCACACCCTGTCGGGCGGCGAACGCCAGCGGGTGCAGATCGCCCGCGCGCTCGCCCAGGAACCCCGCGAACTCCTGCTCGACGAGCCCACCAACCACCTCGACATCCACCACCAGCTCGACCTGCTCACCCTGGTCACGAGCCTGCCGGTCACCACCGTCGTCGCCCTGCACGACCTCAACCTCGCGGCGATGTACTGCGATCGAGTCGTCGTGCTGTGCGCGGGGCGGGTCGTGGCGGGAGGCACTCCGGGCGACGTCCTCACGGCGGAGCTCATCGCCGAGGTGTACGGGGTGCGGGCCGCCGTCAGCCCGGAAGGGCCCGAGGGGCGGCCTCATGTGCGGTTCCTGGGCACGCTGGCCTGAGAGGAGCGGCCGGGCACGCCATTGGTGGGATGATCGCGCCACGGTGGCCGGAAAAGGCCGAACCTGCCTGCGTGTGCCCGCCCACCCGCCTACGCTCGCCTCGTGCTGCGCATCATCGACGCCCGAACCCGTGAGCCGGTCGACGCCGCCCCGGCCCTCCGGGGCCTGACCCGTGTCGAGGTGCACGCGCCCGGCTCCGACACGACGAACCTGCGGGTGCTGCTCGTCGGGGACCTGCTCGTCCGGACCCTGGAGCTCGGCGGCACACCGGTGTGGGCGCTGCTGACCGGCGGCCGTCGGCACGCGGAGCTGCGCGCGGGCGCCGCGACGCTCGGCATCCGCCCGTTCGAGGACAGCCCCGACGTCAGTGCCGGTCTGGGCGAGGCCCAGGTCGTCCACGTCACCGCCGAGGGCGGGGCGGCACCCGACGGGGTGCGGATCGCCGTCGCGCCCGTGGAGCCCGGCCCGCCGGACCAGTCCGACCCCGCCGCCCTGCGCCTCGCCCTGATCGCCCGGCACCACAGCGCCCCCGTCCGGCTGGAGGCGGCCGGACTCGACGACGCCCGCGCCACCCTCGCCCGCTGGCGCACCGCGGTCGCCCGCTGGGCGCGGCAGCCCTCGCGGCCGATTCCCGACGACGTGCGGAGACGGCTGCGCGAGGCCTGGGACGACGACCTGGACGTGCCGCGGGTGCTGGACGTCCTGCGCCAGGTCGAGACCGAGCCGGAACTGGCCGACGGCGCCCGCTTCGAGACGTACGCCTACGCCGACCGGCTCCTCGGTCTCGACCTCACCCGCGACCTGGGAGCCCCGTCGTGATCGACCGTGCCGGAGCGGGCCCGCTGCGCCGCCTGATCGTGCTGCGGCACGCCAAGTCCGCCTGGCCGCTGGACGTGGCCGACCACGAACGCCCCCTCGCCCCGCGCGGCCGCCGGGATGCCCCCGCGGCGGGGCGGGCCCTCGCCGACGCCGACCTCCTGCCGGACCTCGCGCTGTGCTCCACCGCGGTCCGCGCCCGCCGGACCTGGGACCTGGCCGCCGCCGAGTGGGGCACGCCCCCGCCGGTCCGGCACGACCGGCGGCTGTACGCCGCCGGCCCGTCGGGTCTGCTGGCCGTCATTCACGAGGTGCCCGCCGAGGTGGAGACGCTGCTGCTGATCGGGCACAACCCGGAGCTGGAGGAACTGATCCTGGCCCTCGCCGATGACGGCCTCGACGACACCCTGGAGCAGGTCCGCACGAAGTTCCCCACCTCCGCGATCGCCGTCCTGTCCTGGCGCGGCACGACCTGGCGGGCCCTCGCCCCCGGCACCGCGCTCCTCACGTCCGTGACCGTGCCCCGGGGCGCCAAGAAGTAGCCCGGGCCCCTTACCGGCATGGGGCCTTTCAGGTGATGTGCGCCGGGCTCGCGCTGCACGCAAGGGCCGCGGCGGGTACGTCCCGGCCCGGTCCGGGTCCGGCTGACCGGAACGCCCTCGGTCACGCGATTAGGCTGGCCGGATGCAGGACGAATACCGCACGGTCGCCGGCGCCGGCGTGCACGAGACCGAGGTCAACCGCTCCCGCTTCCTGTGCGCCCTCGCCCCGGCGGCCACCGAGCAGGAGGCGCAGGACTTCATCGCCACGGTCCGCAAGGAGCACGCCGACGCGTCCCACAACTGCTGGGCCTACGTCATCGGCGCCGACGCCTCCGTCCAGAAGGCGAGCGACGACGGCGAACCCGGCGGCACCGCCGGCGTCCCCATGCTCCAGATGCTGCTGCGCCGCGACATGCGGTACGTCGTCGCCGTCGTCACCCGCTACTTCGGCGGGGTCAAACTCGGCGCCGGTGGGCTCATCCGGGCGTACGGCGGAGCGGTCGGCGAGGCTCTGGACACCCTCGGCACCCGCACCCGCCGCAGGTTCCGGCTGGCCACGGTCACCGTCGACCACCAGCGGGCCGGAAAGCTCGAGAACGACCTGCGCACCACCGGGCGCGAGGTCCGGGGCGTGCGCTACGGGGAGGCGGTCACGATCGAGATCGCCCTCCCGGACGCCGACGTGGACACCTTCCGGTCCTGGCTCGCCGACGCCACCGCCGGGACGGCCGCCTTCGAGGCGGGCGGGGAGGCGTACGGGGACGCGTGACGACGCCACCGCCTCGCCTGGCTCAGCCGTATGCGGCTGATCACTCCCGCGCTGCTCGCCCCGGCCTTCCGGGCCGCCACCCGCTCACCCGCCTTCGACGTCGTCGACGCCACCGGGCTCGCCGGTCGAACACCCGCAGGGCCACTTCGACACGCAGCTGCGCCGCCTCACAGCACAGTTGCGGACATTTGCCCTGAATCAGTGCTGGATGGGTGTGGCGGTCCGAGGTTCGTGGTGGACCAGGTGCCCACACGCGTTAGCGTGGTGGGTCTGACAGCGCGCCGGACCGGCTCGCGCCGGGCCGGAGAACGACAGTAGGGGGAGACATGCAGGCCGGAGCGGCGTCTTGAGGCTGCTGCACACCTCCGACTGGCACCTCGGCCGGGCCTTCCACCGGGTGAACATGCTCGGCGCCCAGGCCGAGTTCATCGGCCACCTCGTCACGACCGTGCGCGAGCGGGCCGTGGACGCGGTGGTCGTGTCGGGAGACGTCTACGACCGTGCGGTGCCGCCGCTCGCCGCGGTCGAGCTGTTCGACGACGCCCTGCACCGCCTCGCCGACCTCGGCGTGCCGACAGTGATGATCTCCGGGAACCACGACTCGGCCCGCCGGCTCGGCGTCGGCGCCGGGCTGATCGGGCGGGCCGGCATCCATCTGCGGACCGAACCGGCGGCGGCCGGCACCCCGGTGGTGCTGGCCGATGCCGCCGGCGAGGTCGCCTTCTACGGGCTGCCCTACCTCGAACCGGCCCTGGTCAAGGAAGAGTTCGCAGTGGAGAAGGCCGGGCACGAGGCCGTGCTCGCCGCCGCCATGGACCGGGTCCGCGCCGACCTCGCCACCCGCCCGCCCGGCACCCGCTCCGTCGTCCTCGCGCACGCCTTCGTCACCGGCGGCGAACCCAGCGACAGCGAGCGGGACATCACCGTCGGCGGCGTCGCCGCGGTACCGGCCGGGGTGTTCGACGGCGTCGACTACGTGGCGCTCGGGCATCTGCACGGCTGCCAGACCCTCACCGACCGCGTCCGCTACTCCGGCTCCCCGCTGCCCTACTCCTTCTCGGAGGCAGCCCACCGCAAGAGCATGTGGCTGGTCGACCTGGCCGCTGACGGCTCCGTCGACGCCGAGCGCGTCGACTGCCCGGTGCCCCGCGCCCTGGCCCGGATCCGGGGCACGTTGGAGGACCTGCTCGCCGACCCGGACCTGGCACGGCACGAGGAGGCGTGGGTCGAGGCGACCCTGACCGACCCCGTCCGCCCGGCCGACCCGATGGCCCGGCTCACCGAGCGCTTCCCGCACACGCTCAGCCTCGTCTTCGACCCCGACCGCGACGAGGACGAGTCCGAGGTGTCGTACGCCCGGCGCCTGGCCGGCCGCAGCGACCAGCAGATCGCCGAGGACTTCGTCGCCCATGTGCGCGGCGCCGGGCCCGACGCGCACGAACAGGGCGTGCTGCGGGACGCGTTCGACGTGGTGCGGGCCGACGAGACCGTACGGGAGGTGGCCCGGTGAGGCTCCACCGGCTCACGCTCACCGCCTTCGGACCCTTCGGAGGCACCCAGAGCGTCGACTTCGACGACCTGTCGACGGCCGGGCTGTTCCTGCTGCACGGACCCACCGGCGCGGGCAAGACCTCCGTCCTCGACGCCGTCTGCTACGCCCTCTACGGCTCGGTGCCGGGCGCCCGGCAGGGCGGCGGACAGGGCACGGCCCTGCGCAGCGACCACGCCGAGCCCGCGACCCGCACCGAGGTCACCCTCGACCTCACCGTCGCCGGACGCCGCCTGGAGGTCACCCGCCAGCCGCCCTGGGAGCGCCCCAAGAAGCGCGGCACCGGCACCACCCTGGACAAGGCCCAGACCTGGCTGCGCGAGTACGACGCGACGGCCGGTGCCTGGAAGGACCTCAGCCGCTCCCACCAGGAGATCGGCGAGGAGATCACCCAGCTGCTCGGCATGAGCCGGGAGCAGTTCTGCCAGGTCGTACTGCTGCCACAGGGCGACTTCGCCCGGTTCCTGCGCGCCGACGCCGAGGCCCGAGGCAAGCTGCTGGGCCGCCTGTTCGACACCCGCCGCTTCGCCGATGTCGAGAAGAGCCTCGCCGAGCGGCGCCGCGCCACCGAGGCGCAGGTGCGGGACGGGGACGCGGAGCTGCTGGCCGACGCCCACCGCATGCAGCAGGCCGCGGGCGAGGCCATGGAGCTGCCCGAACTGGCCCCCGGCGAACCGGGGCTCGCCGACGCCGTGCTCAGCGCGGCCGCTGTCGCCCGCAGCACCGCCCGCGAACAGCTCACCGTCGCCGCGGGCAGGCTCACCGCCGCCGAGTCCGCGCAGGCCGCCGCCGCCCGCGCCCTCGACAACGCACGCGAACTGGCCCGGCTCCAGCGGCGGTTCGCGGAGGCACGGGAACGGGCGGCGCGACTGGAGCAGGGGGCCGAGGCCTACCGCGAGGCACAGGCGCTCATGGAGCGGGCCCGCAAGGCCGAAGCGGTCGCGCCCGCCCTGGAGCTGCGGGAATCCTCCGAGGCCGAACACCGCCGGGCAGCCGCCGCCGAGGCACGCGCGCGTGCGCTGCTGCCGGACACCTTCGCCGACGCGGGCGCGGCCGGCCTCGCCGCCGCCGCACGCCGGGCCGCCGAGGAACTGGGCGGCCTCGACTCCGCCCGCCGCGCCGAGCGGCGACTGGCCGAACTCCTCGACGAACGCGCCGGCCTGGACCGCCAGGAGCGGGCCGACGCGGACCTCCTGCAAGAGGCGGAGGCCTGGCTCGACGGCTGGGAGGAGACACGCACCGCACTCCAGACCCGGGTCGACTCCGCTCAGCAGGCCGCTGCCCTCGCCGAGCAGCTCGCCGTACGGCGCGAGCCCGCACAGCAGCGGCTCCGGGCGGCCCGCATGCGCGACCAGCTCGCCCAGGACACGGACCGGGCGGTCGACCGGGTCCGCACCGCGCAGGACGAGACGCTCCGGGCCAAGCAGCACTGGCTCGACCTCAAGGAACAGCGCCTGAACGGCATCGCCGCCGAACTGGCCGCGAATCTCACCGACGGCGAACCTTGCACCGTCTGCGGCGCCACCGAACACCCCGCCCCCGCCCGCAAGGTCGCCGGTCACGTCGGCCGCGAGGCGGAGGAGCACGCCCTCACCGCCTACCAGCGCGCCGACGAGCAGCGCGCCGAGGACGAACGGCGCCTCGGCGTCGTACGAGAGGCACTGGCCGCCGCCACCGCGGAGGCCGGTGACACCCCCACCCGTCAACTCGCCCACGAAGTCGCCGAATTGGAGGAGCAGTACGCGCAGGCCCGCAGTGCCGCCGCCGAACTGCACGCCGCGCAGGAGCGGCTGCGCCAGGCCGGGCACGAGCACGAACAACGCCTCGCCGCCCGGCAGGAGACCGCCGTACGGGCCGCCTCCCGGGTCGGGCACCGGGAGCGGCTGGACCGTGAACGGGCCGCTCTGGAGGAGGAGTTGAACCGGGCGCGGGGATCCCTGGACAGTGTCGCCGCGCGGGCGGCACAGCTGGAGCGGCGGACCGCGCTGCTCACCGACGCCGCCGACACGGCCCGCGTCGCCGAGGACACCGCCAAGAGACTCAAGGACGCCGACGCCCGGCTCTCCGACGCCGCCTTCCGCGCCGGCTTCGAGACCCCGCAGGCCGCGGCCGCCGCCCTCCTCGACAACGCCGCCCACCGCGAACTGCAACGCCGCCTGGACGCCTGGCAGCACGAGGAGTCCGCCGTACGGGCCGTGCTCGCCGAGGCCGACACGGCCGCGGCGGCCCGCGAGCCGCAGGCCGACCTGGACGCGGCGCAGCAGACGGCCGACGAGGCGGCCCGGCGGCTGCGCGACGCCGCCTCCGCCCACGACGCGGCCGGCCGGCGCTGTACCGAACTCGACCGGCTGTCCGCCCGGGCGACCGCCTCCGTGCGGCGGCTGGCGCCGCTGCGCGAGGAGTACGACCGCGTCGCCCGGATGGCCGGCCTCGCCGCCGGCACCTCGGCGGACAACGAACGCCGGATGCGCCTGGAGTCGTACGTGCTGGCGGCCCGGCTGGAGCAGGTCGCCGCCGCCGCGACCGTCCGGCTGCGCCGCATGTCGTCCGGCCGCTACACCCTCGTCCACTCCGACGACCGCACCGGACGCGGCCGCAGCGGGCTCGGGCTGCACGTCGTCGACGCCTGGACCGGCCGTGAGCGGGACACGGCGACGCTGTCGGGCGGCGAGACGTTCTTCGCCTCGCTCGCGCTCGCCCTCGGCCTCGCCGACGTCGTCACGGACGAGGCGGGCGGGGTGCGGCTGGACACCCTGTTCATCGACGAAGGCTTCGGCAGCCTCGACGACCAGACGCTCGACGAGGTCCTCGACGTCCTCGACTCCCTGCGTGAACGCGACCGCAGCGTCGGCATCGTCAGCCATGTCGCCGACCTGCGGCGGCGGATCCACGCCCAGCTCGAAGTGGTCAAGGGCCGGACCGGGTCGGTCCTGCGACAGCGCGGCACCGGCTGAGGTCAGCGGCCCAGGGGACGCCGGGGGAGCGGGGAGGAGTACACCACGCTCGTGGTCACCGAGCCCAGCGCCCCGATCTTCCCCGACACCTCCTCCAGGTGCCGCATCGAGCGGGCCGTGACCTTGATGACGAAACAGTCGTCGCCCGTGACGTGGTGCGCCTCCAGGATCTCGGGCGTGACGGCGACCAGGTCGTGGAAGGGCTTGTAGTTGCCGTTCGGATACCGCAACCGGACGAACGCCAGGATCGGCAGGCCCAGCCGGTCCGGGTCCACCACCGCCGCGTAGCCCTGGATGACCCCGGCCTCCTCCATGCGGCGCACCCGGTCGGTCACCGCGCTCGCGGACATCGACACGGCACGGGCCAGCTCGGCGAAACTGGCCCGCCCCTCCCGCTGGAGGACGTCGAGGATGCGCCAGTCGGTGGCGTCCGGGGAATACTCGGTCATGCCCGAGGGATAGCAGGGGAATCCCCGGTGGATCAAGCGGAGTGCCGGGGATCGTCACTTCAGCGACGGGGTCGGCGACCGTAGTTTCTTCGCATGACCACCACCGTGAACCCCGTCCTGCGCGTCGCTCCCGCCGCTCCGGCCGAGGCCGCCGCCCACTTCCGCGCCGGTCTCGCCTTCCACACCGACGTGTCCGACGTCGCCGCCGCCCTCGACGCCGACGGTGACCCCGGCTTCGTCCTGGTCGACTCACGCTCCACCGAGGCGTGGGACCGGGGCCACATCCCCGGCGCGATCCACCTGCCGACCGCGCTCGTCCCCGAGCAGGCCGGGCAGCTCCTCGACCGGTCGGTGCCGGTCGTGACGTACTGCTGGGGCCCCGGCTGCAACGGTGCCGCCCGCGCCGCCCTGGCACTCGCCGAACTCGGCTACCGGGTCAAGGAGATGCTCGGCGGCTACGAGTACTGGGTGCGCGAGGGCCTCGCGTTCGAGGCCTGGCAGGGGCGCGAGCGCCGGGCCCCTGACCCCCTGACGGCGCCCGTGGACGCGGGCGGCTGCGGCTGCTGAACCCCTGATTCTTTGCCGCGAGTTGACCCTGTAGGTTCTTGCGCCATGGTGCGATACGCGGGGCCGGGCGCAGTGGAATGGGTGGAGTCGGGCGGCGGGCCGCTGATAGCGGTGCCGGAGACCGTCCTGCCGTTCTGGGCGGGTGCCGACGGCGAGGAGACGGCCTCGGACTACGACCGGGCCTGCGAGGTGGACGGCCACGTCGGCCTCCTCCCGGTCGGCGACTGCACCGCCCTGGTCCTGGGCGACGAGCCCGCCTCGACCGCCTATCTGCCCGGCCACGGCATGTTCGTCCGGTGGTGCGCCGGCAACTCCGAGGACGAACTGCTGGCGAGCGTCCCCCCGGCGGCCGCCGCGGCGGAGTGGGGGCCGGAGACGACCTGGAAGGTGCCCGGGCCCGTCCGTCTCTTCGACGCGGCCTGGCCCGGGACGGGCCTCGCGGACACCGACCAGGTCCGGGTGGCCCTGGAGCCCGGCAGATACGCGGTCCGCGCGGCGCGGGTCCAGCCGGGCCCGGAGACCTGGCTGGACCTGATCGAGCTGCGCCTCCTGGCGCCGCGCTAGCGACGCCCCGCAGGGGCGCCTACAACTGCGACAGTTCGTCCACCAGGTCGTCCAGACCGAGCGAGCCCTGGGACAGCGCGGCCATGTGCCAGGCCTTCGGGTCGAAGGCGTCACCGTGCCGCTTGCGGGCGTTCTCGCGGCCCAGCAGCCAGGCCCGCTCGCCGAGCTTGTAGCCGATGGCCTGGCCCGGCATGGACAGGTAGCGGGTCAGCTCGCTCTCCACGAAGTCCGCCGGCCGGCTGCTGTGCGAGCCGAAGAACTCCTGCGCCAGCTCGGCAGTCCAGCGCTCGCCGGGGTGGAAGGGCGAGTCGTCCGGGATCGTCAGCTCCAGGTGCATGCCGATGTCGATGATGACGCGCACGGCCCGCATCATCTGCGCGTCCAGGTAACCGAGCCGGCGCTCCGGGTGGGTCAGGAAGCCCAGTTCGTCCATCAGCCGCTCCGCGTAGAGCGCCCAGCCCTCGGCGTTGGCGCTCACCATGCCGACGCTCGCCTGGTAGCGGGAGAGGTTCTCCGCCACGTGCTTCCACTGCGCCAGCTGGAGGTGGTGGCCCGGCACGCCCTCGTGGTACCAGGTCGACACCAGGTCGTAGACCGGGAAGCGCGTCTCACCCATGGTGGGCAGCCAGGTGCAGCCCGGGCGGGAGAAGTCGTCCGACGGCGGCGTGTAGTAGGGGGCCGCGGCGCTGCCCGGAGGGGCGATGCGCGACTCCACCCGGCGTACCCGCTCGGCCAGGTCGAAGTGGGTGCCGTCGAGCGCGTCGATCGCCTCGTCCATGAGGCTCTGGAGCCAGTCGCGGACCTCGTCGACCCCCTCGATGTGCGTGCCCTGCTCGTCGAGGTGGGCCAGCGCCTCCCACGGCGTGCCGGCGCCCGGCAGGATCTTCTCGGCCTCGCTCTTCATCTCGCCGAGCAGACGGTGGTACTCGGACCAGCCGTAGGCGTACGCCTCGTCCAGGTCGAGGTCCGTGCCGTTGAAGTAGCGCACCCAGCGCGCGTACCGCTCGCGTCCCACCACGTCCGGCGCGCCCTCGATCGCCGGGGCGTACACGTCCCGCATCCAGTCGTGCAGCCGGACGACGGCCTCGGTGGCCGAGCGGGCGGCGGTGTCCAGCTCGGACCGCAGGGACTCGGGGCCCGCGGCCGCATACTGCTCGAACCAGCCGTGACCCTCGCCGTCCGAGTCGGCCCACTCGCCGAGCTGCTGCACGAAGGTGGCCGTGGCGCGGGGCCCGGCGTACAGCTTGCGCTCCAGGCCGAGCGCCAGGGACTCCCGGTAGCCCTCCAGTGCGGCCGGGACCGCGCGCAGCCGCTCGGCGATCGCTGCCCAGTCCTCCTCCGTCTGCGCCGGCGTCACGGTGAACACCTGCCGCACCGCATGGGCGATGGAGCTCAGGTTGCTGACGGACCGCAGGCTCTCGTCGGCCTCGTGCACCGCGAGTTCGGCGCCCAGCCGCTCGCGCAGCAGCCGCGCGCACCGGCGTTCGATGTCGCTGTCCGCGCCGGGCAGCCGCTCGGCCTCGTCCAGCCGGGCCAGCGTCCGGCGCGCCAGCTCCGCGAGTGCCTCCTGGCCCGCGGGCGAGGTGTCGGGCAGCCTGCTCGAACTCTCCTTGTCGCCGAGGAACGTGCCGGTGATCGGGTCGAGGGCGACGAGCTCGTCGACGTACGCGTCGGCGACTTCACGGGGCAGCGGGCTCTTGATCTCAGACATGCGGCCATCCTCGTACGACGGACCGCACACGTCACGCGGATTGAGCCGAGGGCGAAGGCGGCAGCAGCGGGCCGCACTCCCACTGCTGGAAGATCAGCCGGGTCTCCACCCGGGCCACCTCCCGGTGCGCGGTGAACTCGTCCAGCACGAGCCGCTGCAGATCGGCCATGTCGGCGACCGCGACATGGACCAGATAGTCGTCCGGCCCGGTCAGATGGAAGACCGTCCGTGACTCCGGCAGGGCCCGGATCCGCTCCACGAACGGCCCCACCAGCTCCCGCCGGTGCGGCCTGACCTGCACCGACAGCAGGGCCTCCAGTCCCCGCCCCAGCTTGGCCGGATCCAGCTCCAGCCGGTGCCCGAGGATCACGCCCGAGCGGCGCAGCCGCGTCACCCGGTCCAGACAGGTCGACGGCGCCACCCCGACCTGCGCGGCGAGATCCCGGTACGTCGCCCGGGCGTCGTTCTGCAACAGCCGCAACAGATGGAGATCCACCGGATCCAGTACGACAGATTCAGCCATCGGCCGAACGTAGCACGGGACTCTCACCCGGCAGTCCGTTCGATGTTCACTCTTTCCCACCATGGACATGGACACAACGAGCACGCGCGCCCACGACGACATACGCACCGCACCGCGGGCCCTCGCCACCGAGGCCGTGCACGCCGGGCGGGACGACCTCGCCCGGCAGGGGCTGCACGCCCCGCCGATCGACCTGTCCACCACCTACCCGTCGTACGACAGCCGCGGCGAGGCGGCCCGGATCGACGCGTTCGCCACCACCGGCGCCGAGCCGGACGGCCCGCCCGTCTACGGGCGGCTCGGCAACCCGACCGTCGCCCGCTTCGAGACCGCCCTGGCCCGCCTGGAGGGCACCGAGGCGGCGGTCGCCTTCGCCAGCGGCATGGCCGCCCTGAGTGCCGTCCTGCTCGTCCGCGGCTCGATGGGCCTGCGGCACGTCGTCGCCGTACGCCCCCTCTACGGCTGCAGCGACCACCTGCTGACCGCCGGGCTGCTGGGCTCGGAGGTGACCTGGACCGACCCGGCCGGCGTCGCCGACGCCCTGCGCCCGGACACCGGACTGGTCCTGGTCGAGTCCCCGGCCAACCCCACGCTCGCCGAGGTCGACCTGCGGGCCGTCGCGCACGCCTGCGGCTCGGTGCCGCTGCTCGTGGACAACACCTTCGCCACACCCGTCCTCCAGCGCCCCGCCGAACACGGCGCGCGGCTGGTCCTGCACAGCGCCACCAAGTACCTCGGGGGGCACGGCGACGTCCTCGCGGGTGTGGTCGCCTGCGACGAGGAGTTCGCGGGGCGGCTGCGCCAGGTGCGCTTCGCCACGGGCGGCGTCCTGCACCCGCTGGCCGGCTACCTGCTGCTGCGCGGCCTGTCCACCCTCCCCGTCCGGGTCCGGGCGGCCTCCGCCACGGCGGCCGAACTGGTCCACCGCCTCGCCGCCGACCCGCGGATCGCCCGCGTGCACTACCCGCGCATCGGCGGCGCGATGGTCGCCTTCGAGGTGTACGGCGACCCGCACGAGGTGATCGGCGCGGTACGCCTGATCACCCCGGCGGTGAGCCTCGGCAGCGTGGACACCCTCATCCAGCACCCGGCCTCCATCAGCCACCGCATCGTGGACGCGGACGACCGCAGGGGAGCCGGCGTGAGCGACCGGCTGCTGCGCATGTCGGTGGGCCTGGAGGACGTCGAGGACCTCTGGTCGGATCTCGACCAGGCGCTGCAGCGCTCCTTCAGGGGGGCGGGGAACTGCGCGACAAGCCACAACGAACCCGCACCCGCCCACTGACGAACGCCCCTACGGTGCGGAGGCGCTCCCGAGTCCCTCCGCACCTGTCACGACCGCTTCACCCAGCCGCGCAGTGATCACCAGCGTCCCCTCCTCGACCTGGTAGTCGAGAGGCAGCCCCAGCCCGCGCATGGCGGCCACCATGCCCGTGTTGGACGCCTGCGTCACGGCGTACACGCTGGAGCACCCCGCCTCCACGGCCAGGGCCACGAGCCGCGCCAGCAGCTCCGCCCCCACACCCCGCCGTTGCCAGGCGTCCTCGACGAGCAGGGCGACCTCCGTCTCGTCCCCGTCCCACAGGAGGTGACCGAGCCCGACGATCCGCCCGGAGGCCGTCTGCACGGCCAGGGTGCGGCCGTAGCGGGGACTGAGCAGGTGGTTGAGGTACCGGTCGGCGTCACCGACGGGCCCGTGATAGCGCAGCTTCAGCGTGCGCGCCGAGCACCGCTCGTGCATGTCCCTGGCAGCCTCCAGGTCACGCGTGTCGGCTCGCCGCACGGTGATGTCGCTGCCCTCGGCGAGCGTGAACACGTCCCGCCCGCGCGGGAGGCGCGGGCCGAGCCGGGCGTCCAGTTCCACGAGCGCCCTGGCCCGGGCGAACTCGGTGGGTGTGAACGGCAGATACGGCCGCTCCACGGTGATCACTCCGCCTTCCGGGGCGCGCAGCCGCATCACCGTGTCGTCGAGGGCCCCCTCCACCGCAAGGCCTCCCGGCGCCCGGCCGCCGCCGGCCGGAGCGGGCCGGGACCGGATCGTGCAGCGTCCCAGCAACTGCCGCAGGGCGAGCGGCAGTTCCGCCGAGTCCAGGGCGGTGCGGGCGGCGAGGCCGAGGACCCGGGTCGGCGCGTCCACCAGGTCGTGGGCGTCGGCCCGCTCGATCCAGGTGTCGGCGCCGCCGGCCGACTCGACGGCCGTGGTGACCGCGGACGCCGGCAGGCCGGCCGGGCCCCGCAGCAGGAACTCGTCGACCGTGCCCTCGGCCAGCGGGTGCGTCTGAAGGCTCAGGATGTCGACGTGCTGCCCGGCCAGGGCGATGCACAGCGCCGCCAGTGACCCCGGTTCGTCCTGAACCGTGGTCCGCATCCGCCACAGGGTGTTCGCCCCCGGCACCGGCTCCGGTGCCGGGGACTCGGTATCACCCGTCGGCGGTGCGTGTTCTTGGCGGCGTGTCCGCCAGGCGTGGAACGCCGCCGCGACCCGCTGCCACGAGATGGCGGGGCGGCAGTTGTCTGCGGTGTGCGTCACTTGAGTCACTTTTCGCGTCATGCACCCACTGTGACGGAACGGTGTTGCGTGATCGCGAACGCATTGTGACCGGCGGGTAAAGGGGGCAATTTGCCCCCTTTGTCAACGCTTCAAACGTTGCGCTCCGTGCCTACTGGCCGACCAGGCCCGGCTGGAGCGTCTTGGTGAACAGTACGGTGCCGTCCTGCTCCCGCAGACGTACCGTCAGCTCGCCGCTGTGGCCGTCGATGTCCACCTCGCCGAAGAACTGGTAGCCGCCGGCGGGGGAGACGTTGGCGGTCGTCGGTGCCTTCACGAACACGCGGTCCGGGCCGAACGTGCCGTCGAGCGCGTTCGCGGGGAAGGCACCGGCGTTGAGCGGGCCCGAGACGAACTCCCAGAACGGTTCGAAGTCGGTGAAGGCGGCCTTCGACGGCTGGTAGTGCTGCGCCGAGGTGTGGTGCACATCGGCCGTCAGCCACACCGTGCCCGTGATCCGACGGTGCTTGATGTGCCGCAGCAGTTCGGCGATCTGCAGCTCACGGCCGAGCGGCTTGCCGGGGTCGCCCTGGGCGACGGCCTCGATGTTCGGGGCGTCCGGGACGACCAGGCCGAGCGGCATGTCGGCGGCGATCACCTTCCACACCGCCCGGGAGCGGGACAGTTCGCGCTTGAGCCACTCCAGCTGCTCGCGGCCGAGGATGCCCTGCGGGTCGGTGGGCTGGTCGTCCGGCGAGTTCGCGTTGCGGTAGGTGCGCATGTCGAGGACGAACACGTCCAGCAGCGGGCCGTGGCGCTGCACGCGGTGGACCCGGCCGTCCGGGCGGCGCAGCGTGGAGATCGGGAAGTACTCGGAGAAGGCGCGGCGGGCACGGGCGGCGAGCACGTCGACGCGCTTCTCGGTGTACCTGCTGTCGGTGAGGATCTCGCCCGGGTACCAGTTGTTGGTGACCTCGTGGTCGTCCCACTGGACGATGGACGGGACCCGGGCGTTGAAGGCACGCAGGTTCTCGTCCAGCAGGTTGTAGCGGAAGTTGCCGCGGAACTCCGCCAGCGTCTCGGCGACCTTCGCCTTCTCCTCGGTCGTGATGTTCCGCCAGGTCCGGCCGTCGGGGAGGGTGACGGTCTCGGTGATCGGGCCGTCGGCGTAGATGTTGTCGCCGCTGCACAGGAAGAAGTCCGGGTCGAGGGCGCCCATGGCGTCGTAGATGCGGTAGCCGCCGAACTCCGGGTTGATGCCCCAGCCCTGCCCGGCCAGGTCGCCGGACCACACGAACCGCACGCCGTCGCGGCGCTTGTCGGACGCCGTCCGGAAGGTGCCGGTGACCGGTTCGCCGGTGCGGCGCGGGTCGTCAGGGTCGGCGAGCAGCACGCGGTAGTGGATCTGCTCGCCGGACGGCAGACCGCGCAGCCGGGTCGTGCCGGTGAAGTCGGTGCCCGGACCCAGCAGCGGGCCGTGCCATCTGTGCGGGTTGTGGAACGACTCGGTCGCCGACGTCTCGACGATCATCCGGGCCGGGCGGTCGGAGCGCACCCACACCAGCCCGGAGTCGCAGGTCACGTCTCCCGCCTGCACACCCCACCCCGCCGTCGGGCGCCCGGAGCGCGCGAACGCGGGCGCGGCGCCGAGAGCGGTGGGCAGGGACAGGGCCGCCGACGCGGCGAGGGAGCCACGCAGGACGCTACGGCGCCCGGGCAACGGACGGTGGGACATGGATACGCCTCCAGGGACGGGATCCGGCCAAGTGTGCAGAGCCACACCTACTGGCACACCGCAGCGCACACACGAACCCCAAGTGAACAACTGACCGCAGGGTGAGGGAACCTGCGAACCGGTCGGATCACCCGGTCGCGGCCTCCGCCATCAGGCGCACGCCCTCGGCGATCCGGGCGGGCGGCACATGGGCGTAACCCAGGACGAGCCGAATCTCCTTGGCGCCCTCCGGTTCGGTCCGGGTGTGGGCGTAGGCCGAGAGCGGGCGCACCGCCACTCCGGCCCCCGCCACGCGCGCGAGGAACCGCTCCTCTGGTCCGTACCGCTGCGGCAGTGTGGCGATCACGTGCAGGCCCGCGGCGATCCCGGACACCTCCGATCCGGGGAAGTGCGCGTCCAGGGCGGCGACCAGCGCGTCGCGCCGGTCGCGGTAGGCGCGCTGGCAGCGGCGCAGCTGGCGGTCGTAGTCGCCGCGCTCCAGGAAGCGGGCGAACAGGGCCTGGTCGAGGGCCGGATGGCCGAGATCCATCGTGCGCTTGCGTTCGACGATCTCCTCCGCCCAGGACTCCGGCACCAGCAGCCAGCCCAACCGCAGGCCCGGCGCGAGGGACTTGCTGACCGAACCCGTGTAGGCCACACGGTCCGGGTCGAGGCCTTGGAGCGCGCCCACGGGAGCACGGTCGTAGCGGAAGTCGCCGTCGTAGTCGTCCTCCAGGACGATGCCGTCCACCGACCGCGCCCAGTCCAGCAACTCGGCGCGACGCCGGGCCGAGTAGGCGATGCCGGTGGGGAACTGGTGGGCCGGAGTCGTCACCACGGCCCGCACGCCCGAGGCCCGCAGCGGCTCCAGGGCGACCCCCTCGTCGTCCAGCGGCAGCGGCACGGCGGTGACGCCGGCCGAGGCGTACAGCGCGTCGTGCTGGGGACTGCCCGGGTCCTCCACTCCGACGGTGCGCACCCCGCGCGCGTGCAGCGCGAAACCGAGCAGGGTCGTCGCCTGGGCCACCCCCGAGACGACCACGATCCGCTCCGGGTCCGCCACCACGCCCCGCCGCCGGACGAGCAGTTCGGCCAACGCGGTCCGCAGTCTCGGCAAGCCGCGCGGATCGGGGTAGCCGAGCTCCTGGTGCGGCAGCTCCGCCAGCACGCCGCGCTGCGCGGCGGCCCACGCCGCGCGCGGGAACAGCGCCAGGTCCGGCGTCCCGGGCACGAAGTCCGCGCGGGCACCGGGCGAGCGCGGAGCTAGGTCGTGCGCCCGCGGCTGTGCGGCCCGTACGGCCGCGCCCACCCAGGTCCCGGCGCCCCGGCCGCTGCGCAGATACCCCTCGGCCGTCAGCTGCTCGTACGCCTCCGTGACCAGACCGCGCGACACCCCCAGGTCCGCCGCGAGGTCCCGGCTCGACGGCAGCCGGGTGCCCGGCGCGAGCCGGCCCGAGCGGACCGCCTCACGCAGTGCCGCCTGCAGGGAACGGCCCCGCGTGCGGGCCGGTGCCGAGGCGGCGGGGAGCAGCAGTTCCCAGGCGGTGGACGCGGCCCCTTCGCCCGGGTCGCTCTGCGTTGGCCTCATGAGGGGAGACCTTAGAGGCTCCGCCGCCCCCCGGGCCGGTCAGCGGCTGCCGTCGAGGACCACCCGGGCCACCAGCGCCGGGTCGTCGTTCATCGGGACGTGGCCGCAGCCGGGCAGCCGCACCAGCCGGGCCCGGGGGATGACGGTCTTGGCGCGCACGCCCTGGCGGGGGATGAGCAGCCGGTCCCGGTTGCCCCACGCGACGGTGACCGGCGTGCCCACGATGTCGTCGGTGAACTGCACGGTCCGGCCGGAGCGCAGCGTCTCGGAGAACCCCTGGGCCCGGGCGAGCGCGAGCGTCTCGGCGACCACGGCCTCGGGGGAACGACGGCCCGGGCGGGCGTAGATGGTGCTCGTCAGCAGGGTGCGGCCGAGGGCCGGGCGGGCCAGCCGCTCGACCACGGGCAGCGGCATCCGCTGGGCGATCTGCCGCATCGTCATCAGCACGGTGAAGGCGTAGCGGCGCTCCGCCGCGTTCCAGAACCCGGCGGGGGACAGGGCGGTGACCGAGCGGACGAGTTGCGCCCGGGCCAGGTCCAGTGCCAGCAGGCCGCCCAGCGAGTTGCCGGCCACGTGCGGGCGTTCGATCTCCAGCGCCCCGAAGAGCGCCCTCAGGACCGCACTCATCGTGGGCAGGTCGTGCGCCATGCCGTCCGGGAGCGCCGGGGACTCACCGCAGCCGGGCAGGTCCACCGCGATCACGTCGCGTTCGGCCGCCAGCGCGGGGAGCACCGGGTCCCACACCTGCCGGTGGTGGCCGATGCCGTGCAGCAGGAGCAGCGGTTCGCCGCTGCCCCGGCGCGTGTAGGACAGGGTCACGCTCTGCTCGCCCTGCGCGGAGGCGACTTTGAAGGAGACGGTGGCGGACATGGGGTGCTCCTCGGCTGTACTCGCTGACGGACGCCGTAGACAGCTTGTCAGCAATTGCTACCCGCGGGTAGCCCCAAAGTGCCGCCACATCACTCCCGCCGGCCGCTCATCGGGCCCGGCGCACCTCCAGGTTGAACTCCCCGTGCCCGAACTTCTGGAGCAGGCCGACCCACAGGGGCAGCCACATCTCCACGGCGCGGGCCGCCCGGATGCCGCCGAGGTCGAGTACGCGGTCCGCCGGCCAGCCGAACTCCCCGAGCAGCGCCGTCACCTGTTCCTTGGCGCCCGGGTCGTCCCCGCAGACGAAGACGTTGTGCTCGCCCGGCACACTGGCCGGATCCACCATCACCCGGCAGTTGACCGTGTTGAGCGACTTCACCACGCGCGCGTGCGGAAACGCCCGCTGGATCTGCTCGCCCACGCTGTCCGACTCGACCGGGGACAGCCGCAGCTCACCGTCCTCGTACGCCAGCGGGTTGGACACGTCCACGAGGACCTTCCCGTCGACGTTCTCCGCCCCGGCCGCCTCCAGGGCGGCGAGGGCAACCCGCCCGCCGACGGCGTTCACCACGACCTCACCGAACGCCGCCGCCTCCGCGAACGTCCCCACGCTCGCCCCGGGACCCGCGGCGGCGGACCACTGCACGGCGGCCGCGTTGTCCCTCGTGCGCGAGCCGAGCCGCACCTCGTGCCCCAGCTCCACCAGCCGTCCGCCGAGCGTGCGACCGACCTGTCCCGTGCCCAGCACCGCGTACCGCATCGCCACCTCCGGGAACCGTGCCGCCGATCACCGGCGTCCTGTCGGCCATTCTGTCCGGGAAGGAGTGATTCCGCCTGGACAGGGCCGCACCGGTGGGCTGGGATGGAGCCGTGACCACCGAGACCGCGACCGACGTCTTCGAAGCACACCGTCCCGTCCTGCTGGGAGTCGCCTACCGCATGCTGGGACGCGTGGCCGACGCGGAGGACGTGGTCCAGGAGGCCTGGCTGCGCTGGACCGGCAGCGACCGCGGCGACGTGCGCGAACCGCGCGGCTACCTCGTCCGGATCACCACCCGCCTCGCCATCGACCGGCTGCGCCAGATCAAGGCCCGCGGCGAGACGTACGTCGGCCCCTGGTTGCCCGAGCCGTACGTCACCGACTTCGGCGACATCGTGCCGGACACCGCCGAGCGGGCCGTGCTCGCCGACTCCGTCTCCCTCGCCGTCCTCGTCGTGCTGGAGTCGCTGTCACCGCTGGAGCGGGCCGTTTTCGTGCTGCGGGAGGCCTTCGGCTTCCCCTACGCCGACATCGCCACCATGCTCGACCGCGGCGAACCGGCGGTGCGCCAGCTGGCCGGGCGGGCCCGCAAGCACGTCGAGGAGCGGCGCCCGCGCTATGAGGTCGATCCCTCCCAGCGCCGCGACCTCACCGAGCGGTTCCTCGCCGCCGCGACCGAGGGCGACCTCGAAGGCCTGATGGCGCTGCTCGCCCCGGAGGTCCGGCTCGTCGGCGACAGCGGCGGCAAGTCGAGGGCGCCGCTGCGGGTCCTGCAGACCGCCGACAAGGTGGGCCGCTTCCTCGTCGGCGCCGCGCAGAAGAGCCTCCCGGGCCTGTCCGCGCGGTTCCTGGAGCTCAACGGCGGCCCGGCCGTGCTGATCCTGTCCGGCGACAAGCCCGACTCCGTCTTCCAGCTCGACGTGGCCGACGGCCGCGTGCAGTCGGTCTACATCATCCGCAACCCCGACAAGCTGCGGTCCCTGGCCGCCTAGAGGCGCTGCCGTGGCCGGTCCGCGGCCCCCGCATGAACGCCCCGTGAACGTTCCCGGCCATTGGTCTTGACCAAGGATCAGGGCCGCCCTATGGTCGCAGAGAAGTGAAACAACCTTTAATAAACAAGGGCGCTAAAACGCCGCCGACCACGGCGATTGCGGAGGACAGGGTGGGGACCACGCAGCTGGAATCGGTGCAGGAACCGAAGTACTGGCATCTCAAGACGGTGCTCAGTGAAGCGCTCGACTCCGAGTTCTCGGTGGGGGAGATCCTGCCCAACGAGCGCGATCTCGCGGCCCGCTTCGGCGTGGCCCGCGCCACGCTCCGCCAGGCCCTGGAGCAGCTCGAACTCGAAGGCAGGCTGCAGCGCCGCCGCGGAGTCGGGACGACCGTCGCGCCGCCCCGCATGGGAGTCTCCCTCGGCACCGGCCCGCACACCTGGCCGGGCGGCCCCGAGGACGCCTGGCAGCCCGCCGACTGCACGGCGGCCGTGCCGCCGCCGGCCGTCGCCGACGCGCTGGAGACCGGCCGCGAGGAGTCCGTGCACGTCGTGCGGCGCTCCCGCGTCTCGCACGGCCGACCGGTCGCCGCGGAGCTGCTCTACATCCCGCATCCCTCGGTGCCCGAGCTCTCCGGCATCGACGCGCCGTCCGGAGCGGCACGCGCGCGTGCGGTGCTGCGCGAGCTGCAGCGGCTGGAGCTGGAGCGGCAGGAGAACGCGGTGGAGCTCGGCTCCGCCGGGGCCGACGAGGCGAAGGAGCTGGACCGGCTGCCCGGGGCGCCCGTGCTGGTGGTGACCACGCGGTTCGTCTCCGGGGGCCGTACGGCTGCGCTGTCGGTGGCGACGTATCGCGCTGACACGTGCCGGTTGACCTTCGGCGACTCGGGGGGTGTGGAGATCCACGCCGGGATTCAGCGGCAGGCTTCCTGACCTGGGCGCCGCGGGGGGTGCGGTGAGTGGGACCGTACGGATTCGTTGTGGCCGGTCGCGCAGTTCCCCGCGCCCCTTGGAGGGCGTTGTCGCCTAGGGGCGTTCCACCGCGAAGAGCTGTTCCTCCACGTGGTCCAGGGCCAGGCGCAAGGCGCCGGTCGCCACTGCCGCGTCTCCGAGGCCCGAGAGGGTCACCTCCGGGGGGCGCAGGCAGTAGCGGGCGAGTTCCTGACGGAGGGGGTCCAGGACGCCGTCCAGGCCTGCTGCCCAGCCGCCGATGACGACCAGCTCCGGGTCCAGGGCGAGGACGAGGGCCGCCACGTCGTGGACCAGGCGCTGGATGAAGCGGTCGACGGCCGCGCGGGCCCGCTGGTCGCCCCTGCGGGCCTGCGCGAAGACCTCGGCGACGGCCTGCTCGTCGAGGGGGTGGAGCGGTTCGTCCGTGGTCGACAGGAGCGTCTCGGGCGTCACCCCCCGGCCCAGCAGATGCAGCGCGCCGATCTCACCGGCCGCTCCGCCGTAGCCCCGGTGCAGCCGGCCCCCGATCAGCGCACCGGCGCCCGGGCTGAGCCCCGCCAGCACGAACACCACGTCGTCCGACTCGGTGGCCGCGCCCTTCCAGTGCTCGGCGACGGCCGCGGCATTGGCGTCGTTCTCGACCAGCACCGGGCACTTGAACGACCGGCTCAGGCGCTCGCCCAGCCGCAGCCCCGTCCACCCCGGCAGCGCCGTGCCCAGCCGCACCGTGCCGTCGGCCTCGACGATCCCGGGCGTCGCCACGCCCACGGCCCGCAGCGAACCCCGGGCGACCCCGGCCCGCCGCAGCAGTTCGGCGACCGCCCCGCGCAGCCGCTCCAGCCGCTCGTCGGCCTCCGCCGTCTCGGGCACCTCCTTGGCCTGGGCGCCGATCACCCGGCCGTCCAGGTCGGACAGCAGCGCGGCCACCCGGTGCGCCCCGATCTCCAGCCCCAGCAGGTGGCCGGCCTCCGCCCGGAACCGGAACCGCCGTGCCGGACGCCCCTGCCGTCGGGCAGCGCCCTCCTCGGCCGCCTTCTCGACGACGAGCCCGGCCTCGATGAGCCCCTCGACGACGCCCTCGACGGTCGGCCGGGACAGCCCCGTCACCCGGGTGATCTCGGTCAGCGTCGCGCAGTCCGTGGCACGCAGCGCGTGCAGCACCACCGCGGAGTTGATCCTTCGCAGCAGCGAGGGATCCCCGCCGGTCAGCCGCCCCACCGTCCGTCCTCCCAGGTCGTGCGCGTGTTGGCCGGATCGTACTTCGACGCGGCACACCCCGGCGAGGGGCAGGCACCGGCCCTCGGTGATCAGCCCGGTGCCACGAACCCCGACTCGTACGCCGCGATCACCGCCTGGGTGCGGTCCCGTGCCCCCAACTTGGCCAGCACCGCGCTGACATGCGACTTCACGGTCTCGGTCCCCACGACCAGCCGGGTGGCGATCTCCGCGTTCGACAGGCCCCGCGCCATCAGCCGCAGCACCTCGGCCTCACGCTCGGTCAGCCGGGCCCGCTCCAGCACGGCCCGTGCCGCGCGGTTCCCGCCGGTGTCGCCGTACTCGGCGGCGAGCTGCCGTACCGAGGCCGGGAACAGCAGCGACTCGCCCTCCGCGATCAGCCGCACCGCGTGCACGATCTCGGCGGGCCGCGCCCGCTTGAGCAGGAACCCGTCGGCTCCCGCCCGCAGCGCCTCGTACACGTACTCGTCGTTCTCGAACGTCGTCACCACGAGGATCCGCGGCGGATCGTCGACCGTCCGCAGCAGCGCCCGAGTGGCCTCGATCCCGTCCAGCAGCGGCATCCGTACGTCCATCGCGACCACGTCCGGCCGCAGTTGCCGCACGAGCGGGATCACCGCCGCCCCGTCCGCGGCCTCCCCGACGACCTCGATGTCGGGCTGCGCCTCCAGCACGGCCCGCAGACCGGCACGCACGAGGGGTTCGTCGTCGACGAGGAGAACGGTGACCGGCATCGGACCAGCGTAGATCAGGCCAACGGCAGTTCTGCATGGACCTGCCAGTCGCCTGCGTCGGGTCCGGTCCGGGCCCGCCCGCCGAGCAGGGCCGCGCGCTCGCGTATCCCGCGCAGGCCGCTGCCGCGTCCGGGGCCGGGCGGTATGCCGGCCGGCAGGGGATTGCGTATCGCGAGGACGAGGGTGTCGTCGGCGACGTGCACGCGGACGCGCACCGGGACCGCCCCCGCGTGCCGCAGCACGTTGGTCAGTGACTCCTGGAGGATCCGGTAGCCCTCCCGGGACACCGGTCCGGGCACGCCCTCCACCGGGCCGGTCACCTCGGCGTCGACCTTCGCCCCGGAGGCACGCGCCGACTCCAGCAGGCGGTCGGCGTCCGCGAGGGTCGGCCTGCCGCTCACCGGCTTCCCCGACTCGCGCAGGACGCCGAGCACCCGCTCCAGGTCCTCCAGGGCGGCCCGGCCGGTCTCCTCGATGGCGCCCAGGGCGCGGTCGGTGAAGGCGGGATCGCCCGCCGCCCGGGCGGCCCCCGCCTGCACGACGGCGACCGTGAGCGCGTGACCGATGGAGTCGTGCAACTCGCGGGCGATCCTGGTGCGTTCCAGGAGTTGTTCCGTGCGTTCCTCCAGTGCGGCGAGCCGCTCGGCGGGGGAAGGGCCCAGCAGGCGCAGGGCGATGCGGGTGATGAGGTGCCCCGAACCGACCACGACCGCGGCCCCCAGGACCAGCGGCAGGGGCGCGAGCAGGGCGTGCCACCAGTGAGGGCCCTCGACGCGAAGCCAGGCGCCGCCCGCGCGCTCGCCGCCGAAGGCCGTCGACACCAGGTCCATCGCGAGGAGGAGGAGCTGGACGAAGAGGTGCGACACCAGCGCGCCGAGGAACAGCCGCGCCTGGAGCCACACCACCATCCGCCCGCGGTCGTCCCACGTGGCCGAGGGGGCGACGACGATCTCCGAGCTCTCGCTGCCGTCCCGGTGACCGGTCAGCAGCAGCCGCGCCTGGAACCCCTCCACGACCCGCATGGCGGGGACGAGGCCCGCGAGCCCGAGCAGCACGGTCGCCGTGCCCACGGTCCACCACGCCTGGTCGATGAACAGCCACAGGGCCGGCCACACGATGGCCATGCAGAGATGCAGCCATCGGGTGTACGTCACCGCCCGTGTGAACGGGCGCAGCATGCGGACCATGGCGTCATCGTGCCAGCCGGCACTGACAGCGAACCTCCCCCGCACGGGGGAGACGATCTCCACCGCCGGGGGAGGACCGCACCCCGCACCGGCCGCGACGCTGGTGCCATGACCAGCATCGACGTCCAGGACCTCACCAAGGAGTTCGGCGACCGGCGAGCCGTGGACCAGCTCACCTTCCGCGTGCTGCCCGGCCGCGTCACCGGCTTCCTCGGCCCGAACGGCGCCGGGAAGTCCACCACCATGCGGCTGGTGCTCGGCCTCGACCGGCCGACCGCCGGTTCCGCCACGATCGGCGGCCGGCCCTACCCGACGCTCCGCGAACCCCTGCGCCACGTGGGCGCCCTGCTCGACGCGCAGGCCGCGCACGGCTCCCGCACCGCCCGCGACCACCTCCGTGTCCTGGCGGCGAGCAACCGCATCCCGGACCGGCGGGTCGACGAGGTCCTGGAGGAGACGGGCCTGGAGTCGGTGGCCCGGCGCCGCGTGCGGACGTACTCCCTGGGCATGCGCCAGCGGCTGGGCATCGCCGCCGCCCTGCTGGGCGACCCCGAGGTGGTGATGCTGGACGAGCCGTCCAACGGCCTCGACCCCGAAGGCATCGTGTGGATCCGGACGTTGCTGCGCCGGCTCGCGGCACAGGGCCGCACGGTCCTGGTCTCCAGCCACCTGATGAACGAGACCGCGTCCTTCGCCGACCACCTCGTCGTCCTCGGCCGGGGCCGGCTCCTCGCCGACACCCCCATGCGGGACTTCATCCACGCGCGGGTGCAGCCCCGCGTCCGCATCCGCACGACCGACCCCGTCGCCCTCGAGTCGGCCCTCGCCTGGCACGGCCACGACGCCGAGGAACACGCGGACGGGCACTGGACCGTGCACGACGCACGGGTGGACGACATCGGCCGCATCGCCTCGGCCGCGGGCGTCCCCGTCCTGGAACTGGCCGCGGAGGAAGGCACGTTGGAGCAGGCCTACTTCGACCTCACCGGGGCCGAGACCGAGTTCACCGCACAGCCCCAGGGGGCCTGACCATGGAATTCACGCCCGTACTGCGCTCCGAGTGGCTGAAGATCCGCACCCTGCGCTCGCTCCCGGGAGCCCTGCTGGCCCTGTTCGCGGCGACCACGGCGTTCTCCGCGATCGCCGGAGTCTCCGATGCCTCGGACCCGGGGTTCGATCCGCTGTTCACGGCCCTGTCCGGCGTCATGCCGGGCCAGATCGCGGCCATCTCCTTCGGGGCCATGGCCGTGTCGTCGGAGTTCCACGGGGGTGCGCTCCGGCTCTCACTGGCCGCGGTGCCGCAGCGCGGCCGGTGGTTCGCGGCCAAGGCGGCCGTCATCGCCGTACCGGCACTCCTCGTGGGGCTGGTCACGGCCCTCGCCGCCCTCCTCGTGGCGCGGGCGGGGCTCGGCCCGGCGGCCGAGGGGCTCAGCACCGTCGAGCAGGTGCGCGGTGTCCTGGGCTGCGGCGTCTACCTCATGCTGATGGCCCTGTTCGCCGCGGGCGTCGCCGCCCTGCTCCGCAGCGGCGTGGCCACCCTCTCCCTGCTGGTGCCGTTCATCCTGGTGGTGTCGTTCGTGATCGGCGACGCGACCGGCACCGTCGCCGACTTCCTGCCCGACAAGGCCGGGCAACTGGTCCTGCGGGAGACGTACGACGGCACCCTCGGGCCGTGGTCGGGGCTCGCGGTGACCGCGCTGTGGACGGCCGCCGCCCTGCTGGCGGGAGCCTGGAGCGTGCGTCGCAGGGACGCCTGACGGCGGGCCGGTTGATGCCCCGCCAAGTGTCAGTGGGGCCGGGTTTACTGGACCCATGAACATCGCACAGCACATCGCCCTCATCGACGAGCTGTGCTACCGCCCCTTTCCGGCGGAGCACGGCCCGTCGGACGTCGGCGTCTCGGGACCCGGTCACCACATCGCGGTGTTAGAGGCCGCGACCGACGGCGACCCGGCGGCCCGGGCGGTGACGATCGACCAGTACGAGAAGGACCGGGACGCCGTCTACGAGCTCCTCGCCTCCCGCTGGGGCGACACGGATCCGTACAACCTGCAGACCGTCCTGCTGCGCACCGAGCGGGAGGAGATGCCCCGGCCGTGGGCCGAGTTGAGCGCGCGGGCGAGCGTCGCCCACCTGTGGGAGGTGGAGGGCACGGGCCGCTGGGTCGCCGTGGCGGTCGGGGACCGGGACGCGTCGCGGGAAGTCCAACTGCTGGCGCTGGTCACGGAGACGGACCCGCCGTAGGAGCTCAGCTCCCGGCGGCCTCCCGCAGCCGCCCGAACTCCTCCGCCATCGTCTCGACCGTCCAGTGCGCGTTCAGCCCGCTCGGATTGGGCAGCACCCACACACGCGTGTCCCCGATCGTCCGAGCCTGCGGGCCCACCCGCGCCTTGCGGTCGTCGAACGCGGCGCGGTACGCGGTCACGCCCACCACGGCCAGCCAGCGCGGCCGCAGCCGCTCCACCTTCGCCGCGAGCAGCCGCCCGCCCTCCCGGTACTCCTCGGCGCTCAGCTCGTCGGCCCGCGCGGAGGGCCGCTCCACGACGTTGGTGATGCCGAGCCCGTACGAAAGCAACTCCCGCTGCTCGGACGGATCGAGCAGACGCGGAGTGAACCCGGACCGGTGCAGCACCGGCCAGAAGCGGTTGCCCGGGCGGGCGAAGTGATGGCCCGTCGCGGCCGTCATCAGGCCGGGATTGATGCCGCAGAACAGGACGTGCAGCCCCTCCGCGACCACGTCGGGCACGACGCGGTCGCGGGCGGCCTGAAGCTCCTCGGGCGTGAAACGCGGCACCGTCGGCTACCCGGCCGGCGCGTCAGAGGATCGCCCCGGGCGTGTAGCCCGCGGCCTGGGGGTGCTGCTTCACGATCTCCTCGACCCGGGCGACGACGGTGGCGACCTGGTCGCCCGCGGCACCGGTGAAGGACAGCTTGTCGGCCATCAGCGCGTCCAGCTGCTCCCGGTCCAGCGGAATGCGCGCGTCGGCGGCCAGCTTGTCGAGCAGCTCGTTGCGCTCGGCGCCCTGCTCGCGCATGGCGAGCGCGGAGGCGACGGCGTTCTCCTTGATCGCCTCGTGCGCGAGCTCGCGGCCGACGCCCGCGCGCACGGCGCCCATCAGCACCTTGGTGGTGGCGAGGAACGGCAGGTAGCGGTCCAGCTCACGGGCGACGACCGCCGGGAACGCGCCGAACTCGTCGAGCACCGTCAGGAACGTCTCCAGCAGGCCGTCCAGCGCGAAGAACGCGTCCGGCAGCGCGACCCGGCGCACCACCGAGCAGGACACGTCGCCCTCGTTCCACTGGTCGCCCGCCAGCTCGCCGGTCATCGAGGCGTAGCCGCGCAGGATCACCATCAGGCCGTTGACGCGCTCGCAGGAGCGGGTGTTCATCTTGTGCGGCATCGCCGAGGAGCCGACCTGGCCGGGCTTGAAGCCCTCGGTGACCAGCTCGTGCCCGGCCATCAGCCGGATCGTCTTCGCCAGCGACGACGGCGCCGCCGCGAGCTGCACCAGCGCCGTGACGACCTCGTAGTCCAGCGAGCGCGGGTAGACCTGGCCGACCGAGGTGAACGCCTGCGAGAAGCCCAGGTGCGTGGCGATCCGCTGCTCCAGGTCCGCGAGCTTCGCGGCGTCCCCGCCCAGCAGGTCCAGCATGTCCTGCGCGGTGCCGACCGGGCCCTTGATGCCGCGCAGCGGGTAGCGGCCCAGCAGCTCCTCGATCCGGCCGTAGGCGACGAGCAGCTCGTCGGCGGCGGTGGCGAAGCGCTTGCCGAGGGTGGTGGCCTGCGCGGCGACGTTGTGCGAGCGGCCGGCCATGACCAGCTCGCCGTACTCGCCGGCGAGCTTGCCGAGCCGGGCCAGGACGGCGACCGTGCGGTCGCGCATCAGCTCCAGCGAGAGGCGGATCTGCAGCTGCTCGACGTTCTCGGTGAGGTCGCGGGAGGTCATGCCCTTGTGCACGTGCTCGTGCCCGGCGAGGTCGTTGAACTCCTCGATCCGCGCCTTGACGTCGTGCCGCGTGACCTTCTCGCGCTCGGCGATGGAGGCCAGGTCGACGGTGTCGAGGACGCGCTCGTAGTCGGCGAGCGCGGCGTCGGGCACCTCGATCCCGAGGTCCTTCTGGGCCCGCAGCACGGCGAGCCAGAGCTGCCGCTCCAGCTTCACCTTCTGCTCGGGCGACCAGAGCGTGGCGAGCTCGGCGGAGGCGTAGCGTCCGGCGAGGACGTTCGGGATGCGGGGCTTGGCGGGCGCAGAAGTCACGTGGACGGATTCTACTGGCGATTCGTGCAGGCCAGCGCCGCGGGTGTCCTTGTCGGAACCTACGAAAGCCTCCCGGTCGCCGCCACCTGCGGCTACGCCAGGTCCTCGTACGGCAGCAACTCCGGGCGCTTGGGCGGGAGGCCGTCGCCCGAGGAGCGGCCCGTCAGGCGGCGGCCTATCCACGGCAGCAGGTACTGCCGGGCGAACCGCGCGTCCGCCACGCGCCGCATCGCCCACCCCGGCGGCAGCGTCGCCGGCATCGGCGTGCGCCACTCGGCGTCCTCGGGGTCGTGGCCCAGCGCCTGCCACACCGCCTCCGCGACCCGGCGGTGGCCCTCGGCCGTCAGGTGCAGCCGGTCCACGTCCCACAGCCGCGGGTCGCTCAGGGACGGCGCGCCGTACAGGTCGACGACGACCGCGCCGTGCCGGGCGGCCAGCTCGTCGACGCAGGCGAACAGCTCCTCCATGCGCGGCCGGAACCGTTCCAGGACGGGGCCCTGCCGTCCCGGGCTGCGCATCAGTACGAGCTGCCGGCACGCGGGGGCCAGCTTCTCCACGGCCTCCTCCAGGAGCCCGCGCACCCGGCCCATGTCGCACTTGGGCCGCAGCGTGTCGTTGAGCCCGCCGACGAGGGTGATCACATCGGCCCCCATGGCCGCCGCGACATCGACCTGCTCGTCGACGATCTGCCGGATCAGCTTGCCGCGCACCGCGAGGTTGGCGTACCGGAAGCCGGGCGTACGGGCCGCCATCCGCGCGGCGAGCAGGTCGGCCCAGCCCCGGTAGGTGCCGTCGGGCATCAGGTCCGACATGCCCTCGGTGAAGGAGTCGCCGACCGCGACCAGGCTGCTGTAGGTGGGGTTCGTCTGCATGGCGACGGAAATGGTATCCCGTGCACATACCCATCAGTCGGTCGGCCTCCGGGCCCGGCCCGCACAGGAGCCGGGCGCCCCCTCAGGCGCGCTGGCCGAACAGCTCCCGCAGCACGTCCTCCATGGTCACCAGCCCTGCCAGCCGCCCGTCCGCCCCGAGGATGGCCGCGACGTGCGTACGGCTGCCCCGCATCGCCGTCAGGACGTCGTCCAGTGGCGTGTGCTCCCGCACGCGGGCGATGGACCGCATGTCGCGCAGCCGGAACGGCACGTCGCGCCCGGCGGCGTCCAGGGCGTCCTTCACATGCAGATAGCCGACGATCCGCCGCCCCTCGTCCACCACCGGGAAGCGGGAGAACCCGGACTCCGCCGACAGCCGCTCCAGCTCCTCCGGTGTGATGCCGACGCTCGCGTACACCACGCGTTCCAGCGGCAGCACCACGTCCCGCACCGGACGGCGGCCCAGTTCCAGCGCGTCGCGCAGCCGCTCCTGGGCACGTTGGTCGATCAGACCGGCCTCGCTGGAGTCCTTCACGATCCGCGCTATCTCCGCGTCCGAGTAGGAGGCGGCGACCTCCTCCCGGGCCTCCACGCGCAGCAGTTTCAGCAGAACGTTGGCGAACGCGTTCACCGTGAAGATCACCGGGCGCAGCGCCCGGGACAGCGCCACCAGGGGCGGTCCGAGCGCCAGCGCGCTGCGCACCGGCTCGGCGAGCGCGATGTTCTTCGGCACCATCTCGCCGAGCAGCATGTGCAGATAGGTCGCGAGGGACAGCGCGATCACGAAGGACACCGCGTGCCCCGCGCCCTCGGGCATGCCCACCGCGTGGAACACCGGTTCCAGCAGATGCGCGATCGCCGGCTCGGCCACCACGCCCAGCACCAGCGTGCACAGCGTGATCCCGAGCTGCGCGGCCGCCATCAGGGCGGACACGTGCTCCAGGCCCCACAGCACGCTCTTCGCGCGCCGGTCGCCCCGGTCGGCGTGGGGCTCGATCTGGCTGCGGCGCACCGAGATCAGCGCGAACTCCGCGCCGACGAAGAAGGCGTTGACGACGAGGGTCGCCAGTCCGATCAGCAGCTGGACGGCGGTCACAGCTCCACCCCCTTCTCGTCGGGCTTCTGGTCGTCGAGGGGCGCGCGCAGCCGGACGCGGGCCGCCCGGCGCCCCGTCGCGTCCAGGACCTCCAGGTGCCAGCCGGCGACCTCGAGGGTGTCACCGGCGGCCGGTATCCGGCCGAGCACCGTGGCCACCAGCCCGGCGAGCGTCTCGTAGGGCCCCTCCGGCGCGCGCAGCCCGACGCGCTCCAGGTGGTCCACGCGCGCGGAGCCGTCGGCCGAGTACAGCGGGTGCCCGGCCTCGTCCGTGCCGGCCGCGTCCAGGTCAGGGGTCTCGTGCGGGTCGTGTTCGTCGCGCACCTCGCCGACGACCTCCTCGACGATGTCCTCCAGCGTGGCCACGCCCGCCGTGCCGCCGTACTCGTCGATCACCACGGCCATCGTGCGCTTGCCGGAGAGCCGGTCCAGGAGCCGGTCGACGGTGAGGCTCTCGGGGACCAGCAGCGGCTCGCGCATCAGCTCGGAGACGTAGATCCGGGTCCGGCGCTCGGCCGGCACCGCCAGCACGTCCTTGACGTGCGCCGTTCCGACGACCGAGTCGAGGGTTCCGCGGTAGACGGGGAACCGGGACAGGCCGGTCGCCCGGGTCGCGTTCGCGACGTCCTCCAGGGTCGCCTGCACCTCCAGCGCGACGACCTGTACCCGGGGCGTCATCACGTTCTCCGCGGTCAGGTCGGCGAGGTTCAGCGTGCGCACGAACAGCTCGGCGGTGTCCGGCTCCAGCAGGCCTTCCTTGGCGGAGTGCCGGGCGAGGGCCGCCAGCTCCTGCGGTCCGCGCGCCGAGGCGAGCTCCTCGGCGGGCTCGACACCGATCCGGCGCACGACCCGGTTCGCCGTGTTGTTGAGATGCGTGATGAAGGGCCGGAACGCGGCGCTGAACCAGCGCTGGGCGTTGCCCACGGTCTTCGCGACGGCCAGCGGCGAGGAGATCGCCCAGTTCTTGGGCACGAGTTCGCCGACGACCATCAGGAACACCGTCGACAGCGCGGTGCCGAGCACCAGCGCGATGCTGTGCGACGCCGAGCGCGAGACGCCGAGGTCCTCCAGCGGCCCGGCCATCAGGGCGGCGATCGACGGCTCGGCGAGCATGCCGACCACCAGGTTCGTGACGGTGATGCCGAGCTGCGCACCGGAGAGCTGGAACGTCAGACTCCGTACGGCCTTCAGGGCACCCTGCGCGCCCCGCTCCCCGCGCTCCACAGCCTGCTCCAGCTCGGCGCGCTCGACCGTGGTGAGGGAGAACTCGGCCGCCACGAAGGCGCCGCAGGCGAGCGAGAGCAGGATCGCCGCCAGGAGGAGGAGCACTTCGGTCATCGGTTCACCCCCGTCCCATGGTTCTCCAGGACGGGGCGGAACGCGCGGTGTCGCGCACGGGGACGCTCGCCCATGGGCGGACGCTCACAACCTTTCATGCAGGACCGAGTGGCCATTCAAGAGTAAAGGATGGGCAAAGTCCTCCATCGGGTCGCGATCGCGAGGGTGTGGCGGTGCCTAGTCGGTGAGCGGCTTCACCCAGCGCCGCCACTGCTCCTCGGGCCCGTATCCGGCGGCGTCCCACGCCCGGTGCGCGGTCGCGTTGCGCGTGAGCACCATCGCGTCCGCGCGGCGCCCGCCGAGCCGTACGAACCGCTCCTCCGCGGCGGCGAGCAGTGCGGAGGCGATGCCCTGGCGGCGGTGGTCCGGGTGCACGGCCAGGCGGTACAGATGGCAGCGCCAGCCGTCGAACCCGGCGATCACCGTACCGGCCAGTTCGCCGCCGCGTTCGGCCAGGATCAGCGCCTCGGGGTCACGCGCGACCAGCCGCTCGACACCCCCGCGGTCGTCGCTGATGCTCGTGCCCTCGGCGGCCACCTTCCAGAAGGCCAGCACGGCGTCGAGGTCCTCGGGCGTCGCGGCCCGGATGCGCAAGTCGGTCATCTCATGATCACATCACGCGCGCCGACCCGCGTCAGACCGTTTCAGGATGCGGACGTCGGACCCCGCGCCCCGCACCGTGACCGGCGCGAGGGCCTCCACGGCCCGCGGCGACCGCCTCACTCGTGCGCGATGGCCGCCAGGACGTTCATGCGGGAGGCGCGCAGCGCCGGAAGCAGTGCCGCCACGATCCCGACCACCACCGAGCCGACCACCACCAGCACGATCGTCAGCCACGGGATCGCCAGGGCCGTCATGCCCTGGAGCGCCAGCACCTGCTGCGTGCACACCCCCCACACCAGCCCCAGCACGAGCCCGAGGACCGCGCCGAACACGGCGATCACCACCGACTCCAGCCGGATCATCCGCCGCAGCTGGCGCCGGGCCAGCCCGATCGCCCGCAACAGCCCGATCTCCCGGGTGCGTTCGACGACCGACAACGCGAGGGTGTTGACCACGCCCAGCACCGCGATGACGATCGCCAGCCCCAGCAGCGCGTACACGAGGTACAGCAGGACGGCGATCTGGTCGCGGACCAGCTGCTTGTAGTCGGCCAGGTCCCGCACCTGCACCTGCGGGTACGGATCCAGGGTCTCCTCCAGGTTCGCGCGCAGGTCGTCGTCGCTCGTGCCGGCACCGGCGTTGACGTACAGGGCGGAGTCCTGCCCGCCCGGCGCGTACCGCACCAGGGTCTCCAGCCCGAAGAACAGCCCGCCCTGAGTGCCGAACCCCTCGGCGGAGTCCTGGTCGGTGAGCGCACCGACCGAGAGCTCGGCCGAGCGGCCGCCCGGGAACTCCACCGGGAGGGTGCTGCCCACCCGCACACCGTGGTCGCGTGCGAAGTCCCGGTCCATGGCCAGGTGCCCGCTCGCGAGCGCGGCCGCGGAGTCCCCGTGCGCGTAGGTGATGTTGGCGACCTCGTCGAGCCGCGGATCGTAGCCCGCCGCGGTCGTCTCCACGCGGTCGCCGTCCGGGAGGCGCACCGCGACCGGTGTGAACCGCCCGCGCACGACCAGGCCCACTCCGTCGGTGCCGCGCACCTTGTCGGTGACCTCCTGCGGGAACGGCCGGAAGTTGGTGTTCTGGATCACGAAGTCGGCGCCCAGCGTCTTGTCGATCTGCCGGTCGAACGACGCGGTCATCGACTCGCTCGCCACCGACATCCCGCCCACCAGCGCGATCCCCACCATCAGGGCCGCCGCGGTGGCCCCGGTGCGGCGGGGATTGCGCAGGGCGTTGCGCTGGCTCATCCGGCCGATCGACCCGAACAGCGCGGGAAAGGCCGCGCCGAGCACCCGGATCACCGGACGCACCAGCAGCGGCCCGGCGATCACGGTCGCGATCAGGGTGAGCACCACACCGAGCCCCAGCAGGGACGCCGCCGACGACGTCTGCCGCGACACCGCGCAGCCCGCGAGGGCCGCCGCACCGGCCGCCCCGACGATCCCGCCCGCCACCGCGCGCACCCGCAGCGGCCGGCCCACCCCGGCGACCTCGGCGTCCGAGAGCGCGGCCATCGGCGACACACCCGCGGCCCGCCGCGCCGGGAGGTACGCGGCGACGAAAGTGACACCGAGCCCGACGACGTACGCCGCCACCGGGGTCACCCAGCCGATCTCCATCTCGTCGGCGTCGATGTTCATGCCGAGCAGGCCCATCAGCGCGATCAGCCCGGCCGCGAGCCCGATGCCCACGGCGAGCCCCAGCGTGGAGCCGACCAGCCCGAGCAGCAGGGCCTCGGTGAGTACCGAACGCCGGACCTGGCGCCGGTCGGCACCCAGCGCGCGCAGCAGGCCCAGTTCGCGGGTGCGCTGGGCGATGAGCATGGAGAAGGTGTTGACGATCAGGAACACGCCGACCAGTACGGCGATCCCGGCGAAGCCGAGCATCACGTACTTGATGACGTCGAGGAACCCGCCCAGTTGCTCGACGTCCGACTCGGCCTGCTCGTCGGCCGTCCTGAAGTCGTAGGTGTGCGCGCCGAGCGCGCCGGCCACGCGCTGTTTGAGCTGCTCGTCGCTGACGCCCTGCGCCGCGTCGACCGAGATGCCGGTGGCCGTCCCCGCCCGGCCCAGCAGCTTCGTCTGCGCCGTGGGGGTGTCGAAATAGAGCAGCGCGGAGCCGGGGTTCGTGGTCGTGAACGTGACGATGCCGACCACCCGGACCTGGAACGACCCGGGGGGCGCGATGACGGTGAGGGTGTCGCCGATGCGCACGTTCTTGCGGCCGGCGGTCTCGGAGTCGAGCAGTGCCTGAGCGGGACCGCGCGGGGCATGGCCCGAGGTCAGCTTCACGGGGCTGCGCTCGTTCGGGCTCCAGGCGTTGCCGAGCGTCGGCGCCCCGGTGGTCGGGCCCACCGGTTCGTTCTCCTCGTCGACGACCGTGAGGCCGTCGACGTCCACGTCGGCGCGGGCCGCCGCGACCCCGTCGATCTGCCGGACGCGTTCGGCGAGCGCGGCCGGCAGGGTGGCCGTCCGGCCGGAGGGCACCGCCTCGTCGAGGTCCTCCTTCGGGCTGACCGTGACATCGGCCGCGGTGGAGGCGAACAGCCGGTCGAACGTGCGGCTGACGGTGTCCGAGAAGATCAGGCTCCCCGTGACGAACGCGACGGACAGCATGACGGCGAGCGCGGAGAGCAGCAGCCGCCCCTTGTGCGCCAGGAAGCTCCGCAGGGTCGCCTTGAGCACGGGCTCAGTTCTCCTCGGGCGACGCCGGGGCGTCCTCGTACCGGGTGCGGATCACGTCGAACCGCTTCATCCGCTCCAGGACCGCCTCCGCCGTGGGGCGCCGCATCTCGTCGACGATCCGGCCGTCCCCGAGGAAGAGCACCAGGTCCGAGTGGGCGGCGGCGCCCGGGTCGTGGGTGACCATGACGACGGTCTGCCCGAGCTGGTCCACCGCCTCGCGCAGGAAGCCGAGCACCTCCAGGCCGGCGCGCGAGTCGAGGTTGCCGGTCGGCTCGTCCGCGAAGATCAGCTCGGGCCGGGAGGCCAGCGCCCGCGCGCAGGCCACGCGCTGCTGCTGCCCGCCGGAGAGCTGCGACGGCCGGTGCCCGAGCCGGTCCCGCAGGCCCAGGGTGTCGATCACCTGGTCCAGCCACTTCCCGTCGGGCTTCCGGCCCGCGATGTCCATGGGCAGGGTGATGTTCTCCAGCGCGTTCAGGGTCGGGATGAGGTTGAACGACTGGAACATGAACCCGATCCGGTCGCGGCGCAGCCGTGTCAGCTCGCGCTCCCTCAGCCCCGTGATCTCCGTGTCGCCCAGCCACACCTGACCGGCCGAGACGGTGTCGAGCCCCGCCAGACAGTGCATCAGCGTGGACTTCCCGGAGCCCGACGGACCCATCACCGCGGTGAACCGGCCCCGGACGACGTCCACGTCCACCGAGTCGAGCGCGAGCACGGTCGTCTCGCCCGATCCGTACGCCTTGGTCAGACCGCGGGCGCGGGCCGCGATCCCGTCGGCCGGCGCGAGGCCGGGAGCGTGCTCCGCAGCAGGTGTGGACAAGGCCGCCTCCTCTGGGTGGACATCGGGACCTCCTGGCCCTGCCCGAGGGTAATGTGACCCGGCCCACACTCGGTATCCTCCGCGGGTCGGACTCCGCCCTTGCCGGTGCTAGCGTCTGCGCGCTAGCTTCGAGGTATGGCGAAGACCCAGCTGAACGTGCGAGTCGACGAGGGCACCGCCCGCGCCGCCCGTGAACGCGCCCTGGCCCGCGGGATGAGCGTCAACCGCTACATCGAGGAGCTGGTCCGACAGGACACCGGCGAGGTGGGCCACACCTTCGTGGAGGCCGCCGCCGACTTCATGAAGCAGTACGAGTCCGTCTTCGCCGAGGAGTTCGGCGCAGAGCGTGAAGGCACGCGCGAAGGTCGCCGCTGAACCGTTGAACAACCTCGAGATCGACCTCGCCTGGCTGCTGATGCTCGCCGAGCAGAAGACCCCCGGAGACCCCCAGGTCACCGACTGGGGAGCCCTCGTCGCCGCCGTCGCCCGGCACCAGGCCGCCATATTCGACGTCCCCGTCTACGACAGCCCGCACGCCCGCGCCGCCGCCCTGCTCCAGCTCCTCCTGCACGTCCCCGCGCTGGAGCGCTCCAACGCCCTGTTCGCCTCCGCCGTCGCCTACGCGTATCTGGTCGCCAGCGGTGTCAAGGTCGTCACCTCGCCCGAGCAGGTCCGCGACCTCGCCCGGCTGGTCAAGAGCGGTGAGGCGTCCGTGCGGGACATCGAGCAGGAGCTGCGCCAGTGGAGCCTGTGACTCACCCGCCGGCAGGGCGCCACGCCGTGCCGAGCACGCAGTACGAGCTGGGCAGCCTCGGTCCCTCCGCGGGCATCAGCACCTGCCGGTAGGGCCCGAGTTCGAATCCGGCGTCCCGCAGCGCCCGCACCGGCTCCCGCGCCACATGGCAGTTCCCGCTCAGCACCGGCCACACCGTCCGGTCCAGCGCGTGCTGCGTGAAGGTCATCGCCCGGCCGCCGCCCCGGCCGTGCTCGAAGAACCGCACCTCGCCGCCCGGCCGCAGCACCCGCCGCAGTTCCCCGAGCGCCCGGGGCACGTCCCGCACACTGCACAGCACCAGCGACACCACGGCCGCGTCGAAGCCCTCGCTCTTGACCGGCAGGGCCTCGGCCGCACCCGGCACCACGTCCACCGGCACCTCGGCACGCAGCGCGGCCTCCACGGCCAGGTGCCGCAGCCGCCGCTCCGGTTCGATCGCCACGACCTCCGCGACGGTGCCCGGGTAGTGCGCGAAGTTCAGCCCGTTGCCGGCGCCGATCTCGATCACCCGCCCGGACAGCCCGCCGAGCAGTCTCTCGCGTATCCGGCCCATGCCCATCCGGGTCTCGGCGGCCACACTGACCCGGGCGTAGCAGCGTGCGAACAGCGGATGGTGCACGGCGTCCCGCGGCACCTTGCCGGAGCGGAGCGGCATGGAAGACCTCCCTGCGAGGCTGGCCCTACCCCGATTCTCCCCGCGACGGGCCCGGCGCACCCCTGCCGTCTACCGCAGGAGTACACGGCCCAGGACCGGAAGGTGGTCGCTCCCGGTCGCCTCCAGCGCCGTCACCTCCGTCACCTCGACCCCTCGCCCCAGCACCTGGTCGATCCTCGCCACCGGCAGCGCGGCCGGCCAGCTGAACGCGAACCCCTTGGGAGGGGCGTGCAGTTGGGAAGTGAGCGGGGCGAGGCCGCGGTCCTGCACCGTGCCGTTGAGGTCGCCCACCACCAGCAGCCGTTCGGCCGGGTCGTCGGCGATCCGGGCCCCGAGCAGGGCCGCGCTCTCGTCACGGGCCGCGGAGGCGAGCCCCGTCGGGCCCAGGCGCACGGACGGCAGATGAACCACGTACACCGCGAGTTCGCCGCCGGGCGCGGACACCGTGGCCCGCAGACCGCGCCGCCAGCTCTCCGGGAAGCCCTCGGGCCGGATGTCCACGGGCCGCACGTCCGACAGCGGATACGCCGACCAGAGCCCGACCGTGCCGTGGACGGCCCGGTGCGGGTGGGAGGCGCCCAGGACGCCCTGGTAAGCGGGCCGCGCGACGGGCGTCAGCTCCTCCACGGCGATCAGGCCGGAGCGCGTGGCGAGCAGGGCCCGGGCGGTACCGGCGGGGTCGGCGTTGTCGTCGGCCACGTTGTGCTGGACGACGGTCAGGTCGTACGAGTCCGGAGGCGAGGAGAACCACAGCCCGCCGAACAGCCAGAGCCACACGGCCCCGGGCGCCAGGCAGGCGAGCAGCCCCACCCACGACCGCTTGAGCAGGGCGAGGCAGCCGAGCAGGGGCACGGCGACCCCCAGCCACGGCAGGAACGTCTCCAGCAGGCTCCCCAGCCGCCCGGCCCCGTTGGGCACGGCGGAGTGCAGGGCGAGCAGACCGGCGGCACCGCAAGCACCGCTCACCAGCCACGTGTCCCACGACGACCTGCCGCCGACGGCCACGCTAGGCGAGTTCCGCCGCCAGCAGGGCCGCGGCGCCGGCCACCAGCGGGTTGTCGGCCGCAGCGTCCTCCTCCGGCTGCGTGGTCAGCACCGACATCACGATCGGCGGGCCGTCCGGAGGCCAGGTGATGCCCACGTCGTTGTTGCTGCCGTACTGCCCGCCACCCGTCTTGTCGGCGAGCAGCCAGTCGGCCGGCAGACCCTTGCGGAACCTCTCCAGGCTCGTGGTGTTGCGCAGCAGCCAGTCCGTGAGCCGGGCCCTGTCCCGGGGTTCAAGCACGTCGCCGAGCACCAGCCGGGCGTAGGTCAGGCCGATGGCGCGCGGGGAGGTCGTGTCGGTGACGCGCCACGGCTCCGCGGAGTTGAGCTCGGGCTCCCAGCGGTCGAGCCGCGTGACCCGGTCACCGGTCGAGCGGCAGAACCGCGTGACGGCGGTCGGGCCGCCCAGCTCCTCCAGCAGCAGGTTGCCCGCGGTGTTGTCGCTGAAGCGGATGGTGGCGTCGCACAGTTCGCCGACGGTCATGCCCGTCGCGACATAGTCCTCGGTGATGGGGGAGTAGCCCGACTTCGTGACGTACTCCTGGGTGTAGTGGACGCGCCGGGCCAGGAACTCGCCGTCGCGGTCGAGGTCGCGCAGGACGGCCGCTGCGGCGAGTGTCTTGAAGACCGAGGCCATCGGGAAGCGTTCGTCGGCCCGATAGGCCACCGTCCGGCCGGTGCGCATGTTGCGGGCGTACACGCCCAGCCGGGCGGTGTGCTCCCGCTCCAGTTCCCGCAGCCGCGCGGTGACACCAGCCGTGCCGGGTAACGCGTGGGCCGTGCCGCCGCCCAGCGAGAGAGCGGCGGCCGTGCCCAGCGCGAGGGCCGTACGGCGGGACAGGCGTGATCCGTTCGTGTGCAAGGTGCGGTCCCTTCGGAGGTGATCACGTACATACATCAACACGCGATCACGTCCGCACCGGTTTCACCGCGTGCCCGCCCCGACTCTCAGAACGCCCCGGGCGCCTCCCGGACCCGGAACGCCTCCGCGTCCCACGAGCCGTCCAGCTGCGGCGCCAGCCAGTGCGGCGCGGCCGCCCGGAAGCCGGCGAGGGAGAGGCTGCCCGACCCGGCCGGAACCGAGCCCAGCAGCGGGGCCCCGGCCACGTCCGGCAGGTCCGCGAGATTGCAGCGGGCGGCGAGATCCGGGGCCGCGGGCCAGCTCCCGATCACGATCCCGGCCAGGTGCAGCCCCCGGGCACGCAGTTCACGCGCCGTCAGCTCCGTCATGTTGAGGGTGCCGAGCCCCGCGGGGGCCACGACCAGCACCGGCGCCGACAGCAGCCGGGCCGCGTCCGCCAGGGTGCCGCCGGCCGCGTCGAACCGGACGAGCAGTCCGCCGGCCCCTTCGACCAGCACCAGGTCGTGCTCGGTGGCCAGCTTGGCGGCGGCCTCCGCGACCTCGTGCGGATGCACCGGGGCCCGGCCGGCCCGGCGTGCGGCCGTGGCCGGGGCCAACGGTTCGGGATACCGGGCGAGTTCGGCCGTCGTCACCGGGCCCGCGAGGCGCGCCACCTCGGCGGCGTCCCCCGGCTCGTCCGGCCGCACGCCCGTCTGCGCGGCCTTCAGCACGGCCACCGAACGGCCGGCCGCCAGGGCCGTCGCGGCGACGGCGGCGGTCACGACCGTCTTGCCGACCTCCGTGCCCGTGCCCGTGATCACCAGTACCGGCATGTCATCCCTCCCGCGCCGCCGCGCACACGGCCCGCGCGATCCGTGCCAGGTCCGCGTCGCCCGTGACGTACGGCGGCATGGTGTAGATCAGATCGCGGAACGGCCGCAGCCACACTCCCTCGCGCACGGCCGCCTCCGTCGCAGCCTTCATGTCCGCGGCGTGATCCAGCTGTACGACGCCGATGGCGCCGAGCACCCGCACGTCCTTCACTCCCGGCAGGTCCGAGGCCGCCGAGAGCCCGTCCCGCAGCCCCGCCTCGATCCGCTTGACCTCCGCGAGCCAGTCCTGACCGGTCAGCAGCTCGATCGACGCGCAGGCCACCGCCGACGCCAGCGGATTACCCATGAACGTCGGGCCGTGCGCGAGCACCGGCACCTCGCCCCGCGAGATGCCGTCGGCCACCCGCGCGGTGCACAGGGTCGCCGCCATCGTCAGGTAGCCGCCGGTCAGCGCCTTGCCCACGCACATCACGTCCGGCGTCACGGCCGCGTGCTCCGCCGCGAACATCGCGCCCGTACGGCCGAACCCGGTCGCGATCTCGTCGAACACCAGCAGCACGTCATGCGCGTCGCACGCCTCGCGCAGCACCCGCAGATACGCGGGGGAGTGGAACCGCATCCCGCCCGCGCCCTGCACCACCGGCTCGACGATCACCGCGGCCAGCTCACCGGCGTGCCGTTCGATCAGCGACCGCAGCTGCTCGGCGTACGCCTCGTCGTACTCCGCCGGGGGCGGGTCGGCGAACACCTGGCGTTGCAGCACGCCGGTCCACAGATCGTGCATCCCGCCCTCGGGATCGCACACCGACATCGGCTGCCAGGTGTCGCCGTGGTAGCCACCGCGCCAGGTCAGCAGCCGCTGCTTGCCGGGGCGGCCGAGCGAACGCCAGTACTGCAGGCACATCTTGACCGCGACCTCGACCGACACCGACCCGGAGTCGGCGAGGAAGACATGCTCCAGCCCCTCGGGCGACATGTCGACAAGGAGCTTCGCCAGCCGTACGGCGGGCTCGTGGGTGAGCCCGCCGAACATCACGTGGCTCATCCGCCCGAGCTGCTCGCGTGCGGCCTCGTTGAGCACCGGGTGGTTGTAGCCGTGGATCGCCGACCACCAGGACGACATCCCGTCGACCAGCTCTCCCGAGCCGTCGGCGAGCCGCAGCCGCACCCCGCTCGCCGACTCCACGACGAGCGGTTCCTGCCGCCCCGGCATCGGGCCGTACGGATGCCACACGTGCCGCCGGTCGAGCTCCAGCAGCTCGGAGACGGTCGGCTCAGGCATTGGGCGCGAGGTCCGTCCCGGCGCCCCGGCGGCGCACGGCGACCAGGTCGGTCCGGGGCTCGGCCCCGGTACGAGGTTCGGTGACCTGCCCCTCGGCGACCTGCCCCTCGGCCTGCTCTTGGGCCTCCGACCCACACGCCCCGCCGCCGGAACCGCAGACCCCGCCGCCGTCGTGGCAGCCTCCGGCCCGGTGCTCGGGCAGCGTCACCTGGTCGGTGCCCTCCACGTCGAACCCGGCGTCCGCGATCATCTCCAGGTCGGCCTTGCCGGCCTGGCCCTCGCTGGTGAGGTAGTCGCCGAGGAAGATCGAGTTGGCCAGGTGCAGCGCGAGCGGCTGCATCGTGCGCAGATGGACCTCGCGCCCGCCCGCGATCCGCACCTCGACGTCCGGGCAGACGAACCGCGTCATCGCCAGGATCCTGAGGCACCGCTGCGGGGTCAGGTTCCACTCCTTGCCGAGCGGGGTGCCCTCGAACGGGATCAGGAAGTTGACCGGAACCGAGTCCGGGTCCAGCTCACGCAGCGAGAAGACGACGTCCACCAGGTCCTCGTCCGTCTCGCCCATGCCGGCGATCAGCCCGGAGCAGGCGGACAGACCGGCCGCGTGCGCCTTCTGCACGGTGTCGACGCGGTCCTCGTAGGTGTGCGTGGTGGTGATCTCCCCGTACGTCGCCTCGGACGTGTTGAGGTTGTGGTTGTAGGCGTCGGCGCCGGCCTCGCGCAGCCGCTCCGCCTGGCCGTCGGAGAGCAGTCCGAGGCAGGCGCACACCTCGACGCCCTCGTTGTTGTCCTTGATCGTCCGAATCGTCTCGGAGACCCGGTCCACGTCCCGGTCGGTCGGGCCGCGCCCGCTCGCCACCAGGCACACCCGCTTGGCCCCTCCGGCCACACCGGCCGCCGCCGCGTCGGACGCCTGGTCGGGCTTCAGCCAGGTGTACTTCAGGATCCCGGCCGTCGAGCCGAGCCGCTGCGAACAGTACGAGCAGTCCTCGGGGCACAGGCCGGACTTGAGGTTGACGAGATAGTTCAGTTTCACCCGTCGGCCGAACCAGTGCCGACGCACCTTTCCGGCCGCGGCCACCACATCGAGCAGGTCGTCGTCGGACGTCGCGAGGACGGCCAGTGCCTCGTCGCGGGTCGGCAGCTCGCGCCGAAGCCCCTTGTCCACCAGCGTGTTCAGCAGGTCCATGGAAGCCGATCCTGTCCTAAGGAGGCGCCCCGGGCCAAGGAGAGTTCGTACAACAGAGTCGCTTCGAGGTGTGGGTATTGCCACACAGTGACCTGCTGGTGATCCCGCTAGTGTCTGTGCACTGCCTACAAATTCCCCGGAGGACCACCCATGGCGTTCGGCTGGATCGACGAGCAGGCGCAGCTGCGTGCCCGCGCCGGACTCGTACGGACTCTGCGCCCCCGTCCGGCCGATTCGCCGCTCCTCGACCTGGCGAGCAACGACTACCTCGGGCTGGCCCGCCATCCCGAGGTCACCGAGGGCGCGGCCCGGGCCGCGCGGACCTGGGGCGGCGGCTCGACGGGCTCCCGGCTCGTCACCGGCACCACCGAACTGCACGCCGAACTCGAGCGCGAACTGGCCGATTTCTGCGGTTTCGAGGCAGCCCTCGTCTTCTCCTCCGGCTACGCCGCCAACCTCGCCGCGGTCACCGCGCTGGCCCCGCACGGCTCCCTGATCGTCTCCGACGCGGGCAACCACGCCTCGCTCATCGACGGCTGCCGGCTGGCCCGCGGCACCACCCAGGTCGTGGCGCACGCCGAGCCGGACGCCGTGCGCAAGGCGCTGGCCACCCACGAGGGCACGGCGATCACCGTGTCCGACACGGTCTTCTCGGTCGACGGCGACGCGGCCCCGCTCACCGCGCTGGCCGAGGCCTGCCGGGAGCACGGCGCCGGACTGGTCGTCGACGACGCCCACGGGCTGGGCGTCCTCGGCGACGGCGGCCGCGGCGCCCCGCACGCCGTGGGGCTCGCGGGTGCCGACGACGTCGTCGCGACGGTCACGCTCTCCAAGTCGCTCGGCAGCCAGGGCGGAGCCGTCCTCGGCCCCGCCCGGGTCGTCGACCACCTGGTCAACGCGGCCCGCACCTTCATCTTCGACACCGGACTCGCCCCCGCCGCGGCGGGGGCGGCCCTGTCGGCCCTGCGGCTGCTGCGCCGCGAGCCGGAACGGGCGGCACGGGCCCGTGCGGTGGCGGGCGAACTGTACGCACGCCTGACCGCCGCGGGTCTGGAAGCGGTACGTCCGGACGCCGCGGTGGTCTCGGTGCGGGCGCCCTCACCCGAGGACGCGGTGCGCTGGGCGGCGGAGTGCCGCGCGGCGGGCCTGGCCGTGGGCTGCTTGCGGCCCCCTTCCGTGCCGGACGGCATCTCACGGCTCAGGCTGACCGCCCGCGCGGACCTGACCGGTCAGCAGATCGAACGCGCTGTACGGCTGATCGGCGAGACGCGGCCGTGAGTCGGCGTGACACGGCCGTGCGTCGCACGATGACGGTCTGTCTGATCAAACTCGGTCACATACGGACCACCCCGGCCGCGAACGCAGCCCAGCTCCCCGGAGAGAAGAGCAGCGCGGGTCCGGCCGGGTCCTTGGAGTCGCGCACGGCGAGCAGTCCGGCCCAGGGCGGGGCTTCCGGACACGCGGTCTCGACGCAGTTGTTCGCGCCGGTGCTGTAGCTGCTGCGCAACCACCGCACACCGTGCAGTTCGATGCTTGAGGGGACGTGACGAGGCAGTGCACGCATGGTGCCTCCTTACGCGCCGGCGGCTGTCCCGGCGATGAAATCCAACGAGTCCTCGGGCGAAAGGGCGTGGATCTGAAGGGCGTTGAAGGCCTCCGTGTAGGCCTGGAGGTCTTCTTTCCGTTCGAGGTAGAGGCTACTCGTCAAGTGGTCGAGAACAACCACATCCAGATCAGAAGTGCTCGAAAATGAGAAGATAACGAAAGGGCCGGTGACACCGATGTGCGCCCCGGCGGCGAACGGCAGCACCTGAAGGCGCACTTGGGGCAGCCGGGCCGCCTCGACCAGCCGTTCCAGCTGGCGGGCCATCACCCCGGGCCCGCCCACCTCCCGGCGCAGCACCGCCTCGTCCAGGACGGCACTGAGTTCCAGCGGGGGATCCGCGCGCAGCACGTCCTGCCGGGCCAGCCGCACCTCGACCAGCGTGTCGAGACGGTCTTCCGGGAGTCCCTCCACCGCGGCCCTCGTCACCGCACGCGCGTACTCGGGCGTCTGGAGCAGCCCCGGGACGACGGTGGTCTCCAGCGTGCGCATCGCGCCGGCCTGCGACTCCAGGCTGATGAAGTCCCGGTAGGTAGGCGGCAGTACCCCGCGGTAGGCGTGCCACCAGTGGTGCCGGCCGCCGCTGTCGTCGGATCCGGCCAACATCATGAGGAGGTCGCGAAGTTCGGAGTCTGCTACACCGTAGCCGTCGAGAAGTAACCGCACATCGGCGGGTTTCACCCCGCTCGTGCCCGTCTCGATCCGGCTGACCTTGGACTGGTGCCAGCCCACCAGCCGGGCCGCCTCACCGCTCGTGAGCCCCGCCGAGGTGCGCAGCGCACGCAGTTCGGCGCCCAGTTTCCGCCGGCGCACCGCGGGACCGTGCTGCATGGCTCCTCCTTACTCCTTCCGAGCCACCCAAATACGGTCTCGCGTCGCAGAGTTCACCGCTTTGAGCGACAGATATATGCATATCTTGGTGGATCGCCGTCCTTCAGGGGTGTTCTGGTGGCAGTCTGGCGACGAAGCACCAGTCCGGGACCGTACTCGAACCCTCCGCTCCGTGTCGGGCTGCGGCCCCGTGGGAAAGGGACGACGTCGCCATGGCAGACCATCTGGAAGCATCCGTCACTCTGCCGAGCGATCCCGCCTCGGTCTCCGCAGCGCGTGCCTACGTGGTGGGCACGCTGGCGGAGTGGGGCCTGCCGGCGGACACGGAAGTGTCCGACACCGTCCGGCTCATCATCTCCGAACTCGCCACCAACGCCGTCCAGCACACCTTCGGCCAGTCGCCCACGTTCACCGTGGACGTCGAGCTCGACCGCGACGAGCACCTGCGCATCGGTGTCACGGACAGCCACCCGCGTTTCCCCAGACGCCTGCCCGCCGCCGTCCAGCAGGACAACGGCCGAGGGCTGGTCATCATCCGCTGGCTGACCGCGGAATGCGGCGGCAGACTCCGCATCCGCCCCACCCGCGAGGGCGGCAAGACCATCTCGATCGAACTCCCGTGGGTCGTTCCGGTCCAGCCGGTGACGACGGTGGTCCAGCAGGAGCCGTAGAGCTCACCCACGTCCGCCGCTCCACCCCGTCTGCCGCGGCACAGGGCCACGCCCTCGCAGCAGGGCCCGAGAGACCTCCCCAACCCCTCCGCCGGACGGGCCGTCTCGCCCGCCCCGGCCCGCGCGACCGACATCCGGGCCGCCCGCACGGCTACGACGCCCCTCCGAGCCTCGCGACCCGCCGGAGCCCGCGGCCGTCACCGCTGCCGTGCCGACGCCTCCCGGTGCGCTGCCGTCCCTCGAAGCCCCGACGGCTGCTTGACGGTACGCCGCAGCGGTGCGGGGATCCTGACGTCGCTCCGGGCCGGCTCCTCCTCGGTGGTCCCCCCGGTGCCGTCCGCCTCCCCACGCAGCCCCGCCCGCCGCACCAGCCGCGGGAGCAGCCCCCACAGGCCGACGCAGACCAGGAAGGTCGCGGCGCCCGCGGCGATACCACCGGTCCGGCCCGTGGTCACGTCGACCACCAGCAACACGGAACCGCTGAACGCGAACACCAGCACGCTCAGGCCGGTGGTGGCCAGTCGCGAGGAAACCTGGACGATGCGGGGCTTGGCGCCCTGCTGGAAGAGGGAGCGGTGCAGCGCGGCCGGTGCGGTGAAGAGCGCGGCGGCGAGGACGGCCAGCAGCAGCGTGATGACGTAGGTGACGCGCTGGACCGTGTCGAGGTCCTCGAAACGCGACGTGAAGGCCAGCGACAGCAGGAAGGCGAAGAGGATCTGCACACCCGTTTGGGTGACGCGGAGTTCCTGGAGCAGCTCGACGAAGTTGCGGTCGGCGCGTTGCAGCGGAGTCTCGTTGCGCGCGGTGCAGGGACGGTGCTCGGCCATGGGGTCACGGGTATCCACGTGAGCCCATGTCACGCTCCGGCGCGCGGCGGCGTGTCAGGGACGCCGCCGCACGCCGGGCGGGTCACTTCACGCGCCCGTACCAGACGCTCTTGGTCCAGATCTTCTGCAGTCGCACCACGTCTCCGCTCTTCGGGGAGTGCCAGAGCTTGTTCTTACCCGCGTAGATACCGACGTGGTACACGTTGCTGCCCGAGTGGAAGAACACCAGGTCTCCCGCCTTGCGGTTCTTGGCGGAGATGTGGCGCGTCTTGTTGTACTGCTGGGCAGCCGTGCGGGGGAGCTTCTTGCCGGCCTTCTTGAACGAGTAGAGCGTGAGCCCGGAGCAGTCGAACCGGTGCGGACCGGTGGCCCCGTACTTGTAGGGTGAACCCTTCTTGGAGGCCGCGATCTGGAGTGCCTTGGTCGCCGGTGTGGCTGCCGCGGCCTCGGAGGCGAAGCCGGGCGCCACGATCGAGCCGCCCACGGCGGCGATGGTGAGCGCCGAGGCCGTGCCGGCCCGGGCCATGAGCGACGGGACACGATTGAGCGCAGTCATGCGCAACCCTTCGTCAGCCGCCTGTGAAGGATGACCTGTCGGATTCGGGCTGACAAAGTTGCCCGGCCGCTGACGCGGCTTCACCCCAAGGGCTGCTCGTGTCCGGTCATGGCGTGACCGTCCCGGCGACCCGTCGTGCTTGGGTCCTCCACTCCTGCCGATCCACTCCTGTCGACCGGTCATCCGGGCGGCGGCAGGACTCGGCGTCCGCCCGGATCGCCCCGCCACAGCGGCGGGGGCTTGTCGTCAGACAGGGATCTTGGCTCATGGCTGTCCGGATTTCCCAACGGAACCGGGGATTTGTGTTGTTACTCACCACTCACCCGTTCGGGTGGACACGTGTGCGTTCGAGCCACTGTCCACGGGTTCGCGGAGCGCCGGACCAGCGACGGAATGCCCCATTCCGTCCGCGGGCTACGCGCGTTGCGCAACTGAAACGGTCCCAAAATTGGTCTCCCCCCTACTCCGAACAGGGGTACGTCTTTTGGTCCGTTTCAACTCAGGTCCGGACGCTCCGCCGACGGGGCGGGAGTCCGGACCGACGGTTGCGCGTCAACTGACGGACTCCGGGGGCAGGGTGAGCCGGGCCGTGCGCCGCTCGCCGTCCAGCACCCGCAGCGCCCGGGTCAGCGTGCCGGCGTGCAGTTCCGTCTCGCCCCGCTGGTGCATCAGGGTCAGCGCGTCACGCAGCGCGGTCGCCTTGCCGACCAGGGCCTGGGCGGCACGCAGTCCGCGGTAGGTGTCGCCGTCCTGGGCCGGGTTGATACGGCCGAGCAGGTCGACGACCTCGAGGTAACGGTCGATCAGTTCCGCCTCGGCGCGTGTCAGGGCGGGCAGCGGCGGCAGTTCGGGCGGGAGCACCTGGGCCTCACTGTCCGGTCGGCGGGGCCAGGGTGGCCTTGCGGCTGGGGATGATCCCGTCCACCAGGCCGTACTCCACCGCCTCCTGGGCGGTGAGGATCTTGTCCCGCTCGATGTCCGCGCTCACCTGCTCGCGGGTGCGGCCCGTGTGCAGCGCGAGGATCTCCTCCATCCGGCTCCGGATGCGCGTCAACTCGTCGGCCTGGATCGCCAGATCGCGGGCCTGCCCCCGGATCGGCTCGGGCAGGGCGGGCTGATGGATCACCAGGCGGGCGTCGGGCAGCGCGAATCGCTTGCCGGGCGTGCCCGCCGCCAGCAGTACCGAGGAGGCGGCACCGGCCTGGCCCAGGCAGATCGTCTCCACGTCGCAGGAGAGGTACCGCATCGTGTCGTAGATCGCCGTCATGGCGTGGAAGGTGCCGCCGGGGGAGTTGATGTAGAGCGAGATGTCGCGCTCCGGGGCCTGGTGCTCCAGGTGCATGAACTGGGCCATCACGTCGTTCGCCGAGGTCTCGTCCACGGGAGCCCCGAGGAAGACGATCCGCTCCTCCAGAAGCTTGGAGTACGGGTCCATCGTCCGTTGCCCGGACCCCGTGCGTTCGGTGAACTCGGGCAGCACGTAGCGGGCGGACGGTCGGGTCATGGCGAACCCCTCCTCGCGGGCAGAGCTGTCTCCGGCGACAGCCGTCTCTGTAAAAAATGTACAGGACGTACGTCACGTTATGATGGGGACATGGCCTACGAGATTCCGGTGACGCAAGCCAGGGCTGAGCTCGCCGACCTGATCAACCGCGTGGTGTACGCCGGTGAACGCGTCGTCGTCACCCGGCACGGCAAGCCCCTCGTCGCCCTCGTCTCGGCCGATGACCTGCGACGGCTCGAAGAGAGCCAGGACCTCGCGGAGGTCACGGAGGAGCAGGTGATCAGCGCGGTCTCCACGGTCCGGGAGGTTGCGTCCGCTCCTGGCGAACCACGGCGATTCGGCATCGCGGCGGAGCACCGGAGGGCCGGCCCGGCCTGACGAAAGACCGTGCATCCCCTTCCGCTGCAGCGGGGACGCACGGTCGCTTTCTGTGAGGCCGCCCGGGTGCGGCGGGGCGGCGGTCAGCCGACGGCCGACATCTCCCGCCGGTCGGGCGCGGGCTCACTGCCCGTCTTCCGTGCCCGGAGCCAGCTGCCGAGCAGTACGGCACCCAGGCCCAGCGTCGCCCACCAGGTCAGGGTCAGCACCGGGCCGGTCGCCGCCGCGCCGTCGAAGTACGCCACCGAGCGCAGCAGTGACGTGCCCGCGCCGGGCGGCAGCCACTGGCCGATCGCGCCGGCCGGCTCCGGCAGCATCTGCGGGGCCGAGGTGGCGCCGGAGAAGGGGTTGCCAAGAAGCATCACCACCGCGGCGCCGATGCCCGTGCCGGCGGGGCCGACCAGGGCGGCGAGGCCGGCGACGGCACCGCCGACGGCCACCGTGGACAGGCCGAGCACCGCCGCCTCCGCCCACCAGTCCCCGCCGAGCGCCCCGAGCCAGCTGTGCGCGATCCCGGCCGCGACCGCGCCCACCAGGGCGGATGCGCCGAGCAGCGCGAGCACGGCCCGGATGCCGCGCAGCCCCAGCAGCGTCACCACCGCGCCCGCCGCGATGCCGGCCAGGGCGAGGGGCAGTACGGCGGCGTTCAGCACCGCGCCGCGCGGATCACTGGCGGGGGTGGGTACGACGTCGACCGTCTCGACCTGCGCGCCGCCGGCGGCGGCCTGCCGCGCCACGGCCTGCTGGAGGAACTGTGCGACGGCAGGTCCGGCCGCGGACGCGGTGAGCAGTTCGGGCCCCTTCGGCGTGACCACGACGGCGCCGTAGACGCTCCGGTCCTCGATGGCGTCCCGGGCGGCGGCCTCGTCGGCGTAGCGGTGGATCTCGAAGGCGCCCTCGTGCCGCTCCAGTTGCCGCTCGACCTGGGCCGCCGCGGCGGGCGGTCCGGCCACGCCCAGCGGCAGGTCGCGGGGTGCGATACGGGAGGCCGGCCAGGCGAAGGCCCACAGGGCGAGGGCCGCCAGGACGGGCACGAGGACGACGACCGCGATCAGATGGCGGTTACGAGAAGGCATGAGGGTCTCCTGAAGCGAGCGGAACCGGAGGGAGCCGGAGCGGGAGCGCTAAAAAGAAGGATCGTTCGTTTTTGCTCTGCCCTTACCGTGCTCCGCTCGCGGCGGCTTGTCAAGAATGAATATTCGTTTTACGTTGGGGATCATGGCTCGCGTGTCCCAGGAACATCTCGACGCCCGCCGCCGCCAGATCCTCGACGGCGCCGCGCTCTGCTTCGCCCGCAACGGCTTCCACGCCACGTCCATGCAGGACGTGCTGAAGGAGGTCGACCTCTCGGCGGGTGCGGTGTACCGCTACTTCAGCGGCAAGGAGGAACTGATCGGCGCGATCGTCGCCGAGGTGCTCGGTTCGGTCCGCGGCGCCTTCGAGGAAGCGGCCCGGCAGAGTCCGCCCCCGCCGCCGGACGAACTCGTCGCCTCCGTCCTCGGCAAGACGCTCGCCGCCCGTGAGTCCCTGGTCGTCGACGGCCGGCCCGCTTTTCCGCGGCTCGTCGTCCAGGTGTGGACGGAGACGCTGCGCAACGAGGAGCTGGCGAACATCCTGCTGGAGGGCTACGGCTCGGTCCGCGCGGCCTGGGGGAGGATCGTCGAGGGCTACCAGGAGGCCGGGATGATGCGGGCGGACGTGGCTCCGGACCACGTGGCCCGCACGATGATCGCCGCCGTGCTCGGGTTCATCGCACAGCAGTCCCTCTTCGGGCCGGCGCCGGTCGAGATCCTCCAGGACGGTCTGCGGGCACTGACGAGCATGCGGGACGAGAACACCGCAACCGGTGGATCACAGCTCGGTTAACGTGCCCGAAACGCGGTCCAATTAGCCTGCCGATCCACGCCACCTGGCACTTTGCCCCGTGGCCGCGGCAGCCGGGCCCCGCACGGCCCGGAGCGAGGACTGTGAGGTGGGACGTGCAACTGACCCCGCACGAGCAAGAACGACTGCTGATCCACGTGGCGGCCGACGTGGCCGAGAAGCGCCGGGCCCGCGGACTGAAGCTCAACCACCCCGAGGCGGTCGCGCTCATCACCTCGCACATCCTGGAGGGCGCGCGGGACGGCCGGACCGTCGCGGAACTCATGTCCTCCGGACGAAAGATCCTGACCAGGGACGACGTCATGGAGGGCATCCCGGAGATGATCCACGACGTGCAGGTCGAGGCCACCTTCCCGGACGGCACCAAGCTCGTCACCGTCCACGAGCCGATCGTCTGACGGGGAGGCCGCCGTGATTCCCGGAGAGATCCTGTTCGCCGAGGACCCGATTGCCTACAACGAGGGCCGCGAGGTCACCCGGCTCACCGTCCTCAATGCCGCCGACCGGCCCGTGCAGGTCGGCTCCCACTACCACTTCGCCGAGGCCAACCCCGGTCTGGAGTTCGACCGCGCCGCCGCGCGCGGCAAGCGGCTGAACGTCGCCGCCGGCACGGCCGTGCGCTTCGAGCCCGGGATCCCCGTCGACGTCGAACTCGTTCCGCTGGCCGGCGCCCGTGTGGTGCCCGGTCTGCGCGGGGAGACCGGAGGTGCCCTCGATGCCTGAGATCTCTCGTGCCGCGTACGCCGACCTGTTCGGCCCGACGGCCGGCGACCGGATCCGCCTCGCCGACACCGACCTGCTGGTCGAGATCGAGGAGGACCGCTCCGGCGGCCCCGGACTCGCCGGTGACGAGGCCGTGTTCGGCGGCGGCAAGGTCATCCGCGAGTCGATGGGCCAGGCGCGTGCCACGCGTGCGGAGGGCACCCCGGACACCGTGATCACCGGAGCGGTGATCATCGACCACTGGGGCATCGTCAAGGCCGACGTCGGCATCCGCGACGGCCGGATCACCGGCATCGGCAAGGCCGGCAACCCCGACACCATGGACGGCGTCCACCCGGACCTGGTCATCGGCCCGGAGACCGAGATCATCGCCGGCAACGGGCGGATCCTCACGGCCGGTGCGATCGACGCGCACGTCCACTTCATCTGCCCGCAGATCGCCGACGAGGCGCTGTCCTCCGGCATCACGACTCTCGTGGGCGGCGGTACGGGCCCGGCCGAGGGCTCCAAGGCCACCACCGTGACACCCGGCCCCTGGCATCTCGCCCGGATGCTGGAGGCGATGGAGGCCCACCCGCTCAACATCGGGCTGCTCGGCAAGGGCAACACCGTCTCCCACGAGGCGATGCTGTCGCAGATCCGGGGCGGCGCGCTCGGCCTGAAGCTGCACGAGGACTGGGGCTCCACCCCGGCCGTCATCGACGCCTCGCTGACCGTCGCCGAGCGGACGGGCATCCAGGTCGCGATCCACACGGACACGCTCAACGAGGCCGGGTTCGTGGGCGACACCCTCGCCGCGATCGCCGGGCGGGGCATCCACGCGTACCACACCGAGGGCGCGGGCGGCGGGCACGCGCCGGACATCATGACCGTGGTCTCCGAGTCGTACGTGCTGCCCAGCTCCACGAACCCGACCCGGCCGTTCACCGTCAACACCGCCGAGGAACACCTCGACATGCTGATGGTGTGCCACCACCTCAACCCGGCGGTGCCGGAGGACCTGGCCTTCGCCGAGTCCCGGATCCGGCCGTCCACGATCGGAGCGGAGGACGTGCTGCACGACCTGGGCGCGATCTCGATCATCTCCTCCGACTCCCAGGCGATGGGGCGCGTCGGCGAGGTCGTGATGCGCACCTGGCAGACCGCGCACGTGATGAAGCGACGGCGGGGCGCGCTGCCCGGGGACGGACGGGCTGACAACCGTCGCGTACGTCGATATGTCGCCAAGTACACGATCAACCCCGCGCTCGCCCAGGGCCTGGCCCGTGAGATCGGGTCGGTGGAGAGCGGCAAGCTGGCCGACCTGGTGCTGTGGGAACCGGCGTTCTTCGGCGTGAAGCCGCAGCTCGTCATCAAGGGCGGGCAGATCGCGTATGCGCAGATGGGCGACGCGAACGCCTCGATCCCCACGCCGCAGCCGATCCTGCCGCGGCCGATGTACGGGGCGATCGGGCGGGCACCGGCCTCCAACTCCGTCAACTTCGTCGCGCCCCTGGCGGTCGAGGCCGGGCTGCCGGAGCGGCTGGGGCTCGGGAAGCGGTTCGTGGCGATCGAGTCGACGCGCGGGGTCACCAAGGCCGACATGCGCGAGAACGACGCGCGGCCCGAGGTGCGGGTCGATCCCGACAGCTTTGCCGTGCACATCGACGGGGAGCTGGTCGAGGCGGCTCCCGCGGCCGAACTGCCCATGGCTCAGCGGTACTTCCTGTTCTGAGGTGGTCTGATGTCGCGTGCAGCGCTTCTCGTCCTGGCCGACGGGCGATTTCCCGCCGGTGGGCATGCGCACTCGGGTGGCGCCGAGCCGGCGGTCAAGGCCGGGCGGATCAGTGGAGCGACGAGCCTGGGGGAGTTCTGCCGGGGGCGGTTGCACACGGCGGGGCTGGTGGCGGCGGGGCTGTCCGCGGCGGCGGCGCTCGGGATCGATCCCGTCGCGCTGGACCGTGCCGCGGACGCGCGCACGCCGTCGCCGGCGCTGCGGGTCGCCGCCCGGAAGCTGGGGCGGCAACTGCTGCGGGCCGCGCGGGCGACCTGGCCCTCCGCCGAACTGGACGCCCTCGGCAGGGAGTTCCCCAAGGGCGCGCATCAGCCGGTGGTGCTGGGGCTGGCGGCCCGGGCGGCGGGGCTGGGGCCGTTGGACGCGGCGTACTGCGCGGCGTACGAGAGTGTGAGCGGGCCGGCGTCGGCGACGGTGCGGCTGCTGAGTCTGGATCCGTTCGACGCGACGGGGGTGCTGGCCCGGCTGGCGCCCGAGATGGACCGGGTCGCGGACCGGGCGGTGGAGGCGGCCCGGAAGGTGGTCGACGAGGGGGTCGACGCCTTGCCGGCGAGGTCGGCGCCGTTGCTGGAGATCGGGGCGGAGGTGCATGCGGCGTGGCCGGTACGCCTGTTCGCATCATAAGGACGCTCAGGTAACCCACTCAGGAGCGCGGGGCTGTGTTCGACATGAGGCTCCGCCGCGTGAGCGCGACCAGTCCTCACACACCCGCACTCGACCACGAGCCTCAGGAGCCGCACATGCATCTCGAACACCACCACGACACCCCGGCCGCCCTCAGTGCGGACGCCCGCCGCCCCGACGGCACCCGCAGAGCGCTCCGCATCGGACTCGGCGGCCCCGTGGGGTCCGGGAAGACCGCCACCGTCGCCGCGCTCTGCCGGGCGCTCAGGGACGAGCTGGCGCTCGCCGTCGTCACCAACGACATCTACACGCGCGAGGACGCCGAGTTCCTGCTCCGCGAGGCCGTGCTGCCACCCGAGCGGATCACCGCCGTGGAGACGGGCGCCTGCCCGCACACCGCGATCCGGGACGACATCTCCGCGAACCTGGAGGCGGTGGAGGATCTGGAGGACGCGATCGGGCCGCTGGACCTGGTGCTCGTGGAGTCCGGCGGGGACAACCTCACCGCGACCTTCTCCAAGGGGCTCGTCGACGCGCAGATCTTCGTGATCGACGTGGCCGGGGGCGACGACATCCCGCGCAAGGGCGGGCCGGGCGTGACCACCGCCGACCTGCTCGTCGTCAACAAGACCGACCTCGCTCCGTACGTCGGCTCCGACCTCGCCCGGATGGCCGCCGACGCCAAGGCGCAGCGCGCCGAACTGCCCGTCGTCTTCCAGTCGTTGCGGAGCGAGGCCGGGGTGACGGACGTCGCCGCGTGGGTGCGTGCGCAGCTCGCCGCGTGGACGGCATGAGCACGAGCGCCGGTGCGGGGGTACGGTCCGTCGCGCGGATCGTCGCCCGTGACGACGGGCGCGGCGGGACCTCGCTGCCCGTGCTGGAGAGCGACGGGCCCCTGGCGCTGCGGCGTACCCGGGCCACCGGCTCCGAGGCGCGGGTCATGCTGGTCGGCGCGATGAGCGGGCCGCTCGGCGGTGACCACTTCACGGTGGAGGGCCGGGTGGAGGAGGGAGCGCGGCTGTCCCTCGGCTCGGCCGCCGCCACCATCGCGCTGCCCGGTCAGGCCAAGGGCGACGCCCGTTACGACGTCCGGCTCAGTGTGGCCGATCATGGCGAACTGCACTGGCTGCCCGAGCAGTTGATCTCCGCCCACGGCAGTGACCTGTATGTCACCACCCGAGTCGAACTCGCCGCCACCGCCCGGCTCGTGCTGCGCGAGGAGCAGGTGCTCGGACGCGTCGGTGAGGAACCCGGACGGCTCACGAGCCGTCTGACCGTGCGGGTCGCCGGGCAGGTCGTGCTCGACCAGGAACTGGCCTGCGGACCCGGCGCGCCGGGCGGCTGGGACGGGCCCGCCGTGCTGGCGGGGCATCGGGCGGTCGGGCAACTGGTCGTCGTACGGCCGGAGTTCGCCGCCGATCCGGTGACGGCCCGGGTGCTGGGGGAGGGGGCCTCGGTGGTGCCGCTCGCCGGGCCCGCCGCGCTGGTGACGGCGGTGGCGCCGGACGCCCTCCGGCTGCGGCGGCTGCTCGACGAGGCACTCGCGTCGCTCCCGCGGACGTAGGCGTCCGCAGAGCAGAACGAACTCTCCGTTTATCGGATTGGCAAAGAAGGGCGCCCGACTCTGTTGTCAGGAACCCAACAACAGGGAGGATCCTCCGTACTGATCGCAACGAGGTACGGGGAGGTCCCCCTTGAGGGGTTCGAGACCGAAGAGGCGGGTGGCGGCGCTCGGTTCGGCCGGCGCGCTCGTCACGGCCACGCTGATAGCCGGCGCCGTCGCGGCGCCCACCGCGAGCGCGAGCGCGGGCAGCGGCCACGGCCAGGACCGGGAGGCCCGCGGCACCGCGGTCGCCGCCGCCCGGGCCGCGAAGGCCGGCATCGACTGGCAGGACTGCCCCGCCGACTGGAACCTGGCCAAGCCGATCCAGTGCGGGTACGTCACCGTGCCGCTCGACTACGCCAAGCCCCACGGCAAGCAGATCAAGCTCGCCGTCGACCGCATCGGCAACACGGGCACGAAGGCCGAGCGGCAGGGCGCGCTGATCTACAACCCCGGCGGCCCCGGCGGCTCCGGACTGCGCTTCCCGGCCCGGGTCACCAACAAGAACGCCGTGTGGGCCAACGCGGCCAAGGCCTATGACTTCGTGGGCTTCGACCCGCGCGGTGTCGGCAAGTCCACGCCCATCTCCTGCGTCGACCCGCAGGAGTTCGTCAAGGCACCCAAGGCGGACCCGGTGCCCGACTCCGAGGCCGACAAGCTCGCCCAGCGCAAGCTGGCCCGCGAGTACGCCGAGGGCTGCCAGGAGCGCAGCGGCTGGATGCTGCCGCACATGACCACGCCGAACACCGCGCGCGACCTCGACGTCATCCGCGCCGCCCTCGGCGAGAAGAAGCTCAATTTCCTCGGCGTCTCCTACGGCACCTACCTGGGCGCCGTCTACGGCACCCTCTTCCCGGGCCACGTGCGCCGCATGGTCGTCGACAGCGTGGTCAACCCGTCCCGCGAGAAGATCTGGTACCAGGCCAACCTGGACCAGGACGTCGCGTTCGAGGGCCGCTGGAAGGACTGGCAGGACTGGGTCGCCCAGAACGACGCGACCTACCACCTCGGCACCACCCGTGCCGCCGTCCAGGCGAAGTGGCTTGAGCTGCGCGCCACCGCGAAGAAGAACCCCATCGGCGGGGTCGTCGGCCCGGCCGAGCTCATCTCCTTCTTCCAGAGCGCCCCGTACTACGACTCCGCCTGGGCGTCGACCGCCTCGGTCTTCAGCAAGTACGTCGCCGGCGACACCCAGGCGCTCGTCGACGCCGCCGCCCCCGACCTGTCCGACACGGCGGGCAACGCGTCCTCGGAGAACGGCAACGCCGTCTACACGGCCGTGGAGTGCGCCGACGCCAAGTGGCCCACCAGCTGGCGCAAGTGGGACCGCGACAACACGCGGCTCCACAAGGACCACCCCTTCATGACCTGGGCCAACGCCTGGATGAACCTGCCGTGCGCCACCTGGCCGGCCAAGCAGCAGACGCCGGTGAACGTCAAGACCGGCAAGGGCCTGCCCGGCGTGCTCATCGTCCAGTCCGAGCGGGACGCGGCCACCCCGTACGAGGGCGCCGTGGAGCTGCACAAGCGGTTCAAGGGCTCCCGCCTGATCACGGAGAAGGACGCCGGCTCCCACGGCGTCACCAGCCTGGTCAACCCGTGCATCAACCCCCGGGTGGACAGCTACCTGCTCACCGGCAAGCTGGACGGCGCCGACGTGACGTGCGCACCGCACGCCACGCCCAAGCCGTAGTCCGGCGGTGGTGAGGGGCGGCCGGGAGACTGGCCGCCCCTTCCTCATGCCTGCCGGGCCGCGAACCAGGCGTCCTCCGCCGCGTAGTCGAAGAGGTCCGGGTAGGCACGGGCCAGGGTGGGGAACGCCGCCCGCCAGTCCTGCCCGGACAGCCGGCGGGTGAGCCGGTCGACCGTCTCCGGCAGGCTGTCCGGGTAGGACACGACCGGCCGGTACCCCAGTTCCCGTTCCGCGGCGGACATGTCGCACACCACCGGCAGCTCCACCGACCAGGGCGAGCTGCCCACGGACGCCTGCGCCGGTCCGTCCAGCAGGACGGTCTCCGTCCGCACTCCCATGACCGCGTCCACGGCGGCCCCGATCTCCTTCGCGGTCGGCGGCTGCGGATCGCAGGCGTTGAGCACCCGCGAGCCCGGCCGGGCCGCCGCCAGCCGGATCAGTTCGGCGATGTTGCGCGCGGCCGAGGTGTGGAAGAGGGTCTCGCCCCGGAAGGCGAGCACCCGGACGCGCCGGCCGTCGAGGTTCCGTTTGACGAAGTACAGCTCGCGGGGGAGCGGGCTGTACGGTCCGTGGATCGCGCCCGGGCGCAGCACGGTCGTGGGCAACCGGTCGCCCGCCGAGAGGAGTTCACGCTCCAGGGCCACCTTGCGGGTGCTGTACGTGGCGTCCCCCGGCGGGACCGTCGCCTGGTCCTCGGCGATCGGTACCGGGTACCGCGGGAGGCCGTCCGGCTCGCCCATGGTGTCGAAGCCGCGGCCCTCGCCGTCCTCGTACACCGCCGCGGTCGACACCACCACGGCCGAGCCGATCCGGTCGGCCAGGTCCGTCAACTGCCGTGCGTGCCGGGCTCCGTAGGCGACCATGTCGACCACGAGGTCGCAGCCGTCACCGATCAGCGCGCCGAGGGCCGCGTCGTCCTCGCGGTCCAGCCGCCGCGTCCGCACCTCGCCGGGCCAGTTCTCGGCCCGCCCGCCGCCGCGCGAGGCGGCCGTCACCTCCCAGCCGTCCCGCGCCAGCGCCTCCACCGCCGGCCTTCCGATCTGCCCGCCCGCCCCGATCACCACAGCACGTCTCATGCGGCGACCGTAGGTCGCCGGAAGCCGGCCGGGGAACCGGCTTCTGCCGACAGCAGAGAATCAACTGAGGGGCATGCGCCGGAACTTGCGCTCCTTCGCGGCGGCGGCCTCCTCGGCCTTCACCACAGCCGCGTACCGGTCGACGTACTCCTGCTCGGACAGGGAGAGGATCGCGTACATGATCTCGTCGGTGATGGCGCGCAGGATGGCCTTCTCGTTCTCCATGCCCTCGTAGCGGGAGAAGTCGAGGGGCTTGCCGAAGCGGATCACGACGGGGTGGATGTTGGGGACGACCTTGCCGGGCGGCTGGGCCTCGAAGGTGCCGATCATCGCGCAGGGGATCACCGGGACGCCCGCCTTGAGGGCCATCACCGCCACGCCGACCTTGCCCTTGTAGAGCCGGCCGTCGTGCGAGCGGGTGCCCTCGGGGTAGATGCCGAGCAGCTCGTCCTTGCTCAGCACGCCGAGGCCCTCGCGGATCGCGGCCTGGCCCGCGTCCTTGCCGGAGCGGTCGACCGGGATCTGCCCCGCGCTGCGGAAGAAGAAGGCCGTCAGGCGGCCCTTGATGCCAGGGCCCGTGAAGTACTCGGCCTTCGCGAGGAAGGTGATGCGCCGTTTGAGGATCGCGGGCATCAGGAAATGGTCCGAGAACGACAGGTGGTTGCCGGCGACGATGGCCGCGCCCTCCGAGGGAACGTGCTCCAGGCCCTCGATGCGAGGCCGGAAGACCAGTCGCAGCAGCGGGCCCAGCAGTACGTATTTCAGCAGGTAGTAGAACAAAGCGGGCGCTCCTCGACTCTCGCGGTGGACTCAACCGCCGCGTTCCAGCAGGTCAACCGGCATGTCGTGGGGTGCCAGTGTAGGTGCAGGCGTGGCTACCGGGCACCTCGTGCGAGCGGACCGCACAGATCCTTCGCCATTTGACTGATGGTCAGTCAGGCGGGCGTATCCGGGGGTGCTCATGCGGCTGGGGAGGACCGCGTGACCAGCGTGCTGCGCCGCCCGGGTGACGGGCAAGCCGAACGGGTGGCCTGGCGGGATAGCGGGGGTGCGTGGCGGGCCGGTGGCTCTTGCAGGCGGACGGCTGCTGTGGGCCGGTGGCCCCGGCCGCCCCGCCGAGTAACCTGCCAGACATGCGGATCTCTGTTTCCTCGGACATGGACGAACCCGTCGCCCGCTCCCTCGTGGCCGCCCTGCGCGAGCGGGGGCACGAGGTGCGCCCGCACGGCGCACTGCGCCCGGATGACGACCCGCAGTGGGCGGTGTGCTCCGAGGCCGCGGCCCGCGAGGTCGCCGACGGGACGGCCGACCAGGCGGTGGTGTGCTGCTGGACCGGCACGGGCGCATCGATCGCCGCGAACAAGGTGCCCGGCGTGCGGGCCGCCCTGTGCACGGACGCCTACACGGCCGACGGCGCGCGCCGCTGGAACGACGCCAACGTGCTCGCGCTCAGCCTGCGGCTGACGTCGGAGCCGCTGCTGACGGAGATCCTCGACGCGTGGTTCGCCGGTGAGCCGAGCGCGGACGCCGAGGACCGGCAGAACGTCGACCGCGTCCGGCTGCTCGACCACGGCAAGTCCCGTCTGTAGGCCGTCACAGGCGCACGATGATCAGCGCGGTGTCGTCGGTGGCGCCGCCCGGCGGCAGCAACTCCAGCAGCACGGTGTCGGCGAGGGTCTCGAGGTCCTGGTCCCGATGCTCGCGCAGGGAGTGGGCGAGCCGGTCCAGACCCGTGTCGATGTCCTCACGCCGCCGTTCGATCAGGCCGTCGGTGTACAGCACGAGCGTGGCGCCCGGCGAGAACGTGGTCTCGGCCTGGGGTCTGGGGATCGGGTCCGGGCGGGCGTCGAGCGGCGTGTCCGTGGCCTGATCGAGAAACTCCGTGCGGCCGTCGGCGTGCACGAGCACGGGCGGGGGATGGCCGGCGCTGCTGTACGTGAGGACCTGGCGGTCGCAGTCGATGAAGGTCGTTACGGCGGTCGCCGACTCGGCCCCGTCGATCACGTGGGCGTAGCGCCCCAGCACGTCCAGGGCCTGGGCCGGCCCCGCGGCGACCCGGGAGGCCGCGCTGAGCGCACTGCGCAGCTGGCCCATCACACCGGCGGCCGCCAGTCCGTGCCCGACGACGTCGCCCACGGCCACGCCGATGCGGTCGCCGTCCACCAGATCGACCAGGTCGTACCAGTCCCCGCACACGTTGAGCGCGCCCACGGCGGGCCGGTACCGGACGGCCACCCGGTGGTGGCCGACCTGCCGGGGTGCGGGCAGCATCGCCTCCTGCAACGCCAGCGCCACCTCCCGCTCCCGGGAGTGCGCCTGGCGCAGCCGCTCGTTGAGCTCCTGCAGCTCACGGGCGCGGGTGTACAGCTCGGCCTCCAGCACCCGGGCCCGGCCGCCCCGGTTCCCCGGAGAGCTGCCCCGGGCCCGGATCAGCTCCGTGACCTCCTCCACGCGGTGCAGGATCAGCACGACCTTGCCGTCCGAGCCCAGCAGCGGTGCGTTCACCGGGCTCCAGTAGCGCTCCTGCCACTCGCCGGGCAGCTCCGGGTCCTCGATGTCGTAGCGCTGCAGGGCCATGGTGTCGCGCTCCCCGGTGGCCAGGACGCGGTACAGCGAGGCCTCCAGGTTGCGCATGCCGGTCGCGGCCGAGTCGTTCGGGTTGTCCGGGAAGACGTCGAACAGGTACTTGCCGACCAGCTGCTCGCGCGAGCGGCCGGAGACGCGGACGAACTCCTCGTTGACGTCCGCGTACACGAGCTCGGGCGTCAGGAGCGCCACCATGCCCGGCAGGGCCTGGAACACCGCACCGTAGTCGATCGCCGTCTCCGCCATGGCTGCCGCCTCACCGCTGCCGGGATCACACCAGTTTCCCACGGTATGGGGGAACTCAACCGGCCTTCATGCCGGGAGGTCCGTCAGGGCCTGCTCGGCCCAGATGACCTTCCCCTCGGGGACGAACCGGGTGCCCCAGCGCTGCGTGAGCTGGGAGACCAGCAGCAGACCGCGCCCGCCTTCGTCCGTCGTCCGCGGATGACGCAGATGGGGCGCGGTCGCGCCGCCGTCGAGGACCTCGCAGACCAGGGCACGCTCCCGGATCAGCCGGAGCCGGATGGACCCGGTGGCGTACCGGATGGCGTTGGTGACCAGCTCGCTCACCACCAGCTCGGTGGTGAAGGCCAGCTCGTCCAGGCCCCAGTGCGCCAGCTGCCGGGTGGCCGTGCGGCGGGCGTCGGCGACCACGGCCGGGTCCGAGGGCAGTTCCCAGGCCGCGACCTGCCCGGTGCCGAGACGTTTCGTCCGGGCCATCAGCAGGGCCACGTCGTCGTACGGGCGGGCCGGGACCAGCGCGTCGACCACGGCCCTGCAATGCGACTCGAGCGGACCCACCCGCTCCAGCGCCCGGCGCAGCCGCTCCCGGCCCGCGTCGACGGCCCAGGTCTCGCCCCGGGCCAGCAGCCCGTCGGTGTGCAGCGCGAGTGTGCTGCCCTCCGCCAGGGGCAGCTCGACCGCCTCGAAGGGCGGGCCGCCCACGCCGAGCGGCGGCCCCTGCGGCAGCTCGACGAACAGGACGGAGCCGTCGGGCCGCACCACGGCCGGGGCGGGATGCCCCGCCGCGGCCATCGCACACCCGCCGTCGACCGGGTCGTAGACGACGTACAGACACCCGGAGCCCACGCACTGCGTGCCCGCGGAGCCCACCGTGCCGGGTTCCGCACCCTCCTCCCGCGCCGACCGCGCCACCAGGTCGTCGAGGTGCGCGAGCACCTCCTCGGGCGGCAGATCCAGAGCCGCCAGGGTCCGTACGGCGGTCCGCAGCTGCCCCATGGCCGCGGCGGCGTCGATGCCGTGCCCGGGCACCTCGCCCACCACCAGCGCGACACGCGCCCCGGACAGCGGGATGAGGTCGTACCAGTCGCCGCCGAGACCGGTCAGCTCATCGGCCGGCCGGTAGCACGCGGCCACCTCGACGGCGTCCTGCTCGGGCAGCCGGTGGGGGAGCAGACTGCGCTGCAGGACGAGCGCGGCGTCCCGCTCGCGCGTGTAACGGCGGGCGTTGTCCACGCAGACGGCCGCGCGGGCGACGAGGTCCTCGGCCAGCCGCAGGTCCTCCTCGTCGAAGGACTCCCGGTGGTGGCGCCGGTAGAACGTCGTGATGCCCAGGGTCGTGCCGCGCGCGCTGATCGGCACGGTCATCACGCTGTGCAGGCCCAGCTCCCGGAACGTGGCCCGGCGGCCGCTCGGGGTGTCCGTGGTCCAGTCCCGGGTCAGCGGGTCGAGCCGCTCCTCCAGCCAGGAGCGTCCCGTGGCCAGACAGCGGAAGGGCGGCGTTCCGGCCCGGAAGGACACCACCTCGCCGATCTCGATGACGGCCTCCGCGAGGTCGTCCTCCGCGGACCGGTAGCCGGCGCGGCGCAGTTCCACCGGCTCCTCCGAGTCCGCGAGCGGCCCGGGAGCCGGCTCGGCGCCCCGCAGCACCGACTCCAGCAGGTCCACGGTGACGAAGTCGGCCAGCCCCGGCACGGCCACGTCCGCCAGCTCCTGCGCGGTGCGCGTGAGGTCCAGGCTGCGGCCGATGCTCTCGCCGGCCCGGTCGAGCAGCGCCAGCCGCTGCCGCGCCCGATGCCGCTCGGTCATGTCCACGACCGTGTAGTACACGCCGATGGGGTGGCCCCGGTCGTCCTCGAGCCGGGTGAACGACAGCATGTGCGCCGTCTCGCGCAACGGGGCCGAGCGCACATGGCCCACGTGCTCGTAGCCGACCACCGCCTCGCCGGTCTCCAGCACGTGCCGCATCTGGGCCTCGACCGCCTGGGCGTCCATGCCCGGCTGGACGTCCGCGAAGCGCAGCCCGAGCCGTCGCGCCGCCGGACCGCCGCCGAACTGCTCCAGGGCGGCGTTCGACCAGACGAAGCGCAGGTCCGTGTCCACGATCGCGATACCGATCGGGGCGCCCGCCGCCATCTGCTCCAGGACCGTGCGGCTCATGTCCCAGCCGGGGGCGTCGGCCAGCTCCGACAGGAGCATCAGCCAGCGCGAGCCGCCCTGCGCCTCCTCGGTCGAGGCGATCCGGGCCACGACCTTCACCGGCTGCCCGTCCCTGCGGCGGGCCGTCAGCAGTCCCGTCCAGCCGCCGTTCCTGCGGCACCGCTCGACCAGGTCCGGCACGCGCTGCGCGTCCTCGGCCACCAGCAGGTCGGCCAGTTTCCTGCCGACCGCCTCGGAAGCGGGGTACGCCAGCAGCCGCCGGGCATCGCTGGTCCAGCCCGTCACCACGCCCTGTGGATCGAGCAACAGGGGGGCCGCGTCGGCCACATCGAACCGCTGCCGGGCAACGCCGTACACCTCTTCTGCGCCCACGGCCGACCTCTCTGTCGCTGAGAGTGGTCTACCACCTCTTGCCCCAATCTTCACCCTTCCGGCAACGGGGGGCGGCTTGTGCAGGGCCGGTCGGGGCGGTTGGGCTGGGTGGGGTGGGTGCTGATTTGGGTGTGGGGCAGCAGGGGGGCGGCCGGCCTGCGGCGAGCACGCTGCCCCGGTTCCGCTCGCGTGGGAGAGAGCCGGTCCCGGGGCACGGGTAAACCGCGAGCGCCGGGCAGGCCGCCGCCGTTCCGCTTGCGCAGGGGCGGCCGGTGGGTCCGGGGTGAGCAGGTGCCCGGGGTTGGTCGCGCGGAGCGAGGCGGCCCGGGGTAGGCCGGGCAGCCGCCGCCGTTTCGCTGCGCGAGAAGGGGCCCGCTCGGTCCAGGCCGGGCAGGCCCCCCTGTCGCCGGCACGCCGAGGGGGAGCGGTCGGCCCGTGCCGAGCCTCGGCTCCCGCTCCCGGTGAGCTCAGCCCAGTGCCTTCTCCAGCGCCGCGAGCGCCCCCATCAGCTCCTCGCCCGTGATGGTGAGCGGCGGTGCCAGGCGGATCGTGGAGCCGTGGGTGTCCTTCGCCAGGACTCCCTCCCGCATGAGGCGCTCGCTGATCTCGCGGCCGGTGCCCAGCGCGGGGTCGACGTCGACGCCCGCCCACAGGCCCCGCGACCGGAAGCCGACCACGCCCTTGCCGACCAGCCCCGTCAGACCGTCGCGCAGGATCACGCCCAGCTCGGCCGCCCGGCGCTGGAACTCGCCCGTCTCCAGCAGCTCCACCACCGCCGTACCGACCGCCGCCGCCAGCGGATTGCCGCCGAAGGTGGAGCCGTGCTCGCCCGGGTGCAGCACCCCGAGCACCTCCCGGCGCCCCACCACCGCCGACACCGGCACGATGCCGCCGCCCAGCGCCTTGCCCAGCAGCAGCACGTCCGGTACCACCGGCTCGTGCTCGACCGCCAGCGTGCGGCCCGTGCGGCCGAGCCCGGACTGGATCTCGTCGGCGATGAACAGACAGCCCTTGCGGCGGGTCAGCTCCCGCACGCCGGCCAGATATCCGTCGTCGGGAATGATCACCCCCGCCTCACCCTGGATCGGCTCGATCAGCACCGCCGCCGTCGTCTCGTCGACCGCCGCCTCCATCGCGGCCAGGTCGTTGTACGGCACCACCCGGAAACCCGGCGTGAAGGGCCCGAAGCCCGCCCGGGCCGTCTCGTCCGTGGAGAAGCTGACGATCGTCGTCGTACGCCCGTGGAAGTTGTCCGCCGCGACCACGATCGTCGCCCGGTCGGCCGGCACGCCCTTGACGTCGTAGGCCCACTTGCGGGCCACCTTCACCCCGCTCTCCACCGCCTCCGCGCCGGTGTTCATGGGCAGCACCATGTCCATGCCGGTCAGCGCGGCCAGCCGCTCCGCGAACTCGGCGAGCCGGTCGTTGTGGAAGGCACGCGAGGTGAGGGTCAGCCGGTCGAGCTGACGATGGGCCGCCTCGATCAGCGCCGGGTGCCGGTGGCCGAAGTTGAGGGCCGAGTAGCCGGCCAGCATGTCGAGGTAACGCCGCCCCTCCACGTCCTCCAACCACGTGCCCTCGGCGCGGGCGACGACCACCGGCAGGGGGTGGTAGTTGTGCGCGAGGACCGGCTCCTCCGCGCGGATCAGCTCCTGCGAGCCGCGGGGCGGCTGCGAGCCCCGCGCCCCCTGCGAGTCCTCGGTGCGGACGGGTGCGGTCATGAGCGGATCTCCCGGATCTCCTGGGTGCAGCACTTGATGCCGCCACCGGCCTTCTGGAACTCGGACAGGTCGACGGGGACGGGGACGTAGCCGCGGCCGGCCAGCTGTTCGGCCAGGCTCGTCGCCCCCGGTGAGATGAACACGTGGCGCCCGTCGGAGACGGAATTGAGCCCGAACGCCATCGCGTCCTCGCGGGTCGCGAGCACCGCGTCCGGGTACAGCCGGGCCAGCACCTCCCGGCTGCCCGGCGAGAACGCCTCGGGGTAGTAGACGATGTTCCCGTCGTGCCCCTCGTCGAGGACGAACAGCGCCGTGTCCAGGTGGTAGAAGTACGGATCCACCAGCGTCAGGCTGATCACCGGCCTCCCGAAGTACTCCTGCACCTCGCTGTGGGCCTCCCGGGTCGTACGGAAACCCGTCCCGGCCAGGATCCAGCGGCCGGCCGGCACCAGGTCGCCCTCGCCCTCGCACACCGACTCGGGGTGGTACACCTCGTAGCCCGCCGCCTTGAACCACGCCTCGAAGGGCACGGATTCGGGACGGCGCTCGGGCGCGTGGAAGAGCGAGCCGAAGACGCGGCCGTCGACGACGACCGCCGCGTTCGCGGCGAAAACCATGTCGGGCAGGCCGGGAACGGGTTTCACACTGTCCACGGTATGGCCGTGGGCCCGGTAGGTGTCGACCAGCGCCTGCCACTGGTCCAGGGCGCGGATGACGTCGACGGGTTCGTCGGGATGCATCCACGGATTGATCGCGTACTGCACGGCGAAATGTCTGGGTTCGCAGACGAGGTAGCGCCGCCGGCGCGGCACACGGGAGTCGGGCACAGAGGGGTCCCTCCGCTTCCTCACGGTGTGTGACTGATGATGGACACAACGGTAGGAACTGACGGAGGTGGACGACAAGAAACAAAGGCTGCGTGTTCGCGCAGGAACGCTGCGTCTTCCGGCTGCTCAGCGCTCGTCTGCTGCGCCGCCCGGAGCACCCTCCGGGGCCGGCTGGCTCGCGCCCGCCTCCGGGCTCTCCGGCAGCAGATGGGACAGCACCATCACGCTGATCGTCTTCCGGATGAACGGCTCCTGCCGGATCCGCTCCAGCACCTCCTCGAAGTGGTCCACGTCCCGCGCCCGCACGTGCAGCAGCGCGTCGGCGCCGCCGGTCACGGTCATCGCCGCGGCGATCTCCGGGTAGTCGCGCACGACCTCGGCCAGCCGCCGCGGCGGGGCCGCGCCCTCGCAGTACACCTCGACGTAGGCCTCCGTGCGCCAGCCCAGCGCCGACGGCTTCACGGTCGCGGAGAACCCGGTGATCACGCCCGTCTCGCGCAAGCGGTCGACCCGCCGCTTGACCGCCGTGGCCGACAGCCCGATCGCCGTGCCGATCTCGGCGAACGACGTCCTGGCGTTCGCCATCAACGCGGTGATGATCTTCCGGTCGAGTTCGTCGAACGGCGTGGACCTGCTGTTCATGCGGGCACTGTATCCACCGGCACCCCGGCCCGCGCCCGGCCCGGCGCGGGCACCGTGTCCAGCGCGGACGTCCGCCCCGGCACATGTCCAGACGTACGGAACACCCCTACACTCCACGTTCATGCTGCGTGCCCTGGCTGTCGACGACGAACGCCCCTCCCTGGAGGAGCTGCTCTACCTCCTGCACGCCGACCCCCGCATCGGCAGCGCGGAGGGCGCCGGCGACGCGACCGAGGCGCTGCGCCGCATGAACCGCGCCCTGGAGTCCGGCCCGGGCGGGCCGGAGGCCATCGACGTCGTCTTCCTCGACATCCAGATGCCCGGCCTCGACGGCCTCGACCTGGCCCGGCTGCTCACCGGGTTCGCCCGGCCGCCGCTCGTCGTGTTCGTCACCGCCCACGAGGACTTCGCCGTGCAGGCCTTCGACCTCAAGGCCGTCGACTACGTCCTCAAACCCGTGCGCAAGGAGCGCCTCGCCGAGGCCGTCCGCCGGGCCGCCGAACTGCGCGGTGCGACGCCCCGCATACCCGTGAGCGAGCCCGACCCCGACCACATACCCGTCGAGCTCGGCGGCGTGACCCGCTTCGTCGCCGTCGACGACATCACCCACGTCGAGGCCCAGGGCGACTACGCCCGCCTGCACACCGACAAGGGCAGCCACCTGGTGCGCATCCCGCTGTCCACCCTGGAGGAACGCTGGCGCACCCGCGGCTTCGTCCGCATCCACCGCCGCCACCTCGTCGCCCTGCGCCACATCGGCGAACTCCGCCTCGACGCGGGCACCGTCAGCGTCCTCGTCGGCTCCGAGGAACTCCAGGTCAGCCGGCGCCACACGCGCGAACTGCGCGACCTGCTCATGAGGAGGCCGTGACCAGTGCCCCAGGACCACACCGAACGCCGCGTCGTCGTCACCGGCCCGCCCCGGCAGCCCCTCCCACACGCTCGGCTCCGCTCGCGCGGGCGGTACCCCCAGGCCTCCTCCGGCTACTACCGCCCGCGCACCGAGATCGACGAGCAGACCACCCTCGGCCACACCTACGTCCGCTCCCTGATGCGCACCCAACTGCGCGCCGCCCTCACCGTGTTCGCGATCCTCGGCCTGCTCGTCGGCCCGCTCCCGCTGCTCTTCGCGGCGATGCCGGACGCCCGCCGTCTGGAATGGGCCGTCCTCGGCTTCGGCCTCTACGCCCCCCTGGTCCTGCTCGCCCGCTGGTACGTCCGCCGGGCCGAGCGCAACGAACGCGACTTCGTACGCCTCGTCGAAGACCGCTGAAGCCCCACCGATGAACTCCAGCTACGCCGTCCCCGCCGTCGCCCTCGTCGTCGTCGCGACGGTCCTCGTCGGCGCCTTCGGCCTGCGCATCTCTCGCACCACCTCCGACTTCTACGTCGCCTCCCGCACCGTCGGACCCCGCCTCAACGCCGCCGCCATCAGCGGCGAGTACCTCTCCGCCGCCTCCTTCCTGGGCATAGCGGGACTCGTCCTGGTCCAGGGCCCCGACATGCTCTGGTACCCGGTCGGCTACACCGCCGGCTACCTGGTCCTGCTGCTCTTCGTCGCCGCCCCGCTGCGCCGCTCCGGCGCCTACACGCTCCCCGACTTCGCCGAGGCCCGCCTCGCCTCCCAGGCGGTGCGACGGCTGGCCGGCGCCTTCGTCGTCGGTGTCGGCTGGCTGTACCTGCTGCCCCAGCTCCAGGGCGCCGGACTGACCCTGACCGTGCTGACCGGGGCGCCCGACTGGCTCGGCGGAGTGATCGTCGCCGTCGTCGTGACCGCCATCGTCGCCGCCGGCGGCATGCGCAGCATCACCTTCGTCCAGGCCTTCCAGTACTGGCTGAAACTCACCGCCCTCCTCGTGCCCGCCCTGTTCCTGATCCTCACCTGGCAGAGTGACGGAGCACCCCGGCACGCCTTCGACGAACCGGCCACCTTCCGCGAGCAGCGCGTCGTCCGCGTCGACGACAGCATCGACCTCACCCTCGACCGGCCCCTGAGCGTCACGGTGACCGGTACCGTCGACGGCCGGACGCACACCGGCACCCGCCTGGAGCTCCCCGCCGGCACCCACCGCATCGACAGCGGCACCCGCCTCACCTTCGCCGCGGGCGCCCCCGTCCCCCGGGCCGAGCGCAGCGGCGGCGGCGACCTGTCCCCGTCGCAGGCCGAGAGCCGCGAGGAACGCCCGCTGTACGCCACCTACGGGCTGATCCTCGCCACGTTCCTCGGCACCATGGGCCTGCCGCACGTCGTGGTCCGCTTCTACACCAGCCCGCACGGAGTCGCCGCCCGCCGCACCACCGTCGCGGTCCTCGGCCTGATCGGCGCCTTCTACCTGCTGCCACCCGTCTACGGCGCCCTCGGCCGCCTCTACGCCCCCGAACTCACCCTCACCGGCGACCCGGACGCCGCCGTCCTCCTGCTGCCCGACCGCATGATCGGGGGAGTGGGCGGCGACCTGCTGGGCGCGCTGGTCGCCGGGGGAGCCTTCGCCGCGTTCCTGTCCACGGCCTCGGGCCTGACCATGGCGGTCGCGGGCGTCCTCACCCAGGACGTGCTCCCGTCCCGGGGCGTACGGCACTTCCGGCTCGGGACGGTCCTCGCCATGGCCGTGCCCCTCGTGGCGAGCGTCCTGGTCGGCGGGCTGCCGGTCGCCGACGCCGTGGGGCTCGCCTTCGCCGTCTCGGCGTCCTCGTTCTGCCCGCTGCTCGTCCTCGGCATCTGGTGGCGGCGGCTGACCCCGCCCGGCGCCGCGGCCGGGATGCTGGTCGGCGGCGGCTCCGCCCTGCTGGCCGTCGCCGCGACCATGGCGGGCTACCCGGGCGAGGGCGCCGACCTGCACGCCCTGCTCGCCTGGCCCGCCCTGTGGTCGGTGCCGCTGGGCTTCCTCACCATGATCCTGGTCTCCCTGGCCACCCCCGGCCGGGTCCCGCCCGGCACCGCGGCGGTCCTGGCCCGGTTCCACCTGCCCGAGGAACTGCGCACGGAGGTGACGGCATGAGCGGCTTCCTGGCGGGCCTGTGCGTCGCCGTGCTCCCGGTGCTCGCCCTGGGGGTCTGGCTCGGTCGGCGCACCGCACGGGCCAAGAGCCTCGCCGGCCTAGGCACCCCCGTCGAGCACGCCACCTTCGAGACCCTGCACACGGCGTCGCTCGCCGCGCCCCCGCTCCGGTCCGGCCTGACGGAGGAGACCGCCCGCAAGTCCGCCCGCAAGCTGCGCTCCCTGCTCGGCACGGACGCCCTCTGCCTCACCGACCGGGGGCAGGTCCTGGTCTGGGACGGCGACGGCGCCCACCACCGCTCCGAGATCATGGAACGCCTCGCGGGGCCCCTGGAGACGGGCCGCGGCGAGGCCTTCCGGCTCACCTGCGACAGCCTCGACTGCTCGGTGCGCTGGGCGGTCGTCGCCCCGCTCACCGTCGACGACCGGGTGCACGGCGCCCTGGTCGCTTGCGCGCCCCGCGAGTCGGCGGTGCTCGTCCGGGCCGCCGGCGAGGTCGCCCGCTGGGTCTCGGTCCAGCTGGAACTGGCCGATCTCGACCAGTCCCGCACCCGCCTCATCGAGGCCGAGATCAAGGCGCTGCGGGCCCAGATCTCCCCGCACTTCATCTTCAACTCGCTCGCGGTGATCGCCTCGTTCGTCCGCACCGACCCCGAGCGCGCCCGCGAACTGCTCCTCGAATTCGCCGACTTCACCCGCTACTCGTTCCGCCGGCACGGCGACTTCACGACCCTCGCCGAGGAACTGCACGCCATCGACCACTACCTGGCGCTCGTGCGGGCACGCTTCGGCGACCGCCTCTCCGTCACCCTCCAGATAGCCCCGGAGGTGCTGCCGGTGACCCTGCCGTTCCTCTGCCTGCAGCCGCTCGTGGAGAACGCCGTCAAGCACGGCCTGGAGGGCAAGGCCGTGCCCTCGGGCAAGTGCCACATCCAGATCACCGCCCAGGACGCGGGCGCCGAGGCCCTCGTCGTCATCGAGGACGACGGTGCCGGCATGGACCCCGGCCTGCTCCGCCGCATCCTGGCCCGCGAGGTCAGCCCCTCGGGCGGCATCGGCCTCTCCAACGTCGACGACCGGCTCCGCCAGGTCTACGGCGACGACTACGGCCTCGTCATCGAGACCGCCGTGGGCGCGGGCATGAAGATCACCGTGCGGCTCCCGAAGTACCAGCCGGGCGTGCACTCGGCGGGCCGGCTGCCCCGGGAGTGAGCCGTCAGGTGCCGCGCGTCGTGACCACCAGCCCCAGGGTGATCAAACCCAGGACGACCCAGCCGAACCACAGCCAGCCGTTGCTCCCGAGCGCCACCGTGTAGGCCGTCACCACGACCAGCCCGCCCAATGTGAGCGCTCCCATGGTCTTCGTCGAGTTGGAACCGCGCGTGGAACCGGGCATCGCAACACCCTCCTCATGGTTCGGTCCCTTTATGGTGCCCGGCGGACGCCCGGCGCGCACGGCCCGTACCGAAGAGGTCTTCAGCGCCCCTGTGTGTTCAGCGAGGCCAGATAGGCGTTGTACGCCTCCAGTTCCTTGTCCCCGTCGCGGTCGGCGGCCCGGTCGGTGCGCCTGGCCTGCCGCTGGTCAGAGGCGTACCACTGGAACAGCAGGGCCACCAGCACCAGCACCGAGGGGATCTCGCTGAACGCCCAGGCGATGCCGCCCGCCGCGTTCTGGTCGGAGAGCGCCTCGATGCCGAGCGAGGCGGGCGGGTTCTTGAACGTCTCGACCATCGGCTCGGACGCCATCATCAGCGCGATCCCGAAGAACGCGTGGAACGGCATGCCCGCGAACAGCTCCAGCATCCGCATCAGGTAGCCGGGGCGGTGCGGGCCCGGGTCCACGCCCATGATCGGCCAGAAGAACACCAGGCCGACGGCGAGGAAGTGCAGCATCATCGCGATGTGCCCCGCCTTGGAGCCCATCAGGGTGTCGAAGAGAGGCGTGAAGTACAGCCCGTAGAGGCTCGCGATGAACAGCGGGATCGTGAACGCCGGGTGCGTGATGATCCGCATGTACCGGCTGTGCAGGAACATGAGCAGCAGCTCACGCGGCCCCTTGCGGCCCCGCCCGGCGGTCGGCAGCGCCCGCAGCGCCAGCGTGATCGGTGCCCCGAGCAGGATGAGGATGGGCGACACCATGCTGATGACCATGTGCTGCACCATGTGCACGCTGAACATGACCATGCCGTAGTCGTTCAGCTGGGTGCACATCATGAGCATGATGCTCAGCACGCCCAGGACGTAGGCGACCGTCCGCCCCACGGGCCACTTGTCCCCGCGCCGGACGAGCCGCACGACACCCCACCCGTACAGGGCCAGCCCGGCCAGGCAGGCGACGAGGAAGAACGGGTCCGCCGACCACTCCAGACCTCGCCCCAGCGTGAACGGCGGCAGATCCATCGTCATGCCGTGCCCGCTGTGATCCATTCCGCCGGCTCCTGTTTCGTGGGGGTGTGCAGCAAGTTGTCCGCCCCAAGACTAGAACCGCCCCCGGCCGCACAAGCGACCGGGGGCGGTTCCAGGGGCGTGGGGGCTGTGCGCCTCAGAGAACGGTCTCCGCCTCGTCGTACCGGTCCTCCGGCACCGTCTTCAGCGTCTTCACGGCCTCGGCGAGCGGCACCATCACGATGTCGGTCCCCCGCAGCGCGGTCATCTGCCCGAACTCACCCCGGTGCACGGCCTCCACCGCATGCCACCCGAACCGCGTGGCCAGCACCCGGTCGTAGGCGGTCGGCGTACCGCCCCGCTGCACGTGCCCGAGGATCACCGGCCGGGCTTCCTTCCCCAGCCGTCCCTCCAGCTCCACGGACAGCTGCCGGGCGATCCCGGCGAACCGCTCGTGCCCGTAGATGTCCTTGCCGCCCTCGTCGAACTCCATGGTCCCGGCGCGGGGCTTCGCCCCCTCCGCCGCCACCACGATCGCGAAGCGCTTGCCCGCCTCGAACCGCTCGCCGACCCGCCTGGTCAGCTCCTCTATGTCGAAGGGCCGCTCGGGGACGACGATGGCGTGCGCGCCGGCCGCCATGCCGGAGTGCAGCGCGATCCAGCCGGTGTGCCGGCCCATGACCTCGACCACCAGGACCCGCTGGTGGGACTCGGCGGTGGTCTTCAGCCGGTCCAGGGCCTCGGTCGCCACCCCCACGGCCGTGTCGAAGCCGAACGTGACGTCCGTGACCGCGATGTCGTTGTCGATGGTCTTCGGCACACCCACGATGGGCAGACCGTTGTCCGACATCAGCCGCGCGGCCTTGAGCGTGCCCTCGCCGCCGATGGGGATGATCGCGTCGAGGCCGAGCTCCTGGACATGGCCCCTGGCCCGTTCCACACCGTCCCGCAGATGGGAGGGCTGGACCCGGGAGGACCCGAGAATCGTGCCGCCGCGGGCGAGGATGCCACCCACCGCGTCGAGGTCGAGCTTGAGGTAGTCGCACTCCAGGAGGCCCTTCCAGCCGTCCCGGAAGCCGATGACCTCGTCGCCGTGGTCGACGACGGCGCGGTGCACGACGGACCGGATGACGGCGTTCAGGCCGGGGCAGTCGCCGCCGGACGTGAGGACACCAATGCGCATAGCCCGAAATACCTTCTCAACGTGGGCCGGGTACCGGACCACGTTGTCCGGCTGGAATCCCCGCCACCCTAGCGGCATCGAGGGGCCGGACCGAAGCACGCGTCCGCCTGCTGGACGACACCGCTCACCTGTGCGGATGGGTCGTCATACGGGCTGTTGACCAGCAGGTTGACGCGTGCTTCGGGCGCGCTGCCCAGAGTGGCTAGGCGGGCTGCTGAGCTGCCGCGATGCGCTCGTTGCGGAGTGCCTCGTACCAGCGGTCGTCGGTCGGCGGCAGCGCGTTGACGTCGAGGGCCAGCTTCAGCAGCAGGTCCGCGATCAGCGGGTTGCGCGCGAGAACCGGCCCGTGCATGTACGTGCCGAAGACGGTGTCGTTGTACGCGCCCTCCGTGCCGTCGCCCGTGCCGTTGCCGTTGCCGAAGCGCACCCGGGCGAGCGGGCGGGCGGTGGGGCCGAGCTGGGTGACGCCCTGGTGGTTCTCGAAGCCGGTCAGCGGGGGCAGCCCGAGACGTGCGTCGACGTCGCCCAGCACGTCACCGACGCACCGCGCGCCCTCGCCGCGCACCGACACCACGTCCAGCAGCCCGAGGCCGGGCTCGCGCTGGCCGAGGTCGTTGATGAACTCGTGGCCGAGGATCTGGTAGCCGGCGCACACGGAGAACACGATGGCGCCGTTCTCCACGGCCCGCTGCAGTCCGCCGTCCCGGCGCAGCCGCTCGGCGGCGAGCCGCTGCGGCCGGTCCTCGCCGCCGCCGATCAGGTAGATGTCGCCGGAGGTCGGGATCGGCTGGTCGCTGCGCACGTCGAGCCGGGCCACGTCCAGGCCGCGCTGCTGGGCCCGGCGCTGCACGACGAGGACGTTGCCCTGGTCGCCGTAGGTGCTGAGCAGGTCGGGATAGATCCAGACGATGCGCAGTTGGTTGTCGCTCACAAAAGTCCCCTGACGTCTCGTGCTCAGTTGCCGACGCGGCGGCGGAGGTCCTGGAACGCCGTGTAGTTGGCGATGACCTCGATGCGCCCCGGCGGGCACGCCGCCACGGCCTGGTCGAGGTTCTCGTAGACCTGGAAGTGCTGGTCGGCGACCTCCAGGCGCACCGCCAGGTCCAGTCGCCGGTCGCCGACGACGCAGATCGGGTGGCCGGTCAGCCGCGTGTAGTCGACGTCCCACAGCCAGGAGGTGTCGGTGCCGTCGGCTCCGCGCGCGTTCACCGAGAGGATGACCGGCGTGGGCGGCGGGTCGATCAGGGAGAACGTCTCCAGCCAGCCGGCCGGGTTCTTCGCGAGCAGCAGTCGCAGGTCACGGCCCTGGAACTGGACGATGTCGTAGCGCCCGGCCACCGCCTGCACCTGGTACATGCGCTCCAGCGCGACCTGCGGCGGCACCCCGAACACGGCGGCGACGGCGGCCGAGGAGGCGGCGTTGGCCTTGTTGGCGCGGCCGGGCAGCTGGAGGTGGATCGGCCAGGCCGAGCCGTGCGGGTCGAGCACGTGGTCGCCGGAGAGCGCCCAGCTCGGCGTCGGACGGCGGAAGCCGCACTCGCCGCAGAACCAGTCGTCGCCCGGGCGCTGCATCACGCCACCGCACGACGGGCAGGACCAGGCGTCGTCCTTCCACATCTGCCCCGCTGCGACCCAGATCACATTGGGGGAGGACGACGCCGCCCACACCACCAGCGGGTCGTCGCAGTTGGCCACGACCACGGCCTTGGAACCCGCGAGTCCCTCCCGCCAGTTCTCGGCGAGCATGCGGGTCTCGGCGGCGCGGTCGAGCTGGTCGCGCGAGAGGTTGAGCAGGGCGATGCACTTCGGGGCGGTGTCCCGGGCGACGCCGGCCAGGTACTTCTCGTCGACCTCGATGACGCCGTAGCGGGCGTCCGAGCTGCCGGCGAGGGCCGAGGTGATGCCGGCCGGCATGTTGGCGCCGAGCGCGTTGGAGACGACGGGTCCCGCCGCGCGCAGGGCCTCGGCGATGAGCCGGGTGGTGGTGGTCTTGCCGTTCGTCGCGGAGACCAGGATCACGTCCAGGTTCTGGGCGAGCCGGGCGAGGAGGTCGGGGTCGAGTTTGAGCGCGACCCGGCCGCCGATCACCGAACCGCTGCCGCGCCCTGCGGCGCGCGATGCCGCCGCGACCGCCTTGCCCGCGGTCACGGCCAGCTTGGCCCGCGGCGAGAGCGGGTCCGAGTTGCCTGCCATCAGTTCTCGATCCTCCTTGCGTACGCGCCGCGCCTTGAAGCCTGACGGCCACGTGGTGTGGACCTCAGCCTATCGAGATCCATTCGCACTCCCGAACCGCGGCACTGTGGCGAACTCGTGTGGGAGGCGCGGACCGACAGGACCTTACTCTTGCCGCCATGCGACACAGCTCCATCCCCGGCGCCCACGGCCGCGTGAGACCCCTCACCCTGCACGGCGATCCGCTCCTGCACGCACCCTGCGCGGAGGTCACCGACTTCGGCCCCGAACTGGCCCGGCTCGTCGAGGACTTGTTCGCGACCATGTACGCCGCCCAGGGCGTCGGACTCGCCGCCAACCAGGTCGGCGAGCCCCTGCGGGTCTTCGTATACGACTGCCCGGACGACGAGGACGTCCGCCATGTGGGCCATGTGATCAATCCCCGGATGACCGAAAGGGACGGCGTGGTGATCCGGGGCCCGGAGGGCTGCCTGTCCCTGCCGGGGCTGGAAGCGGGCACCGAACGCCACGACCACGCGGTGGTGGAGGGCTTCACGGTGACCGGGGACCCGATCACCGTCCACGGCACGGGCTTCTTCGCCCGCTGCCTCCAGCACGAGTACGACCACCTGGAGGGCCGCGTCTACGCGGACCACCTGAGCGGCTGGCGCCACCGCAGGCTGATGCGCCAAGTGGCCAGGGCTCCTTGGAGTGCCTGAGCGTCATGGCCTCAGGGGCGCGGGGCTGTGTCGACATGCGGCTCCGCCGCGTGGGCGCGAACAACCCCCACGGGCGGTCAGCCGAACCACAACGGTCAGAACCCCGGACCCCCGACCCTGTCCCCGGCCGCAGCAAGACGCCCCCACAAAAGATCCGCCAGACTCCGCACCAACTCCGCACGGGAGCACGGCCGTTCCCCCAGCCACCAGTCCCCGGCGGCATGCATCATGCCGACGATCCCGTGCCCCCACACCCGTGCCAGCTGCTGTCCGCCCGGCCCGAGATCCAGCCGCTCCTCGATGACCTGGGCCAGCTCCTCGCCCATCCGCCGCAGCAACGGCGCACTGTGCTTGCCGACATCGAACCCCGGGTCCCCCGGCTGGCCCCCCTCCGCCGGGTGCATCAGGAACCGGTACACCTGGGGCCGCGCCTCGATCGCCGCGAGGTAGGTGTCCAACGTCGCCTCGACCCGCTCCCGTCGGTCCGCCGGCGCGTCCAGCGCGGCCCGCAGCGAGTCCAGCAGGGCGTCGGTGTGCCGCTTGGCAAGGGCCGCGTAAAGTCCGCCCTTGTCGCCGAAGTGCCGGTAGAGAATCGGCTTGGTGATGCCGGCTTCCGCCGCGATCGCGTTCATCGAGGCCTGCGGGCCGTCGCGCAGCACCACTCGGTCGGCGGCCTCCAGCAGCTCACGCCGACGGCGGTCGGCGGACCTTTGCTGATCGGTCCGCTGCGTGGTGTCCATGATCTCTCCCCACCCGTGCTGTTTCGATGACGCCTGCGCAAAGTAACACTGAAGCATGCCCAGGACGCCGGACGGGTGCCGACCGGTCGGTAGGAGTTGACTTCGACTACCCGCCGGTAACAGACTGGTGTTACCGCAAGTAACATGCACGTGTGCCGCTGGAGGGGACGACATGGCCGAGTTCACCATGGAGCTCAACGACGAACAGAAGGAGGTCCGGGACTGGTTGCACGGCTTCGCGGCCGATGTGATCCGCCCCGCGGCCGCCGAATGGGACGAGCGTGAGGAGACTCCCTGGCCGGTCATCCAGGAGGCCGCCAAGGTCGGCATCTACTCCCTGGACTTCTACGCCCAGCAGTACTTCGACCCCACCGGCCTCGGCATCCCCATGGCGATGGAGGAGCTGTTCTGGGGCGACGCGGGCATCGCCCTGTCCATCGTCGGCACCGGCCTCGCCGCCGTCGGCGTCCTCGCCAACGGCACCGAGGAACAGATCGGCACCTGGATCCCCCAGATGTACGGGGACGCCAACGATGTCAAGGTCGCCGCCTTCTGCTCCTCCGAGCCCGACGCCGGCTCCGACGTGGCCTCGATGCGCACCAGGGCCGTCTACGACGAGGCCAAGGACGAGTGGGTCCTCAACGGCACCAAGACCTGGGCGACCAACGGCGGCATCGCCAACGTCCATGTCGTGGTCGCGGTCGTCGACCCCGAGCTCGGCTCCAAGGGCCACGCCTCCTTCATCATCCCGCCGGGCACCGAGGGGCTGTCCCAGGGCCAGAAGTTCAAGAAGCACGGCATCCGCGCCTCGCACACCGCAGAGGTCGTCCTGGACAACGTGCGGGTGCCCGGATCCTGCCTGCTCGGCGGCAAGGAGAAGCTGGACGAGCGGCTGGCCCGCGCACGGGAGAAGGCCAGGCAGGGCGGGGAGCGGGTGAAGAACGCGGCGATGGCCACGTTCGAGGCCTCGCGCCCGGCCGTCGGCGCCATGGCCGTCGGAACCGCCCGGGCGGCGTACGAGGTCGCCCTCGACTACGCCACCACCCGGGAGCAGTTCGGGCGGCCGATCGTCGACAACCAGGGTGTGGCGTTCCAGCTCGCCGACATGCGCACGTCCATCGACGCGGCCCGGCTCCTCGTCTGGCGGGCCTCCTGGATGGCGGTCAACGGCAAGCCGTTCACCGCGGCCGAGGGCTCGATGTCCAAGCTGTTCGCGAGCGAGACCGCCAAGAAGGTCACGGCCCAGGCGATCCAGATCCTCGGCGGCAACGGCTACACCCGGGAGTACCCGGTAGAGCGCATGCACCGGGACGCGGCCATCTACACGATCTTCGAGGGCACGAGCGAGATCCAGCGCCTGGTCATCGCCCGGACCCTGGCCGGCGTACCGATCCGCTAGCGAGTGCGGACACGCGGCTCGAAGGCGAGGGCGTCCGGCTCGCCTTCGAGTGCGTGACACTCCGTATCGGGGACGCCGTGCCAGGCTCGTCCCGACACCTCGACGACGGAGGACGCGATGACGCACCCGGCCCGGGACCTGCTGAAGACGACCACCGCGGCCCTCGCCCCGGACCCGCACGCCAATTTGCTGATCCCCCGGATCGCCGCCGGCACGGCCCCCTTGACCACGCTCGCCGCGCTGGCTCTGGAACAGACCCGGGTGATCCCCGCCGACCGCCGGGCCTTCGAGCACCTGGCGGGACGCTCTCGCGCGACCGACCCGGAGTCCGAGCCGTTCTTCGCGGCCCTCGCACAGGGCGAGACACTCGCGGGTGAGCGACTCGGGGCCCTGGTGCGGGCGTGCGGTGTGGACGAGGCGGGGGAGGCGTACTACGCGCCGCTCCCCGGCTGCCAGGCATACCCCGCCTACGTGGCCTGGCTGGCCCTCAACGCCTCACCGGCGGACGTGGTTCTGGCCCTGACGGCCAACTTCTCGGCGTGGGGCGGCTATTGCGCCACGATCGCCGAGGCGCTGCGCGATCGCTACGGCTTCGCCGACGAGGCCTGCGCCTTCTTCGACTTCTTCGCGGAGCCGTCGCCCGAGCTGGACCGGCTGGCGACGGCTGCGGTGCAGGCGGGGCTGGACGCCGGTCGCCTCGACCAGGCACGCGCTCACGCACACGGCCGCCTGCTGCAGACCTACGAGGCGATGTTCTGGTCCACGCTGGGGGACATGCCGCGCTAGGGCGGGGGGAACCGCGCGACAGGCCACTACGCGCCCGCACCGCCGGCGCTACGTCGCAGTCCCACTGCTGTGCGCGATACAGGCCACATCGATGCGATCGGCCAGTTTCGCCAGCTCAATGGCCAACTCGGCAACCGTGTCCTCGTCCAGCCCCGACTCCCCGCCTTCCACGAGCCGCACCCACCTACCCCCCACCGTCCGCAAGAGCTTGCTGACATCCGCCGCAGCCACCTGCAGGGTCCCGCGGTCGTCGACGATCAGAGGCAGAGTCACTTCGCGGTTCACAGACGGGATCGTAGCCCCGCAACACTCACGCACCATGCCAAACAGTGGTGATGTTGCAGAACTCGCGGATTCCGTGCCCGGACAGCTCACGCCCGTACCCGGACCGCTTCACACCGCCGAACGGGAACGCCGGATGGGACGCCGTCATGCCGTTGAAGAACACCCCGCCGGCCTCCAGATCCCGTACGAACCGGTCGACCTCGCCCTCGTCCCGCGTCCAGACATTGGAACTCAGCCCGAACGGCGAGTCGTTCGCGATCAGCACGGCCTCGTCGAGGTCGGCCGCCCGGTACAGCGTGGCGACCGGTCCGAACGCCTCCTCCCGGTGGATCCGCATCTCGCGGGTGATACCGGCGAGGATCGTCGGCGTGTAGTACCAGCCGGGCCCGTCCGGCCGTTCGCCACCGCACAGCACCTGCGCTCCGCTGCGCACCGCGTCGTCGACCAGTTCCTCCAGATCACGCAGTCCCTGCTCGCTGGAGAGCGGTCCGACCTCGGTCTCGTCGGACAGGGGGTCGCCGACCTTCAGCGCCTCCATGCCCTCGGCGAACCGCTCGGCGAAGGCGTCGTAGACGTCCGTGTGCACGATGAACCGCTTCGCGGCGATGCAGGACTGCCCGGTGTTCTGCACGCGCGCCGTCACCGCGACCTTGGCGGCCCGGTCGATGTCGGCGGAGGGCATGACGACGAACGGGTCGCTGCCGCCCAGCTCCAGCACCGTCTTCTTGACCATCTCCCCGGCGGTGGAGGCGACCGCGCGGCCCGCCGGCTCGCTGCCGGTGAGCGTGGCCGCCTTGACCCGCTCGTCGCGCAGGATCTCGTCGACCGCGGCGGAGCCGATCAGCAGGGTCTGGAAGGTGCCCTCGGTGAAACCCGCCCGGTGGAAGAGATCCTCCAGGTAGAGGGCGGTCTGCGGGACGTTCGAGGCGTGCTTGAGCAGCCCCACGTTGCCCGCCATCAGCGCGGGCGCGGCGAAACGGACCACCTGCCACAGCGGGAAGTTCCACGGCATGACGGCCAGCACCGGCCCGAGCGGCCGGTAGCGCACCCGTACACGTGAGGCGCCGGAGTCCTTGACGTCGGCGTCGGCGGGTTCCTCGTCGGCGAGCAGTTCCTCGGCGTGGTCGGCGTACCAGCGCATCGCCTTGGCGCACTTCGCCGCCTCGGCCCGGGCCTGCTGGATCGGCTTGCCCATCTCGGTGGTCATCACGCGGGCGATGTCCTGCTGGTCCTCTTCGAGAAGGTCGGCGGCCCGGTGCAACAGCCGGGCCCGCTCGTCGAAGGTCGTCGTCCGGTATGTGCGGAACGTGGCCTCCGCGAGCTGGAGCCGGCGCTCGATCTCCTCCTCGCCCATGGCCTCGTACGTCTTGAGCGTCTCGCCGTTCGCCGGGTTCACCGTTGCGATGGGCATGGCTGACCTCCCTCGGAGCGGGCTGTGTCTCGACCTTCCCGCGCGGCGGAGGGGACCGCAACGCGGGAGCGTCTCCTCAGGGCGAGTGCTCCGCCAGCCGGTCGAGAAACGCCGCCTGCGCCCTGACGATCACCGCGCGGGCCCGGTCGAGGCCGAACCAGGCCACCCGGTCCAGTTCGGGGAACTCCTGGTGCCGCCCCGACCTCGGCGGCCACTCCATCCGGAACGTGCCGGGCGTGATCGTCGCCGGGTCGAGGTCCGCCCGGACCGCCCAGGCCGTGACGATCTTGCCGTTGGTCTGCCGGACCTCACCGAGGTCGATGGCCTCGCCGTCGGGCGGGGGCAGCCCCAGTTCCTCCTGGAACTCGCGGCGGGCGGCCGCCCAGGCGGGCTCGTCCGGCTCGTACTCGCCCTTGACGACGGTCCAGGCTCCGGCGTCGCGCCGGGCGAAGAACGGGCCGCCCATATGGCCGAGCAGCACCTCGAGGCCGTGGCCGGCGGGACGGAAGAGCAGCAGGCCGGCACTGCGCTTCACGGCCTCACCTCCGGGTGGGCGGCGAGCAGCGTCTCGACCGTGTCGGCGTCCTCGGGGCGCTTGTCCTCCCGGTAGCGGATCACCCGGGCGAAGCGGAGGGTGACGCCGGCCGGGTAGCGGGTGGAGCGCTGCAGTCCGTCGTAGGCGATCTCGACCACGAGCTCCGGGCGGACGGTCACGACATGGCCGTTGTCGTCGACGGCGAGCTGCCGGAGGCGTTCGGTCTGCCAGGTGAGCATCGCGTCGGTCATGCCCTTGAAGGTCTTGCCGAGCATGGCGAGGCCGCCGTCGGCGGTGCGGGCGCCCAGGTGGAGGTTGGAGAGCTTGCCGGTGCGGCGGCCGTGGCCCCACTCGGCGGCGAGGACGACCAGGTCGAGGGTGTGGACCGGCTTGACCTTCAGCCAGGACGCGCCGCGCCGCCCCGCGCTGTAGGAGGCGTCGAGCGCCTTGGCGACGACGCCCTCGTGGCCGCGCTTCAGCGTCTCGGCGAGGAACTCCTCCGCGGCGGGCGTGTCGTCCGGGCCGGACACCAGCGTGCGCCGCACCCGCATCGGCTCGGGCACCAGACGGGCCAGCTCGGCGTGCCGCTCGGCGAAGGACAGGTCGAGCAGGTCATGGCCGTCGACGGACAGCGCGTCGAAGAAGACGGGGGAGACCGGCACCGCGCGAGCGGCCGTCGTCACGTCCGTGCGGGAGCCGACGCGGCCGGCGGTCTCCTGGAACGAGCGGGGGCGCCCGCCCTCGTCGAAGGAGATCACCTCACCGTCCAGGATGAACCGCTCGCCCCGCAACTCCAGTGCGGCGGCCGTCACTTCGGGCAGACGGTCGGTGATGTCGTCGAGGGTGCGGGTGTAGAGCCGCACGGTGTCGCCGTCCCGGTGCACCTGGACGCGGATGCCGTCCAGCTTCTCCTCCACCGCGCAGGCGCCCAGCTTGTCCACCGCCTCGGCCACCGAGGAGGCGCTGTGCGCCAGCATCGGCAGTACCGGGCGGCCCACGGTGAGCCGGAAGCGGTCGAGGGCGGCGGGGCCGTCCGCGAGCAGCGCCTCGGCCACCGCCTGGAGGGAACCCGCGAGCATCACGGCCCGCCGCACGTCCGCGGACGGCACCCCGGTCGCCTGGGCCAGCCCCTCCACCGCCACCGCGTCCAGGGCGCCCTGCCGGACCTCGCCGGTGAGCAGCCCGAGCAGGAACCGCTGCTCGTCCTCGGTGGCCGCGCCCATCAACTCCCCGACCAGCCGGGACCGTTCCGCCTGGGAGCCGGGGCCGGACACCTTGGCGAGCTCCGCCAGCCGGGCGTCCACCTCCCGCACGGTCAGGCCCGGCTCGGCGGCCGGGTCGACCGGGCGGCTCAGCACCTTCCAGCCGACGCCGATGCGGCCTTGCGGCAGCCGTCCGGCCAGGTACGGGATGACGATCGGCACGTCCTCCGCCTCGGCGTCCCGGAAGAGCTCCGCGAGCAGGGCCGTCTTCCGGGACCGCGCCGAGGTGGCGGCGACCTCCTGGGACACTCGGGCCAGCCGGTGCAGCAGCATGCAGCCATGGTGCACCGGAGGCGAGGCCTCTACACCTGGGCGGCCGCGTCGAGGTCCGTCATCAGCAGGTCCCCGACGATCGCCGCCGCCGCCCGGTATCCGCCGCTCGCCGCGTGCACGACCTGCTCGGAGAAACCGATCGCGTTGCCCGCGGCCCACACCCCGGGCACGGTCGTCAGGCCGTTCGCGTCGACCACCGGATACGCGCCGAACGGCGTCTCGTGCAGCTCGGCACCCAGCTGCTCCAGCAGGCCGGTCCGCGGGGCGGCCCTTGGGGCGACGAACAGCACCGAGCGGGCGTGCGTCGTACCGTCCGCGAGCCGGATGCCGGTGAGAAGGTCGTCCTCGACCACGAGCTCCGCGACCTCCCCGGGCACCACGTCCACCCCGGCCGCGGCGAGCCGGCGCAGATCCTCGTCGGACAGGTCCTCCTCGGCGACCGTGTGCAGGAAGAACCGCACGTCCTTCGACCACTGGGACACCATCAGTGCCTGGTGCACTCCTGCCGGACTCGAGGCCAGCACCCCGAACGGCTGGTCGCGCACCTCCCAGCCGTGGCAGAACGGGCAGTGCAGCACGTCCCGGCCGAACCGCTCGGCGACCCCGGCGACCCCGGGCAGCTCGTCCTTCAGTCCCGTCGCGACGACCAGCCGCCGGGCCCGCACGGTCCGGCCGCCGGCCAGCACCACGGTGAAGTCCTCGCCCCTCTCCACCTCCACCACCCGGTCCCGCACGAGCTCCACGCCGTAGCGCGCGATCTCCTCCCGCCCGAGGGCCAGGAACTCGGCGGGCGGCATGCCGTCCCGGGACAGGTAGCCCTGCATGTGCGCCGCGGGGGCGTTGCGCGGCTCGCCCGCGTCGACCACCAGCGTGCGGTGCCGGGCCCGCCCCAGCACCAGTGCGGCGGACAGGCCCGCCGCACCCCCGCCGATGACGACCACCGCGTACTTCTCGGTCATGTGACCACCTCCGCTGGCGAGCGTCGCCCCGGCCCTGCGGGATTGACAAACAACTTTGCCGAATCTGCAATACGGTCATGACGACGGACGAGGTACTCGCGGGCGTGGGCCCCCGGCTGCGGCAGATGCGCAAGGACCGGGAGGTGACCCTGGCGGCGCTCTCCGAGACCACCGGCATCTCCGTCAGCACCCTCTCGCGGCTGGAGTCCGGCCTGCGTAAACCCAGTCTGGAACTGCTGCTGCCGATCGCGCGCGCCCACCAGGTGGCGCTGGACGAGCTGGTCGGCACCCCGACCGTCGGCGATCCGCGCGTGCGGTCGAAGCCGATCGTCATGGGCGGCCGCACCCACTGGCCCCTCACCCGCCAGCCCGGCGGCCTGCAGGCCTACAAGGTCCTGGAACCGAAGCGCAGACAGGAGCCGGAACCGCGCACGCACGAGGGCTATGAGTGGCTTTACGTGCTGTCCGGGAGGTTGCGCCTGGTGCTGGGCGAGCACGACGTGGTGCTCACGGCGGGGGAGGCGGCCGAGTTCGACACCCGGGTGCCGCACTGGTTCGGGTCGACGGGAGAGGGGCCCGTGGAGTTCCTCAGCCTGTTCGGGCCGCAGGGGGAGCGGATGCATGTGCGGGCCCGGCCGAAGGGCGCGTGACGTACGGGAAGGCCTCTGGGCGGGACTTTGCCCGGAGACTGTTCCCTGATGGGCAAGCGACCGCTTAGTATGCGAACCGACCCCGGTCAGACGAAGCAGTCCCCCGTGGAGGCCCCGCATGCAGGCATGGCAAGTGCACGAGAACGGCGAGCCGGGCGAGGTGATGCGGCTCGAGGACGTGGAGCCGCCCACGCCCGGTGACGGCCAGGTCCTGCTGAAGGTACGGGCGGCCAACATCAACTTTCCCGACGCCCTGCTGTGCCGCGGCCAGTACCAGGTCAGGCCGCCGCTGCCATTCACCCCGGGCGTGGAGATCTGCGGCGAGACCGAGGACGGCCGCCGGGTGATCGCCAACCCGGCGCTGCCCCACGGCGGCTTCGCCGAGTACGCCGTCGCCGACGCCGCGGCCCTCCTGCCCGCGCCGGACGCCCTCGACGACGCCGAGGCCGCCGCCCTGCACATCGGCTACCAGACCGGCTGGTTCGGTCTGCACCGCCGGGCCGGTCTGGAGGCCGGCGAGACCCTGCTCGTCCACGCTGCCGCAGGAGGGGTCGGCAGCGCGGCCGTGCAGCTCGGGAAGGCCGCCGGCGCCACCGTCATCGGTGTCGTCGGCGGCTCCCGGAAGGCGGCGGTCGCCCGCGAGCTGGGCTGCGACGTCGTGATCGACCGGCGCTCCGAGGACGTCGTCGCCGCCGTCAAGGAGGCCACCGGCGGCCGGGGCGCCGACGTGATCTACGACCCGGTCGGTGGCGAGGCCTACACCCAGTCCGCCAAGGCCGTCGCCTTCGAAGGGCGCATCGTGGTCGTCGGCTTCGCCAGCGGCACGATCCCCAGCCCGGGCCTGAACCACGCCCTGGTGAAGAACTACTCGATCCTCGGCCTGCACTGGGGCCTGTACAACACCAAGAACCCCAAGCTGGTCCAGCACTGCCACGAGCAGCTCACCGAGCTGGCCGCCCGGGGTGCGATCAAGCCGCTCGTGAGCGAGCGCGTACCGCTCGGCGGGGCGGCCGCCGCCGTGCAGAAGGTGGCGGACGGTCTGACCACCGGCCGGATCGCGGTCGTCGTGGAGGAGGCAGCATGACCGACGCCGAGGAACTGCGCAGCCGCACCCGCGAGTTGCTGGCCGCCCACCCGCCGGCCTCCACCGATCGCCTGGACTTCCTCCGGGCCCGCTTCGACGCCGGACTCGCCTGGGTGCACTACCCGGAGGGCCTCGGCGGACTCGGTGCCCCCCGCTCCCTGCAGGCCGTCGTGGACGCCGAGCTGGAGGCCGCCGGGGCGCCCGACAACGACCCGCGGCGCATCGGCATCGGCCTCGGCATGGCCGCGCCGACGATCCTTCAGTACGGCACCGAGGAGCAGAAGCGGCGCTTCCTCAGGCCCCTGTGGACCGGTGAGGAGGTTTGGTGCCAGCTGTTCAGCGAACCGGGCGCCGGGTCCGACCTCGCCGCGCTGGGCACCCGGGCCGTGCCCGAGGGCGACGACTGGGTCGTCAACGGGCAGAAGGTCTGGACGTCCAGCGCCCATGTCGCCCGCTGGGCCATCCTCATCGCCCGCACCGACCCGGACGTGCCCAAGCACCGGGGCATCACGTACTTCGTCTGCGACATGACCGACCCGGGCGTCGAGGTGCGGCCGCTGCGGCAGATCACCGGCGAGGCCGAGTTCAACGAGGTGTTCCTCACCGACGTCCGCATCCCGGACTCGCGCCGCCTCGGCGAGATCGGCGACGGCTGGAAGGTCGCGCAGACCACGCTGAACAACGAGCGCGTGGCCATCGGCGGCATGCGGCTGCCCCGCGAGGGCGGCATGATCGGCCCGATCTCGAAGACCTGGCGCGAGCGGCCCGGGCTGCGCACCCATGATCTGCACCAGCGGCTGCTGAAGCTCTGGGTGGAGTCCGAGGTCTCCCGCCTCACCGCGGAGCGGCTGCGCCAGTCGCTCGTCGCGGGCCAGCCCGGCCCCGAGGGCGCCGGCATGAAACTGGCCTTCGCCCGCCTCAACCAGGAGATCAGCGGCCTGGAGGTGGAACTCCTCGGCGAGGAGGGCCTGTTGTACGACGACTGGACCATGCGGCGCCCGGAGCTGGTCGACTTCACCGGCCGCGACGCCGGCTACCGCTACCTGCGCTCCAAGGGCAACAGCATCGAGGGCGGGACCACCGAGGTCCTGCTGAACATCGTCGCCGAGCGCGTCCTGGGCCTGCCCGCCGAGCCGCGCACCGACAAGGACGTCGCCTGGAAGGACCTGGCCCGATGAGCGCACAGCCCGATCTGCTGTACTCGGAGGAGGAAGAGGCGCTGCGCGCCGCCGTCCGCGACCTGCTCACCGACCACTGCGACGCAGCCGGTGTCATCGCCCGGTCGGAGTCGGACGCTCCGCACCACCTGGCCCTGTGGAAGGCCCTGACCGACGGCATGGGCCTCGCCGGCCTGCTGGTGCCCGAGGAACTCGACGGCCAGGGCGCCACCCACCGCGAAGCCGCCGTGGTGCTGGAGGAACTGGGACGCGCGGTCGCGCCCGTGCCGTACCTGACGAGCGCGGTCGTCGCCACCGAGGCCCTGCTGGCCTGCGGCACCGACGACCTGCTCCGCGACCTCGCGACCGGGACGAAGATCGGCGCCCTCGCGGTCGCCCTCGACGTCGCACCGGGCGCCGCCTACAAGACCGTTGGGCACGAGGACGGGCTGCTGCGCGGCGAACTGACCGGCATCGCGGACGCGGCCGTCGCGGACGTCCTGCTCGTGCCCGCCGACGACGGCGGCCTGTACGCCGTCGACGCCACCGCCGCCACCGTCACGCCCCGGGCCTCCCTGGACCTGACCCGGCCGCTCGCGACCGTCACCCTCGACGGAGTGCCGGGCCGGCTGCTGGGCGACGCCGAACCCGCCGTACGCCGAGCCCTGCGCGCCGGCGCCGGACTGCTCGCCTCCGAGCAGTTCGGGCTGGCCGAGTGGACCCTCACGGAGACCGTCCGCTACCTGAAGGAACGCAAGCAGTTCAACCGGCCCGTCGGCGGCTTCCAGGCGATCAAGCACCGGCTGGCCCAGCTGTGGCTGGAGGTCGTCAACACCCGTGCGGCCGCCCGCAACGCCGCCGACGCCCTGGCCAACGGCGAGGACGTGGACGTGGCCGTCACCGTCGCCCAGGCGTACGCGGCACCCGTGGCCGTGCACGCCGCCGAGGAGGCCGTGCAACTGCACGGCGGCATCGGCATGACGTGGGAGCACCCCGCGCATCTGTACCTCAAGCGCGCCAAGGCCGACTCGATCGCCTACGGCACGCCGGGCGCCCACCGGGAGGCACTGGCCGCACTGGTCGACCTCCAGGCCCCCTGACGTCCATCCGGCCAACGCCGGGAAACCCCCGGGGAAAGCCCGGAAAACCCCGTCCCACCAGGGGCGGGCCTTTCCGTGCGCCCCGGCCCGCTGAAGTGAACGCGTGACGGCGGTCCTGCCAACTCCGTGCGCGGGGCTGCTCCTTGAGGCTGCCGGAACCCCATACTCGCAGGGTTCCCGTACGGCATCTCCAGGGAGGCAGAGCATGGCCCTCACCACCCGTCGCAGAGCCCTCACCACCCTCGGCGCAGCCCTCGCGGGCTCGATCGCCGTCCCCGCCGTCCCCGCACCGGCCGGCGAACGCACGCACAGGCCCGGCCCGTTGTGGCGCGCCCACGCGCACAACGACTACGAGCACCCGCGCCCGCTGCTCGACGCCCTCGACCACCGCTTCGGCAGCGTCGAGGCCGACATCCACCTCGTGGGCGACCAGCTCCTCGTCGCCCACGACCCGGAGGACCTCGACCCCTCCCGCACCCTGGAGTCCCTCTACCTCGACCCGCTCGCCGCCCGCGTCCGCGCCAACCACGGCTGCGTGTACCGGGGGTACCGCGGCTCGCTGCAGCTGCTCATCGACATCAAGACCGAGGGCTCGTCGACGTACCTCGAACTCGACCGCCACCTCCGGCGCCACCGGCACCTGTTCACCACGTACGCCCGCGGCCGCGTCTTCCGCGGCCCGGTCACCGCCGTGATCTCCGGCGACCGCGCGGCCCGCCCGCCCATGGAGGCACAGACCGTCCGGCGCGCCTTCTACGACGGCCGCCTCTCCGACCTCGGCAGCCCGGCACCCGCCTCCTTCATCCCCCTGATCAGCGACAACTGGACGCTCAACTTCACCTGGCAGGGCGTGGGGGCGTTCCCGGAGGCCGAGCGGCAGAAGCTGCGGGGCCTCACCGGGGCCGCCCACAGGCGCGGGCAGAAGGTGCGGTTCTGGGCGACCCCGGACCTGGCCGGACCCGCCCGCGACGCGCTCTGGGGCGAACTGCTCGCCGCCGGCGTCGACTACCTCAACACGGACGACCTCGCCGGGCTGGAGGCGTTCCTGGACGCCCGGCGACCCTAGGGGACACCACTCGTTCGGCGGACAGGTCAGCCGCCCGGACGAACCCTCCGCTACGCCACACTTGCGGCCGAACGCCGTGAACCGGACATGGCGGCGTGGCGGAGGAGTTGACGATGGCCATTTCCATCTCTGTGGTGCTGCTGCTCGCGATCCTTGCGGTGATCTTCCTGCGCAACGGCGGGCTGAAGGTCTCCCATGCGCTGGTCTGCCTGCTGCTCGGCTTCTACCTGGCCAGCACCAGCATCGCCCCCACCATCCACAGCGGCCTCACGGCGACGGCGGACATCGTCAGCGGTCTGCGGCCCTGAGGTCACCCCGAGAAGACGCCGATGCCGTTCGGGACGAGGCGTTCGGCACCGCCGCTGGGGTGGTTGCGCACGGAGACCGCGCTCGCGCCCGCTTTCCGTGCGACCAGGGTCGACGATCCGCCGCCGTCCAGGCTGAAGGCGTCCTCCGCGCCCAGATTCCGCATGGTGCCGGCGACTTCGGCGATCGTCAGACCGCTGCGGTAGGCGGCGGCGCCGTCCAGCGCGAGCAGCAGCAGACGCCGCCCGCCGTCGGCGATCCCCACGGCCGTACGGACGGCCGACGTCGTGTTGTCCAGGCCCGGCAGCGGCTGCCCGCCCGTGAGCACCGGGTAGCCGCCGAGGGCGAGCCGGTAGGTGGAGCCGTCCGTGGCCGCCACGAGGCTGTGCTCGACCTCGACCGCCTCGCCGGTGGAGAACTTGCGCAACTGTTGCGCGCCCGCCTCCCGGCCGACCAGCACGGTGGTCCCCGCGGCGATGGGACCGCTGCCCGAGGTGTCGGCGGCCGAGACGACCTTGCCGTCGCGGACCGTCACCTCGTAGGTGTCCGTGCTGCACGGAGCGGCGCGGTCCGTGTCCGTGCCGCACGTGGCGCGCACCCGGGACACGCTGCCCCACTCGGAGGTGAACGCGCCGACGGAACCCACCGGCAGCGCGTACTGGTTGAGCCCGCCGAGAGGCAGCTGTGCCTCGGCCGTACCGACCGAACCGGCGAGCGTCAGCCGGTCCAGCCGCGCCCGCCCGTCGGTGCCGATCCCGAAGACGTCCTCGGTGGTCGTGCCGGGCGGCAGTGCCGGCCCGAAACGCTGGCCGTTCGGCACGGCCGCCTTGAGCGTCCGCCCGGCGGCGATCGCCGGACCGACACTCGCGCCGGTCGCCTCGACGCCCGGGTGCTGTGTCTCGGTGATGTTGAAGAAGTCGCCGTTGACACCGGCGACCGCGCCCTGGGTGTTCGCCATGGCCGAGACCTGCGCGCGAGCGGCCACGGCCCCCGGGTACAGCAGGTCGACCCGTACCTGCGGGTGTCCCAGGTCGACCCTCAGCACATGGGCGTGCGTCACCCCCTGCGCCGCCTTGATGTCGAACTCCTCGTACGTCACGCCCGGCGCGACGCGTCCGCCCTTCTGCACGGCACCGGCCGGAGCCGCCCCCGCCAGGGCCGCACCGGTCAGTGCGCAGAACGCCGTGAAGAACGCCAGTACCGCTCTGCCTGCTCGTCGCCTGTGACGACCTGCCACCGTGCCCCCTGATGCCTCGTCAACTGTCGGAGTCCTCAGGGGCAGTGCACCAGACAGCGGGAGCCGGCAGGGTGGCTGAGCGCGGACTACGCGGGAACGGCTGAAAAAACGCACCCCTCCGGGTGCTTCAGCTGTCGCCCGTTCCGGTGTCGTAGGGCGTGAAATGCGCGGGCGTGTGGTCGATCGGCAGGCCGGGACGCCAGGCGGTGAGGGCCTGTGCGCTGCACACGAACAACTGCTCCGGCAGCCGGTCCAGGGCGAACCAGCGCCAACGGCCCACCCTCTCCCCGGGCTGGTCCGACGGCTCGCCCCGCCAGGTGGTGACCCGGGCGGCCACGGTCATGCGGACGACACCGCCCGCGTCGTCCAGGAGCGTCCCGAGCAGCCGGACGTCCTCGGGCCGCGCCGCGAGCCCTGTTTCCTCGCCGAGCTCGCGCACCACCGCCTCCCGCAGCGACTCCCCGGGTTCCACCGTCCCGCCGGGCAGCTCCCACGTCCCGCGCCGGTGCCTGCCCAGAAGCAGCCCGCGCGGCCCGTACAGGAGGGCACCCACCCCGAGCGCGGCGTGCGCAAGCGGCGGCTTGTTAACGCGCGGCCGGGAGGACACCCGCACGGGCCGGGTCACGCGGAAGAGCCGGTAGGAGGCCCTGTTTCCGGCCTCCGGCGTGTCGAGGACGTCGATCCCCTCCACGCGCAGCCCGTACTCGGTGAGCAGCGCCGTCCAGAGCTCCGGGGTGAGCACCCACATGTGGACGGTGACCTCACCGCCGCCCGCCAGCCGCAGGATCTCCGGCCGGGCGGCGACCCGGTCCGACGGTCCGTCACCACGCGAGTTGGTGTCCAGCACCGTGAAGCAGAGCCTGCCACCCGGTCTGAGCGCCCCGGCGAGGGCGGGCAGCAGCCGGTGTGGATCGATGTACGGGACGCCGTTGACGGAGTACACGACGTCGTACGGCTCGGCCGAGCGCAGATGCTCCACCGCGTCGCCCAGGACCAGCCGCAGCCCGGGCAGCGAGCCGTAGCGGGCCCGGGCCCGCTCGTACTGCCCGGCCGAGGCGTCCACCGCGTCCACCAGCGCCCCGTGGGCCCGGACCAGATGGGCGGCGTGCCGGGCCGGACCGCATCCGAGGTCCAGCACCCGCCGGCCCGCCAGCTCCCCGAACACCTCGATCCCCGGTCCGCCGCCCTCGAACCCCCAATCGATCCGTGCCGCCTCGGGCAGCACCGTGCCCCGTCGCAGATGGTGCGCCCCGTACGCGTCCCAGGCCTCGGCGTTGACCGCCTCCGGTTCGTCCGTCAAGGCTCAGCCGCCCGCCACGGCGTCACGCGGCAGCACCGTGACCCGGTGGAAGTTGCACCCGGCGAACCGCGGCTCGCCGTCATCGGCGGGCGGGCTCTGGTGGGCCTTGAGGGCGATGCTCACCAGACTCAGCAACAGGTCGACGTCCGCATCACAGTCGAGGTGGACCGTCACCCAGCACGATCCGGGCAGCAGGTGGATCGCGCTCGAACCGGCGAGGTCGTAGCGGAAACGCCGGATGGCACCGCGGGTGAGGTGGAGATCCACGTCCCGTGCGGAGTGGAAATGGACGATCTCGTCACGGACGGAACGGAGCGCCCTTCCGGTACCGCAACTCGCCGGGCCCACCATCAGGTCGGGCCAGGCCTGCAGGCGCTCCATGGCGCGCTGGGCCAGAGTCATGGCCCCATCGTCGCCTGCTCACCGGCCCGCAACCAGAGGTTGAGCGTTTTGTAACCGGGACGTGAGGTGGGCCGCAGGGGCAGCGACCAGGTTTTCAGGCGGATTTGACGAGTCTGAGGTAGCGCTTCCAGTCCCAGTGCCGGCCCGGGTCGGTGTGGTCGCTGCCCGGTACCTCGTGGTGGCCGATGATGTGCGCGCGGTTCCTCGGGATGCCGTACCTCCCGCAGATCGCCGCGGTGAGCCGGGCCGACCGCTCGTACAGGGCGTCGGTGAAGTACCCGGGCCGGTCCACCCATCCTTCGTGCTCGATGCCGATGCTGCGGGTGTTGTAGTCCCAGTTCCCCGCGTGCCACGCGATGTCGGACTCGCGCACGCACTGCGCGACATGCCCGTCGGAGGAGCGGACCACGTAGTGCGCGGACACCTTCTTCGCGGGGTTCCGGAAGACGGAGAGGGTGCCGGAGTAGGTCGTCTGCGCCACGTGGATGATCACGTAGTGCAGCGGATGGGCGCGCGGGCGGTTCGACGGCGTGTAGTTGCCGCGGCTCGCCGGCTGCCACGCCGCTCCGGGGTGATCGACGGCCCGGGGCCGGGCGTCGGCCCGGGTGCCGCAGAGCAGGACGGACGGGGCAGCGGTGAGGGCGGCGCCCGCGAGGATGCCTCGCCTGCTGGGGAAGAGGGTGGTCCGTTCCATGGGTGTGTGCCTTCCGGGCTCGACGGGAGGGTGTCTCCTGCTCGACTGCGCGGAGCGGCGGCCGTTGCGGTCGCGGCCCGCGTCGATCAAGTTACGGCGCCTGCCGGTCGGTCGGGAGGACGCGGCGCGATTCAGTGGACGGGCCCGCTGATGTGGACAACTCCCTCACCCGGCCGGGTGATTCGGAACGGCGGAGACCCGCCGGTGACCGTGGGCGACGCCGGTTCTCAGGCCTGCCCGGCGACGGCCGCCGGATCGTCCAGCACCGCCCGCACCACCGAGTGCGCCGCTCCCAGCAGCGGCCCCTGAGGGCCCAACCGGGACACGGACACGGGGCAGGCCGGACCTGCCGTACGCCGCGCCAGTTCGTCCCGCAGCGAAGGCAGCAACCAGGGCGCCAGCCCGGACAGTTCCCCGCCCAGGACCACGCTCTCCGGGTCGAGCAGGTTGACCGCCCCGGTCAGAGCCACACCGAGCGCCGTTCCGGCGTCGCGCAGGGCACGGCGTACGTCCTCGTCGCCCTCCGCGGCGCGCCCCGCGAGCAGCCCGACCCGGTCCTCGTCGGGTTCCAGACCGGCCGCACGCAGCACGGCCTCCTCACCGGCGTACTGCTCCAGACAGCCCCGCCCGCCGCAGGCGCACTCCGGCCCGTCCGGCTGGACCGGCACGTGTCCCAACTCGCCCGCGAAACCGCGGGTTCCGCGCAGCAGCCCGCCGTCCACCACGACCGCCGCACCGATACCGATCTCCGCCGAGACGTGCAGGAAGTCGCGGGGCGTGTCGTCCCCCAGCCAGAGTTCGGCGAGGGCGCCGAAGTTGGCCTCGTTGTCCACGGTCAGCGGGAGGTCCGCCGGCAGCAGCGTGCCGAGGTCCGTGTCGTGCCAGCCGAGGTTCGGGGCGCGCACGACGGTCCGGGCGTCACGCGCCACCAGGCCCGGCACGGCGACGGCGAGTCCGGCCGGCCACAGGCCCTCGTGCTCCGCCTCGGCGACGACCTGCCGGATCAGCTCGGTGAGCTCCGCGAGCACGGGTTCCGGGGAGCGGCCGCGGTTCGCTCCCTGCCGTATCGCCCGCGACCGGGTCGTGCCGCGCAGGTCGACGGCGCAGACCGCGAGATGGTCGATGCCGACCTCCGCGCCGATCCCGGCCGGGCCGCGTCCGCTGACGGCGAGCGCGGAACCGGGCCGGCCCACCCGGCCGGGCCGCTCGGGCCCCAGTTCTTCGAGGAGCCCGGAGCGGATGAGCTCGTCGACGAGTGTCGAGACCGCCGCCCGGGTCAGGCCGATCCGTGAGGCGACGGCGGCCCGGGACAGCGGGCCCTCGGCGCGGACGGTGTGCAGGACGCGTGCGAGGTTGCGGCGGCGCATGCCCTGCTGGGTGTCGGGCAGTGCGCGTCCCTGCCCGGCGGTACGGGCCTCGTGCAGCGGTGCGGTCATGCCTGACGCCAGTCCTCAGTGGGTGTCCGTGGGCCGCTCCAGCAGCGGAGCCGCGTCGGAGAGTACCCCGGCGATCCTGGCCAGCGTCTCCTCGTCCCGCTCGACGGCGTCGAGCACCGGCCCGGCCGCCGTGTCCCAGCGTCGCGCGACCGCCGCCGGGTCCTCCCCGGTCAGCAACCCGGCCGCCTGCGCGGCGGCGCCGAGGGCGACCAGTTCCTTGGCCTCGGGCACCTGCACCGGACGCCCCGACAGCCGTCGCACGGTCTGCTGCCATGCGGTGCCCCGGGCGCCGCCGCCGATCAGCAGCAGGGGTTCCGAGGGGTCCGCGTCCTCGTCGAGGACCAGGTCGAGCGCCCCGAGCAGGGAGTGCACGGCACCGTCGTAGGCGGCCTGGAGCAGCTGGCCGGCGGTCGTGTCGTGGCGCAGGCCGTGCAGCAGGCCGGAGGCGTTCGGCAGGTTCGGCGTGCGTTCGCCGTCCAGGTAGGGCAGCAGCGTCACGGCCGTGCCGGGCTCCACGGCCTCGCGGTCCAGACCCAGCAGCGCCGCGACGCGGTCGACGGCGAGCGTGCAGTTCAGGGTGCAGGCCAGTGGCAGCCAGTCGCCGCGGGCGTCGGCGAAACCCGCCACCGTGCCGCTCGGGTCGGCGGGCCTGTGCCGCGACACGGCGTACACGGTGCCCGAGGTGCCGAGGCTCATCACCGGCACGCCCGGCCGCACCCCGAGGCCCAGCGCGGCGGCGGCGTTGTCGCCCGTGCCGGGCGCGACCAGGGTGCCCCTGGAGAACGGCAGGTCATGGCCGTCGCGCACCGTGCCCGCCACCTCGCCGGGCCGCACCACGCGGGGCAGCAGGGCCGGGTCGAGCCCCACGTGCGCCAGGATCTCCTCGTCGTAGCCTTCCGTCCCGGACGCCCACCAGCCCGTCCCGGAGACATCGCCGCGGTCGGTCGTGCCCTGCCCCGTGAGCCGCTCGGTGAGGTAGTCGTGGGGGAGACGCACGGCCTTCGTGGCACGCACCGCCTCCGGCTCGTGCTCGGCCAGCCAGGCCCACTTGGTGACCGTGAACGAGGCGGCGGGCACGCTTCCGGTGCGGTCGGCCCAGAACTTCGCCCCGCCCAGTTCCTCCGTCAGCCGGCGGGCCTGCGGCGCCGAGCGCACGTCGTTCCACAGCAGGGCGGGCCGCACCGGCTCGCCCCGGCCGTCGAGGGCGACGAGACCGTGCTGCTGCCCGCCCACCGACACCGCGGCGGCCTCGTGCGCCGCGTCACCGCACTGGCGCAGCGCCTCGCACAGCGCGTCCCACCACTGGCGCGGATCGGTCTCGCGCCCCGCCCCCGAGGAGACCGTGTGCGGGGCCTGGCCGCTCGCGACCACCCGGCCGGTGGACGCGTCGACGACCAGCGCCTTGGTGGACTGGGTGGACGAGTCCACACCGACGACGAGCGGACCCTCGGCTGCTGACATCGGGCTTCTCCCTACTGCGCGCGGCACGTGTCTCCGTTCGGAGGCACCTTGTCTCTTCCCAGAGAGGTGCTCGCATACTAATTTGTAAATCGGCATGACGAAATAGCCCCAGCGAGCAAGGAGCCGCGGCATGAGCTACCAGCCCACCCCCGAGGACAGGTTCACGTTCGGCCTGTGGACCGTCGGCTGGCAGGGACGGGATCCCTTCGGCGACGCCACGCGGCGTGCCCTCGACCCGGTCGAGACGGTGCAGCGCCTGGCCGAGCTGGGCGCCCACGGCGTGACCTTCCACGACGACGACCTGATTCCGTTCGGCTCGAACGACACCGAGCGCGAGGCGCACATCAAGCGCTTCCGGCAGGCGCTGGACGCCACGGGCATGAAGGTCCCGATGGCCACCACCAACCTCTTCACGCACCCGGTCTTCAAGGACGGCGCGTTCACCGCCAACGACCGCGACGTGCGCCGCTACGCCCTGCGCAAGACCATCCGCAACATCGACCTCGCCGTCGAGCTCGGCGCCCAGGTGTACGTGGCCTGGGGCGGCCGTGAGGGCGCCGAGTCCGGCGCCGCCAAGGACGTCCGCGCGGCCCTGGACCGGATGAAGGAGGCCTTCGACCTGCTCGGCGAGTACGTCACCTCCCAGGGCTACGACCTGCGCTTCGCGATCGAGCCCAAGCCGAACGAGCCGCGCGGCGACATTCTGCTGCCGACCGTCGGCCACGCCCTGGCGTTCATCGAGCGCCTGGAGCGGCCGGAGCTGTACGGCGTCAACCCCGAGGTCGGGCACGAGCAGATGGCCGGGCTGAACTTCCCGCACGGCATCGCGCAGGCGCTGTGGGCGGGCAAGCTGTTCCACATCGACCTCAACGGCCAGTCCGGCATCAAGTACGACCAGGACCTGCGCTTCGGCGCCGGTGACCTGCGTGCCGCGTTCTGGCTGGTCGACCTGCTGGAGTCGGCGGGCTACACCGGTCCGCGCCACTTCGACTTCAAGCCGCCGCGGACCGAGGACCTCGACGGCGTGTGGGCCTCGGCGGCCGGCTGCATGCGCAACTACCTCATCCTCAAGGAGCGCGCCGCCGCCTTCCGCGCCGACCCGGAGGTCCAGGAGGCCCTGCGGGCGGCCCGCCTCGACGAGCTGACCCAGCCCACTGCCGCGGACGGCCTCCAGGCGCTGCTCGCCGACCAGTCGGCGTTCGAGGCGTTCGATGTGGAGGCGGCCGCCGCGCGCGGCATGGCCTTCGAGCACCTGGACCAGCTGGCGATGGATCACCTGTTGGGGGCGCGTGGCTGAGTCCACGCACGCGTACGGGCCCGTCGGCCGGCCACTCCGGCCGGCCGACGGGCCTGTCATGCCGCGGAATCATGCGATCCACGCCATGAGTCCGTATCAGCTTCCGTGCGCCCCTCCCGGCCCGAGCGGCGGGCGGCGACTCTGGTCGGTATGGCCCTGCCGCCCGTACCGCCGCACCCGCCCGGACCTCCCCGGCGCCGGAATCCGCTGTTCATCCTGCTCGCCGTGTTCGTGGCCGTCGCCGCCGTGTCCCTCGTGGTGCTGATGGCGTCGGACCGGGGCGGCTCGTCGGACGAGGAGCCGTCCGGCGAGAGCACGAGCCGTACACCCGCGCCGTCCTTCGGTATCCCCACCGAACTGCCCACCAGACTGCCGAGCGACCTGCCGACCCGGCTGCCGTCGGGCTTCCCGACGCAGCTGCCGAGCGACCTGCCGAGCGATCTGCCGAGCGGCCTCGAATCGCTCCTCCCGTCCCTGGACCCGGCGAGCTAGTGCCCGGACGCCCGTGCCCCCGAGCCGGAGGCCTCGCCGGACGGCCGGCCCGGGGCGATGAACACCACCATGTCCGTCTCCTCACCCGGCACGGGTTCGGGCTCCCACCATCCGGCGCGGCGGTAGAAGGCCACTGCGTCCGGCGCACCGCTCCAGGTCATCAGCCAGGCCCGGCCGCCGGGTGCGCCGGAGCCGAGAGCGGACAGCAACCGCCGCCCCAGGCCCGTACCGCGGGCCCGGGAGCGTACGCCCAGTTCGTCGATCTCGAAGGAGCCCACGAGGAGCTCGTTCACCCGGTCCGCACCGAGCCGCCGGGTCACCTTCCCGTAGGCGCGGTCGGTGCGGAAGGGCGCTCGGGTGGTCCAGCCCGTGGCGAAACCGTCCACCCCGCCGTCCTCCGACAGCGCCAGCACCGCCCGGAAACCCGGCCGGCGCACGTCCGTCTCCAGCCGCTCACGGAACTCCACGCGGGTCTCCTCGGGGTCCCGGGGCTCCCAGGGCGGTGCCGTGAAGACCTCGGCGTACGCTTCGGTGAGTTCGTCGGCGACGGTGAGGACGTCCGGGCCGTACCGCTGGATCCTCACAGGGAGTTCCCCTCTCCGGGCGGGAGTTCCGCCGGAGCCTGGGCCGTCACCATGGCCAGGGCCGTCGCCGGATCCTGGGCGGCGCCTCCCGCGGGCTGCCAGCGACCGCGTTCCTTGCGGTAGGGCCACCAGCGGCCGTCCCGGCCGAGGCGCAGCTGGCCCGGTGCCCCGACGACCGTCCAGCGGTTGCCCCGCGCCCGCAGCTCCGGCCGTTCGCCGGTGTCCCAGGCCGCCTCCAGGGCGGCACGCGCGCGTGCCAGCGCTTCGCCCTCCACGCGCCACTCCTCGTCGAAGACGGACAGCGCGTCCGTACCGCCGTGACGCCAGGCGCGCACGGCCGTCGCCAGCCCCTCCCGGCCGCGTCCCGACCCGTCGGCGAGCCGGTCGGTCATCTCCTGGCCGGGCTCACCCGCGGCCAGCCGTACCGCGTCCTGCCCGGGCGTCAACTCCGCGCAGCAGGTGCCCCGGAGCGTCTCCTTGAGCAGGCGGTGGGCCCGTACAGCGGTCTGGGCGGCCAGGAACGTCAGCGCGGCCGGGTCGATGCCGGGCGCGGGCGGTGTCTCGGCGTCCAGGGACGGTGGAAGACCGGGCGCGTCGGGGAGTTCGGGCAGATCCGGGAGCGGCGGCAGGATGTCACCGGCGGCGTACGCCTCGGCCGCGTCCACGCCCTCCGGCCCGGAGGAGCCCGCCGCGGAAGCGCCGCTGCGCGCCTGGAGGTCCGCCAGCAGGGCGGCTTCGTCACGCCCCCGCATCAGCAGCAGCACGAACGGGTCCTGGTCCAGCAGCCGTGCCACCTGGTAGCAGAGCGCCGCCGTGTGCCCGCAGTGGTCCCAGGCCTCGCAGTCGCACTCCGGCTCCAGATCGCCCAGGCCCGGCAGCAGTTCGACGCCCGCGTCCGCCGCGTCCTCGACCAGGTGCGGCGGCATCTCCCGGTCCAGCAGGGCCGCCACATGACCGGCCCGCTCCACCGTCATGTCCAGGAAGCGGTCCCACTGTTCGGGCGAGAGCTCCTCCAGCAGGACGTCGGCCCGGTGCGCCGTACGGTCGCGGTCCTGGACGACGGCCGTGAGCCGCCCCGGGCGCACCGACACCGCGCCGACCGCACCCGCGCGGGCGAGCCGGCGGCCGGCTTTGAGCTGCTTCGAGTCCAGCGCCGTGCCCTCCAGGGCCGTCAGCCAGGCCTGGCCCCACCAGGTCTGCGCGAAGCCCCGCCCGTGGGCGGGCGGCAGCGCGGCGAAGGTGCGTTCCATGTCGCCATCGTGCCGAGTCATCGCAGGCCCCCTCGCAGTTCGACCAGATCCGCCAGTTCCGCGTCCGTCAGTTCCGTGAGCGCCGCCTCGCCGGCGCCCAGGACCGCGTCCGCCAGCTCCCGCTTGCGCAGCAGCAGTTCGGCGATGCGGTCCTCGATCGTTCCCTCCGCGATGATCCGGTGCACCTGCACGGGCCGCGTCTGGCCGATGCGGTAGGCGCGGTCGGTGGCCTGCGCCTCGACGGCCGGGTTCCACCAGCGGTCGTAGTGCACGACGTGCTCGGCCCGGGTGAGGTTCAGCCCGGTGCCCGCAGCCTTCAACGACAGCAGGAACACCGGCACTTCGCCGTCCTGGAAGCGCCGCACCATGGCTTCGCGTTCGGGGACGGGCGTCCCTCCGTGCAGGAACTGCGAGGGCGTGCCGCGGGCGGACAGGTGCCGTTCGAGGAGGCGGGCCATCTGCACGTACTGGGTGAAGACCAGCACGCCCGCGTCCTCGGCGAGGATCGTGTCGAGCAGCTCGTCCAGCAGCTCCAGCTTCCCGGAGCGCCCGGTGATCACGGGGCGCTCCTCCTTGAGGTACTGCGCCGGGTGGTTGCAGATCTGCTTGAGGCCGGTCAGCAGCTTCACGATCAGGCCCCTCCGGGCCATGCTGCCGGCGCCGGAGATCTCCGCGAGCGCCTCGCGCACCACGGCTTCGTACAGCGCCGCCTGCTCCTCGGTGAGCGACACGGCGTGATCGGTCTCCGTCTTCGGCGGCAGTTCGGGCGCGATCCCCGGGTCCGACTTGCGGCGGCGCAGCAGGAACGGCCGGACGAGCCGGGCCAGCCGGTCGGCCGCGGCCGGGTCCTGACCGCCCTCGACGGCCTCCGCGTAGCGCCGGCGGAAGGTGCCGAGCCGGCCCAGCAGACCTGGAGTCGTCCAGTCGAGGATCGCCCACAGCTCCGACAGGTTGTTCTCCACCGGGGTGCCCGTGAGCGCCACGCGCGCGCGTGCACCGATGGAACGCAGCTCCCGAGCGGTCGAGGAGTACGGGTTCTTCACGTGCTGGGCCTCGTCCGCCACGAGCATGCCCCACGGCACTCCGGCGAGCCGGGGCGCGTCCAGGCGCATCGTGCCGTACGTGGTGAGCACGAACTCTCCGTCGGCCAAGCCCTCCAGGCCGCGCCGTGCGCCGTGGAAGCGGCGCACCGGTGTGCCGGGCGCGAACCGCTCGATCTCCCGCTGCCAGTTGCCCATCAGGGAGGTCGGGCAGACCACCAGGGTGGGCCCGGCGGACCCGGCGTCGGACTGCCGGTGCAGGTGGAGGGCGATCAGCGTGATCGTCTTGCCGAGGCCCATGTCGTCGGCGAGGCAGCAGCCCAGTCCGAGCGACGTCATACTCGCGAGCCAGTTCAGGCCCCGGCGCTGGTAGTCCCGCAGAGTGGCGGCGAGGGCGGCCGGCTGCTCCACGGGCTGCTGCGCCTCGGGATTTTCGAGCCGCTCCCGCAGCGCCGCCAGCCACCCGGTGGGCCGCACCTCGACCCGGCGGCCCTCCACCTCCGCCCAGCCCGTCAGGGCCGCGCCCAGGGCGTCCACCGGCGTCACCTTGCGGTCCTGCCGGGAACGGGCCAGGCGCGCCTCCTGAGGGTCGATCAGGACCCACTGGTCGCGCAGCCGCACCACCGGGCGCTTGGCCTCGGCGAGACGGTTCAGCTCCTCACGGTCCAGTCGCCTGTCACCCAGGGCGAACGACCACGTGAAGGCGAGCAGCGCGTCGGCGGACAGGAACGACGGCATGGCCGTCAAGGCCTCGCCGGACTCCGGCTCGCCGTCGGAAGGCCCCACCTCCGCGTGCGTGCTGAGCTCACGGGACAGCCCCTTCGGCCAGTGCACGTCGACTCCGGCCGCACCGAGTGCGAGGGCGCCCGCCCCGAGAAGCTCGGCGACCTCCTCGTCGGCGAGTTCGGCCGCGTCCGGCACGGACGCCGACAGCAGGGGTGTGAGCGGGGCCCAGGCCCGGGCCGCCCGGCGCAGGGCGAGCAGTGCGTCCATCCGCGCGCGCGGACCGAAGGCCTCGCCCCCACTGCCGGCCCATACGTCCGCGGCGTCCGCGACGAGCGCCGGATCGCTGACGCTGTGCACCTGGAGCACGGCCCGGAACGTCACGTCCGTGCCGTCGTCCGCCGCGTCCGTCAGTCCGTCCGCCTCGATGCGCAGCGACAGCCGCACGCCCGCGTCGTGGCCCGCGGCGACGTCGGCGGCCCAGGCGCGCTGCTCGGGCAGCCGCACCGGTTCCGGCGCGGCGTAGGCGGGGCCGTTCGTCAACAGCGGTGCGGCGGGGGAGCGGGGCAGGGTGTCGGCGACCGCGTCGAGGAAGGCGCGCAGGAGTTGCTCCGGGTCGGGCAGCCGCAGCGGCGCGGTGCCGTCCAGGGGCACGGCGTGCGCCTCGGGCGGCATCGCGGCGGCGAGGCGGCGCAGGGCTTCGACGTCCTGGGCGCGCAGCGGGCCCGTGCGCCAGGCGTCGTGGTCGTCCGGGGACAGCCCCGGCAGCAGCAGTCCGCGCGCCACGAGGTGCAGGGCGTGCAGGGCCGCCGCGCCCCAGAACGCGGTGGACCGGTGCCCGTGCCCATCGGCACGCGCACGCGTGAGGAGCGGCAGGGCCGTGCGCACCGGCATCAGGACGGCGGGCACGCACGCTTCCTCGACCCCGCCCTCATGGGGCACGACGACGGTCAGGTCCGTGACGGACGCGGACGCCCCGGCCCGAGGGGCAGCGCCGTCGGGTCGCCAGAACGCGACGCTGCCGGTGCGTGCGGGGTCGCCGGGCAGGAACACGGAGTGGTAAAAGGCCAGTGCGGAGATGTCGGAGGAGGGTGCCGGGGGAGTCGAATGCTCGGCTATGGCGAATTCCTCAAATTTGACTAGTGGGAGCGGAGCCGCCGAGAGTACAGCACTTCCCGAACACATGGGTATGACTCGGCTGTGAGCTGGGTCACCATGGAGGTCTCAGGGGTGCGTCGAGGTCACACCTCAGGGATGTCTCAGGGTCGCGGTCCGGAACCGCCGTGAACGCGGGTCCGTTTTCGAGACAGAGAGCGGCAGTGGCCGCGAAGGAGGCGACAGTCATGTCGAAGAACGCCAAGATCGCCGCAGGCGGTGTGGCGGTCGGGCTCATCCTGCTGATCTGGCTGCCCTGGTGGGCATCGCTCCTGATCATCCTGGGAGTCCCGGCCGCCGCGTACCTCACATTGGACCCATCGCAGCGGCGCAGGCTGCGCCGCACCACCCGCAAGGAGCTCGGCCGCTGAGGCACTGAGCCGGTGCGGCCCGGACGCACCGGCTCAGTTCGGCCGTACGGCGATCTTGTCCAGCGCCTCGAGGAGACCCGGCAGCTCCGGCCCCCGGCCCACCGGCAGGACCTCGCCGGGTTCCTCGTCGAGCAGCACGAAGGCGATGTCGTCGGTCCTGGCGACGAGTGACCAGCCCGGACCGTCGGCGCGCAGGGTCCTGGCGTCACCCGGCGCGAAGGACGACCGGACCCGGCCCAGCGGCGGCGGCGAGTCGATGTAGGCGCGGGCCTCCGCGAGGACGCGCCGGATGCCGCTGTGGCCGGCCTTCGGCCCGTTCTCCGGGCGTCCGTCCGGACCGCCTGCCGCCCCGCCTCCGTCACCCGGTGTCCCCGAGGACCCCGGTGCCGGGAACTCCGCGTCGTCGAGCTGCGCCCGCCATGTCGCCCACTGCAGCGCGATCTCGTCCGCGCCCAGGCGCCGCTGGGCCGGGCCCCAGACGGTGGTGTCCGGCGGAGCCAGCGGGGGCCGGTCGTCGGCCTCCGGGCCCGGATCGTGCGGCGCGGGCACCCCGGGTGCCGCGACGGCGACCGCGAGGGGCCAGCCGGGCATGGCCGCGACGACCGTGCGCTCGTCGGGCGACAGCTCGTACTCCATGCCGCAGTCCCAGGACGCGATCGCGACGGCCACCAGGGAGACGTCGTCGATGGCCACCGTCCACCGGGCGCCCTCACCGTCCTGGCCGAGCACCAGCCCGTACCCGTCGGCGAGCGGCGCGAGACCGAGCGCCGCGCATGCCTCGGGGTAGTCGTCGCCCAGCACACTCGGGAACTTCGCCGGCGTCAGCAGCACCGCCGTGAGCACATAGAGCGCATCGTCCTCGGCGGCGACGGCTTCCTCGTCCGTCCCGGCCATCCCAGCCTCCCCATCGGTTCGTCCACCGGCGCGCACCCTAGTGCGCCGGGAAGCCCCTTGTCACGGCCTCGCAGGCGCTCGCGGAGCTGCAGTTTTCCGGCGGACGGGGCGAATCGGCCGTCCGGCCCGTGCGCATCATGCCGCCGGCAGCCCCAGCAAGTCGCGGGCCACGGTCTCCGGCGACTCGCCGCGTTCCCGGGCGAGCGCGATCACGGCCCGGCAGGCCAGCTCGTTCACGCCGAACGACAGCGCCTCCGGGGACACCCAGCCGGCCGCCTCGTCGGCCCGTTCCTGGTCGTCCTCCGCGCAGGCCGTGACATAGCTCGCCGCGGCCTCGAAAAGATTGTGCGGACGCTTGTCCCCATCGGCCCTCGGTTCCGTGCGCAAGACATCAGCGACCCTGCCCCCGGCTTTGCGGAACCTGCCCCACATGCTGACCACCTTCCCCCTGCGTGCCTGTCGTGCCTCATCGTTCATCTCCCGGGCACCAACGTAAAGTTGCAGAACCTGCGGCAGAAGGGGGACGGCACGGTGAAGCGCTTCTCGCGGCTCGAACAGATCCGGCGGATGGACCCGTACGAGGAGGCCACGGAGATCTACCGGCTCAGCGTGGCGTACGAGTTCCCCTGGGACTTCACACGCGCCCTGGAGCTGGCTCTGTACCGCACGTACGCCGTCCCCGGCATCGGCCGGCTGCTCGCGCGCACGGCGGAGCTCACGGACCGGCCGCAGAAGCGCTACGACGACACCTCGCTGCTCCTGGACACCGTCGTCGAGCACGGCTTCGGCAGTGACCAGGGCAGGACCGCGATCCGCCGCATCAACCAGATGCACCGCAGCTACGACATCAGCGACGACGACATGCGCTACGTGCTCTGCACGTTCGTCGTGATGCCCAAGCGGTGGATCGACGCCTACGGCTGGCGCAGGATGTCACGCCACGAGATCGTCGCCAGTGTCGTCCACTACCGCACACTGGGCCGGCACATGGGCATCAAGGACATCCCCGAGTCCTACGAGGAGTTCGAGACCTGCCTCGACTCCTACGAGGCCGCCCACTTCGCCTGGGACGAGGACGCCCGGCGCGTCTCGGACGCCACACTCGACCTGATGGCCTCCTGGTACCCCGGCCCGCTCGCACCCCTGCTGCGCACCACGACCCTCGCGCTGCTCGACGACTCGCTGCTGCGCGCCTTCCGCTACACCCCGCCGAGTGCCGCCACGCGCGCGTGGGTGCGTCGTGCCGTCCGGCTCCGGGGCCGTGCCGTCCGCCTGCTGCCGCCCCGGCGCGCCCCGCACTTCGCCCGCCAGAACCGGGAGATCAAGGGCTACCCGTACGGCTACCGGGTCGCCGACCTGGGCACCCGCCCGGTCCCGGGCCTGCGGGGCTGCCCCGTGCGGCACGCGGTGCCGGAGGCCGAGGCCGGGTGACGAGGCGGCTCAGTCCTCGCGTACGGCGAGCGCGAGGAAACGGGAGTCCTCGTCGACGTACGACGCCAGGCGCCATCCCGAACCGGCCAGCAGCGGACGGAGGTTGGGCTCGGCGCGCAGGTCGTCCGGGGTGAGCGGGCGGCCGTGGCGTGCTGCGAGAGCCGCCCTGCCGATCGGGTGGAACAGCGCCAGCACCCCACCGGGGCGCACCACGCGCGCCAGCTCCCGAAGGTCCTCGGCCGGGCTCCCGAGGTGCGAGATGAGGCCCGCCCCGAACACGGCGTCCAGCGACCGCGAGCGCAGGGGCAGCGAGGCGACGTCCGTGAGCAGCAACTGCCCGTCACGGTCCCGTCCGGCCCGTACGGCCTCCCGCAGCATGGCCGGCGTCAGGTCGGCCCCGAGGACCACGCCCGAGGCCCCCACGGCGGCTCGCAGCGGCGGCAGGGCCCGTCCGGTGCCGCACCCCGCGTCGAGCACCCGGTCGCCCGCCCGCAGTCCGAGCTCGGCGACCGCGGCCGCGTAGGCCGGACCGTCGTCGGGGAAGCGGCTGTCCCAGTCGGCGGCGCGGGCGGTGAAGAACTCCTGGACACGCGTCTGGTCGTCGCTCATGTACCGCATGATTCCTCACCGGCACGGATGACGCCTCTGTGCACACGTTCGAGCGTGACCCGATCATTCCGGTACATCCTTGGGTCATATTCCAACACCTTTCGAAATGCGCCCCCTTCACGCGCCCCTGCCGGGTCTAGCGTCCCGGGGCCATGGGACACCTGGACCACGCAGCCCTGGGGTGGCTGACCCCCGCACTGTCGTACGTGATGGCCTGCATAGGCGCCGCGCTCGGTCTGCGCTGCACCGTCCGCGCACTCGCCACCACCGGGCGCTCGCGCCGCAACTGGCTCGTCACCGCCGCCTCGGCGATCGGCACCGGCATCTGGACCATGCACTTCGTGGCCATGCTCGGTTTCGCCGTCACCGGTACCGACATCCGCTACGACGTGCCGCTCACCCTTCTGAGCCTGCTCGTCGCCATGGTCGTCGTCTGCGCCGGCGTCTTCGCCGTCGGCTACAGCAGGGACCGCGGCCGGGCCCTGCTCATCGGCGGCCTCACCACCGGCCTCGGCGTCGCGAGCATGCACTACCTGGGCATGGCGGCCGTCCGGCTGCACGGCGACGTGACGTACGACCCGCTGCTCGTCGGGCTCTCCGTCCTGATCGCCGTCGTCGCCGCGACGGCGGCCCTGTGGGCGGCCCTCAACATCAAGTCGCCGGTGGCGGTCACCATCGCGTCCCTGATCATGGGCGCGGCCGTCAGCAGCATGCACTACACCGGGATGTTCGCGGTGGGCGTGCGCGTGACGCCCTCCGGGGAGGCCCTGCCCGGGGCCGCGGCGATGCAGTTCATCTTCCCCCTCGCCGTCGGCCTCGGCTCCTATCTCTTCCTGACCTCGGCCTTCGTCGCGCTGTCGCCGACAGCGGGGGAGCGTGCGGCGTCCGCCTCGGCCCAGGCGCCGGTGCAGAGCGTCGCCCCCTAGCCGCGCAGGCGAGCGCCGGCCTTGGCAGAGCGGGCCCGGGCGGTGCAGGGCGCGGGCCTCGCGGACAGCGCGTCCGGCGGTCGGGAGGGCCGACGGTCAGGAGGGCCGGCCCAGCGGCCCGGGTGGCGCACCCGACGGCCTGAACGGCCCCCCCGGGGCATGGACGGGCCGCCCTCTCCCGGCCGGTGCGCTCCAAGCCCGACCGTGCGCTCCGAGCCACACAGTGTGCCCCGGGTCCGACACAGCGCCCCGAGCCCCATAGCGCGCTCGGACGACGGTGCGCCGCCCCAGCCGGGACGGCCGCCCGCACGCCCCGACCCACTCCCGAGCGAGGAGTCCATGCGAACACCCCGTAGGCCACCCACAGCCGGCGCCGAGGCGCCATCCTCACCCGTGCGCGGTCGCCGAGCGCACGCCGGGCCACCGGCCGACGAGGGCCCCGACACGCCCTCGGACACCGCGCCCGACGGGACGACCACGCGCGCGGATCGCTGGCACATACGCCCCCGCACCGTACGTGCCAAGATCGTCTGCCTCCTGATGGTGCCGGTCGTCTCCCTGCTGGCCCTGTGGGCCTACGCCACCGTCACCACCGCCCAGGACGTCTCCCGGCTGCGGCAGGTCCAGCGCGTGGACGCCACGGTCCGAGCCCCCGTCTCCACCGCCGTCGCCGCCCTCCAGGCCGAACGCGCGGCCGCCGTCCGCCACGCCACCGACCCGTCCGCCGTCCGCACCGACGAACTGGACGAGCTCGCCCGGCGCACCGACCGGGCCGTCGCCCGACTACGGCTCGGCAAGGACACCACCGTCGCCGACAGCGGGGAACTGCCCGCCGGAGTCGCCCAGCGGCTGAAGGCGTTCGTCTCCGGTGCCGAGCAACTGCGGCCGCTGCGCACCGCGGTGCAGGACCGCCGCGTGGGCTGGGCCGAGACGTACGACCGCTACACCCGGACCATCTCGGCCGCCTTCGGCGTCGGAGGTGCCCTCACCGGCATCCGGGACGCCGACCTCGGCTCCGACGCGCGCGTGCTGCTCGAATTCGCCCGCGCGGGCGAGGCACTGGCCCAGGAGGACGCGGTGCTCGCGAGTGCCCGCCTGGACGGCACCCTGACCGGGGAACGGCTCCGGCTCTTCACCGGCGCCGTCGACCGGCGCCGTACGCTCACCGAGTCGGCCGTCGCGGACCTGAGCGGCACCGAACGCTCCGCATGGGACGCCCTCGCCGACAGCAGCGCCTACACCGGCCTGGGCGACGCCGAGGACCGCGTTCTCGCCGGCCGGCCGGGCGCGAAGGCGGTCGAAGCGGCGCCCGACAGCACCTGGAACACGGCACACGCGCGCGTGCAGAACGGCATGCGCACCATCGAGGACGACGCGGCACGCGGGGTCGCGGAACGTGCCGATCCGTTCACCCGAGGACTGCTCACTCCGGCCGGCGCCGCCGTCCTGCTCGGCCTCGCCGCCGTCGCCGCCTCGCTCGTCATCTCCGTGCGCATCGGACGCGGCCTCGTGGTGGAACTGGTCAGCCTGCGCAACAGCGCCCTGGAGATCGCCCGGCGTAAACTCCCCGACGCCATGCGGAAACTGCGCGCCGGCGAGGAGATCGACATCGGTGCCGAGGCCCCGCCGGGAGCGCCCGCGGAGGACGAGACCGGGCAGGTCGCCGAGGCCCTCACCACCGTCCACCGCGCCGCGCTGCGGGCCGCCGTGGAACGCGCCGAACTCGCCAGCGGCATCTCCGGCGTCTTCGTCAACCTCGCCCGCCGCAGCCAGATCCTCGTCCACCGGCAACTGGCCCTCCTCGACAGCATGGAACGCCGCTCCGACGACCCGAACGAGCTGAGCGACCTCTTCCGCCTCGACCACCTCACCACCCGCATGCGGCGCCACGCGGAGAGCCTGATCATCCTCTCCGGAGCCGCCCCCGGCCGGGCCTGGCGCATGCCGGTCTCCCTGACGAACGTGGTCCGCGCAGCCGTCTCCGAAGTGGAGGACTACGCGCGCGTGGAGGTACGGCAACTCCCCGAGGCGGCCGTCGTCGGCGCGGCCGTCGCCGACCTCACGCACCTGCTGGCCGAGATCATCGAGAACGCCGCCCAGTTCTCCCCGCCCCACACGCGCGTGCGCGTCACCGGCGAACCCGTCGGCAACGGCTACGCCGTCGAGGTCGAGGACCGCGGCCTCGGCATGGGCAAGGAGACCCTCTCCGAAGCCAACCACCGCATCGCCCAGTCCGAGGCGCTCGACCTCTTCGACAGCGACCGGCTCGGCCTGTTCGTGGTCAGCAGGCTCGCCGCCCGGCACGACGTCAAGGTCCACCTGAGGACCTCCCCGTACGGCGGCACCACCGCGGTCGTCCTGCTGCCCACGGCCCTGCTCCACACAGGGGCGGCGGAACGATCCCCCGAAGCGGCGGAACCCGTGCGCCGGTCCGAGGAACGCGCCTACGCGCGCGTGCCCGACGACACCCTTCTCCAGGACGCCGTCCCCGCCCAGACCGACCGGCGCGCCCTCGTGGCTCCCGTACCGGCCGCCGCGGAGACCGAGACCCTGCGTCACGCGGGGATCTCGCGTCACGTGGACAGCCCGCGTCACCAGGAGACCCCGAGCCAGACCCCACCCCCAGGAGTCGCCACCTTGCGACTGCACCGCCCACCGCAGCAGCCCGAAGACTCCGACGACCTCCCGCGCCGCGTACGGCAGGCCAGCCTCGCTCCCCAACTGCGCGACAAGCGCCCCGAGGAACAGCCGCCGGAGCCCGCCCCCCGGGACGACGAGCGCACCCCCGAACTCGTACAGGACCGCATGGCTGCCTACCGCGACGGCTGGGCGCGCGGCGGCGGCAGGCACCCCGGCCGCGGCACCACTCCCGGCCCCGTCACGGGCAGCGACAGCAGCGAAGGAGACCCCGCATGATCCAGGACCCGAGCACACAGTCCGCCCGGCGCTCCGGCGAACTCGACTGGCTGCTGGACGATCTCGTGCTCCGCGCGGGCGACATCCGGCACGCCGTGGTGCTGTCCAACGACGGCCTCGCCGTGGGCGCCTCCACCGGCCTGCGCCGCGAGGACGCCGAGCACCTCGCCGCGGTCGCCTCGGGCTTCAACAGCCTCGCCAAGGGCGCGGGACGGCACTTCGGCGCCGGCGGGGTCCGCCAGACCATGGTGGAGATGGACGAGGGCTTCCTGTTCGTGGCAGCCGCGGGCGACGGCTCCTGCCTCGCCCTCCTCACCGCCGTCACCGCCGACATCGGCCTGGTGGCCTACGAGATGGCACGCCTGGTCAAACGCGTCGGCGAGCACCTCGGCACGGCGCCCCGCGTGGCCGCGCGGCCACCCGCCGCCGGATGAACCGGGAGAACGGTCCGCGCAGATGACCGAGGACATCACGGGCACCCCGCACGAGCTGGGCAGCCACTGGTACGACAACGAGGCCGGCCCGCTCGTCCGCCCCTACGCCATGACGGGCGGACGCACCCGGCCCGGCCCCACCGGCGTCCGGTTCGACCTGATCGCCCTGGTCACGCTGGACCCGGGCGCACCCGGCGTCGACGACGCCCCGCTGGGCCCGGAACACCGCAACCTCCTCGACCTGTGCCGCCCGGAGACCCAGTCGGTCGCCGAACTCGCCGCCGGCGCGGACCTGCCCGTCGGCGTGGTCAGGGTCCTCCTCGGCGACCTCCTGGAACTCGGCTGCGTCACCGTCAGCCGCCCCGTGCCACCGGCGCAGCTGCCCGACGAACGCATCCTGCGCGAGGTGATCGAGGGCCTGAGAGCGCTGTAGCCCCCCACGCACTGACCGAACCCCCACGCACCCACGACACCCGGCACTCCTGAGAGAAGTGATCAATGGTCTCCGAGCACTCCGACGCCCAGAGCGGCGAGACAGCCGCACTGGCGCTGAAGATTCTGGTCGCCGGCGGATTCGGCGTGGGCAAGACCACCCTGGTGGGCGCCGTCAGCGAGATCCGGCCGCTGCGAACCGAGGAACTCCTCAGCGAAGCAGGCCAGTCGGTGGACGACACCGACGGCGTGGACCACAAGACCACCACGACCGTCGCCATGGACTTCGGACGCATCACCATCCGGTCCGGCCTGTCCCTGTACCTGTTCGGCACGCCGGGCCAGGACCGGTTCTGGTTCCTGTGGGACGAGTTGTCCCAAGGGGCGCTCGGCGCGGTCGTCCTCGCCGACACCCGGCGCCTGGAGGACTGCTTTCCCGCGGTCGACTACTTCGAGCACCGGCGCATCCCGTTCGTCGTGGCGGTCAACTGCTTCGCGGGAGCCCGGCGGCACGGCGCACCGGACGTCTCGCGCGCCCTCGATCTCGACAGGGGCACGCCCGTGGTGCTGTGCGACGCCCGGGACCGCGACTCGGGCAAGGAGGTGCTGATCAGGCTCGTCGAGTACGCCGGGCGGATGCACACCGCCCGGCTGCTCGACTCGGTCGGCTGACCGGAGAACGGCCGCTCCCGCGCGGTCAGTTCGCGACGTCGCGCTCCGCCAGCACCCTGTCGACGGTGACGCGGACGAGGAGTTCGCCCGGGACGCCGTTGCGCGCGCCGAACTCCTCGGCGCGCTCCTCGCCCATGTACCGGGCCCCGATCCGGGTGGCCCAGTGCCGTACCTCGTCGAGGTCCTCCGAGACGCGGGCGCGGCCCCGCAGCACCACGAAGGAGTACGGCGGGCGGTCGTCGTCCACGCACAGGGCGATCCGGCCGTCCCGGACGATGTTGCGCCCCTTCACGCTGTCCTTGCCGGTGTTGAACACCACTTCGTCCCCGTCCAGCAGAAACCAGATCGGAGCCACGTGCGGGCTTCCGTCGGCCCGGACCGTGGAGAGCTTTGCGGTGCGGGTGCCGTGGGAGACGAACTCATGCCATTGCGCGTCGGTCATCTTCTCTGCCATGGCTCCCATCCTCCTTGCCCCGACCGCGGTCGTGGGGAACCCTGACATGGAGATCCTCCGGCCAGGAGGGGAATCGCACGGGGAGAAAACGGGGAGAAACGGAAGATGGTGCAGAACCAGGGACTCGACTGGCTGCTGGACGACCTGACCGAGCGCGTCCACGAAGTGCGGCACGCATTGGTCCTGTCCAACGACGGCCTGGTGACCGGCGCGAGCACCGGACTGCGCCGCGAGGACGCGGAGCACCTCGCGGCCGTGTCGTCCGGGCTGCACAGCCTGGCCAAGGGCTCCGGACGGCACTTCGGCGCGGGCAGCGTACGCCAGACGATGATCGAGTTCGACGACGCGGTGCTGTTCGTCACCGCGGCCGGAACGGGCAGTTGTCTGTGCGTCCTCAGCGGCGCGGAGGCCGACATCGGCCAGATCGCCTACGAGATGACACTGCTGGTCAACCGGGTCGGCGAGCACCTCGACGTGGATGCGCGCCAGCCCGAACCAAAACCGATCACAGACCTCTGACCTGCACGTTGGTCATCCCCCGTGGAGTTATCCACAGGCTCGCCACGAGATCCGCCGCAGCGGCTACGGTTTTTTCACGGCGACCGCACTCGGCGTGAGCCGCTGACTCCACGGGGGAGACCGACCATGTCACGCACCGGCACGACATCCGACCGCCTCACCTGCGCCCCGAGCCGGGCCGCCCGCGAACTGGAGCTCGAGCGGGGCGAGTTCCACCTCGCGGTGAACCTGGGGCTCATCCGGACCGTTCCCGACGAAGGAGGCGGGGGCGGGCGCGTGTCCCGGGCCGAGATCGACCGGCTGCGCTCCGGGGAGGGCTTCCCGGACGCCCTGCGTGAGCGCGTCGCGACGGTCGGCACCACAGAGGGCGCCAAGCTCATGGAGGTGGCGCCCACCAGGTTCACCGGCCTGGCGCGCTACGGCCTGCTGATCCCGGTGAAGTTCTACGTGAACCGCTATCGGACCGTCGTCTGGCTGTATCTGGCCGAGGAGCTACGGCAGTTCGCGGCCGAGGGGAGCAACGCCCGGCTGCTGACCGACCGCCGCACGCCCGCCGAGATCCGGGAAGGGCTGAAGGCCGGGATGGACCGGCGGCCCCGCAACTGGCGGGGCCGTCACGTCGGATTCCTGACGCGGCAGGCGGGGGACGACCCCTGGGCGCGCGCGGCAGCGGTCGCCTGCCTCCTCGACCCGGCCGACGTGGCGGACGTCGTCCGGGATCCCCACGAGCGTGCCCGCCTGGCCCGCTGCCGCCCCGGGCTTCCGGTGCACGGCGCCCCCGGCTCACCCACCGCCGAGCTGGCCGAGACGCTGATGACGGCGAGCGAGCCGGACGAAGTGGCCTGGTTCCGTGCGGACCTGACCCACACGATGGAGACCGCCCGACGGCACCACCCCGTGGCACAGGCGCTGACCTCAGCGCCCCCGACCGGGCCGGATCCGCTCGTGCCACCCCCGGCTCCGGCGGCGGGGCGACCCGCGCCCCTGGAGCCCACCCCTCCCCAGGGCCTGCTGGGCTGGTTCCGCCGCAGAGGCCGGCGCCCGGCCGGGTGACCTCGGCGGCACCGCATCACTGCCGGTCGGCCCACTGACCGATGAGTTTCCGGATGCGCCCGGGTCGGACCCTGAGGAGACTGAAACCGGGAGGCGATCATGTTCGGTACGACGAAGGCGTTCAGCGGGTTCTCGGTGAACGACATCGACGCGGCCAGGGCGTTCTACGCCGACACGCTCGGGCTCCGGGTGTCGGAGGAGAACGGGATGCTGTTCCTGCACATCGCGGGGGACCGGGACACCCTGGTCTACCCCAAGCCGGACCACACCCCGGCGTCGTTCACCATCCTCAATTTCCCGGTCGACGACATCGAGGCCGCGGTCGACGAGCTGAGCAGGAGAGGGGTGCGATTCGAGCGCTACGACCACCTCAAGACGGACGACAAGGGCATCTTCCGCGGCGGCGGCCCGCTGATCGCCTGGTTCACCGACCCGGCGGGCAACGTGCTGTCCGTCCTCCAGGAAACCTGACGCGCCGGCCGTGCCCGAGCTCCCCGACGTCGAGGGCTTCCGGCAGGTGCTCGAGGAGTGCGCGAAGGGACGCGTCATCCGGCGCGTCGACGTGCGGGACGCGGGCGTCCTGCACGGGGTGGACGCCCGGCGGCTGCGGGACGCGCTGGAGGGCCGGCGGTTCGGCACGCCGGAGCGGCACGGCAAGTGGCTGCTCGCCCGCACCGGCGGCCCCACCCTCGCACTGCACTTCGGCATGACCGGCCGGCTGGTCTGCGGGCATGCCGAGGATCCCGTCGAGGCGCATGACCGCGTCCTGTTCACCCTGGGCGGCGGCCGGCAGCTCCGCTTCCGTGACCAGCGCAAACTGCAGGGACTCTGGCTGGCCCACGACGAGTCCGACGTCGAGCGGCTGCTGCGGCGGCAGGGGCCCGACGCGCTGGCGGTGGACCGTGCCGAGTTCGAGGAGGTGCTCTCGTCGCGCCGAGGGCATCTCAAGACGGCCCTCACCGACCAGTCCGTCCTCGCCGGCCTCGGCAATCTGCTCGCCGACGAGATCCTGTGGCGGGCCCGGCTGCGTCCCGACCGCGGGGCGCGCGATCTGACCCAGGAGGACTGCCGGCGCCTGTACCGCGAGATGCGCCGCACCCTGCGCTCGTCCGTCACCGCCCGCTGCGTACCGCCGCGCGACTCCTGGCTCACCGGCCACCGGGACGACCGGGACCCGAGGTGCCCGCGGTGCGGCACCGGCCTGCGCAGGTCCCGTATGGCGGGGCGGGGGACGGTGTGGTGCCCGCGCTGCCAGCCGGACGCGTGAGCTTCGGGCAGGGCTGGTCGGCGAGCCGAGGCAGCCGTGAGCCGTCACCGAAGCCGCTTGCGGCGGCCGGGCCCGTTCCTGCCCCCGGACGTCACCAGCGAGGTCAGGGTGCCGCCGCGGTCTCGTGCTCCTCGTCCGGAGCCACCAGCGACTGCGTGAACGGGATCCGAGCCAGCGCGAGCACCCCCGCGGCGATCAGCGCGACGCCGAACAGCTGGGGCAGCAGCCACCACCCGGAGCGGATGGTCTCCTCGTACAGGGTGATGCCGAGGGCGAGGCTCACCAGGGCGTCGCCGAGGGTGAGCGCGGGCTGCGAGGCGACCAGCGGACCGGCCTGCATGGCGTTCTCCAGCAGGAACAGCGCGCACACGCCGGTGGCGGCGAAGGCGTACGTCTGCCACGCGGTGAGGAAGCCCACGAGGCCCTGCTCGTCGAGGATGTGCATGGCGGCCTTCATCAGCGCCGCGGTCACCGCGTAGCTGATCGCCGTCGCGGCCCCCAGACAGGCCGCCCGGGCACGCCCTTCAGGGCGCCGGAGGGCGGCGAGGGCGAGGGCGACGACCGCCCCCGCGCACACGGCGAGCGCGGGAATCCAGCGGTCCAGCGCCACATGGGTGCGGTTGCCGGCGGGGGAGGCGGCGGCGAGCGCGACCGCCAGACCGGCCACCACCGCCGTCACGGCCAGCCAGCCCCTGCCCGGCAGATGCCGGTGCATCAGCAGCGAGGCGACGATGAGGGTGAGCGGCAGCTCCAGCACGAACAACGGCTGCACGATCGTCAGCGGCCCGGTGGCCAGCGCCAGCGCCTGGCAGACGGCGGCGCCGATCACCGCGAGGATGCCGGCCAGCCACACGGGCCGGTGCAGCAGATCGACGATCAGCCCGGCCCGCAACCCTTGGGAGGCGGGCACGGTGAGCGCCGCCTTGCGTTGCAGCACGGTCGCGACCGCGTTGCTGAGCGCGGCGCAGATCGCGAGCACGACGGGGAACACGGTGTGCAGCGTGGCCACCTCCCGGACCGGCGGGCGCGTGACGTCGGCGGTGCCTGCTCCTGCCATGGTCGCCGGATCCGGTCGGGGGCGCGATCGGAGCCCCGGCGCGCGGGGCCCCGGTCGGTGAAGGGCCAGGTCAGGCCAGCTTCCGGAAGAGCCCCTCCTGCACCACGGACACGACCAGACGGCCCTCGCGGTCGTAGATCCGCCCCCGGGCCAGGCCACGGCCGCCGACCGCGATCGGCGACTCCTGGTCGTACAGGAGCCAGTCGTCCGCGCGGAACGGGCGGTGGAACCACATCGCGTGGTCCAGCGACGCCATGTCGAAGCCGCGCGGGCCCCACAGCGGCTCGACCGGGATGCGGACGGCGTCCAGGAGGGTCATGTCGCTGGCGTAGGTGAGGGCGCAGGTGTGCACGAGCGGGTCGTCGCCGAGCGGCCCGACCGCGCGCATCCACACGGCGCTGCGCGGCTCGGCGTCGTCGACCTCCTCGGCGGTCCAGCGCAGCCGGTCGACGTAGCGGATGTCGAAGGGCTGGCGGCGGGCCATCCGCTCCAGCTGCTCGGGCAGCGTGCCCAGGTGCTCCCGGATCTCGTCCGTGACCGTGGGCAGGGACTCCGGGTCCGGGACCTTGCGGGCCGGCGGCAGCTGGTGCTCGAAGCTGCCCTCCTCCGGCTTGTGGAAGGAGGCGGTGAGATTGAAGATCGTGCGGCCCTGCTGCACGGCCGTGACCCGGCGGGTGGTGAACGACCGCCCGTCGCGCACATGCTCGACCTGGTAGACGATCGGCACGCCCGGCCGGCCCGGGCGCAGGAAGTACGCGTGCAGCGAGTGCACGGGCCGGTCGCCCTCGGTGGTGCGGCCGGCGGCGACCAGCGCCTGCCCCGCCACCTGCCCGCCGAAGACCCGCTGCAGGGACTCCTGCGGGCTGCGGCCGCGGAAGATGTTGACCTCGATCTGCTCCAGGTCGAGCAGGTCGACCAGTCTCTCGGCCGGGTTCGTCGTCATGGGTGGGAATCTCCTGTGCTCGCTGCTGCCCGGCCCGTCAGAGCTGGCCGACGTCGGTGACGCGGACGATCGCGCGGCCCTCCGCGTCCGAGGCCGTGAGGTCGACCTCCGCGCTGATGCCCCAGTCGTGGTCGCCGTTCGGGTCGTGGAAGATCTGCCGGACCCGCCACAGGGCGTTCTCCGGCTCCTCCTCGATGAGCAGCAGCTTGGGGCCGCGGGCGTCGGGGCCGGTGCCGAGATCCTCGTACTCGTCCCAGTACTTGTCCATCGCCTCACCCCACGCGTCGGCGTCCCAGCCGGACTCCCCGTCCATCTCGCCCAGCTCCCCGACCTGGTCGAGGGCGGCGAGTTCGACCCGGCGGAACATGGCGTTGCGGACCAGGACGCGGAAGGCGCGCGCGTTGGCGGTGACCGGCTTGACCTCGTCGGCCTTCTCCTGGGCCTCCTCGGCCGTCATCTCCGCCGGGTTGGCCAGCTGCTCCCACTCGTCCAGCAGGCTGGAGTCGACCTGGCGCACCATCTCGCCCAGCCAGGCGATCAGATCCTGGAGGTCCTCGGACTTGAGGTCGTCCGGGACGGTGTGGTCGAGGGCCTTGTAGGCGCTGGCGAGATAGCGCAGCACGATGCCCTCGGTGCGGGCCAGCTCGTAGTGGGACACCAACTCCGTGAAGGACATCGCCCGTTCGTACATGTCACGGATGACCGACTTCGGCGACAGCGGATGGTCACCGACCCAGGGGTGGCTCTTGCGGTACGTGTCGTACGCGTGGAAGAGCAGCTCCTCCAGGGGCTTCGGGTACGTGATGTCCTGGAGGCGCTCCATGCGCTCCTCGTACTCGACACCGTCGGCCTTCATCGCGGCGACCGCCTCACCGCGCGCCTTGTTCTGCTGGGCGGCGAGGATCTGCCGCGGGTCGTCGAGCGTCGACTCCACGACGGACACCATGTCGAGCGCGTACGACGGGGACTCGGGGTCCAGCAGCTCGAACGCGGCGAGCGCGAACGTGGACAGCGGCTGGTTGAGCGCGAAGTCCTGCTGGAGGTCGACCGTGAGGCGGACGATGCGGCCTTCGGCGTCCGGCTGGTCGAGCTTCTCGACGATGCCGCCGTCCAGCAGCGAGCGGTAGATCGCGATGGCCCGGCGGATGTGCCGCAACTGCTGCTTGCGCGGCTCGTGGTTGTCCTCCAGCAGCCGGCGCATCGCCTCGAAGGCGTTGCCGGGGCGGGCGATCACCGACAGCAGCATCGTGTGCGTCACCCGGAACCGGGAGGTCAGCGGTTCCGGTTCGGAGCCGATGAGCTTCTCGAAGGTCTGCTCCGACCACGCGACGAAGCCCTCCGGGGCCTTCTTGCGGACGACCTTGCGGCGCTTCTTCGGGTCGTCGCCCGCCTTGGCGAGGGCCTTCTCGTTCTCGACGACGTGCTCGGGCGCCTGCGCGACGACGAAGCCCTCCGTGTCGTACCCGGCCCGCCCGGCCCGGCCCGCGATCTGGTGGAATTCCCGGGCCCGCAGGGTGCGCACGCGGGTGCCGTCGTACTTGGTGAGGGCCGTGAACAGCACCGTGCGGATGGGGACGTTGACGCCGACGCCGAGCGTGTCCGTGCCGCAGATGACCTTGAGCAGACCGGCCTGCGCGAGCTTCTCGACCAGGCGGCGGTACTTGGGCAGCATGCCGGCGTGGTGCACCCCGATGCCGTGCCGGACGTAACGGGAGAGGTTACGGCCGAACTTGGTGGTGAAGCGGAAGTTGCCGATCAGCTCGGCGATCCGCTCCTTCTCCTCACGCGAGCACATGTTGATGCTCATCAGCGCCTGCGCCCGCTCCACGGCCTGCGCCTGCGTGAAGTGCACGATGTAGACCGGCGCCTGCCGGGCTGCCAGCAGGTCGGTGAGCGTCTCGGTGAGCGGGGTGTAGCGGAACTCGTAGGACAGCGGCACCGGGCGGGTCGCCGAGCGGACCACCGCGGTCGGGCGGCCCGTGCGGCGCGCGAGGTCCTTCTCGAAGAAGGAGACGTCGCCGAGCGTCGCCGACATCAGCACGAACTGTGCCTGCGGCAGCTCCAGGATCGGGATCTGCCAGGCCCAGCCGCGGTCGCCCTCGGCGTAGAAGTGGAACTCGTCCATGACGACCTGGCCGACGTCCGCGTGCTTGCCGTCGCGCAGCGCGATCGACGCGAGGACCTCGGCGGTGCAGCAGATGACGGGGGCGTCGGAGTTGACCGACGCGTCGCCGGTCAGCATGCCGACGTTCTCGGTGCCGAAGATCTTGCACAGCTCGAAGAACTTCTCCGACACCAGCGCCTTGATCGGGGCGGTGTAGAAGGTGACCTCGTCGCGGGCCAGTGCCGCGAAGTGCGCGCCCGCCGCGATCATGCTCTTGCCGGAACCGGTGGGGGTCGACACGATCACGTTCGCGCCGGAGACCACCTCGATCAGCGCCTCCTCCTGGTGGGGGTAGAGCGTGAGACCCCGCTCGCCGGCCCACGACTCGAAGGCTTCGTACAAGGCATCGGGGTCGGGGGTCCGCGGCAGCTGATCGATGAGGGTCACGCCCCCATCTTGCCTGGCCCGGTGCCCGATGCGGGAATCGGCTGCGGGCCCGAAGATCACGAACGCTACGCTGGGGCGCCGACGGGACGTCAGCACGCCCGGTCAACTGGACAGCGGCACAGGACGAATGGGGCGGGCAGCGGCCATGATGGGACCAGCACACTCACTGTCGGGAGCCGCCGCCTGGCTCGGCGTCGGTGCGGCCGCCGCGGCCGCCGGGCACCCGATGCCCTGGCCGGTCCTCCTCGTCGGCGCCCTGATCTGCGCCGGAGCCGCCCTGGCTCCGGACCTCGACCACAAGGCGGCGACCATCTCCCGGTCCTTCGGACCGGTGTCGCGCTGGTTGTGCGAGATCGTCGACAAGCTGTCGTACGCCGTCTACAAGGCCACCAAGAAGCAGGGCGACCCGCGCCGCTCCGGCGGGCACCGCACCCTCACGCACACCTGGCTGTGGGCGGTGCTGATCGGGGCGGGCACCTCGGTCGTGGCGATCACCAGTGACCGCTGGGGCGTGCTCGCGATCCTCTTCGTGCACATGGTCCTGGCCATCGAGGGCCTGCTGTGGCGGGCGACGCGCGGCTCCAGCAGCGAGGTCCTGGTGTGGCTGCTGGCCGCGACCACCGCGTGGATCCTCGCGGGCGTGCTGGACAAGCCGGGCAACGGCGCGGACTGGCTGTTCACGGCGCCGGGCCAGGAGTACCTGTGGCTGGGGCTGCCAGTCGTGCTGGGCGCGCTCGTGCACGACATCGGGGACGCGCTCACCGTGTCCGGCTGCCCGATCCTGTGGCCCATCCCGGTCGGGCGCAAGCGCTGGTACCCGATCGGGCCGCCGAAGGCCATGCGGTTCCGGGCGGGCAGCTGGGTCGAGCTCAAGGTGCTGATGCCGGTGTTCATGCTGCTCGGCGGGGTGGGCTGCGCGGCGGCGCTCAACGTCATCTGAGCGCAGCCCGACGACGTGCCTCAGCCGCCGCCGTAGCGCCGCTCGAACGCGGCGACCCGGCCCTCCGAGTCCACCGTGCGGGCCTTGCCCGTGTAGAAGGGGTGGCTCTCCGAGGAGATCTCCACGTCCACGACCGGGTAGGTCTCGCCGTCGTCCCACTCGATGGTCTGGTCGCTGGACGCGGTGGACCGGGTGAGGAACGCGTACCCGGCGGCGCGGTCGCGGAAGACGACAGGGTGGTAGTCGGGGTGCTTGTCCTGCTGCATGGATGCTCCTCGAACGGCTCGGGCCGGCTCGGCCGGTTCTGCGATCAGCCGGACAGGGTGTCCTCGTCGACGATGTGCACGGCGGCCTCCTCGGCCGACGCGGCGGCGCCGTCGATGCCCACGTCCATGGCGACCAGTGCCTCCTCCTCGTCCTCGTGGGCGCCCTCGTCGGGTGCCACGAGCCGGCCGGAGCGCGCGGCGCCGACCTCGTTGTCCAGGAGTTCCCCGTCGGTGCCCTCGCAGTCCCCGAGGCCGTCACCGTCCGGGGCGGAGGCATCCGGCAGCTCTTCGGAGAGCCGCTGGTCCAGCGTCTCGCCCCGCTGCCGCTCGGCCGCCGTCACGCCGAGGTGCTCGACGGCCCAGGGCCGCTCGGGAGGGGACCAGCCCCGGTCCAGGGGATCGTCGACGCCGTCGTTCTCCAGGGTGTCCTCGGCGTCGAGCAGCCCCGTGTCCTCCCTCTGCTCGTCTTGGTCCGGCTGGTAGACGTCGTCTCCCCAGCCGTCGGAGCTGTTCACGGGTACCTCCAGGGGGTGGGGACGGGCCCGTTCTCACGGGACCCGCACCGGGCCGCCGCCGCACGGAGCACTGACGCCGCCCGATCCGCTGTTTCCCGGGCGTTCCCCGATCCGGTGCCTGATTCCAGCCTTCCACCCCGGCTCGGGACCGCGCAACGCCAAGGACACGGCCGCCCTCCCCTCAGCGACGAGCGTCGTCTCGCACGACGAGGTGCTCAGCCGTGCCACGACCTCCACAGCGCCGCGTACGCCCCGTCCGCCGCGACCAGCTCCTCGTGGCTGCCCAGCTCGCTGATCCGGCCGTTCTCGACGACGGCGATGACGTCCGCGTCGTGGGCGGTGTGCAGCCGGTGGGCGATGGCGACGACGGTGCGGCCGTCGAGGACCCGGGCCAGGGACCGTTCCAGGTTGCGGGCGGCGCGCGGGTCGAGCAGGGACGTCGCCTCGTCCAGGACCAGCGTGTGAGGGTCGGCCAGCACCAGGCGTGCCAGGGCGATCTGCTGGGCCTGTGCCGGGGTGAGCGCCAGACCGCCCGAGCCGACCTCGGTGTCCAGGCCGTCGTCGAGCGCGCGGGCCCAGCCGTCGGCGTCGACCGCGCCCAGAGCCGCCCACAGCTCGGCGTCGACGGCGCCGGTCCGTGCGAGCCGGAGGTTGTCGCGCAGGGAGCCCACGAAGACGTGGTGCTCCTGGTTGACCAGGGCCACATGGGAGCGGACGCGTTCGGCGGGCATCCGGGACAGCTCGGCGCTGCCCAGGGTGATCCGGCCGTCCCGGGGCGCGTAGATCCCGGCCAGCAGCCGGCCCAGCGTGGACTTGCCCGCACCCGAGGGGCCGACTAGGGCCAGCCGGGTGCCGGGGGAGACCTCCAGGGACACCTCGCGCAGGACGTCCACGCCCTCCAGGTAGCCGAAGTGCACCCGGTCGGCGTGCACATGACGTCCCTCGGGAGCCACCGACGGATCCCCGGCGTCCGGCTCGATGTCCCGGACCCCGACCAGCCGGGCCAGCGACACCTGGGCCACCTGCAGCTCGTCGTACCAGCGCAGGATCATGCCCACCGGGTCGACCAGCATCTGGGCGATCAGCGCGCCGGTCGTCAGCTGGCCGACGTCGATCCACCCGTGCAGGGCGAACACGCCGCCGATCATCAGGACGGAGGCGAGTACGGTCACGTGGGTGGTGTTGATGACCGGGAAGAGCACCGACCGCAGCCAGAGCGTGTACCGCTCCCAGGCCGTCCACTCCCGGATCCGGCGCTCCGACAGCGCGACACGGCGCTCGCCGAGGCGATGGGCCTCGACGGTGCGCCCGGCGTCCACGGTCTCGGCGAGTGCGGCGGCCACGGCGGCGTACCCGGCGGCCTCGGAACGGTAGGCCGAGGGCGCCCGCCGGAAGTACCAGCGGCAGCCGACGATCAGCAGCGGCAGGGCGAGCAGCACGGCGAGCGCCAGCGGCGGCGCCGTGATCACCAGCCCGCCCATCAGCAGGAACACCCACACCACGCCGATCGACAGCTGCGGCACGGCCTCGCGCATGGCGTTGCCCAGCCGGTCGATGTCGGTCGTGATGCGCGACAGCAGATCGCCGGTCCCGGCCCGCTCCAGCACCCCGGGCGGCAGCCCGACCGACCGGACGAGGAAGTCCTCGCGCAGGTCGGCCAGCATCCGCTCGCCCAGCATCGCGCCGCGCAGGCGCACCTGCCGGACGAACACGGCCTGGACGGCCAGCGCGGCCACGAAGAGCCCGGCCGTCAGTTCCAGCCGCAGGTCCCGCGCCCCGTCGGACACGCGCTCCACGAGTCCGCCCAGCAGCCAGGGACCCGCCATCGAGGCGATCACGGCGGCTGTGTTGACGGCGATCAGCAGCAGGAACGCCCGCCGGTGCCGGCGCAGCAGTTCGGCCACGTAGGCGCGGACGGTCTCGGGGGCGCCGACCGGCAGGGTGTTCGCCGTCGTCGGGGCCGCCGGGTCGTAGGCCGGTGGCGCGACGCCGATCATGCCTTCTCCTCGATCTCTTCCAGTTCCTGCAGGACCTCGTCCAGGGCGACGGAGCCGTTCAGCGCGGCCTCGTCGTCCGTCTCGCGGGTGACCACCGCCCGGTAGCGGGGTTCGGTACGCACCAGCTCACGGTGGGCGCCGACCGCCACGGCCTCGCCGTCGTGCAGGAACACGACCCGGTCGGCGCGGTCCAGCAGCAGCGGGGAGGAGGTGAACACCACGGTCGTGCGCCCGTCGCGCAACTCCCGCACGCCCTGCGCGATCCGTGCCTCGGTGTGCGAGTCGACGGCCGAGGTCGGCTCGTCCAGGACGAGCGCCTCGGGGTCGGTGACCAGCGACCGGGCCAGCGCGAGCCGCTGGCGCTGACCGCCGGACAGGGACCGGCCGCGTTCGGTGATCCGGGCGTCCATGGGGTCGGCGGCGTCCAGCGAGCCCTGCACCAGCGCCGCCAGCACGTCGTCGCACTGCGCGGCCGCCAGCGCCTCCCGCGGCTGGACGGCGCCCGACGCGGGTACGTCGAGCAGGTCGCGCAGCGTGCCGGACAGCAGGACCGGGTCCTTGTCCTGGACGAGGACGGCCGTACGGGCGCTGTCCAGCGGGAGTTCGTCCAGCGGCACCCCGCCCAGCAGCACCGAGGTGCCCTCCTGGGACGGGTGTCCGCCCAGCCGTTCCGCCAGCAGGCCCGCCGCGTCCGGGTCGCCGCACACCACCGCCGTGAGCCGGCCGGCGGGCGCGAGCAGCCCGGTCTCCGGGTCGTAGAGGTCTCCGGAGGGGACCTCGGCGGCGCGCGACCCGGCGGTGTCCGTGGGCCGCTGAAGCGACAGCACTCCCGCGGCCCGCTTGGCGGAGGGCCGGGAGAAGGAGTACGCCATGGCGATCTCCTCGAAGTGCCGCAGCGGGTAGGTGAGGACCATCACCGAGCTGTAGACGGTGACCAGTTCGCCGACGGTGATCCGGCCCTCGCGCGCCAGCCGCACGCCGTACCAGACGACGGCGACGAGCAGCAGCCCGGGCAGCAGGACCTGGATCGCGGAGATCAGGGCCCACATCCGGGCGCTGCGCACGGCCGCGTGGCGCACCTCCTGGGAGGCACTGCGGTAGCGGTCGAGGAACAGCTCCTCGCCGCCGATGCCGCGCAGCACGCGCAGGCCCGCGACGGTGTCCGAGGCGAGTTCGGTGGCGCGTCCGGCCTTCTCGCGCTGGGTGTCGGCACGCCGGGTGGCGGGGGGCAGCAGCGGCAGCACGGCGAGCGCCAGCGCGGGCAGCCCCACGGCGACGACCACGCCGAGCGCCGGCTGGTAGACGAGCAGCCCGACGCAGACCAGCACGATGGTGACCAGGGCCGCGGTGAAGCGGGACAGGGCCTCGACGAACCAGCCGATCTTCTCGACGTCACCGGTCGAAACCGCCACCACTTCACCGGCAGCGACGCGCCGGGTCAGCGCCGAACCCAGATGGGCGGCCTTGCGGGCGAGCAGTTGCTGGACGCGGGCGGCCGCCGTGATCCAGTTGGTGATCGCGGTGCGGTGCAGGAAGGTGTCGCCGACCGCGTTGCCGACGCAGGCCAGCGCCAGCAGGCCGCCCGCCAGAGCGAGCCGGGTGCCCGAGCGGTCGACGACGGCCTGCACGGCGACCCCGACACAGAACGGCAGCGCGGCGACGGAGGCGAAGTGCAGCAGCCCCCAGGCCAGCGACTTGAGCTGACCGCCCAGCTGATTGCGGAAGAGCCACCACAGGAATCGGGGACCCGAACGCGCGTCCGGCACGCCCGGGTCGGGGTACGGAAGGTCTTGAATCTGCATGACGTCCCAGTGGCTCGTGTCAGGGGGATGGCGTGAGGATGGGTCCGGCCGATGGCAGCAAACCGTGACAGGTTCGCCTCGCCGCGTGGTCGGAGGCAACAGGTTTTCCGCGCACCGAACGGAACCGGCCGACCAGGGCGGGAAGAGGGCTGTCGAGGCGGGCCGGTGCGCATTGCGGAGGCGGCCGGGGCCCCGTAGAACACCGGCCATGAAGAGACGGATCGTCATGTCCATGCTTGCCGGAGCGACCCTCCTGGCGAGCACCCTCCTCGGCACCGGTCCCGTCCGGGCGGCGGACGTCCCGGCCCCGGCGGCCGACGTCCCCGCCGAGTTCGGCACCGACTGGCACGACCCGGTCACGGCCGCCCCGCCCGTCGGCAGGCCCGCCGGAGAGTCCTGCCAAGTCACCGTCGCCCGGGCTCAGTTCCGTGACTTCACCCCGTACCGCGGCACCTACACCCCGCCCGACGGCTGCGGCGACCGCTGGAGCAAGGTGGTGCTGCGGCTCGACGGCAAGGTCAAGGGGCGCCAGTACGACCGGCTCGGCTACCTCCACGTCGGCGGGGTCGAGATCTTCCGGACGTCGACGCCACAGCCCTCACCGGACGGCATCGAGTGGTCCGTGGAGAAGGACGTCACGCGCTACAGCGACACCTTCCGCACGAGCCGGGACGTCGAGATGCTCATCGGGAACGTCGTCGACGACACCTACACGGGTGTCCTCGACGTCAGCGTCACGCTGACGTTCTACCAGGGCCGCCCCGACGGGCAGAGCCCCGACCGGGTTCTCACCCTGGACGGCGACTCGGCCCTCACCACCCCGCGCAACAGCGAGCGCATCGTCGCCGAGGTGTACGCGACCGGTTCCGGCGGCGGCTGCGAGGAGTACTGGTACCTGACGGTGCCCGAACCGGCGCCGTACTCCTGCACGTCAGGGCGAGGTCCGTACCGGGAGGTGCAGATCAGCGTGGACGGCCGGCTCGCCGGCATCGCCACCCCGTTCCCGACGGTGTGGACCGGAGGCTGGTCGAACCCGTTCCTCTGGTACGTGATCCCGGCCCCGCGCGCCTTCGACATCAAGCCGATCACCTACGACCTCACGCCCTTCGCCGGGATCCTCAACGACGGCCGCCCGCACCGCGTGGAGGTCTCGGTCGTCGGCGTCCCCGAGGGGCGGACCGGCTGGAGCACGCCGGTGAACGTCCTCGTCTGGCAGGACGAGCGGCGCGAGCGGGTCACCGGGAAGCTCACTGTGCACAGGGCAGGTGACCTCGCCAACTCGTCGGTGTACACACCCGGTTCGGAACACGGGGTCGACACCGAGGGCGCCCACCGGCTGACCGTCGGCGGCTACGTCGACACGTCGCACGGCCGCATCGGGACCACCGTCAGCCGCTCCCTCGCCAACACCTCCACGCACCGGTGGAACGACGGCGAGACGCGTGACGCTCTCGAAGCCACCTGGACCGACGACGAGTCGGTGACCGTCGACGGCCGGACCACCCGCACCCGCCGCAGCTACACGATGGACGGCACGACCACCCTCGGCGCGGGCGACCGCCTGCGCACCGTGCTGACTCTCGGCGACCGCGCCACGGTCGTCGGGACGCACGGCGGACGACGCACCGCGTGGTCACGGCTCGACAGCTCCACTACGGGCGACGCGACATACACGGCGAACGTGCCGCGCGACCAGCGTCACGCGGTCGGCACCACGAGCGAGCGCTACCGGCTGTACGACTCGCACGGCTGCTACGACCGGACCCTGACCACCGTGCAGGGGGTGCTCACGGGGGACCGCAGCCGGTGCTGAGGTGAGCAGTGGGGTGTGTGTGACGCGTGCCACTCGTGATGCTTTTACCTGGCTGAAACGTTGCGGTCTTGTGCGCGATCAAGACAGCCTCCAGAGTGTTCGGGAATCGGAAGCCGCTTTCCGCATCACAGAAGTCCCCTCCGGCTTCTGCGCGTCCCGTCCCCCTAGGAGGCTTCGTGCCGCCGTCCGTACCGTCCCTGCCGCGACGCGTCGCACGCACTCTACGCACCTCGCTGTTCGCGCAGGTTTCCTGCGCGCTCGTCCTCGGAATCGTCGTCGGAAAGCTGTGGCCGGAGACGGCCACGGCTCTCCAGCCGCTCGGCGACGGTTTCACCCGGCTCATCAAGACGGTGATCTCGCCGCTGGTGTTCTGTGTGGTCGTCGTCGGCATCGCCAAGGCCGGTGACCTCAAGGCCTTCGGCCGGATCGGGGTCAAGGCCCTCATCTGGTTCGAGATCGCCTCCACGGCCGCCCTGGTCATCGGTCTGGTCGCCGCCAACGTCGTCGGCCCCGGCAGGGGGATGAACGTCGACCCCTCCTCGCTCGATGCCGCGGCGGTGGACGAGACGACGGGCGGTGGTCATCTGCCCACGACCACCGAGTTCGTCCTGAACGCGCTTCCGCAGAGCTTCGTCGGCGCCTTCGCCGAGAACGAGCTGCTCCAAGTCCTCATCCTGGCCTGTCTGGTGGGCGCCGCCCTGCTGCACCTCGGGCACACCAAGGTGCCGAAGATCCTGCCCGCGATCGAGCAGGCCCAGGAGATCATTTTCGCGGTCGTCGGCTTCATCATGCGGCTGGCCCCGATCGCGGTGTTCGGCGCGATGGCCCACCTGGTCGGCAACTACGGCCTGGGCGTGATGAGGACGTACGCCAAGCTCATCGTGCTCTGCTACGTGGCGGCGGCGCTGTTCGTCGCGCTGCTGGCCGTCGCCCTGAAGCTCGTGACCGGCCTCAGTCTGTGGAAGTTCCTGCGCTACATCCGCGAGGAGATGCTGCTCGCGCTCGGCACCGCGTCCACCGAGTCGGTCATGCCGCGCGTGATGCAGAAGCTGCGCCGGGCCGGCGCCCGCGACGACGCCGTGGGGCTGGTGCTCCCCACCGGCTACTCCTTCAACCTCGACGGCGCCTCGCTCTACCTGTCCATCGGCACCCTGTTCATCGCCCAGGCGGTGGGCGTGGACCTGAGCCTCGGTCAGCAGATCACCGTCGTCCTGGTGCTGATGCTGACCAGCAAGGGCATGGCCGGCATCCCCGGTTCGGCGTTCCTCGCGCTGGCCGCGACCGCCTCGTCCCTGGGGGCGATCCCCGCCGGGGCCGTCGCGCTGCTGCTCGGCGTGGACCGCATCATGGACTCGATGCGCGTCGTCACGAACCTGCTCGGCAACTGCGTCGCCGTCTTCGCGGTGTCCCGCTGGGAGGGGGCCCTGGACACCGCCCGGGCGAAGAGGGTGCTCGACGGGGAGGACACCTCCCCGCCGGACCTCGGCGAGAAGGGCCCCGGCGGCGAGGCCGACGCCGAGGCGCCGGCGCCGGGCATCCCGGCGCAGAAGGCCAAGGAGCTCAAGGAGCCCGCCCCCGAGGTCGGTTGACCGAAACGCAAGCGGGCCGCGGCCCCCGCTCCGGCAGAACGGGCGGGGGCCGCGGCCCGCTTGCGTGTTCCTGTCAGCAGGGCTGCACCGGCGTCCCGTCGATCAGCGTGTCGAGCAACCCCCCGAGCGCCTCCCGCTGAGCCCCCGTGAGCGGAGCGAGGATCTCCTCGGCGGCCGACCTGCGCGCCGCCCGCAGCTCGCGCAACGCGCCCCGGCCGTCGTCCGTGAGCTCGATGCGGATCACCCGCCGGTTCGCCGGGTCCGGCACCCGCCGCACCTTGCCGCTCGCCTCCAGACCGTCGACCAGTGTCGTCACGGCCCGCGGCACCACCTCGAGGCGCTCGGCCAGGTCGGCCATGCGGGGCGGTGAACCCCAGTGCGCCAGCGTGCGCAGCAGCCGGGACTGGGCCGGGGTGATACCGAGGTCACGATGCTCCAGATGGCGCTTCTGGATGCGGTGCACCCGGCGAGTGAGCCGCAGCAACTGCTCGGCGAGCAGGCCGTCGGAGTCGGGCGTGGTCATGCGGGAACAATATCAGGATGCTGTTCATTGTGAGTCTAGGTAACAATGAGCTACGATCCGATCCGCCGCATCCCTCGTAGGAGCCCATGCATCCCGACCGTGAAGCCCCCTGGACCCCGCCGGCCGACGCGCAGCAGCAGCCCCGGCAGGTCCGCCGCATCCTCGGCCTCTTCCGCCCCTACCGGGGCCGCCTCGCGATCGTCGGCCTGCTGGTCGGCGCGGCGTCGCTGGTCTCGGTCGCCACGCCCTTCCTGCTGAAGGAGATCCTCGACGTCGCGATCCCCGAAGGGCGCACGGGCCTGCTCAGCCTGCTCGCCCTCGGCATGATCCTCAGCGCCGTCCTCACCAGCGTCTTCGGAGTCCTCCAGACCCTGATCTCCACGACGGTCGGCCAGCGCGTCATGCACGACCTGCGCACCGCCGTCTACGGCCGGCTCCAGCGCATGTCCCTGGCCTTCTTCACCCGCACGCGCACGGGCGAGGTGCAGTCCCGCATCGCCAACGACATCGGCGGCATGCAGGCCACCGTCACCTCCACCGCGACCTCCCTGGTCTCCAACCTCACCAGCGTGATCGCCACGATCGCCGCGATGCTCGCCCTCGACTGGCGCCTGACGGTCGTCTCCCTGCTGTTGCTGCCGGTGTTCGTGTGGATCAGCCGCCGCGTCGGCAACGAACGCCGGAAGATCACCACCCAGCGTCAGAAGCAGATGGCCGCCATGGCCGCCACCGTCACCGAGTCGCTCTCCGTCAGCGGCATCCTGCTCGGCCGCACGATGGGCCGCTCCGACTCGCTGACGAAGTCCTTCTCCGACGAGTCCGAGGAACTCGTCGACCTGGAGGTGCGGTCGAACATGGCCGGCCGGTGGCGCATGGCCGTCATCACGATCGTCATGGCCGCCCTGCCCGCCGTCATCTACTGGACCGCCGGCATGGCCTTCCAGCTGGGCGGCCCCGCGGTCTCCATCGGCACGATCGTCGCCTTCGTCTCGCTCCAGCAGGGCCTGTTCCGCCCGGCCGTGAGCCTGCTGTCGACCGGAGTGCAGATCCAGACCTCGCTCGCCCTGTTCCAGCGCATCTTCGAGTACCTCGACCTGCCGATCGACATCACCGAGCGCCCCGACCCGGTCCGCCTCGACCGCGTCAAGGGCGAGGTCCGCTTCGAGAACGTCTCCTTCGGCTACGACGGCAAGGGCGGCCCGGTCCTCGACGGCATCGACCTCACCGTCCCGGCCGGCGGCAGCCTCGCGATCGTCGGCCCCACCGGAGCCGGCAAGTCCACCCTCGGCTATCTCGTGCCCCGGCTCTACGACGTGACCGGCGGCCGCGTCACCCTCGACGGGGTCGACGTCCGCGACCTCGACTTCGACACCCTGGCGCGCGCGGTCGGCGTCGTCTCGCAGGAGACGTACCTCTTCCACGCCTCGGTCGCCGACAACCTGCGCTTCGCCAAGCCCGACGCCACCGACGAGGAACTCCACCGGGCGGCGAAGGCGGCGCAGATCCACGACCACATCGCGGCCCTGCCCGACGGTTACGACACCGTCGTCGGCGAGCGCGGCCACCGCTTCTCCGGCGGTGAGAAGCAGCGTCTGGCCATCGCCCGGACCATCCTGCGCGACCCGCCGGTGCTCATCCTCGACGAGGCCACCAGCGCGCTGGACACCCGGACCGAGGCCGCCGTCCAGGCCGCCATCGACGCCCTGTCGGCCGATCGCACCACCCTCACCATCGCCCACCGGCTGTCCACCGTGCGCGGCGCCGACCAGATCGTGGTCCTCGACTCGGGACGCGCCGTCGAACGCGGCACGCACGAGGAGCTCCTGGAGGAGGGCGGCCGGTATGCGGCGCTCGTACGCCGGGACGCCCAACTGGAACCGACAAGATGAAAATATGCCGGGTTTGTGACGATATGCGGGTTACCGTGCCCGCATGCAGAAGAACACTCCGCCACGGAGCACGATTCGACTGACGCGCCGGGGCCGCATCGCCCTCGTCGCGACCGGAGCCGTCGTGGTCGGTACCGCCGTGGCGGTGCCGCTGCTGACCCTGGGGACCGAGGAGGAAGGCCGGCCCACGACCCTGGCCGTCCCGGAGGGCTGGCGCGCCGGCCAGGTCTACGCGGCCGTCGACAAGGCGCTCGCCCTGCCCGCCGGCAGCACCAGGAAGTCCCTCGCGAAGGCCGCGCTGAAGCTGCCCAACGACGCCGAGGGCAATCCGGAGGGCTACCTCTTCCCGGCCACCTATCCGCTCCAGGAGCAGACCACGCCGGACAAACTGCTCGCGCTGATGGTCGACACCGCGAACGAGAAGTTCAACGGCGCGCCCATCGCCGCCGGGGCGCAGCGCAACGCCATGAACGTGTATCAGGCCGTCACCATCGCCAGCATCGTCCAGGCGGAGGCGGCCACCAAGGCCGACATGGGCAAGGTGGCCCGGGTGATCTTCAACCGCCTCGAACGCGGCATGCCGCTGCAGATGGACTCCACCATCAACTACGCCCTGGGCCGTTCCACCCTCCGTACGACGGAGAAGGACACCCGGATCGACAGCCCCTACAACTCGTACCAGCGCATGGGCCTGCCGCCCACGCCCATCGACAATCCCGGCGACGAGGCGATGCGCGCGGCCATCAATCCGCCCCCGGGCGACTGGCTGTACTTCGTCACGGTCCGCCGGGGCGACACCCGCTTCACCGCGGACTACCAGGAACACCAGCGCAACGTGGCGGAGTTCAATGCGGAGAGCAAGAAGAGCGGGGCGAAGGCGGCCGGGTGAGGGGCGCGTGGGATCCGGCCCGGGTCACGCCGCGGCCGGCTCCCGTGCCAGCAGCCGCCTGATGTCCCGTACGGCCGCGCGGCCGGCCCGGTTGGCTCCGATGGTGCTGGCCGACGGTCCGTAGCCGACCAGATGGATGCGGGGGTCCGCGGCCGCGTGCGTGCCTTCCATGCGGATACCGCCGCCCGGGGCCCGCAGCCGCAGCGGCGCGAGATGGTCGATGGCGGCGCGGAAGCCGGTGGCCCAGAGGATGACGTCGGCGTCGATGTGCCGGCCGTCCTCCCAGTCCACCCCCGTGGGCGTGATGCGGTCGAACATCGGCTGCCGGTCGAGCACCCCGTCCTCGATGCCCTGCCGGATCGCGTCGTTGAGCGGCAGCCCGGTGACCGAGACGACACTGCGGGGCGGCAGTCCCCGCCGTACGCGTTCCTCGACGAGCGCGACCGCCGCGCGGCCCGCGTCCTCGTCGAAGGGGCCCTCGCGGAAGACGGGCGGGCGCCGCGTCACCCAGGTGGTGGCCGCCGCGTGCGAGGCGATCTCCAGCAGGTGCTGGGTGCCCGACGCGCCGCCGCCCACCACCACGACGCGCTGCCCGGCGAACTCCTCGGGACCGGGGTACTGCGCGGTGTGCAACTGCCGCCCCCGGAAGGTCTCCTGGCCCGGATAGCGCGGCCAGAAGGGCCGGTCCCAGGTACCGGTCGCGTTGATCAGCGCCCGCGCCGACCACACGCCGTCCGAGGTCTCCACGAGCAGCCGCCCGCCGGAGCCCTCGCGCACGGCCCGTACGTCCACCGGGCGCCTGACCCGGAAGTCGAAGGTCCGCTCGTAACGGTCGAAGTACCCGCTGATCACCTCGGCGGACGGCCGCGCAGGGTCCGCGTCCATGAGCTCCATGCCCGGCAGGGCGTGCATCCCGTGCACCTTGCCGTACGTCAGCGACGGCCACCGGAACTGCCAGGCGCCACCTGGGCCGGGGGAGTGGTCCAGCACGACGAAGTCGCGGTCCGGCTCGAAACCGGATCGCCGCAGGTGATAGGCGCCGGCCAGACCGGCCTGACCAGCGCCTATGACGACTACCTCGACCTCGCGTGTGTTGTTCACGCTTCTACTAACCGAGGCGGGGTCGTGGATCTTCCCTGCGTGGATCTTCCCGGCGGGCACGCGTGGCTCCGAACGAGTGGACTCCTCTGCCCGCGGACCGGAAGGCGGTCTCCGCCACGGGCGCGGGTGTGATGTTCCTTGCGTCCCGCCCCCTCCGGAAGAGGCGCCTCACCCATGCGACGTACCCCCTCCCGCCGTCTGTTCGCCGCAGCACTGCTCGTGGCGTCCGTGCTGGCCCCGACGGCGACGATGCCCGCCACGGCCGCCCCGGCCACCGGCTCCGTGCGGCACGACCACGACGACTCCCCGCGGCGCGGCCTCGGACCCGAGCTCACCGAACGGCTCGACCGGGCCGTCGCGGAGGTCCGCGAGCAGGCCGGCATCCCCGGTGTCGTCGTCGGACTGTGGATGCCGGGCAAGGGGAGCTACGTTCGCGCCTCCGGTGTGGCTGACACCGTCACCCGCCTGCCGATGACCGCCGACTCCTACGTCCGGATCGGCAGCGAGACCAAGACCTTCACGGTCACCGCGCTGCTCGAACTCGTGGACGACGGCCGGATCGCCCTGGACGACCCGATCGCGAAGTACGTCAGGGGCGTGCCCAACGGCCACCGGATCACACTGCGCCAGCTCGCCGGGATGCGCAGCGGTCTGTTCCCCTACACCGCCGACGCCGACTTCATCCACGACCTGCTGAGCGACCCGGAGCGCTACTTCAACCCCCACGAGGTGCTCACCTACGGCTTCCGGCACCCCAACACCTTCGGGCCGGGCGAGGACTTCCAGTACTCCAACACCAACCTCGTCCTGCTCGGCCTGGTGATCGAGAAGGTCACCGGGCGCAAGCTCGCCGACGTCATCCACGAGCGGGTGCTCCGCCCGGCCGACCTGCGCCACACCCTGTTCCCGCAGGACGACGAGTTCCCCGAGCCGCACCCGCGCGGCTACACCGACCAGACGCTCAGCGGTGAGGTCGAGGACGTCACGAACTGGAACCCCAGCTGGGCCTGGGCGGCCGGGGCGATGATCTCGGACCTGCACGACCTGCGCCGCTGGGCGAAGGTCGTCGCCACCGGCGAGTTGCTCAGCCCCGAGACCCAGGCCCAGCGCCTCCGGATGCTGCCGACCGGCTACCCCGGGACCGACTACGGCCTCGGCATCTTCGAGACCAACGGCTGGATCGGCCACAACGGCTCGATCCCGGGCTACGAGACCGTGACCGTCTATCTGCCCGCGCAGAAGGCCACCCTGGTCATCATGATCAACACGGATGTCCAGGTCGGGGGCCAGGAGCCGTCCACGCTGCTCGCCCGGGCGATCACCGCGGTCGCGACCCCCGGCAACGTCTACGACGGCTCGGTCGTCACCAGGCCGTGAACGCAGGGCTCCCCCGCCCGACGGCGGGGGAGCCCCGCGGCTGCCTCACGACCCGGTGGAAGCACGCGCCTTGGTCGTCGACGGCGGCAGGCCGCCGTTGAAGCGCGTGTCGGTGAACTCGGCGAAGTCCACCGTGCGCGGGATGAGCTTCAACGCCGTGAAGGTGTCGGCGATCTCCTGCTCGGAGGCGATCAGCGGCTTGTCGACGGCGACCGCGATCCGGGTCGCGTAGGTGCGCTTCACCGCGGCCAGCGCCACGTCCTCGGGGAGCCCGGTGTCCTGCGCCCAGACCTTCGCCCACTCCTCCTCGTGGTCGTACACCCAGGTGTAGGCGCGCCGCAGCCGCTCCAGGTAGTCCTTGATGGCGGCCGACTTCTTCCTGTCCTTCAGGGCGGCCGGGGCCGCGACCTGGAAGGTGTGCCCGTTGGTCACGCCGTCCCCGTCGGTCAGCACCCGCCCCTGCCCGGCTTTGAGGATCTGCGAGGTGTACGGGTCCCACACCGCCCACGCGTCGACCTTGCCGGCGGTGAACGCGGCGAGGGCGTCGGCCGGCTGGAGGTACTTGACCTTGACGTCGCTCAGCTTCAGCCCGGCCTTCTTCAGGGACGCGACCAGCTGGAAGTGCGCGGAGGAACCCTGGGCGACGGCGACCGAACGGCCCTTGAGCTGCCCGGGGTTCTTCAGGGACGAGTCCTTAGGGACGAGGACGGTGTCGCCCTTGGACGTGCCGTGCCAGGCGGCCACGACCTTGATCTTCGAACCCGCACCGGCCGCGAAGACCGGCGGGGTGTTGCCCACACCTCCGGTGTCGACGGCCCCCGCGTTGACGGCCTCCAGCAGCGGCGGGCCGGAGGTGAAGGTCGACCACTTGATCTTGTAGTCGAGGTTCTTCAGTTCCCCCGCGGCCCGCAGGATGGCCTCCGAACCGCCCTTCTGATCACCGACGTTGAGCGTGACCGAGCCGTGCCCGTCGGTGCCGCCGTCCGACGTGCCGGCCGCCGAGTTGCCGCCGCAGGCGGTGAGCAGAAGGGCGAGGGGGAGGAGCAGGGCGGCGGGGGCGAGGCGTCGTCGCATGGTGGTTCCGTTCGTGTGGGTCGTGCGGGGCGTAAAGGGGAAGCGCGCGCAGGGGTTCAGGCGGCTTCGGCGGCCGTCGCCTCGACGCCGAGGCGTTCGAGGAGGGAGGCGCGCAGCGCGGCGAAGCGCGGGTCGGTGATGTCGCGGGGGCGGTCGAGGTCGATGTGCTGCTCGTGGGCGATGACCCCGCGGTCCATCACCAGGACGCGGTCGGCGAGCAGTACGGCCTCCTCGACGTCATGGGTGACGAGGAGCACGGCGCAGCCGCGGCGCTGCCACAACTCGCCCACGAGCCGCTGGGCCTTGATGCGGGTGAGCGCGTCGAGTGCGCCGAACGGCTCGTCGAGCAGGAGCAGATCGGGCTCGCGCACCAACGCCCGTGCGAGAGAAGCGCGTTGGGCCTCGCCGCCGGAGAGGGTCTTGGGCCAGGCGTCGGTGCGGTGGCCGAGACCGACCTCGTCCAGGGCCTGCTCGGCGACGGCGCGCTCGGGCTTGCCGGGCAGGCCGAGGAGCACATTGCGCCACACCCTCTTCCACGGCATCAGCCGCGGTGCCTGGAAGGCGACGGCCTTGCGGCGCGGCACCAGCACCGTGCCCTCGATGTCGCGGTCGAGCCCGGCGAGGATGCGCAGCAGCGTCGACTTGCCGCAGCCGCTGCGGCCGAGCAGGGCCACGAACTCGCCCGGACGGACGTCCAGTCGCAGGTCGTCGATGACGGCACGGCCGTCGAAGGAGCGGGTGAGGCCCTCGACGTGGACCGCCTGGGGGGTCACCGGCCGGTGAACGTCGGTCGCCATTGCAGCAGCACCTTTTCGAGAGAGCGGACGATGAAGTCGGCGAGCAGACCGAGGAAGGCGTAGACGACGAGGCAGACCACGATCACGTCGGTCCGCAGGAAGTCCCGCGCCTGCACCATGAGGAACCCGATGCCGGAGTCGGCGTTGACCTGCTCGGCGAAGACCAGCGCGAGCCAGGCGATGCCGAGCGAGTAGCGCAGGCCGGTCATCGCGCCGGGCAGCGCACCCGGCAGCACGACATGCCGCACGAGGCCCCACCGCGACAGTCCGAGGGACTCCCCGGCCTCGATCAACTGGGCGTCCACGCCCCGGATTCCGGCGTAGACGTTGAGGTAGAGCGGGAAGGTCACGCCGAGCGTGATGATGGCGACCTTGGGGGCCTCGCCGATGCCGAACCAGATGATGAACAGCGGAATGAGCCCCACGAACGGCACGGTCCGCAGCATCTGCACGGGCGCGTCCACGAGGTCCTCGCCGATCCGGAACAGGCCCGAGACCAGGGCGAGTCCGGTGCCGACGACCAGTCCGAGCAGCAGCCCGGCCGCGACCCGCTGGAGCGAGGTGCCCATGGCCGCGGGCAGCGAGCCGTCGGCCAGCATGTCCCCGGCGACCTGGGCGATACGGCCGGGCGAGGCGAGCACGTCCGGCTGCAACGCTCCGGTGCTGCTGAGGAGTTGCCACAACGCCAGCAGCAGCACCGGGCCGGCGGTGCGGCGCAGCCAGCGCGGGACGCGGGTGCGGCGGGAGGAGGTGGGGACGAGGGGCTGGAGGTCGAGATCAGAAACCGATACAGGCGAAATATCGGGTTCCTTGGACACGGGTGGGGCATGGCTGATGCTCATGAGGGCTCCACAGGGGGAGGGTGCGGGCCGGGCGGGGCGCGCCTCGCCGCCGCCGTGCCGACGCGATCAGGAGCGATCAGCGGGCAGGCGGAACGAGGGCGGGAAAGCCGGGAAGTGAGAGGAGGTGAAGGGCGTCAGCAGCCGCGGCGACACGCGGCGGAGGCCACCCGCAGCAGGTCGATGTGACCGCGCGTGGTGAGCAGGGCTGAACGCAACATGCGGCCGAACCTAGCCAGCTGGCATGCGCACGGTCAACGGCGTCTCGATCAGTGGGACGTCCGTATCGCCACGCGGCCCGGCGTGCTCGGGGGAGTCCGGCGCGCGGCCCGGAGTGGGCGGGGGGAAGCCTGGGGCAACGTCCCGGCGTGGCCGGAAGAAGTCCGGGGCACGGCCCGGCGTGGGTCGGAGGAAGTCCGGCACGTGCGTCAGGATGGGGGCATGTCAGATGTCTTCACCACCCGAGTTCTGAACGTCAGCACCGGTGCCGCGGAGAGGGTCCTCGACATCACCGGCGACTGCGAGTCCTTCCTGCGGGAGGCGGCGGCCGGCCGCGACGGCCTCCTCAACGTCTTCGTCCCGCACGCGACGGCCGGCATCGCCGTCCTGGAGACCGGCGCCGGCAGCGACGACGACCTCCTGGCCGCGCTGCACACCCTGCTGCCGGCCGACGACCGCTGGCAGCACCGGCACGGCAGTCCCGGACACGGCCGCGACCACGTCCTGCCCGCCCTCGTCCCGCCCCACGCGACCCTGCCGGTGCTGGGCGGGCGGCTGGAGCTCGGCACCTGGCAGTCGGTGTGTCTGGTGGACACCAACAAGGACAATCCGGAACGGAAGGTGCGCCTGAGTTTCCTGGGGTGAACGCGGCCCCCGCCGCCCCGGCCTGTCGGTAGCCTGCCCCGCGTGGCCCTGGTGCGCCGTGACGCCCGACCGTAATGCCCGTATCCTCATCAATGCCAGATTCTCTTCCGAGCAGCGGATTACCGCGGGCGCAAGTGAGGCGAAGCGTGGTTCGGTCCGGCGAGGAACCCAGGCCGGCGGGGCGTGCGACGGACGGCACGGGGCCCGCCAGTCTTCGTGAGCTGTTCCTCCAGGGCGAGCCGGTCGAGACGGGCGTGCGGACGTCCATCCTGAACTCGTGGCGGCGCTGCCGGTCCCTGGGGCTCTCGCCGAACACCTTCGACCTGCCCTACCGGGAGGACTTCGACCAGGGCGCCCGTATCGTCCGGGCGGCCGTGCCGGTGCTCGACCGGCTGCAGGCCACGTTCGCCGGCAGCCAGGTCAACATCTCGGTCGCCGACGCGAACGGGACGGTCCTGCTGCGGCGCTTCGGGGACCCGTCGATGGCCAGGAGCCTCCCGGCCATCCAGGTCGTCCCGGGGTTCGTGTTCGCCGAGCAGGTCGCCGGTACCAACGGCATCGGGCTGGCCCTGGCGGAGCGGCAGCTCATCCGCGTCTACGGCGCCGAGCACTTCGCGGAGCGCTCCCAGCAGAGCGCCTGCGTCGCGCTGCCCGTCCGTGATCCGCTCAGCGGGCGCATCGAGGGCGTTCTGTGTCTCGGCTATCCGCGTGGCTTCGAGCGGCCCGCACTGGGTGTCGCGATCCGCCGGGCGGCCGAGGGCATCGAACGTCGGCTGCTGGGGCAGAGCTCCGCGCGCGAGCGGGCCCTGCTGCGGACGTACCTGGCCACCGGGGCCGAGGCCGCCGGTCTGCACCGCGGTGTGGCGTTGGACGCGCTGGCGAACGAGTTCCACCCCCGGGACCAGGCGATCCTGAGGGAGAAGGCCGCTGAGCTGATCTCCGGTGCGCAGCGGGGCGCCGCCGACGTGACCCTGCCCGACGGCCGGCGGGTGACGCTCGTGAGCCGTCCGGTGACGAGCGGCTCCGGCGTACGGGGCATGGTCATCGAGGCCGTGCTGCCCGGTTCCCCGGCGGGGGAGCCGCTGCTCATACCGCACCAGATGGACGAGCTGTCCGGCCTCACCGCCCCTGCCGTCCCGCTCTCCGCGGCGCGTCCGGCGATCACGCTGCCGTCCGGTCACCTCGCCACGGCCTCCGGCCCGGTCGTCACCACCGACGGGACTGGCGGGACACCGGGCCCGGACGGGACCGGCGGTCCCCGCGTCACCGCAGGGCCCGGCACGACCGCCTCGGCGGGCGGCGACCCTGCCCCCGCCGTATCCACCATGGCGGACGGCGAAGCGACTCCCGCCGTGCCCACCAGGGCGGACGGCGACCGGACTCCAGCCGAGCCCGCGACCTCGGACAGCGGCGACGGGAGCACAGCCGTGGCCGCTACGGCGGACGGGAACCGGATCGCCGCGCACTCCGTTTCGGCGGACAGCGGCCGGAGCACTGCCGCGCCCGCCGCTGCGGACGGCGGCGACCGGGAGCCTGCCGCGGCGGACAGCTGCCGGCGTACCGCCGAGCCCGCCGCGCCGGACAACGCCGGGAGTGCCGCCGAGCCCGCCGCGCCGGGCAACGCCGGGAGTGCCGCCGAGCCCGTTGCGGCGGACGCCGACGGGACCGCCGCCGAGGTCGCCGCGGCGCACCCCGGCTGGGCCGCCGCCGAGCCCGTCACGCCGGACGACGCCCCGAGCTCCGCAGAGCCCGCCGCGGCGGACGGCGCCGACCGGATCGCCGCTGAGCCCGCCGGGGCGGACAGTGGCCGGAGTCTCGTCGAGCCCGGCACGCCCGGCGCGACAGGTGAGGGCCGGCGTCTTGTCGAGCCCGGTGGGGCGATGGCGGCCGGTGGAGGCAGGGGCGTGGTGGATGAGCACTCCGAAGCGGCGTTCCCGGCCCGGGGGCTGGTGATGCTGGGGGAGCCGCACGTCGGGGCCTACGCCCTGGCCGCGCGCCGGCGTCTGGAGCTGCTGTCCGAGGCCAGCACCCGTATCGGCACCACCCTGGACGTGCGCCGCACCGCCGAGGAGCTGGCCGAGACCGCGGTCCCCGGACTGGCCGACTTCGTCACCATCGACCTGCCCGATGCCGTGCTGCGGGGCGAGGAGTCCGCCGATCCCCTCGCCGACCTGCGCCGCACGGTGGTTCACGGCATGGCTGAGGGCCTGCCGTTCACGCCACCCGGCAAGCGCATCGACTTCGGCCCGACCGCGCCCCAGCTGCGCTGCCTCAGCAGGGGCGAGGCCGTGCTGGAACCGGACCTGAAGGCCGCCGCCGGCTGGCTCGCCCAGGACCCCGAGCACACCGCGCGCCTGCTGGCCCACGTCCACTCCCTCATCGCGGTGCCCCTGCTCGCCCGCGGTGTCGTCCTGGGCGTCGCCTGCTTCTACCGCGCGGGCAGTTCCTTCGGGGACGACGACCGCTCCCTCGCCCAGGAACTCGCCTCCCGCGCCGCCCTGTCCATCGACAACGCCCGGCGCTACACCCATGAGCGCACCATGGTCCTGGCGCTCCAGCGCCGGCTCCTCCCGCACGGCCTGCCCGACCAGGACTCCATCGAGGTCGCCCATCGCTACCTGCCCGCCGAATCGGACGTGGGCGGCGACTGGTACGACGTCATCCCCCTGTCCGGCGCCCGCGTCGGACTCCTCGTCGGCGACGTCGTCGGCCATGGCATGCTCTCCGCCGCCACCATGGGCCGGCTGCGCACCGCCACCCGCAGTTTCGCCGAGCTGGACTTCCCGCCGGACGAGGTCCTCACCCACCTGGACAACCTCGTGGGCCGCCTGGACAGGGAGGATCCCGACGGCAAGGGGGCCGGCGTCATCGGTGCGACCTGCCTCTACGCCGTCTACGACCCGACCACGCAGCGGTGCCTGATGGCCCGCGCCGGTCACCCGCCGCCCGCGCTCGTCCACCCCGACGGCACCGTGACCTACGCCGACCTCCCCGCCGGGCCCCCGCTCGGCCTCGGGGGCCTGCCCTTCGACGCCGTCGAGGTCGATCTTCCCGCGGGCAGTCAGCTGGTCCTGTACACCGACGGGCTCATCGAGGACCGGCACCGCGACGTCGACGTGGTCCTGGAGCAGTTGCGCGTGGCCCTGGCCCATCCCGAGCGAGCCCCCGAGGAGACCTGCCAGGCGGTCCTGGACACCGTGGCGCCCGCGCACCCGCACGACGACATCGCCCTGCTCGTCGCCCGCGTCCACGCCCTGGACCCCGGCCGGATCGCCACCTGGGAGCTGTCGCCCGACCCGGCCCGCGTCGGAGAGGTGCGGGCGGCCGCCACGCGGTGGCTGTCCGACCGGGGACTCGACGAGACCGCGTTCGCCACGGAGCTGATCCTCAGCGAGCTGATCACCAACGCCATCCGGCACGGCGCCGGGCCCATCCGGGTGCGGCTGCTCTACGGCCGGACCCTGATCTGCGAGGTCTCCGACGCCAGCAACACCGCACCGCACCTGCGCCGGGCGGCCAGTACGGACGAGGGCGGACGTGGTCTGTTCCTCGTCGCGCAGCTCTCGCAGAGCTGGGGCACGCGCTATCTGCCCGAGGGCAAGGTCATCTGGGCCGAGTGCGGGCTCGACGCGGCCTGAGGGTGGCCTCGCCGCGAGCCGAAGAATGCCCGAAATGCTGTAATTTGATCGGGTGCGCGATGCTCCCGACACACCCCCGAAGGCGGCTTCACCCTTCGGGCCGGAACCCCTGGTCCGGATCCGCGGACTCAGCAAGCGGTTCGGCGGCACCGTCGCGCTGGCCGGCGTCGACCTCGACGTCCACCCCGGCAGCGTTCTCGCCCTCCTCGGGCCCAACGGCGCCGGGAAGTCCACGCTCATCAAGATCCTCGCCGGCGTCCACCACGCCGACTCGGGGCAGATCACCGTCGCCGGGGAACCCCTCGGCAGCCCCACCGCCACCCGGAGCATGTCGTTCATCCACCAGGACCTCGGTCTCGTGGAGTGGATGACCGTCGCCGAGAACATCGCCCTGACCACCGGGTACGGGCGCCGGTCCGGGCTGATCTCCTGGCGGCGCACCCGTGCCCGCTGCGTCGAGGCGCTGGGCATCGTCGCCGCCCACCTCGATCCGGACACGCCGGTCTCCGGTCTCGCGCCGGCCGACCGCTCACTGGTCGCGATCGCCCGGGCCCTGGCGGCACGCGCGCGGCTCATCGTCCTGGACGAGCCGACCGCCCGCCTGCCCGCCGCGGACTGCGCCCGGCTCTTCCGCGTCCTGCACGACCTGCGCGACCGCGGGCACGCCCTCCTCTACGTCAGCCACCGCCTGGACGAGGTGTACCGGGTCGCCGGCACCTTCGCCGTCCTGCGGGACGGCCGTCTGGTCAGCCACGGCCGGCTCGCCGGCCACAGTCCCGCGCGTCTGGTGCGCGACATCGTCGGCGAGCTGGACGAACCGTCCGCCCCCCGCCCCGTCGCGGCCCCGGCCGTCCACCGCCCCGCCGGGCCCCCGGCCGACACACTCCCCGTCCTGACCCTCGACAGCGTGCGCACCGCCCGGGCCGGACCCGTCGGCCTCGAACTCGCGGCCGGGGAGGTCCTCGGCCTGGTCGGCCTGTCCGGCGCCGGGCACATGGACCTGGGACGCGCCCTCGCCGGCGCCCGGCCCCTGCTGGACGGGCGGGCCGTACTGCACGGGCGGCCGTACCGGCCCCGTACGGTCGCGGAGGCCGTGGCCCTCGGGGTCGGCCTCGTGCCGGGCGACCGGCTGCGGGAGGGCTGCCTCGCCGAGCTGACCGTACGGGAGAACCTCCTGGCCAACCCCCGCGCGGGAGGCCTGCCGGCACCGCGCTGGATCGGCCCCCGCGGCGAACGGGCCCGGGCCGCCGCCCTGATCGACCGCTTCTCGGTGCGCCCTCGCGACAGCGAGACGCCCATCGCCACGCTCTCCGGCGGCAACCAGCAGAAGGTCATGATCGGCCGCTGGCTGCGCACGGACCTGCGGCTGCTGATCCTGGAGGAGCCGACCGCGAGCGTCGACGTCGGCGCCAAGACCGCGATCCACCGCCTGCTCCACGAGGCACTGGAGGCGGGCCTCGCGGTGCTGCTGCTGTCCACCGACTTCGAGGAGGTGGCGAGCGTGTGCCGGCGCACGCTGGTCTTCGTGCGCGGAACCGTGACGGCCGAACTGAGCGGCCCCGCCCTCACCGTCGCCGGACTCACCCGGGCGGCCTCGGCCATGCCCCCGTCCGCGGCCGGTCACCCGTGACGCCGCCGCCCCGGCCGCGGCGCCGCCGCCCCGGCGGCCACCACATCGGCGCCTACGGCCTGCTCGCCCTCACCGCCCTGCTCTATCTGGTCTTCTCCCTCGCCCTGCCGGACACCTTCCCCACGCTGGACACCGTCGACTCGATCCTGTCCAACCAGTCGATCCCGGCCGTCCTCGCGCTCGCCGCCATGGTTCCCATCGTCACCGGCGCGTTCGACCTCTCCATCGGCTACGGCCTCGGCCTGGCCCATGTGATGGTGCTGCAGCTCGTCGTCAACGGGGGGTGGCCCTGGCCGCTCGCCTGCCTCACCGTGCTCGCCGGGGGACTGGTCGTGGGCGTCCTCAACGGCGTCATCGTCGAGTTCGGCCGGATCGACTCCTTCATCGCCACCCTCGGGACCGGCAGCATGATGTACGCCGTGACCGGCTGGATCACCGACGGCGGCCGGATCGTCCCCGGCCCGCAGGGCCTGCCGCCCGCGTTCACCGACCTCTACGACTCGTCGTTCCTCGGCCTCCCCGTCCCCGCCTTCTACGTACTCGCCCTCGCGGCCGTCCTCTGGCTGGTGCTGGAGCGGCTGCCGCTCGGCCGGTACCTGTACGTCGTCGGGTCGAACCCCCGCGCGGCCGAACTCGTGGGCATCCCGACCCGCAAGTACACCGTCTACGCGTTCGCCGCCTCGGGCCTGATCGTCGGCTTCGCCGGGGTGCTGCTCGCCGCCCAGCAGCAGATCGGCAACCCGAGCGTGGGCCTCGACTACCTGCTGCCCGCCTTCGTCGGCGCCCTCCTCGGCTCCACGGCGATCAAGCCCGGCCGGCCCAACGCCCTCGGCACCGTCGTCGCCGTCGCCGTCCTCGCCGTCGGCCTCACCGGCATCGCCCAGCTGGGCGCCGAGTTCTGGACGGTCCCGCTGTTCAACGGCGGCACCCTGCTCATCGCCGTGGGCCTGGCCGGATACGCCGCCCGCCGCCGGCTGCGCGGCGGCGCGGCCCGCGACACGCCCGCCGCGCCGCCCCCGTCCTCTCCGGCGCCGGAGGCCGGCACGGCCCCGCCGTGACCCTCCCGGCACGCCCCGCCGCGCCGATCCCCTCACTGGAGCTCCCGTGCACCGCACCCGCAAGGCCGCCCCCGCAGTCCGCACCGCGCGGCTCGCCTCCTGTGCCCTGCTCGCCACGGCCGCCGCCCTCGCCGGCTGCGAACGCGGTTCCTCCGACGGCGCGGACGAGACCGCCACGGGCCCGAGCGGCTGCCCCGCCGTCCACGCCCGGGCCCGGGAGGCCGTCGCACGGGCGGAGCAAACCGACATTCCCTGGGGAGGGCCCACCAGCGGCCCCGAGGCGGTGTCCGGCAAGACCCTCGTCTTCGTCGCCCAGACCATGACGAACCCCGGTGTCGCGGGCGCGGCGAGCGGGGTGCGGGACGCCGCGCGGACCATCGGCTGGAACGTCCGGGTGATCGACGGCGGCGGCACCCCGGCCGGCATCCAGGCCGCCATGAGCGAAGCCGTCGCCCTGCGGCCCTCGGGCATCGTCATCGGCGGGTTCGACCCCGATTCGACCGCCCAGCAGGCCGCCCGGGCCAACGCGCAGCGCATCCCGCTCATAGGCTGGCACGCGGTCCCCGAGCCCGGCCCCAGCAGTCAGCCCGACCTCTTCACCAACGTCACCACCCGCGTCCAGGACGTGGCCCGCATCAGCGCGCAGTGGATCATCTCCGACTCGAACGGCCGCGCCGGGGTCGTGCTCATCACCGACGCGTCGATCCCCTTCGCGCGGAACAAGTCCGACCTGATCCGCAAGGAGCTGGCGAGCTGTCAGGGCGTGCGGCTGCTCTCGGTGGAGAACATCCCGATCCCCGACGCCAGCAGCCGTACCCCCCGGGAGATCTCCTCCCTGCTCTCCCGCTTCCAGGACCGGTGGACCCACTCCGTGGCCATCAACGACCTGTACTTCGCCGACGCCGCCCCCGCCTTCCGCGCCGCCGGGGAGAAAGGCTCCGGCCCGCCCTTCAACATCGGGGCCGGCGACGGCGACCCGTCGGCCTTCCAGCGCGTCAACAGCAGGCAGTACCAGGCCGCCACCGTGCCCGAGCCGCTCTCCCTCCAGGGCTGGCAGATCGTCGACGAGTTCAACCGCGCCTTCTCCGGCCGTCCCGACAGCGGATACGTGGCCCCCGTACACATCGCCACGGCCGGCAACAGCGAAGGCGCCTCCAGCTGGGACCCCTCGGGCTACCGCGAGGCCTACCAGAAGATCTGGGGGAGATGACGGCCGGTCAGGTGCCGATCCCTTCACGGAACATGCACGGAACCTCGGGACTCCTTTTAACTTTCAAGGGCTACTGTCGCGTCAGTCGAGTGGCCGCCGGGGGCCGATCCGAGCGGGGCCCGTCCGCGGCGGCCCTCGTTCCCCCCCACCAGGCACAGGAGACTCGGTGTGTACGACGGCGACGTAGTGGTGATCGGCGGCGGCTACGCCGGTGTCCGGCTGGCCAAGCGGCTCGACGACACGGCCCGGGTCACGCTGGTGGACCGCAAAGAGGTCTTCTTCCACCGCATCGCCTCCCTGCGCGCCGGAGTGCACCCCGAGTGGACGCACACGCCCTTCATCCCCTACGACCGGCTGCTGCGCCACGGCCGGGTGGCCACCGGCAAGGCCGTCCGCATCGACACCGCTGAGCGGCAGGTCGTCCTCGCCACGGGCGAGCGGCTGCCGTACGACGTGGTCGTGATCGCCACCGGCGCGGACTACCCCGAGCCGGCCCGCTTCACCGGCACCACCACCGAGGAAGCGGCCAAGTCCTTCGCCGAGCACCAGCGCAACGTCGCCACGGCCGAGCACGTCCTGGTCGTCGGCGGCGGCCCCGGCGGCGTCGAACTCAGCGCCGAGATCCGCCTCGCCCGCCCGGACGCGCGGGTCACCCTCGCCCACTCCGGGCCCGCCCTGCTCGACTCCACGGGCAGCACCCGTCCGGGACGCAAGGCCCTGGCCTGGCTGGAGTCCCACGACATCGAGGTACGGCTCGACTCGTTCATGTCGCCCGGCACCGACTTCGGCACCTACCGCGACGCCCGGGGCGCGATCATCGAGGCCGACCTGTCCTTCTGGGCGACCGGCACCACCCCCAACACGCTCTGGCTGCGCCTGGCCGGACACGGCGACTGGCTCAACGGAGCCGGTCGCGTGAAGGTCGACCGCACGCTCCGGGTCGAGGGCCGGCTGGACGTGTTCGCCGTCGGCGACGTGAACGACGTCAGCGAACTCAAGATCACCCCCGCCGCCCTCGCCCAGGCGGACCTCGCCGCCCACAACATCCGTGCCTATCTGCAGAGTTCCGGCAAGCACCGCAAGGAGCCGCGCTTCTACCGCCCGATCCAGCGCACCCCGCTCATCGTGCCGTTCGGCCCCGCCGACGGACTGACCGTGCTGCCCGTGCCGGGCGGCGAGTCCGCCGTACTCGGCGGCCGCACCACCACCCTGGCCAAGGCGAAGAGCCTCATGACGCCCTACATGCGCCGTCAACTCGGTTACACGGCGGCCTGACTCGCGGCCGGGCGAGCCCCGCCACCCCACCCCCCTCGTTACCCGCGAGTTCAGCCTGGGGTAGGGTCCCCACCGTTTCCGGCTACCGATTGATGGTGTGCCGGTACAGGGCGTGTCGGAGGGTGGCAAGACGATGGAATCCCAGCGGGGTGACGGCGGATCCGTGGACCTGGACGGCACGAGGCTGGAGACACTGACTCCCGAACCGCTGCTGACCAGGGACTACGAGACGCGTCCCGCGCTCGTGTACGAGCGTCTGCGGCAGCAGCACGGCCCGGTCGCGCCGGTCGACCTGCTGGGGGTGCCGGCCTGGCTGGTCCTCGGCTACCGCGAGTCGCTCCAGGTGCTCCAGGACGACGACGGCTGGCCCAAGGGCCTCGAGAACTGGCGGGCCCGCTCCGAGGGCAGGGTGCCGGCCGACTGGCCGCTCGGACCCTCCCTGGAGGTCAACCACATCCTGATCCAGGGCGGCCCCGGCTACCGGCCGCTGCGCTCCGCGTGGGACGTCGCCCTCAAGCCCTTCCAGGACCCCCGCCACCCCCAGGCCAAGCGCCTGAAGGCCGCCGTCACCGCCTACGCCGACGAACTGATCACCCTCGTCGGGCAGGGCGGCAAGACCGGCGTGGCGGATCTGTCCGCGCAGTTCTCCCGGCCGCTGCCGCTCATGGTGGCCAGCCATCTGCTGGGCTTCCCCGGCTCGCAGGGCGACGACGCACTGATGGACATGTGGCGGGTGCTCGACGCGGGCCCGGACGCCGAGGCCGCGCTGGAACGCCTGCTGGCGACGCTGGCCGAACTGGCCGCGCTGAAGCTGGAGAAGCCGGGCGACGACTTCCCCTCGTACCTGCTGGCCGCCCACCCGGACCTCTCGCTCGACCATCTCGCCCGCGAGCTGTTCATGCTGCTCGGCATGACCTCCGACCACGTCGGCATCCTCATCTCCAACACGGTCGTGGAGGTCATCTCGGGCGAGGGCAGCGTGCGCGCCAGCCTGTCGGCCGGGATGGTCAGGGAGACCATGAACCGGGTGGTCATGCGCAAGCCGCCCCTGGTCAACTTCGTCCCGCGCTTCGCGGCCCGGGACACCCCGCTCGGCAACTACACGATCCGGGCCGGCGACCCGGTGTGGGTCTCCCCGGGCGCCGCCCACGCCGACCCGCTGTTCGCCGACCACGTCGCCGCGGGCACCACCATCAGCACCCGGGCCCACCTGTCCTGGGGAGCCGGACCGCGCCAGTGCCCGGCGCGGGAGCTCGCCTCGACGGTCGCGGCGGTCGGTGTGGGGCGCTTGTTCGAGCGGTTCGACCATCTCGACCTGGCCCTGCCCGCCGACCAACTGCCGTGGCGCTCCTCGCCGTTCATGCGCGGTCTGCGCTCCCTGCCCGTGCACTACGAACTCGGCTCCGCGCCGCCCCCGCGGCCGTGGCCGGCCGACCCCGCGCCGGGCGTGGCCGAGGAGGTCCTGCCGGACCCGTCCGCGCGGCAGCGCTCCTCGCTGTGGCGCTATCTGACGGGCCTCATCCGCGGCGGTCGCTGACCGGAGAGGACCGAGCCGAACGCCCATCCCGCACCGGCGTTCCTCACGGTCCCGGGATGACGCTTTCATGCCGCACGCGTGACAAACGGTGCTGGGCGAAGGCATGCCCGTTCTGGGATGCTCTTATCAGATCCCGGGACAGGGCGCGAGGGCCCGCGGGGGCCGGGCAGGTGCACCTCGATGACCTGCCCGGCCGTTCCTGTGTCAGGGCGCTGAACAGGGCGGGAACGGGGGCGCGAGGCTCACACCCAGCCCGACTCCGTGGCGATCCGGATCGCGTCGATCCGATTGCGGCCGCCCGTCTTCCGGGTGATCGCCGACAGATGGTTGCGGACCGTCGCCGCGGTCAGGCACAGCCGCTCGGCGATCTCCCGGGTGGGCGTACCGTCGGCGGTCAGCCGCAGCACCTCCACCTCGCGCGGGGTCAGCGGGTTCGCTCCCGCGTCCAGCGCGGCCAGCGCGAACTCAGGGTCGACGAACCGCTGCCCCCTCACCAGCTTGCGGACACCGTGGACCAGCCGGTCCGGCGGGGCATTGGTGCTGATGACACCGGCGGCGTGCAGATCGAGCATCCGGCGCAGCCGCTCGGGGGTCGTCGAGGCCATCATCAGCAGCATCCGGCACTCCGGCAGCCGCGCCCGCAGCTCGCCCCGGACGGCGATCTCCTCGCCCTCCCTGGAGTCCACGCCGATCACGGCCACGTCCGGCCGGCACACCAGGGCACGCGCGACCACGTCACCGTTGCCGTCGGCCTCGGCGACGACCTCGATGTCGTCCTCCCGCGACAGCAGAGCAGCGAACGCTCCCCGCACGAGACGGGTCTGCTCGACGAGAAGAACGCGGATCACTGTCGCTCCCACTCCGCCGTACGCGGCCCGCTGGGCACCTTGATCGGATTATCGCCGCACACCGCGGATATTTCAGTTCGGGCCGCGGCGCAACTGATCGAGTGGTGGGGTCTGGGGGCCGGGCGTACCGTCGAACGGTGGACACCGCAGGCAGCAGCCCGCAGCCGGCTTCACCACAGGCGACCACCACCAGGGAATCCGGTGGTGGCGGTAACGCGATGGCGCTGCTGGTCATCGCCTCGTGCCAGTTGATGGTGGTCCTCGACATCACCATCGTGAACATCGCGCTGCCGCACATCCAGAGCTCGCTGGAGTTCTCCACGACGAGCCTGTCCTGGGTGGTGAACGCCTACACCCTCACCTTCGGCGGCCTGCTGCTCCTCGGCGGCCGGGCCGGAGACATCCTCGGCCGGCGGCGCGTCTTCATCTTCGGCGTGCTGCTCTTCGTGCTCGCCTCCCTGCTCGGCGGATTCGCCCAGAACGCCGGCCAACTCCTCGGCGCCCGCGCCCTGCAGGGCGTCGGCGGCGCCATCGCCTCCCCGACCTCCCTCGCCCTGATCAGCACCACCTTCCGCGAGGGACCGGAACGCAACCGCGCCTTCGGGGTCTTCGCCGCGGTCTCGGCCGGCGGCGGCGCGATCGGCCTGCTCGCCGGCGGCATGCTGGTGGAGTGGCTGAACTGGCGGTGGGTGCTGTTCGTCAACGTGCCCATCGGCCTGCTCATCGTGCTCGCCACACCGCGCTACATCAGGGAGTCCGAACGCCACCCCGGGCGCTTCGACATCACCGGCGCGCTCACCTCCACCGTGGGCATGGTGCTGCTCGTCTACGGCTTCATCAGAGCCGCGCAGGACGGTTGGCGGGACCCCCTCACCCTCGCCTCGTTCGCCGGAGCGGTCGTCATCCTCGCGGCCTTCATCCTGATCGAGCGGCGTTCGAAACAGCCCATCACGCCGCTGCACATGTTCGCCGACCGCAACCGCGCGGGCACCTACGGCATCATGCTGTGCCTGGCCGCCGCCATCTTCGGCATGTTCTTCTTCCTCACGCTCTTCGTGCAGAACGTGCTCGGGTTCAGCCCGCTCGCGGCCGGCCTTGCCTTCCTGCCGGTCAGCGCGGTCATCGCCGTCGGCGCCGGACTGGCCTCGCGGTTCCTGCCCGTCTACGGGCCCAAGCCGTTCATGGTGGTGGGCGCGATCCTGGCAGCGGCAGGCCTGGCCTGGCTCACCCTGACCGACGTGCACTCCACCTACGCGGGCAGCGTCCTCGGCCCGATGCTCGTCTTCAGCATGGGCATGGGCATGGAGTTCGTGTCACTGACCCTCATGGCGCTGTCCAACGTCCCCACGCCGGAGACCGGCGCGGCCTCCGGGCTCCTCAACGCCACCCAGCAGGTCGGAGGCTCCCTCGGGTTGTCCATCCTGGTCACGATGTACGGCACGGCCAGCACCAACGAGGCGGACAAGCAGGTCCCGGACTTCCTCGAGCAGGCGACCCCGGCCGAGCGCATCCGGTTCGAACGCACCGGGCAACTGCCCAAGCCCTGGTCCGACGAGATCCTCACCGCCGGCGTCTCGGCCGCCTTCATCATGGCGGCGATCTTCACCGTCGTAGCCGCGCTGATCGCCCTGTTCGTCATCCAGGTCCGCCCCTCCGACCTGGAACGCCTCAAGGGAGGGGCGGGCCCCGGACCGATGTGAGGCCCGCCCCGAACCCTTCCGGCCCGCTACGAACCGATGCGCGCCGCGATGACCGGCGCCAGCCGGTCGGCGATGACCCGGTGCCCCCGGTCGTTGGGGTGCACCGAGTCCGTCAGATCGCCCGACCCCAGCCAGCCGGTCGTGTCGACGAAGGACACCCGCGCGTCACCACCGGCGACGGCGGCCTTCACCGCGGCCTCGGTCTGCGGGACGAACCGCCCGCGGAACGTCTCCAGCGCGAAGATCCACGCCTGCGGATACGCGGCCCGCGCCTTGCGCAGCAGACTGCTGTACGCCGACTGGAACTGCGCCGAACTCACCCCGTGCCCGACGTCGTTGGTGCCGAGGTTGATGACGACCGCGTCGGCCCGGTAGCGCGAGAAGTTCCAGTCGGGCGTCGCCGCGTTCGGGTTGAGCTTGGCGAACTGCCGCTCCAGCCCGACGCATCCGTCAGCCGCGGCCACCAGACACGCCCCGCCCTGGGCGATCTGCGTGTGCTCGACGCCCAGCCGCTCACCGATCAGCCAGCCGTACGCGGTTCGGGCGTTCTGCGAGCTCGTCGTGCCCACGGTGATGGAGTCGCCGACGAACTCGACCAGTTTGGCCGGGGCCGGCGGTGCGAACGTCGTCGCGCCACTGTCCAGGACCAGCCCCTGGAAGACGGCGTCACCCTTGTACGACCCGGCCACCACCTGGTAGTTGACCTGGAGGGTGTGGTTGCCGGGGGAGAGCGCCGACGGGGTCAGGTTCACCGTCCCCTTGACGTCGTCGTAGAACTTCACGGGACCGTTGTCGATCCGCGCCCACAGGTCGATCGTGCCGCGCTGCTTCAGCTTGACCGTCCGGCCGGTGAAGCCGACCCGGTAGTACGCGCCCGCCCAGTACGGGGTGTAGGCGGTGGAGGAACTGGTCGTGTCCCAGCGGCCGACGAACTTGATGTTCGGGTCGCCGGGCTGCCCGGGGGCCGCGGCCTTCACCGTGGCGTCGCTGCCGAGCCGGGCGCGGACGACCGGGGCCAGACGCTCGGCGAACTTGGTGTGCCCCGCCTTGTTCGGATGCCCGTTGCCGTCCTCGTAGTCGGCGCCGTCCGTCAGCCAGCCCGTGGTGATGTGGGGATCGGACACCGAGCCGTCACCGGGCGCGGCCCGCGCGGGCGAGCCGCCGGCCCAGGACAGCAGGCAGGCCATGAGCGCGGCCGCGAGGAGGGCCGGCAGGGCACGTCTGGGGGAGGTGTGGGGGGAGGTCTGCACGGGGTTCCCTTCACGTGGAGGTGGGGTGGGAGCGCTCCCATAGGCAGCCTTTCGAGGGAAGCAGTGAAACGGTTCAGCGTCAAGGGGTGTGCCATGAAAGGAAGTTGAGGAGGGGGCTGCCGACTGCTGCTCGTGCGGCGCTGCCATATGGCCGGGTGGCGGATGTCTGCGGCGCTTCCCGCGCAGCAGCTCCTCGGCGGCCTGCCCGAGGCCGCCACCCGTCACGGCCGCGGCCGGGGGAACGTCTCCAGTGCCTCGGCCAGGCCCGCCGCGTCCGTGCCGACCTTGCGGTACACGGAGGAGAGCAGCTGCCGCACGCCCTGCTCGGTGAGGTGCAGTTCCTTGGCGACCACCGCCCCGGCGTGGCCCTGCACCGTCATCTCGGCGGCCTTGCGCTCCTGCGCGGTGAGCGTGTCCGTCTGCGCGTAGCGCAGGGGCAGTGGCCGCAGCCCGGCGGCGGACAGTTCCCGCCTGGCCCGGGCGGCGAGGCCCTCGGCACCGCAGTGCACCGCACCTTCCAGGCCCTGGTAGAGCCGGTCGGCGGCGTCGTGCAGGCGGCCGACGCGGGCCAGCGCGGCGCCGTGGCCGACCAGGGCACGGGCCAGTTCGTACGCGGCGGGCGATTGCTGCAACTGGTCCACGGCCCGGGCGTGCAGATCGAGCCCCGCCTCACCGCCCGTCACCTCCGCCTGGGCGTGCAGCGCCTGGCCGATCGCGGATGCCGCGCCGAAGTCCCGGGCCCGCTTCACGGCGTCCTGCGCGTGGCGCACCGCACGGTCGGGAGCACTGCGGGACAGCGCCGAGGCCAGTCCCAGCTGCCAGGGGCACCACGCGGGGTTGCGCCAGTCCCGGCCTTCCAGCCACTCGCCGACGCGGGACAGCAGGGGAGCGGCGTCGTCGGGCCGGCCCTCCGCCAGGAGCAACTCGGCGTAGACGGTGCGCGGGTCGGGGTAGATGACGGCGTTCGGGATGATGTCGCCGTAGTGGTACGTGTCGGCGAGCCGGCGTGCCGCCACGACGCGGCCCCGGGCCAGGAGGGTCTGGATCAGGATGCCGACGGCGAACCACTGGGCGGGTACCGCGCCTTCCACCCGGTCGGCGATGCGCAGGCCCTCCCGCACCAGGTTCTCGGCCTCGGCCAGGCAGCCGCGGCGGTACCGGATGTACCCGGAGAGCGTCTGGCCCAGGGCCAGATGGGAGCCGCGCCAGCCCTTCGACGCGCACTCGGCCATGCCCTTGGCGAACAGGTCCTCGGCCCGTCGCGGCTGGTCGCAGTACATGAACACCAGCGCGACCGAGACGGGCACCTCGAAGCCCCGGTTCTCATGGGTCCAGCTCAGCCCGCCCCGCAGGGCCTCCTCGGCGTACGCGAGGGCCTTCTGCCGGGGCTCGCCGCACATCATGGCGTCCCAGGCGCGCGACCCGAGGATGTAGCGCTCCTCCAGACTGCGGCCGGGCAGCCGGTCGGCGAGCCGGGCCAGCGCCCGCGAGCGGCCGGACGAGTCCGCCTCGTCGGTGCGGAAGGCGCTCCATACGAAGTGGTCGGCCTGCATCCGCAGCCGGATCCGGGGATGGGCGGCGGCCCGCTGTGCCTCGTCGGCGGCCACCGTCGCCGCCTCCGCCATCCGGTCGGTGTGGGCCAGCGCCTGGGTCAGCCGGTACACCATCGAGGCACGCAGCTCGAGGTCGATGTCCGGTTCCGCGAGTGCCTCCCGCAGGTGCGCCACGGTGGCTGTGGGATTGATGAGGAAGGTGGCGCAGGCCAGTTCGTGCAGCAGCGCGGCGCGCTCCTCCGGCAGCGGAGGCTCCTGCAGGGCCCGGTTCAGCAGCCGCCGGGCCGCCTCCGGGGCGCCGGAGTGCAGGGCTTGACGGGCGGCCTCCCGCAGACAGGTGACGGCCTCGGTGCTGCCCTCGCAGGGCACCTCCAGCAGGTGCCGGGCCGCGGCGGCCTGCCCGAGCCCGGCCGCCCGCACGGCTTCCGCGGCCGAGTTGTGCAGCCCCTCCCGCAGACTCGGCCTGATGGACCGGTAGATCGTGGTGGCGATCAGCGGATGGACGAACTCCAGAGCCTCGCCGGGCCCCTCGCCGTCGGCCAGGATGCGGGCGGCACGCAGCTTCTCCGTGGCCTCGGCCGCCGCCGTGCTGCCGATCGCCGCGATACGGGCGGCCAGTTCCGGCGAGATGGCCTGTCCGAGGACGGCCGCCGCGTAGGCGAAGCGGACGGTGGTGGTGCCGAACCCCTGGAGCCGCGCGATCAGACCGGGCCCCTTCACCGCGGCGGCCAGATCCCGCATCGCGGGCAGGTCCTCGCTGGTGCCCCTCAGGTTGCGCTCGCCGAGCCTGATGGAGAGCTCCACCGCCTCGAACGGGCTCCCCCCGGTGACCTCCCAGCATTCCTCGCAGAACTCGTCCTCGGCCTCCTCGCCGACCTCGTCCCTGACGATGTGTGCGACGGCCGTGGCACTGAGCGGCGCCAGGGTGAAGGGACGGTTCCCCAGGTCGGCGGCCGGGGTGCTGAAGGCAGCCGCTTCGAGAGGCAGTTCGTCGGGGCGGAAGGCGACGACGATCAGCAGCGACAGGTCCACGGCCCGGGGCGCGAACGAGGCGAGCCAGCTCAGTGACTCGGCGTCGGCCCAGTGCAGGTCGTCCAGCAGCAGGACGAGGGGCGCCTTCATCACCGCGAGGCGCGTCATCACCCAGTCGAGACCGTCGCGGACCCCGGTCGGGTCCGGCACGTGGCCGCTCGGCGTCGCGACCAGACCGAGAGCGGCGGCGACGATGTCGTACCAGCCGCCCAGGAAGGTACGGAGCTCCTGCTCGTCCATCGATGCCAGCGCGGGCTGGACGACCTGGCGCACCACGTGGAACGCCAGCTCCTGCTCCTTCTCACCGCCCCTGCCCGACAGCACGGTGAACCCCTGCGTCCGGGCGCGTGCCCGGGCCTCGGTCAGCAGGGCCGTCTTGCCCATCCCTGCCGGACCGGTGAAGGCGAGGAGCCCACCGCGTGGCGCCTGAGGCACTCCGTCGACGGTGTCCCGCAGACCCGTCAGCGCCGCGTCGAGGGCCCGGAGCTCCTTGCGGCGTTCGAGCAACGGCCTGGTCTCGGGCGTGGGTTGCCGCAGCTCATGCGCCATGTGCCGTACCGCTTCCTGTCGTCGGCCATCGGGAGGCAGCGTGAGCGTACGCCTCCCGATGGGCGCCGCTCCCGATTCTGGAACGAGCACGACGAAGAAGGGTGAATGACTTGCTACAGCGGCGTGAAGTGCGGATTCCGCGGGTACCGTGGCTCGAATGGGGACCTGCCCCGCAGCCTGCCGAGGCACCCCCTCACAGCGGGACCGGGGCCGCAGCGTCCGCGTAGCGCGGCACAGTGCGGGACCAGTAGTAGCAGCCGCGGATCCAGCCGGCCATGCCTTCCACATAGCCGACGCCCGAAGGGCTCAACTCCGGTTCGATCTCGTCGCAGAGGCTCTCGAACTCGCGGATCGTGCGGTTGATCTGCTGGATGGCCAGGGTGACGGCCACCGGCAGGGTGCACCGGTGGGCCCGTTGGTAGGCGAGGGCCAGATTGATCATTTCGCCGGACCGCTGTTCCTTGACCGCGGAGAAGAGGTCGGGGATCCACACCGCCGCGTCGGCCGACAGCCGGCTCAGGCGCCGCATGAGCGGGTGATGGAGTTCCCCGGAGGTCAGCTCGCACGGCTGCGCGGCCTCGCACAGCGGGTAGAAGGGCTCGACGCCCGCGGTGAGGGACCGTATCGAGGTGCACAGGCCGGACGGAATGGGGGAGGGGTGGGACTGGGCCACCGCCTCGTACAGCAGTCCGTGGACGTACTCACGGCTCTTCCACGCCCAGCGCGCGGCCTGTGCGGGTGTGCACCGTTCGCGGATCTGCCGGTAGAGGTCGGACAGAGCCGCTCCCAGGGGGGTGCTGGGCGGTGCGCCGTCCCGCAGGATCGCGATGCTCTCGCACAGCATGGGCAGCAGATTTCCGGGCCGGTGCCGGCCGACCTCCTCGGCCCGGTCGTCGAAGACGAACTGGTAGGCGATCTGGTGGGCGACGAGCTGCAGGATGCCGGAGTCCGCATCCGGGCTGATGTACGACGCCAGCTCGGCCGGACGGGTATGGATGATCATGGCCGAGATCCCGGGTTCGTCGCTCAGCCCGGTCGCCCGCAGCCAGTGCTCGACGCCTGCCGCGGCCGCCGCCTCATGAGGATTGCGCCGGAACGGGAAGGGCATGTAGAGGTGAGCGTCGATCAGCTCCACCAAGGTGGAAGCGGGAATCACGTCCTGCGCGACGGCCGCCCTTTCCTCATGCGTGGTCGACACCGTTGTCACCGTCCCTCCGGCTCTTCTCCACCCCGGATGCCGCGGTCGCGGCTCCGGGCGTGAGGGCGACGGCTTGCGGCGCTGTGCCGACCGGGGCGTCCGCCCGTGAGGTGCAGATCATCGTCAGGGACCTCGGTCCCAGCGTCGCCCCGGGGCGCGGTGGTGCGACGCGCCCGGCCGGATGCCGTAGCCGCCAGCGACCGGCGACGGTCGCCAGGGCCACCGTCATCTCGGCCATGGAGAACAGGTCGCCGATGCACTTGCGGTTGCCCGCGGCGAACGGGATCAGCGCCCCGTGCGGACCGGCGGCGGCCTCGCCGTCCAGCCAGCGCTCGGGCAGGAACCGGTCGGGTTCGGGGAACGACGCGGGGTCGTGGTGCAGGAGATACGGGCTGTAGAGGACCGTTGTCCCCCGCGGCAGCCGGCGTCCGGCCAGCTCCGCCTCCCGGGTCGTGACCCGCGTGAAGAGCCAGCCGGGCGGGGAGTGGCGCAGCGTTTCGGTGAGGACGGCCCTCGTGTAGACCAGGCGCGGCAGGTCGTCGACGCCCGGTAACCGGCCGGCGAGGACGGTGTCGACCTCGGCGTGCAACCGCCGCTCCACCTCCGGGTGCTGGGCCAGGAGGCTGAAGGTGGAGGCCAGGCACATCGACGGGCTCTCGGAACCGGTGAGCAGGAGGGACACCAACTGGTCGTGGACCTCCCGGTCGGTGACCGGGGCCCCGCCGTCCTCGGCGGCGGTCAGCAGGAGCCCGAGCAGGTCGTCGCGGGGAGCGCCCCGGCGGCGCTCGGCGATGGCCGCGTCGATGAGCTCTCGCACCCGCTCCACGGCGCGCCGGTAGCGGCGGTTCGCGGGCGTGGGGAGACGGAACAGGGCGTCGACCGGAACGACCGTGCGCACGAACAGGCCGCGGACTATGGCGGCGAGGCAGTGCCGCACCTCGTCGGCCGCGGCGGGACCCAGCGAGTCGGACAGCAGGAGCCGGCTGATCAGCCGGGTCGTCAGACGCAGCGTGGCAGCACTGACATCGACCTGCTGTCCACTGCGCCAGTCACGGCACAGCGACTCGGCCTCCTCGGCCATCACATCCGTCTGCGCGGCGACGCCGGAGGGGCGGAAGGTGGGTTGCAGCAATCGGCGCTGGCGCCGGTGTTCCGCGTGCGGGCAGGTGACGACGCCGTCGCCCATCAGCGCCCGCAGCCTCTCGTACTGCGGTCCGCCCTTGTCGAACGTGCGGGTGTCGCGGAGCATCCGGTGGACCAGCTCCGGGTGACACACCATCCACGCCCGCTGGGGGCCCAGGCGTATCTCGACCAGATCGCCCTGGGCGGGAAGAGAATTCAGAAACTCCAGCGGTCGGCGGAACAACGCGATACCGTGGCCGATGGATGGGAATATGCCTGGAGCAGTACCAACTGTCCATGCGTGTTCCGATTCAGGAGCGCAGCCGTTCATCGAAATACCACCTGCTTCAGTCGACCTGGAAAAACGGTGAGGTTTTACCGACGTGGCGCTTGCACCATGTCCTGCCCAGTCCAAGCCGGTCACCGTCCTGGCGAACCCTTTCTCCAGGGGGGCGCACGGGTGCACAGGGAAGCGCTGGGTGAATCACTTCGGATGCACGTCATGCGACACGCGATCTTCTTCCGTCGCTCCGGCTTCTCGGGGAGTCCTTACGTCTTTTCCGTGTACACGAATCCGGAGAAGAATGCCGTTGCGAAGGACCGGGCGTTATCCATGGCCGACGGACGGGTCCGCCCGGTCCCCCCAGGTCAGGTGCGGCGGTAACTCTCGGGCGGCGCCAGGTACCCGCCCGCCACCCCACCTGTGTCGATCACGATCTGGTCCACCGTCATCCCCGGATCCACCATGAACACCCTCAGCACATGCTCACCGGGCGCGGACACCGTCACCCGGCCCGTCAGCTTCTCGATTCCCTCCTCCACGTTGCGGGCCCAGGCGTCGCCCCGGTTGCCGGTGGCGATCGCCTGGCCCGACAGGACCGTCGGGGGCTGGTCGTCGAGGGTGACCGCGAGGCGCCGCTTGCCGCGTTCGTCGAGGGAGGGCAGCCGGAAGACCGTCACCGGGAACGTGCCGGCCGTGGTGAAACGGACCCGGTAACGCAGCTCCGGTGACCTCGTCGAGAGGTCCTCGGTGATCGGCGGTGCCGTCGTCGGGACAGCCTCCACGGCGGCCGTACGACGGCCCAGCCCCCGGACGATCCGCCACCGTGCCCCGCCGCGCGGCACCTCGCAGTCGAAGTGCGCGGCGTCGATCGACACCCAGCCGTGGGCCTCGACGAAGCCGCGGGCGCGCCGACGCGCCCGTTCCCCGTCGTTGACCACCAGCAGCGGCACCTGAACACTCCGGCCGGCACCGGTGAAGGCCAGCATCGGACGGTGCGTGCCCTCCGGCACCCGCGGCCAGTCGATCTCGGCCCACACCCGGACCTGGTCGGTGAGTTCACCGCCCGTCGTGCTCAGCCGGACCCACGGGGCGCTCGCCTCGGCCCGCCACTCCAGCGGCAGGAAGCCGGTGTTGAAGACGTCCACGAAGCGGCGGTCCCGGGTGTAGGAGGAGAAGGACAGCGGTCGGTCGGCTCCCGTCTCGTTGCCCTCGGAGGCCAGGCCCAGGCCCGACGTCTCCTGCCGGGGGAGCCTGGTCACGGCCGGGCGGCCCGGCGCCTTCGGGATCTCGGAAGGGTAGGGGTTGACGATGCCGTCCCACTTCCCGCCCGCGATCTCGGTGTTGTAGCGGCGGGTGATCGCCTGCTCCTCGGCGTGCGCCGCCTCGGCAAGGTCCGCGAAGCGGTTCGTGCCCGCCCCACGGCCCTGCCGGACGGCGAGCGCGTTGCGGTCCGCCCAGTAGTACTTGAGGTTCATCAACCAGGCGCCGTGGACGGGATATTCGACCAGCTCGTAGTAGGCGTCCCGGTAGGCCTCGGGCAGCTTCGAGCCCAGCCGCCGCGTCCGTTCCAGCAACTCCTCGTAGGCCGCCATGCGATGGCCCGCCTCGTCGCCGTGGTGCACCGTCGAGAAGACCGCCCGGTCGATGAACTCCGGGCGCCGCTGCGCCGCCAGGCGGTAGTACTCCGTGCGGATCGCGGCGATCTCCGAGCCGTACCGCCGGCCGAACTGGCGCCCCGCCCACTCCACGAGGAAGTCCTCGACGTTCGCGGGGCCCCAGCGGTCCACGTCCCAGGCCATGTCCAGGCAGAAGGACAGGCCGGTCTCGATCGACTTGATGTCACCGACGTTGAAGATCCACATGCGGTCCACCCGATGCTCGTGGACCCGGCGCAGCTCCTGCCACACCTTGCTCAACTGCGTGGTGTCCAGCCACAGATAGCTCCGGGGCCGTCCCCAGTAGGAGAGGTGGTAGTAGATGCCGTTGCCGCCGGGGCGGCTCCGCTCGGCGTCGTTCGGGAGCTGGCGCATGTTGCCGTGGTTGTCGTCCGGCCAGATCAGTGTGACGTCCTCGGGGACCTGGACGCCCGCGTTGTACAGCTCCAGGACCTCCTTGTACGGGATGAAGATCTGCGGCGCGGCCGCCGGGCCCACCTCCTCGGCCAGGATGCGGCGCTGATCGGCGATGATGTCGTTCATCACCACGACCTTCTCCGGGATCGTGGTGGCGTGCTTCGTCTCCAGCGCGGAGTCGTGCAGGCCGCGCATGCCGATCGTCCAGCTGCTCTCGAAGGCGGCGTTCTCGCGTGCCCGGGCACGCCAGTAGTCGGAGATCACCGAGGGGTTGACCGTGTAGTCGTAGAGGGGGAGCGTGCCGTCCTCGGCCCGGTGCTCCTCGGCCCACGGCTCCCATTCGTGGACGCCGTTGCGCAGCATGGCCTCGGGGTGGCTGGAGCCGACCACGATGCCGTAGCGCTGGGCCAGTTCGGGATTCTCGCGGTGCTTGTTGAAGAAGTCGGAGTAGGGATGCATCGCGGGCCAGAGGTAGTTGGCCTTGAGGCGGAGCAGCAGCTCGAAGACCCGCTCGTAGGTCTTCGGGCCGATGTTCTTGTCCGGCTCCTGGGTGCGGTGGGACCAGGTGGTGAGGTTCTGCTCGTCGTTGATGAAGATGCCCCGGTAGCGGACCGCCGGCTCCTTTCGGATGAGGGGGCCGGCCGGGACCGTCACGGTGTCACGGCGGGCCACGGGGACGTCGGCCCACCAGTACCAGGGCGAGACGCCGATGCGTTCCGAGGTGTCGTAGATCCCGTAGACCGTGCCGCGGCGGTCGCTTCCGGCGATGACCAGGGCACGTCCCACGCCGGGCAGCGGGCGGTCCACGACCTGGGTGACGGACGCCTCCCAGCGGCCCTTCACCCGGGAGACGTCCAGACGCCGCTGCGCGACGAGCCGGTCGATCACCGGGCTCGTGCCGATCGTCCCCACCAGGATCAGGAGTTCGGCGCGCGGCGGCACGGTGTGCAGGAGCCGTGGGCGGACGCCGCCGACCCGCTCCACGTCCGCCTGGAGGTCACCGGCCGCGCGGATGACGGCGGGGTCGTCCGCCGCGTCCACGAACACGTCCACGGCGGTGCCGTCCTGGACCAGGGGGAAGTCCGGGCGGCGGGCCGCGGGGGCGGCCTCGGCAGCGGCGACGGGCAGCAGGGGAGCGGCGCCTGCGGCTGCCATTCCCCGTAAGAAGGACTTGCGGGTCACGGACGGGAACGACGGTCTCTGCGGCACTGGGCACTGCCTTTCCGCGCCGCCTCCGCGGTGGTTCCTCGTACGGGCCGTCGGCGGGGCTGCGCGCACAGGGGATTGGCATGGGCAGGCTAGAAAGCGCTTGCTGCTGCACCCTAGGCGAGGCCATGTGAGGGCGTCCAGATGTGGGCGGCGGGTCTGCCGTGACACCGCTTGCGCCATGAGCATCTCCGCCAACGGCTCCGTGCGCGAGGGGACATGGGACGGCACGACGTGTGCGTGCCGGGGTGGGCGCCGTCGCGCGCCCTGAGGGTGATCGATAGGTTGGCGCTTGCCTCGCCCCCCCACGGAAGGTCAACCCGGTGCGCCCTCGACGTCCTGGTTCCGCTCTCACCGTCCTCAGCGCCGTGGCGACGACGGCCGCTCTGGCATTCGGCCCGGCCGGCCCGGCCACCGCCGACACCCACAGGCCCGCTCCCGCACGCCAGACGGCCGCCGCCCACGACCTCACCTCGGTGACCGATCTGATCGCCCAGCGGCTGCTGCTGGCCGACAAGGTCGCCGCCGCCAAGTACGGCACGGACACGCCGATCGACGACCCGGTGCGCGAGGCACAGATCCTGGACGACGTCCGGGCCCGGGCAGTCGGCCTCGGGCTCGACCCGGATGCCGTCGCCGCCGTGTTCCGGGACCAGATCGAGGCGAACAAGCTGGTGCAGCGCGGTCTGTACGCCCGCTGGGACGCGAACCCGGACGAGCGCCCCACCGAGCGCCCCGACCTGGCCAAGGAGGTCCGCCCCGCCCTGGACCGCATCACCACCGGGCTGCTGGCCGCGCTGCGGGAGACCGAGCGAAGCCGGTCCGTGCCGTCGTGCGGTCCGCACCTGGCCGGGGCAGCCGGCTGGTCCGCGTACACCCACCGGCTCGACGCCCTGCATCTGAAGGGACTCGGGCGGGCGCTGCCGTCGGTGTGCGCCGGCTCCTGGTAGCCCCGTCGTTCAGAAGGGGCCGTCGGCCTCGACGAGCCGGGCCAGGTTCTCCAGGGCCATGCGCGTGCCCGTCTCGTTGTCGGCGGCGGGCACGGCGTCGGGGATCCCCTCGTGGACCATCAGGACGTCGGTGCCGCCGCCCTCGGCGTCGGTGAGCGTGGTCGTAAGGGTCATGGCGCCGCGCAACGCGGGGTCGACGGCCTCGAACTCCAGCACCTCGACCACCTGCTCGTCCGGCACCAGCCGCGCGAAGTGCCCGCGGTAGGTGTCGGTGTGCGCGGCCGACTTCCCGGAGGCGTCCGGCGCTTCATAGGTGAGCGAGACACGGAACCCGCCGCCCTCGCGGGCGTCGAACTCGTGCACCTCGGCGCGCATCCCCGTCGGCACCCGCCAGCGCGCGATCGCCTCCGCGCTCACCAGCGCCCGGTAGACGGCGGCACGGGGAGCGTCGACATGGCCGGAGACCCGGGACGTGTACATGGGCCCACCCTAGGCGGTGTGGTCCGCCCCGTTCGGCAGCGGCGGCTCCGACTCGAGGCGGTGCAGTTCCTCGTCGGTGAGGAGGCGGGAGCGGAGCAGGAAGCGGACGCCCTCCGGGGCCTCCAGGGAGAAGCCGCTGCCCCGGCCGGGGACCACGTCCACGGTGAGGTGGGTGTGCGACCAGTACGTGAACTGGTCCGCGCTCATCCAGAACGGGGTGTCCCCGGCCACGTGCCCCAGCAGGACGTCCGAGGCGCCGACCCGGAACTCGCCGCGCGGGTAGCACATCGGGGCGCTGCCGTCGCAGCAGCCGCCGGACTGGTGGAACATCACCGGCCCGTGCGTCCCGGTCAGCCGCCGCAGCAGTTCCTCGGCGGCGGGGGTCAGTTCGACACGTCCTGTGCGCACGGTCATGAGGTCCTCCTGGCGGGACGTCGGGGTCGGGAACCGCTCCGTATCGCGAGTCCCCCAGTATCCGCCGCCGTACGGGGGAGGGCCACATGGCGGGAGCGGTACACCTCTCCGCTCCCGCCCCGCCCGGCGTAACGGTCAGGCCGCCGCGGTACCCACCGCCTCGGCGTAACGGTCAGGCCGCCGCGGTACCCACCGCCTCCCGCCAGGCGGCTCCGCCCGCGATGGCCTGCCGCCAGGCGCGCACGGCCCGGGGCGGCATGCCCATCGCCAGGGCGCCGGTCAGCCGGTCGCCCCTGCGGTACGCGGCCACGAACCGTCGCCCGGCCAAGTCCCCTTCCACTACCGCGACTTCGTCGTGGCCGCGCAGGAAGCCGTACGCCTGGATCCGCGTGCCGTACTGGTCCGACCAGAAGTAGGGCACCGGCGCGAACGGCCGGCGGGCCTTTGGCGCGGCGAGCAGGTTGCGCCCTACCGGCGGGCCGGTCCCGGCAGCACGAGCGTCTGATGGCGGAGTCGGGCCTGTTCCTGGACCGGGCCGCCGTTGCGATCCTCCGGAACATCGCCGAGAGTGAGCCGCTGCGCCCGGGGGTCCTCGCCGTCCGGCTTTCGGTGGAGGCGTCCCACGTCACCCGGCAGTTGCGGCAGCTGGAGCAGACCGGCCACGTCGTCCGCGTCCCGGACCCGGAGGACCGGCGCGCCCAGCGCGTCCAGCTCACCGAGGCGGGTCTGGACGCGGTCGAGCGCATGCGGGAAGTGCGACGCCGGGGCATGGAGGCCGCCCTTGCCACCTGGTCGCCCGAGGACCTGGGACGGCTGGCCGGGCTGTTCGGCCGGCTCGTCGACGACTTCGTCCGGCACGCCGAGACCGAGATCGACGGCCGCCCCGCGTCCTCACCGCCCGGCACGGGGACCTGATCACGGGCGCTGGTTGAATGCCGGGCATGACCGAGACCGACGCGCACGAGACCGACCGCTGGGTCCAGTACTTCGTCCGGCGCGGTTACCCCCGCGCCCGGCGGCTCGCCTCCGGCATGGAAGGGACCGTCTACCGGCTCCAGGACGGGACCGTCGCGAAGGTGTGGGCCGGGCGGGCCCCCGAGGACTTCGACCTCACCCGACGGCTCTACGCCGACATCGCCGCGTATCCCCTGCCCGTCGGCACGCCGCGGATCCTCGACGCCGAGGAGTGCGACGGGGTGCTCGTCAGCTACGAACGCGAGCTCGGCGGACGCCCGTTGCGCACGGACGGGGACGGTGAGCCGCCCGCCCGTGATCTGCCCCGCCGGGAGACCGACGCCCTGCTCACCGTCCTGCGCGCACTGGCCTCCGTCCCGGGCAGCGAGGTCATGCGGCGCCTGGTGATCCAGGGGGACGACCGGCCACTGTGGCAGGGCCACTCCCGCTTCTCCGACGCGCTCGCCGCCCTCGTGGAGCGGGCCGCCGGCCGCAACCGGGACGCCCTCGCCGCGCGGGTGCCCGGACTGGCGGACGTCGTGTCCCGTACCGCGGCCTCGCTGCGGGCGCTGCCCGACCGGCCCGAGAGCGTCATCCACGGGGACCTGGTGCCGCCCAACCTCCACGTGGACGAGGCCGGGCGCCCGGTCGCCGTCCTCGACTTCGGGTTCTGCACCACCGCCGGCGACCCCGCCTTCGAGGCCGCGGTCACGGCCGCCGTCTGGGACATGTACGGACCCGACGCCGACCGTCACACAGCCGAGCTGAGCCGTCTCTTCGCCCGGGAACTGGGCCATGCCGAAGAGGTCCTGGCCCTCTATCAACGGGCCTACGCCCTCATCACGTACGACCTCTTCGGCATGGGCCCGCACGACGGGCACTTCCGCTGGTGCGCCGCCTTGTTGCGGTGACGCGTACTACAGCAGGTCGCGGGGGACCTTCTCGTTCCAGGTGCGGGAGAAGACCCGGCGGTCGGCCTCGTACGCGTCGAGGGTCGCGTCGACGAAGAAGTCCGTCTCGTCGCACGTGAGCCGGGTGTGGGTGACCACCCGCGCGTCCCAGTCGTCCCGCTGGAACCGCATGGTCCACGTGGTCTCGCCGCCGACCGAGGTGAAGTCGTCGGCGACCGTCGTGTAGCGCTCGTGGGCGCGGCGGCCGGCCTCCAGACCGATGTCCTCGAAGCGGACCGTGCCCCGGTCCTTCACGATGTCCAGCTCGGAGCGGTAGTCGATCAGATCCCGCTTGACGTCCCAGCGCTCCTCCGGGGGCGTCACCTGGGTCATGGCGAGCGGGGGAGTGCCCTCGGGTTCGCCGAAGGGCGACGACGGCACCTCGTCCGGCTCCTCTACCGGCCGCACCGGCAGGGTGAGCGTGCTGGAGTGCTCGTGGACGCTGAGCAGGGCGGGCTTGGGCGCCGGCCAGGCCAGCGGCCAGTAGGACGTTGACAGGGACAGCCGGATGCGGTGGCCCGGCGGGAACGCCTGCGCCACACCGTTGAGCGGGATCGTGGCCCGGTAGCGCCGGCCCGGCTCCAACGGCTCGGGAGATTCGGTGCTGTCACGGCGGGTCAGGTTCAGAATGCCGTAGGAGACACGCGTCGCGGCGCCGTCGGGGCTCACGTCGGACAGCCGCGCCGCCACCAGGGCGACCGGCTCGCTGACCGACAGGTCGAGCTCCACGCTCGGCGAGCCGAGGATCTCCACCGGCTCGGTCAGCGGCTCGCTGTCGAAGACGAGCGAACCGCCGTCCTCCTCCCGCTGGTCGTAGGGCAGGTCCGGCGGCGCGTTGTAGGAGGCCCACTTGCCGGCGAACTGGCCCACGGACAGCGGCGAGCGCACGGTCATCGCCGCACCGCTCTCGGATGCCGCTGCCGTCCCGTCCCGCGCGGGCTCGATCGTGTGCCGGGTGAGCGGGTGTGTCACGGGCCGGATGTGCGGGGACGGCCAGTCCGGCTCGCCGACCCAGCGGCCCGGCCGCTCCTCGTAGGACGTGGAGGGCGGCACGCTGTCCTGCATCCACGCCATCAGCATGGGGCCGTCCATGACGCCGTTGTCGACGCCCTTCAGCCAGTGGTCCCACCACCGCACGAGCTCCTGGAGGTAGCCGATCGCGGGACCGGGCTCCCCGAGGTGGGGGAACTTGTGCGACCAGGGGCCGATCAGGCCCTTGCGGGGCACGTCCAGGTTCCCGAGCAGCCGGGTCACGGCGTTGGAGTAGCCGTCCGCCCAGCCGCTGGAGGCCAGGACCGGGCAGCGCACGCTGGTGTAGTCCTCGCACACGGAGGCGTGCCGCCAGTAGTCGTCGCGCCGCTGGTGACGCAGCCACTCCAGCACCCAGGGCTCGGTGTTCTCCAGCCGCTCGTGCCACATCTCGCGCCAGCGCTCGCCGACCACGGCCGGGTCGGGCGGGCAGGTGCCGTAGGCGAACATGGTGCCCGCCTCGGCCAGGTTGTCCGACAGCAGGGCGCCGCCCATGTAGTGCATGTCGTCGGCGTGCCGGTCGTCGGTGAACGAGGCGATGGCGATGGCCTTCAGGCTCGGCGGCCGGCGGGCCGCCACCTGCAGCGCGGCGAACGCGCCCCAGGAGATGCCCATCATGCCCGTGCCGCCGTCGCACCAGGGCTGCTCCGCAAGCCAGGCCAGGACCTCCTCGGCGTCCGCCTGCTCCCGTTCCAGGTACTCGTCGCGCAGCACGCCCTCCGAGTCACCGGTGCCGCGCAGGTCGACGCGGACGCAGGCGTAGCCGTGCCCGGCGAGGTAGGGGTGGTGGATCGAGTCCCGTACGGCCGTCAGGTCGCGCTTGCGGTACGGGATGTACTCCAGCACCGCCGGCACCGGCTCCTGGTCCGAGGAGGTGGGGCGCCAGATGTGCGCGGAGAGCCGGACCCCGTCGGACATCGGGATCGTGACGTGCTCCTCCTCCTTCGTCTCGTACGGCAGGTTGGTCACGTAACGCATGGAACCCACGTGCTCCTCACTCTCGCGCGGCTTCGGCCTCGGCCGCCGGGGCGTCCTCGAAGGCCAGGCCCAGGGCGGCCACGCAGTGGTCGAACTTCTCCCGCAGCTCGGCCTCGTCGGCCCCGCCGGTGTAGATGTGCGCCAGCTCGTAGCTGTAGCTGTCCTGCCCGGGGAGCTCCGAGAGCCGGTCGCCCTGCTCGGGGATCACCTCGATGCGCACGCCCGGGGTCTCCCGCTCGATGCGGGCGATCTCCTCGGGGCTCGGCGCCCGGCGCACCACACCGTCGGTGAACCAGCGGTGGTACCACTTCGCCGCCATCGCGTACGAGCCCTCGCGGTGCGGCATGTGCGGGTCCTCGCCGAGGGCGAGACTGACCATGCAGTGGTGGTTGGGTACGCCGTCGACGTACTGGAACAGCTCCGCGTGCGACTGGGAGTGCCGGGGGTTGATCTCCAGCAGGTTGATCTCCTGGGTCCGCGGGTCGTAGAAGTACTCGATGCTGAACGTGGCCGAGTCCATCCCGATCTGCCGCATCACGCGTTCGCTGACCTCGTGCAGCTGTGCGATGACCGGCGGCGGCAGCATCGAGGGGTACTGGTGGCGCAGGAAGCAGGGGGAGTCCGGGTACTGGATGGAGTCGAGGACTCCGTACACGGTCACCTCGCCCTGGTGGACGTAGCCCTCCACGGCGACCTGGACGCCGGACATCGCCTCCTCCGCGAGACAGACCCGGCCGCCCACGCCGTTCATCTCGGGCGGCAGGTCGATGCGTTCGAGGATGTGCTCGAAGGGGCGGCCGATGCGGGATATGCCGTCGCGGATCTCGGCGACGGCCTTGTGGAACTCCTCTTCGTCACCGACTCCGAAGGCGAGTTCGGAGGAGTACGAGAGGGCGGGCTTGAGCCACATCGGGAAGGTCACGTTCTCCGGCGGGCGCGGCGGGTCGGCCGACAGATCGACCTGGTCGAAGCGCGGGTGCCGGTCGGTGGCCTTCTGCTGCTCCAGCCGGCTCCAGTACTTGTGCTCGCACTTGACCACCGACTCCAGGCTGGTGCTGCGGGTGCCGTAGCGTTCGCTCAGCATCGGGACGAGGGTGCTGACCGGGAAGTCCCAGTAGCCGACGATCGCGTCGATGCTGCCGTCGAACGCGTCGAGCACGCCCTGGGCCTTGTCGAACAGGGTGGGCAGGTGCACTTCGCCGTGCTGGAGTTCCTCGACCGTCAGCAGCTGGTGGAAACGCAGCCGGTCGGCTCCCGGGACCTGCTGGAGCGTGGGCAGATTGGCCTCGTCGAGCCCGATCACAAAGACGTTCTTCACCGTCTCGTCAGACACGGCTCTCCTTCCGACGACGTACGGCCCTGAGGCCGGCTTGCAAGATCGTCTGGGTACCCCTCGTGCCCGGCGGCATGCGGGTCCGGGCATCGCGCCCCGTTCCGGACATGAGGGAACCCCGCGACGAGGCGGCTTGGCACCCGCCGCCGGACGGGCTCAGCCCCATCGGCGGCGAGGCCCCTGCACGCCCGCCTCGTGGTGCCCCGGCTCACACCCCGGCGGGCAGGGGCTGCTCCGCCCAGATGGTCTTGCCCGTGGCAGTCTGGCGGCTGCCCCAGCGTTCGGCGAGCTGGGCGACGAGCAGCAGCCCCCGCCCGCCCTCGTCGAAGACCCGGGCCCGCCGCAGATGCGGCGCGGTACTGCTGCCGTCGGACACCTCGCAGATGAGGGACGCGTCACGGATCAGCCGCAGCTCGATGGGGGCACCGCCGTACCGCAACGCGTTGGTGACCAGCTCGCTGACGATCAGTTCGGTGGCGAACTCCGCCTCCGTCAGCCCCCATTCGGACAGCTGCTCGCCCGCCATCTTGCGGGCCCGGGCCACCGCCGCGGGCTCCGGTGGCAGCTGCCAGGTGCGGACCTTCCCGGCGCCGAGCACCGCCGTCCGCGCCAGCATCAGCACGATGTCGTCGGCGGGCCGGCCGGTCAGCAGCGTGCGCAGCACCTGCTCGCAGGTCTCCTCCAGCGCCTGTGCGGGGCTGCTCAGTGCCCGGCGCAGCAGGGCCATCCCGGCCTCGATGTCGTGGCCGGGCGCCTCGATCAGGCCGTCGGTGTAGAGGGCGAGCAGGCTGTTCTCCTCCAGCTGCACCTCGGCGGCCTCGAACGGCAGGCCGCCCAGGCCCAGCGGGGGCCCGGCCGGCAGCTCCAGGAACCGTACGCCGCCGTCGGGCGTGACCAGCGCGGGCGGCGGATGCCCGGCGCGGGCCATGGTGCAGCGGCGGGACACCGGGTCGTACACGGCGTACAGGCAGGTGGCGCCGACCTGCCCCGACGCCTCCTGTGCGCCGCGCGCCTCCGGGCCCTCCTCCCGGTCGAGCCGGATGACGAGGTCGTCCAGCTGGGTGAGCAGCTCGTCGGGGGAGAGGTCGACATCCGCGAGTGTGCGCACGGCGGTCCGCAGGCGGCCCATCGTGGCCGACGCGTGGATGCCGTGCCCCACCACGTCGCCCACGACCAGGGCCACGCGGGCCCCGGACAGCGGGATCACGTCGAACCAGTCGCCCCCGATGTCCGCACCGGCCCCGGTCGGCAGATAGCGGTAGGCGATGTCCATCGCCGACAGCTCCGGAAGCCGCTCGGGCAGCAGGCTGCGCTGGAGCGCCAGCGCCGTGCGGCGTTCCCGGGTGAAGCGGCGGGCGTTGTCCACGCTGACCGCCGCCCGGGCGACGATGTCCTCCGCGAGCAGCAGGTCGTCCTCGCTGAACGAGTCCGGGGTCCGGTGGCGCAGGAAGTGCACCAGGCCCAGGGTCACGCCCCGGGCACGCAGCGGCACCATCATCACGGAGTGGATCATGTACTTGGAGACGGTCTCGGCCCGGGCGGGGGAGGACCTGAGCCACTCCAGCAGCTCCGGATCCCCCGGCCGGTGCCGGGCGCCCCGCTCGGCGGCCAGGGTCCGCAGCGGAAGCGTCCCCACCGGGTAACTGATCGGCTCGCCCACGGCGGCCACCGACTCCGGGCAGCCCTCCAGCACCGACCGCTGCGCGGTGCGCCGCACCATGACGGGCGTGTCCGGCGGCAGCGGCCCCGGCTCGTCGCCCACGGCGACGGACTCCAGGAGATCCACGGTGACGATGTCCGCGAACCCCCCGGCGACGGCCACCTCCGCCATCTCCTCGGCCGTCCGGGTCACGTCCAGGGTGCTCCCGATCCGCAGACTGGCCTCGTTGAGCACCGCCAGCCGGCGGCGGGCCCAGTACTGCTCCGTCGTGTCGAACACGGTGGCCGACATGCCCTGGACCGCGCCGGTCTCGTCCTTCAGCGGCGACATGAACATGGACCAGGCGTGCGGCCGGATCTCACCCGGGGCCTTGCTGTGCTCCTCGTGGAAGATCATCTCGCCGCTGCGCAGGACCTCCCGCTGGAGGCGGTCGAAGGCGTCGAAGGGCGGGTTCGGTTCGATCTCCCACAGGGTCAGGCCCTTCATCTCCTCCTCGGACCTGCCCATCACCTGGGTCATGATCGCGTTGGCGCCCACCAGCCGGGCATCCCGGCCGTAGACCGCCACCGGCACGGGGAGCTGGGCGAGCGTGAGGTCCCACAGGGTCAGGGCCCGGTGCTCGGCTGGCGCGGCCGGGTAGGCCGGTGCGGTGCCGGTCACGAGCCAGAGCAGTCTGCCCTCCGCGTCCAGCAGCGGCGTCCCCTGCAGCCGGACCACGAGCCGGTTGCCGTCCCGGTGCCGCAGCGCCACCTCACCGGCCCACCGCCGGCCCTCGGCCGCGTGCCGTCGCGTGGACTCCGGGAGCCGGGCGGCGAGCAGGTCGGTGACGGGCCTGCCCACGAGCTCGGCGGGTTCGTATCCGAGCAGGCGGCGAGCACCGTCGCTCCACACCATGATCGCCCCGTCGGCGTCGACGACGACCGCCGAGTCCTCCGGTACGCGTCCCTCCACGGTGCCTCCGGATGTGCCGCCCCTGTCTGCTCACGGTTCCCTGCACCGATTGTCCCGCTACCGACCCGCCGCGGCTCGTCTGCCGGGAGGCACCGAGGTGAGCAGCAGGAACGCGCAGACGGCCGCGCGGATCGCCTGCTCGAACCCTTCGACGTGGCCCCGGGTGAGACGCGCCGCCCTCTCCGGCTCGCCCGCGATGATTCGCCTCGATCAGCGGCCCGTACTCCTCGAGGTGACCGGCCGTGCCGGGCAGGCGGTCGAGGAACAGGCATCAGATGCGAGCGGCGAGCTGATGCAGCGTCCCGCCGAGCCGGATCCGCGCTCTCCGGTTCCCGCCGCAGGGCCGTCAGGACTGCTCTCCCGGTCCGGCGAGGCCGCCGCGTTGCGGGAGGCGCTGGGGCCGGACCCGGGGTCGGTGGTGGACCTCTCCGCGAACCGCACCACGCTGGAACTCAGCGGCCCCTCCGCCCGGCAGGTGCTGGAGAAGGGCTGTCCATTGGATCTGCACCCCGGGCCTCCGGACAGGCCGCGGTCTTCCATCACCGCGATCACGAGGCACTGAGGAAGGCTGGGCCGGATCTGGTCGGTGGATTCCCTTCCTTACTCCTTGATCGCGTGATCCGGGGCAGAATCTTCTCCATGGATGCCCTGGACCGGAAGATTCTCACCGAGCTGCAGCTGGACGGCCGTCTCACGGTCACCGAGCTGGCCGCGCGCGTGAAACTGAGCGTCTCGCCCTGCCACCGCAGGCTGCGCGACCTCGAACGCGAGGGTGCGATCCGCGGGTATCGCGCGGTGGTGGACCCGGCCGCCGTGGGCCTGAACTTCGAGGCCCTCGTCTTCGTCACACTGCGCTGGGAGGACGCCGACACGGTCTCCGCGTTCGAGGAGGCGGTGGCCGCCGTCCCGCACGTGCTCCAGGCCCAGCGCCTGTTCGGCGACCCCGACTACCTCCTGCGCGTCGCCACCACCGACCTGGCCGCCTTCCAGCAGCTCTACGACCAGCGGCTCGCGCGGCTCCCCGGCGTCCAGCGCCTCAACTCCACCCTCGTCATGAAGCACATCGTCGACGACCGTCCGCTGCCCGAGTGAGCGGCCCCACGCGGGCAGCCGGCCTCAGCCGCCCAGCCCTCCGGCGAACGGCATCGACCGCCACTGCTCGACTGCCGGCTTCAGCGCGTCCACCAGCAGGGGCAGCTGCGGCGCCAGCGCGAGACAGGCCACCGCCCGGGACATGCCCACCGCGTTGACGACCCGCAGCACGTCCTTGTCCAGCTGTCGCAGACCCAGGCGCCCGGCGGCCGCGTCGTAGGCGGCCTCGCACTCGGGGCCGAAGGCCGCCAGGTCCCACTCGACCGGCCCGAGCGTGGTCAGTTCGAAGTCGGAGTACAGCGGGCCGTCCGGGCCGGAGACGATGTTGGCCGCCGGGGCGTCCCCGTGGATCGGCTGGAACTCGATGCCGGGGAACACCGCCTCGAAGCCCGCGCGTGAGCCGACGACCGGCTCCAGCACCTCCCACTCGCGCCGCGCCCGGTCGAGATCGGCCGGCTCCAAGAGGTCGGGGCGCCCTTCGAGCGCGGCGAGCCCCTCGGTGACGAACCGCGGTTCGGCCGCCGAGAGGAACGGCAGCTCACCGGGGTAGGCGCGCAGCGCGCTGTGGAGGTCGGCGACCAGGCCGGCGTGGTGCACGAAGTCGGGCTCGGCGCTCTGGTCCAGCTCGGCGAACTGCCAGAACGTCATCGAGAACCCGTCGCGCCGCACGGGCTCCCGCGGCACCAGCGGACTCGGCGGGATCACCGGCTGCCCCTGGTCCGCGAGCCACCCTGCCACCCCCAACTCCTGCCGCTGCCGGACTGCTTGGGAGTCGGCGTCGGCGTACGACGGCAGGACGGTCGGCACCCTGACCACCACGGGTGACGGAGCCAGGTGCACCACGACGGAGAAGACGTCGTAGATGACCTTCGCGTCGGCCACGTCGAGCCCCAGATCACGCCCTGCGGCGACGGCGGCAGCGAGGGCGCGGGAGGTGCGGGCGGCCATCTGATCAGGTGTCATGAACCCCTTCATGCCGCCGATGGTGTCACGCCGGGAGTGGAGCCGCACCGGGTTAAGGACCCCGTCCGCCGCCTGTGCGCCCCGGGTCGACGACCGGTGCGCTGCGAGGCAATCGGCCGGTCCGTGTCCGCCCTGGCGTGCTCCGCCCAGCCGACGACCGGCTACGACTACGACACCTTCGCGGCCGACCTGAACACCGTGAGGGAGACCCTCGACCTGCGGGACGCCGTCCTCGTCGGGTACTTCCGCGCCGGCATCGGGCCTTCCCGGCGAAGTGATCGGACTCCGCCTCCGACTCTTCCCGGGCGGGAACATCACGGCGGACCGGCTCGTTGCCCATGCGTTCGCCCACCTCGCCGACCCAGGGAGCACTGTGCCCGAAACCACGTCCGACCCGTCCACCGTCCTCCCCGCACTGCCGGCCCTGAGCGCGCAGGCCGAGCGGCTGATCGAGCTGGGGGTGCACGAGATCGCCGGGCTGTCCGCGGACGAGATCCGCACGTTCGCCGCGGAGGCCGGAGACGGACCCGAGGGCGGCGGTGCCCTGCTGGCCGTGCACCCGGACCGAGCTCCCGCCTCCGCCCTCGCGCCGCTGCTCCGCCGGGACGGCAAGCCGGGCTTCGTCGTCGTCGACATGCCCGACGTCGACGAGTTCACCCCCTGCGCCCTCGACCTGCCCGACGCCCCGCTCTACCTCGTCACCGGTATCGACCGCGGCGACCACATGGCCAACTGGTCCCCGGACGAGGCGCTGCCCGCCCTCACCAAGGAGGACCGCACCCCGCTGGTGCTCTCCGAGGGCATCCACTGGGTGCTGCAGCAGCCCGCGGCCCTGGAGCGCAACCTCTGCTTCATGACCATCGGCTCCCGGCTGCGCAAGCCCAACGGCGCCCTGGACGCCCGCACCCCGGCCATCTGGATCAGCAACGGCACCGGCCGGGACGGCCGCGAGCGCCGCAACGCCCCCAAGGTCGGCTGGTGTTGGTGGAACAACCGGCACACCTGGCTGGGCTTCGCCTCCGCGACGGGCCGCAGGGGCTGAGGCCCGTCACTGCACGAACCGGGTGAGCGGCGCCGGGCGGCCCGCGGTCAGTGCGGCGAGATCCGCGTGCGCCTCGTCCCGCACGTCCGCGGGAACCCGGCGCTTGCGGTGGGGCCGGCCACCGAGACGTTCTTCAGGTGGTGCGGGCCGGACGAGCGGCATCGGGAGGAGGCCGTCGGACGGGCTGCGGTCCATCCGCGGGGGTTCGACGACCGCGGATGGCACACCGCACCGCGACCGGACCAGGCGCGGACCGGGCGCGGAAGCCGATCGTGGCCGAACTCGTCGCCCTCACACCGAGATCGAACACCGGGATCGAAGCAATGCGGCACTCCGGATGGGCAAGCGGCCGCCGGGGACCTGATACAGGTACGCGGCGACGCGGTCGGCCCTGACGGAAGAGGTGCTGTCACGCGCCACCCGATGGCGCTGGGCCGGCAGGCTGATCGTTGAACTCGGCAGCCCGGGCACCCTCCACGCCGAGGGCCCCGGCGCGCTCAGGCCGCCGGGCCCGCACGGCTCCGCAGCGCCTGGTACACGGACCACACCACGGCCACCAGCGGTACCGCCACCACCGCGCCGATCACCCCCGCGGCGACCGCCCCGCCGACCACCGCCAGGGCGACCACCACCGGGTGCAGCCGAACGGCCCAGCTCATCACGATGGGGTGCAGGAGGTGGCCCTCGATCTGGCCGATGACCACGATCAGGGCCACGACCACCAGGGCGATGAGGGGCCCCTCCGACGCCAGGGCGACGACCGCCGCGATCGCCAGAGCGATGGGCGAGCCGATCAGGGGGATGAACGCGGCCAGGAACTCCAGCAGGGCCAGCGGCACGGCGAGCGGCACCCCGAGGGCGAACAGCGCGATGCCCACGAGGACCGCGTTGGTCGCCGCCACCAGCAGGATGCCGTGCGTGTAACCGGTGAAGGTCTGCCAGGCGGCCCCGGCCCCGACCGCGAACCGCTGCCGGGCCCGCTCGGGGAGCTGGCCGCACAGCCACTGCCACTGCTTCTCGCCGGAGTGCGTGAAGAAGACCGCGCAGAACAGCGCCAGCGCCAGCACGGTCAGCACCTCGACCAGCCGGCTCGCGCCGCTCAGCGCCGTACTGATGAGGGTGGAGCGGTGGTCCGACAGGAGCTTGCCGATCCGGGACTGGAGGTCGTCGAACGCGTCCGCGGGCAGCCGGAAGGGCGGTTCCTCCAACCGGCGCTCGATCCGGTCGATCCCCGCAACGAACTCCTTCTCCAGCCCGGTCCGCTGGTCCGCCACGGTCTCACCCACCAGGGCCAGCGCCCCGAGGACGAGGACGATGCCGCCGATGAGCGCGGCGGCGACCGCGAGCGGCCGGGGCATGAACCGGGCCAGCAGCCCGGCCACGGGACGGAGCACCGCGGTGATGACGAGACCGAGGAAGACGGCGACGGCGATCCGGTGGAACTGCCCGAGCACGGAGAAGGCGACCCGGACGACGATGCCGACCGCGATGAGCCGCCACGCGTACGCGGCCGCGGTCCTCAGCACGCCCGGCACGCGCGACTCGACGTCGTTCAGGCGCGGCAGCGCCGAGGCTGGTGGATCGGGGGGCGTCGACATCTCATGCCCGTACCACCCACCGGCCGCCGAACCGCGGGGCGGGCCCGGAATTCCCCCGAAGGCCGGTACCGGCCCGGCCGCGGCGACACCGCGCCGTCGATCCTGCCGGAGACCCGGGCCACCCGGTCGGCGCCCACGACCGCCACCCCGCCGGCCACGAGTGGCACATCCGCGCCCTGTGGGCGGAGATGGCCCGGGGCTGGGCGGCCGGCGACGCCGCGATCTTCGCCGCGAACTTCACGGAGGACTGCGACTTCACGACCGTACGCGGCGACAAGCCGACCGGCCGTAGCGGCATCGAGGCCGGACACGCCGCCCTGGCCCCTACGCCGGCACGGTCCTCGACGCACGGGTCGTCGCCGTCCGCTTCCTCGGCCCCGACCTGGCCACCGTCGAGGCGGAGTCGACCGTCAGCACCCCGGGCGGGGAGCCGCTCACCACCACGCACGCGCTGGCCGTCGTGGAACGGACCCCGCAACACCCCTGGCTGATCAGGGCGTTCCACAACATGATCCCCGCGCCCCGCCCGGCGCAGCGCGAAGCGGAGAACGAGAAGGAGTCCGCCGCGGACGGCGCCGCTGCCCGGCCCCGGCTTCGCCACCTGGCCATCGTGACCAGCGACCCGGAGAAACTGGCCGAGTTCTACACCTCGGTCTGCGCGATGGAGCTCTTCCACCGCGACCCGGACGGCAGTTGCTTCCTGTCCGACGGCCATCTGGCACTCGCCCTGATCAGGCACCAGCTCGACGGTGACACCCCGGTCGGCATGAACCACTTCGGCTTCCACATCACGGACACGGCGGCCACCTTCGAGGCACTGACGGCGGCCGGCACTCCGAAACCGGCTGAACGGTTCACCAACCGTCCCTTCGCCGAATACCGGGCCATGGACCCGGAGGGCAACTGGTTCGACCTCTCGGATCACGGCTTAGGCGGCCCGCGCCCGCCCTCCGGATCCTCCGGCCGCTCCTAGCGCACGGGGAAGCCGAAGGAGTACCCCTGCTCCTTCAGCCACGGCAGAACCTCGCGCAGGGCGGCCACGGTCTGCGAGCGGTCTCCTCCCGCGTCGTGGAAGAGGAGGGTCGGACCGTTGGAGATCTCGTTCTTGACGGTGGCGACCATCGCGCTCGTGCCGGGGCGCTCGAAGTCCTTCGAGTCGATGTTCCAGCCGAGCGGACGCATGCCACGGGACGCGGCGAGGTGACGGCTGTAGGGGGTGAAGGCGCCTCCGGGCGCCCGGTAGTACAGCGGGCGGACGCCCCCGGACGCCTTGGTGATCATGCGTTCGGCGTCCAGGATCTGCTGTGACTGGTAGGCCTTGGACTTGCGGTCCATGGTGACGTCGTGCGAGACCGTGTGGTCGCAGAGGCGGTGTCCGGCCGCCACCACCGCCTTGACCAGGTCCGGGTGGGCGCGAGCCTGCGTGCCCACCATGCAGAACGTGGCCTTCACGCCGTTGTCCCGCAGCACCTGCAGTACCTCGGGGGTCCAGACGGGGTCCGGTCCGTCGTCGATGGTGATGTTGACGCTGTGGGCGCCGGCGTCCGAGGCGTGCACGATGTCCGCCGACACCGGCGCCGCCTTCCGGCCCTGCTGCGCATGGGCGGGCGGCGCCGAGACGCCCTGGGCGGGCCGTCCTTCGGTGGCACCGAGTTGCGCGTTCCAGAACGAGGTCAGGCCGGCCACCGCGGTCACCCCGAGCGCCGCCGCCAGCACTTTGGCGTACCATCCCCGTCCGCCGCTTCGCACCATGTCTTCTGTTCCTTCGCCGTCGCCGTGGAGCCCGTGCATACGGCAAGAGGGCGGAAGGCGGCCGGCGGATCCGTCTGTTACGGATCACGGACAATCCCGCTGCTAGGCGGTACCGGTCGTTGAGCCCGCGCGGACGGGAGGTGACGTTCCGGACCTCGTCGAAGCGGTGGTGGGACGGCGGTGGGCGGCCTGAGCGTTTTAGTCGCTCTCGCGCTCCAGGACGCGGCGGGCCGCCTCGGCCTCCGCGGCCGGCGGCGACAGTTCGTCGAGGGTGTCGAGCTCGTCGTCCGCTTCCAGTTCCCGTTCCCAGGCCGCCGCGAGGTGCTCCTGCTCCTCGCGCGGCCTGGCGCCGACCGCGTCGCGGTGCTCCGGGTCCAGCGCTGCCAGGAATCGTCCGAGCGGGTCCGTGGGCATACGGGGCTCCTTGTCGTATGGAGGGGGTGCCACCGACCCAGCATGGCTGAACCCCCGCACGACGGCCGCTCGACACAGCCGGGGAAGTCCGCATCGCCATGCTGAGGGAATCCGAACGCCTCCGTCTGTCCCCTTTAATGGGGACGCCGCAGCCCGTTCACTCACATACCCGGCCGACGAAATCCTTCTCTGCGAATTCACGGAGAGACAGGCGGTCGTGACGGTGACCATAGCGGAGACCGAGGAAACCAGTTCGGCGCTCGCCGAGGGTCCGGCGGCGTAGCCGCCCCCGACCCCCTGTCCCCGTTCCACTTCCAGGAGATCCGCCATGACCAGCACGTTCCGTCCCGACTTCGGGCTCACCGCGCAGGACTACGGCCGCCACCGCGCCGGATTCCCGCCGCAGATGGTCACGCACCTGTACCGGCACGGCATCGCCTTCCCCGGCAAGGACGTACTCGACGTCGGGACCGGCACCGGCACCCTGGCCCGGCTGTTCGCGCAGGCGGGGGCGCGGGTGACGGGCCTGGACCCGGCGGCGCCGCTGCTCGAGCAGGCCCGGGAGCTCGACAGGGAAGCCGGCGTGGAGACCGACTACCGCGTGGGCACGGCGGAATCGACGGGGCTGCCGGACGCGTCGTACGACGTGGTGGCGGCCGGCCAGTGCTGGCACTGGTTCGACGCGCCGAAGGCCGCGGCCGAGGTGCGGCGGCTGCTGCGCCCCGGCGGCCGGGCCGTCATCGCCCACTTCGACTGGCTGCCCGTGCCGGGCAACGTGGTCGAGGCGACCGAGGAGTTGATCCTCTCCTTCAACCCGGCCTGGACGATGGGCGGCGGCACCGGCCTGTACCCGCGCTGGCTGACCGACCTGGCCACCGCGGGCTTCACCGGCATCGAGACCTTCTCCTTCGACCTGGCCGTGCCCTACCCGCCCGAGGCGTGGCGGGGCCGGATCCGGGCCAGCGCCGGAGTCGGCGCCAGCCTGTCGCCGGACGAGGTGGAACGCTTCGACGACGCCCTCGGCCGGGTGCTGCGCGAACGCTTCCCCGGTGAGGTGATCCACGTCCCGCACCGCACCTGGGCCGTCGTGGCCACGCGGAGCGACGACTGACCCGCTCACCAGACGTCCGTCAGGACGGCACGGGTGAGTTCGGCCTTGTGGCCCAGACCGAGCTTGCCCTTGGCGCGTTTGACGTACGTGTTGACGGTGTGCGGGCTCAGGCCCAGCCGGCGGGCGGCGGTCTGGTCGTGGGTGTAGCCGTCCGCGATCAGCCGCAGCACCTGCCGCTCCCGCGCGGACAGGGCGAAGCCGCCCTCCTCCTGCCGCGCCGGGGTGTCCCGGGCCGCCGCGGCACGGACCGCGGCGGTCAGCTCGGCCGCGGTGCACCGTTCGGAGAGGTGACCCGCGAAACCGGACGCGGCCATGTCGAGCTCCGGCGGCGGATCATTCGGTGACATCAGCAGCATCCTGGTGGCCCGCGCTCCGATCGCCGGGTCGCGCGGCCGGTGGTCGGTGACCAGGACGTCCAGATGGCGCGGGGCGCTCTCGCCGCCGTCCTCGGGGACACTGCGCACCTGGAGTCCGGGCACCGCCGACAGCGCCGTGCGCACCGCCCAAGCGATGAACTGACGGTCGTACAGCAAGCCGATCTGGTACACGGGCTCACTGCCAGCCCACGTCGGAGGCGCCCGCTCCGGCGCTCGCGGTGAGAGTGGTGCCGGCGTTGTCCACGGGGGCGTCGGCCGAGCTGGGGACGGACAGGCCAGCCACTTGGCTGGCCGAACACGGTGGCGAGGCCGGACCGCGCCGTCCCTGCCCACCCGCATGATCATCATGGACCGGTCCCGGGCGGCCCTCCCGGTCAGCAGCGACGACACCTCGGCGGGCGCCGTCGTCCTCACCGGCAGCGGGACCCTCACGGCCCTGTGTGCCCTGTCCGAGAGCATCTGGCAGACCGCCGCCCCGCTCGGCGAGACCCACCGCCGCGACAGTCAGGGCCTCACGCCCCAGGAGGCCAACGTCATCCTGCTGCTCTCCGACGGCCACACCGACGAGAGCATCGCCAAGCGCCTCGGCGTCTCACCGCGCACGGCCCGCCGAATCGCCGGCGAGCTCATGGAACGCCTCGACGCCCGCAGCCGCTTCGAAGCCGGCGTCCGCGCCGTCCAGCGTGGCCGGCTGCCGTCGACGCCCTGAAGCGGGGTTCACCCGTCGCCCGGATACGGCGGCCCGAACACCTGCGCCGTCGTGCCGGCGCACTCCCGGGTCGCGTCACCTCAGCCCACCCGGATCACCATGAACGTCTCGCCGTCCCTGGGCGGTCGTGTCCAGGAACGGGTGGTGAACGTGTGCAGCCGTCCGTTCACGATGGCGTGACGGGGCAGACGGACACCGAACTCGCCGGCCACCGCTTCCAGCAGTGACCGTTCCGTCCCGACGTCGTCCGCCGGGTCCTCGAAGAACCGGCTCGGGTCCAGCGCCCCCGGTATCTCCCCGCTTGACCGGACCTCTCCGTCCGCGTACGTGAACGCGTACTGCTCGGCGCCGTCCCGCGCCACCGACAGGTGGAAGAACGGTTCCCCGTGCACTGTCCTCAGGCCGCTCCACACCACCACCGCGCGGGTGCCCGCGCCGGCGGCTGCGGCCGGGGAGACGAACCGCCGCCGGTCGAACGAGGACGGATCGCCCTCGAACGCGAAGCTCCAACCGGCGCCCGCCCGGCCGACCGCCATGAGAGCCCTGTCCTCGAAGGACGAGAACTCCCTTCGGTCGCGCAGCGATCCGTGGCGCGCTTCCCAGAGGGTCATGGGTGCGTTCAGCACGGTGCCGTCCCCGTCCGCGAGGCGTCCGGGCAACTCCTCCGGCTCCACCCCCTCCACCAGGACGAACCGGTAGGACGTGCGGTTGTTGCCCGGGTCCGGCTCCGCGAGCCACGCCAGGCCGCCCGGGTCGAGCCCGGCCGTCGGGCTCGGAGCCTCACCCGCCTGCCCGCCCCTCGGCGTGGACAGCAACTCCCGGCCCCGCTCCGGGGTCAGCAGCGGCCCGAGCACGGGGTCGGCCACCCAGCCCAGCGGCGCCAGATGGTCCGGTCCCAGCGGCTCCCACAGGGGCAGAGCATCGATCAGCGTCCGCCATGCCCCGTCGGTGTCTCCCCACCGCGCCAGCTCCCGCGCCCGCTCGACCGCTTCCCCGAACGGTCCGGCCGCCGTGTACCGGAACGTGCCGTCGCGCACCTGGTCCAGCGTCGCGTACGCCAGTGACACCAGGTCGTCGTCGGCGCCCCGCAGATCGAACGTCAGCGTGGAGTCGTCCCGGTACGAGTGCGCCGCGTGCTCGGCGACCAGCGGCGGCAGCAGCTCGCGCGCGTACCGCAGGTCCGTCGCCAGTCCGTCGAACGACACCATGGAGGTCTGTCCGAGCAGGCGGCGTATCTGGTCACCCAGCCCGGCGGCCCGCGGTCTGCCGTACTCCTTGGCCTCGTCCAGCGTCTTCACGGCCCGCTCCCAGCCGCCGCGCAGCGCCTCCAGCCGGGCCTCCTCCAGCTGCGCGTCCAGCGTCCGCGTCGTGTCGTTGACGAACACCGGTTCGCCGTCACTCCGGTGCGCCCGCAGGCTGTGGAACTCCCGGTGCATCTCCCGCATGAACTCACGGAAGTTCGGGTGGCGCTCGGGCGGCGCGGCCCGCCAGCTCGCCCACGTGTAGACGGCCCACTCACCGTCCTCGTCCACGTCCTCGGGATCCAGGAGGACGTGGGTGGCGTCGGACTCGACGTCGAGCTGCAGCCCGCGCCGCCAGAGGTCCGCCTCCCGCCGCTCCTCGGGCTCGGAGTCCTCGTCCAGGTACTCCTCGAACAGGTCCGCGAGTCCCGACTCGTTGTCGTGCCAGTGCGCGTCCTCGGGCCCCGCCAGCAGCCAGACGAACCCGCCCGCGTGCCGCCATCCGCCGCTGACCTCGAGGAACTCCCGGTACGACGGGGGCATCCGCCGGCCCAGGCGCTCCTCCATGGCTGCGATCCGCTCCGCGGACGCCGGCGGGAACCCGAGCCACCGTGCCTGCCGCGCGGCCTCGTCGTCCTCGCCCCGCGTCTCGTCGTCCGGCAGTGAGTCCGCCCACTCACCGCTCCACCTGAGCAGGAAGGAACGCCAGTCGAATGCCGTGGAGTTCGTCATGTGCCCGATGCTGCCACCCACCACTGACAACGCTGCGACCTCCGCAGCGCTGAACCGCCGTCAGGCCGTGCTCCACCTCTGATTGCTCGCGCCGTCGCCGGCGTGACTAGCCCACGCCCCGGCAGCCTCCGAGCATCACGGCATGAACGTGCAGGTTCTCGCCGACCCGGCCGGACGCCTGATCTGGGCATCGGACGCACTGCCGGGAGCCTCGCACGACATGACCGCGGCCCGGACCCACGACATCCCGGCCGCTCTGACCGCCGACGACATCAAGTGCTGGGCGGACAAGGCGCATCAGGGTGCGAGCCCCAGCATCCGTGTTCCCGTTTCGAGGCAGGAACCTGCGCGGCTGGCGCCGGCGTCACAACCGGGACCATGCCAAGATCCGCAGCCTCGGCGAACGCGCCATGGCGATCCTGAAGAGCTGGCGGTTCCTTCGGAAGCTCCGTTGCAGCACCACCCGGATCACCGCCGTCGTCAGAGCCGTCGTCACCCTCGAACTCGCCATCTGATCAAGATGGAGAGCGCTCAAATCGGTGGGGTCAGGTCACCGAGATTTGCCACTTGCCGTGTTCGGACAGGGTGACGTATCCGTGCTGCGGAAGGCGCAAGGTGCCCTTCTGGTTGGCAGCGGAGGTGAAGCGGATCAGCTGCTTCCCGCCGTCAGCCGGCGTGTAGATGATGGTGCCGGGGGAGTCGATGAAGTCGTAGTGCACAACCGGGGCGTATTCGAAGTACGGCTTGGGGCTGAAATAGCCGAAGGTCTGGGTTCCCTTTCCCCGGGCTGTTTTGGCCGGGAGCTGAGGCAGCGCGTCGCTGTCCACGATGCGTACCTTCCACCGGCCCAGGCCACTGGCGCCCTCGTTGCCCACTGTGATTCGCCAGATGGCGAGGGCGTCGCAGTCGGCCGGCAGAACGATGTGCGACGGCCCAGTCCGGCCGATGGTGACGAGCGTGTCATGGGCCCGCTGATGATAGGGACCCTTGCGCACGGTCGACAGGTCGAATCTCGTGGTGAAGCCCGCGCGGAACTCCAAAAGGACCGGCTTTCCGTCCCCTGCGCCCGGTATCTCGACAATCCGGCTGCGCCAGCCGGACCATTTAGCGGACGTGGTGCTGCGCACGTTCCCTCCCCTGTGTCGGTCGCAAAGCGCTCGGGAGTCATGGTGGCACGCGGGCCCGGGCTCCGGCTCCGCTCCAGCCCGACGGGGGCCGGCCGTCGCTCAGGAGAAGAACCTGGCACCGCCGACGCCGGGGCGGACTCCGCCTTCGGAAGACCGGCTTCCGTACGCGGCGGGTTACCGACCGAGGAGGTTCAAGGGGCTGTTGCCGAAAAACCGTCCGTAACCATGTGACCCATATCCTCGCGAAACTTCGACCTGTGCGTGGAGCGGCTGGCACCACATCCGCACCTCGGGTTGTACCCGGGTCATGTGCCAGGTCGAGGCCGCCCAGGGGACCGATGAGGCACTGCGCAATCTGGAACGGCTCGGGCGGGAGGTCTTCCCCGCCGTTCGCCAGAGGGTCGGCGCGGCGCCGGCCGGGGCCGGCGTCTGAGGGGATGGTGCGCCATGCGTACGGCACTGCCGGGCTCCGAGAGCGGGGCGGTCCACGGCGCGCCCCGGCGGCCTCCGGCATCGATCCGCCTGTCCGGCAGGGCACTGCTCGAACACGCCGGTCCGTATCGGGGCCGGATCCTGCTGGCCCTGCTGCGACGTCGGGGAGGGTGCTCGTCGACGGCCAGGAGGTCCGCGCCCTTCCGCTGCGCGAGCTGCGGGCGTCCATCGGCTACATCGAACAGGACGCCCCCGCCCTCTCCGGCAGCCTGCGCGACAACCTCCTCCTCGCGGCCCCGGACGTCACCGAGGAGGACGTGCGGGACGTGCTCGTCCGCACCCGTCTCGACGCCTTCGTACGCGCGCTGCCCGCAGGGCTGGACACGCCCGTGGGCCACCGGGGGACACGGCTGTCCGGTGGCGAGCGGCAACGCCTGGCCGTCGCCCGGGCTCTGCTGCGCAGACCTCGGCTGCTGCTCCTCGACGAAGCCACGTCCCAGCTCGACGCCGCCGACGAACTCGCCCTGCGTGATGTCGTCCTGGAGGTCGCCCGTGACACGACGGTGCTGGTCATCGCCCACCGGCTGTCCACCGTCACCATGGCCGACCGCATCGTCGTCATGGACTCCGGCAGGGTGCGCGCCACCGGCACCCACGAGGAACTGCTCGCCCACGACACCCTGTACCGACGGCCGGCGGCCACACAATTGCTGATCCCCCCGCCGGAGGGACCGCCCCACCACCACGAACGGCACGAGGTGGGACATCGCGAGTCGGACGGACGTGTTCGACCTGTCGGACATTGTTCGGAACCTCTTGACGCTGCCCCGGGCGTCGACTGAGACTCTCGCAACACACCCGTCACTCGCGTGTAACGACAGGCCCACGGCAAGGACTTGCCGTCGTCTCGTCGTCTCCTCGTCCTTCCGTTCCGCCTTGTCCCTCATCAGCCATGCCTCAGCAGGGAACCTCGACATGACGCACGTCGCACGCCTTCGCAGCCGCGCGAGACGTCGGGCGGGCCATCTCGCCGGACTGACCGCCGCGTCGATGCTGCTCACCCTCGCCGGACCCATCGCCTCCGCCGAGGCGGCACCGGCGGCTCCGGTGGCCGAAGCCGCGGACATCACCGAGGGCCTCGCCCTGTGGTACAAGCTCGACGCGAGCTCCGGCGGCACCGTCACCGACGCCTCCGGCAACGGCCGGAACGGCACGATCAGTGGCACCGCCGACTGGTCGGCATCCGGCCAGGGGCTCGCCTTCAACGGGTCGGACACCTACGTCAAGGTGCCGGACGACGTCATGAAAGGCATGGACGCGATCACCGTCTCCATGGACGTACTGATCGACTCCGCCCAGAGCACGCCCTACTTCCTCTACGGCTTCGGCAACACCAGCGCGGGGACCGGCAACGGTTACCTGTTCACCACGGGCAACTCCTTCCGCACCTCCGTCGCGACGGGCAACTGGTCGACCGAGCAGACCACCAAGCCGTCCGACTCCCACAACCTGACCCGCGGGGTGTGGAAGCACATCACCTACGCCCAGACCGGCTCCACGGGCGTGCTCTACGAGGACGGTGTCGAGGTCGGCCGCAATACCGCGGTCACCACCACTCCGGGAGCCATCGGCTCCGGCACCACCAAGGCCAACTACATCGGCAAGTCCGTCTACGACGGCGACAAGCTCTTCAAGGGCCGCATCCGCGACTTCCGCGTCTACGACCGGGCACTGGACGGCACGGAGGTCGAGCAGCTCTCCCTCCCCGTCGCCACGCAGGGCGTCGCCGACGACAAGGACGCCCTCAGTCTCGGCGACACCAGCGGCGTCACCTCCGACCTGGACCTGCCGAAGACCGGCCCGGCCGGCGGCTCCTCCATCACCTGGGACAGCGACAACCCGTCCGTCGTCTCGGACACCGGCAAGGTGACCCGCCCCGAGGCCGGCTCACCGGACGGCCGGGCCACGCTCACGGCGACCCTGAAGAAGGGCACGGTGACCGGCACCAAGACCTTCGACGTCACGGTCCGGCCCGGGCTCGACGACGCCGCCGCCACCCGGCAGGCCGCCGAGGCGCTCACGGTCCACAACCTCGACGACGTACGCGGCAACCTCACCCTGCCCAGGAGCGGCGACTACGGCACGGCCGTCACCTGGTCCTCCGCGAAACCGGACGTCCTCTCCGCCGACGGCGAGGTCCACCGCCCCGCACACGGCGACGGCGCCACCACCGTCGAGCTGACCGCCACCGTCACCAAGGGCGAGGCCAAGGCCACCCGCGTCATGACGGCCAAGGTGCCCGAACTGCCCGCCGACGCGGCCCTCAAGGGCTACATGTTCAGCTACTTCACCGGCGAGGGCACCTCGGACGGCGAACAGCTCTACGCGGCCCTCAGCAAGGGCAACGACCCGCTGCACTGGCGCGAGTTGAACGACGGCAAGCCGGTCCTCACCTCCACGCTCGGCGAGAAGGGCCTGCGCGACCCGTTCATCATCCGCTCCCCGGAGGGCGACAAGTTCTACCAGATCGCCACCGACCTCAGGATCTACGGCAACGGCGACTGGGACGCCTCCCAGCGCACCGGCAGCAAGTCCATCATGGTCTGGGAGTCCACCGACCTGGTCCACTGGACGAACCAGCGCCTGGTCAAGGTCTCACCCGACAGCGCGGGCAACACCTGGGCGCCGGAGGCGTTCTACGACGCCGAGCGCGGCGAGTACGTCGTCTTCTGGGCGTCGAAGCTGTACGACAACGCCGACCACTCCGGCGACACGTACAACCGCATGATGTACGCCACCACCCGTGACTTCCACACCTTCAGCGAGCCCAAGGTCTGGATCGACCGCGGCTACTCGGTCATCGACTCCACGATGATCCGGCACGACGGCACGTACTACCGCCTGTCCAAGGACGAGCGGAACAACTCCTCCTCCACCCCCAACAGCAAGTTCATCTTCGAGGAGAAGAGCGACTCGATCCTGAACCCGTCCTGGACCGCCGTCGCCGAGGGCATCGGCAAGGGCGCGATGAATGCCGCCGAGGGACCGCTGGTGTTCAAGTCCAACACCGAGGAGAAGTGGTACGCGTTCCTCGACGAGTTCGGCGGCCGCGGCTACATCCCCTTCGAGACGACGGACCTCGACTCCGGCACCTGGACCCCGTCCACCGGCTACGACCTTCCGTCCAAGCCCCGCCACGGCACCGTCCTGCCGGTCACCCAGGCCGAGTACGACCGGCTGCTGCGCGCCTACCAGCCGGACCAGATCGTGAAGAGCGTCGAGGACGTGTCGGTGAAGACGCGGGTCGGCCAGGCACCGGTCCTGCCGGCCACGGTCGTCGCCGAGTACGCCGACGGCGTCAAGCGGCCCGTCGCGGTCACCTGGGAGGACGTGCCGGCGTCGAAGTACGCCCAGGCCGGCACCTTCACCGTGACCGGCAGCCTGCCGAACGGCGCCGCGGTTCCGGTCCGGGCCGAAGTCACCGTGTCCGACGAGGGGCCGGACGTCCCGGCCGACCTGCTGCTGCACTACGACTTCGACGAGACCGGCGGCAGCATCGCCCGTGACTCCAGCGGTCGCGGCCACCACGGCACCTATGTGCGGACGCCCGGGTTCGGCACCGGTGTCGAGGGCGGCTCGTTCAAGATGTCCGGCGGCTCCGACTCGCCGTACGTGAAGATCCCGAACGGTGTGCTGAAGAACGCCGACAGCGTGACGGTGTCGACGTACGCCAAGTGGAAGGGCGGCAGCAGCTTCCAGTGGCTGTTCGGGCTCGGGCCCGACAGCGACAAGTACCTGTTCGCCACTCCGTCCAACGGCGGCTCCAGCCTCTACTCGGCCATCACGAAGGCGAGTTGGTCAGCGGAGTCGAAGCTGACGGCCGGCTCGCAGCTCACGCCCGGCCAGTGGCGGCACGTCACGGTGACGCTGGACGGCGCCACCGGCACGGTGATCCTCTACGCCGACGGTGTCGAGGCGGCCCGCACGACGACCACCATCAAGCCGTCCGAGCTGTACGACGCGGCCAAGGACTACAGCGGCTACATCGGCCGGTCCCTGTACGCGGCCGACCCCTACTTCGGCGGCGAGGTCGACGACTTCCGCATCTACGACCGTGCCCTCACGGGCGCCGAGGTCATGGAACTCAGCGGCAACACGGCGGGCATCGCCAAGGCGACGCACCCGGCGCTCAAGGTCGACGCCCTCATCGACAACGCGGGCGGCACGATCACCCTGCCGATGAAGGAGGGCACCGATCTCACCGCGCTGGCACCGGAGTTCGCGCTCGCCGCGGACGCGACGATCAGCCCCGCCTCCGGCAGCGTGCGCGACTTCACCCAGCCGGTGACGTACGAGGTCACCGGTTCGGACGGCAAGAAGCGCACCTGGAAGGTCTCGGCGCCGATCATGAAGACACCGGTCCTGCCGGGTCTGAACGCCGACCCGAACATCGAGCGCTTCGGCGACACCTTCTACATCTACCCGACGACCGACGGCTTCGAGGGCTGGAGCGGCACGCAGTTCAAGGCCTACTCCTCCACGGACCTGGTCCACTGGAAGGACCACGGCGTCATCCTCGACCTGGGGCCGGACGTCAGCTGGGCGGACAGCAGGGCCTGGGCGCCGGCCATGACGGAGAAGGACGGGAAGTACTACTTCTACTTCTGCGCCGACGCGAACATCGGCGTCGCGGTGTCCGACTCGCCCACCGGGCCGTTCAAGGACGCCCTGGGCAAGCCGCTGCTGAAGGCCGGTGACTTCCGCGGCCAGATGATCGACCCGGCGGTCTTCACCGACGACGACGGCAAGAAGTACCTCTACTGGGGCAACGGCCGCGCCTATGTCGTCCCGCTGGGCGACGACATGACCTCCATCGACACCTCGAAGGTCACGGACATCACCCCGAGCGGCTACAACGAGGGCACCTTCGTCATCAAGCGCAAGGGCACCTACTACTTCATGTGGTCGGAGAACGACACCCGGGACGAGAACTACCGCGTCGCCTACGCGACCGGCCCCTCGCCCACCGGCCCGTGGACCAAGCAGGGCGTGATCCTGGAGAAGGACCTGTCCCTGGGCATCAAGGGGCCGGGCCATCACTCCGTCGTCCACGTCCCGAACACCGACGACTGGTACATCGCCTACCACCGCTTCGCCATCCCCGGCGGAGACGGCACCCACCGCGAAACGACCATCGACAAGCTGGAGTTCGACTCCGACGGACTGATCGAGAAGGTCGTCCCGACCCTCGGCGGCATCGACCCGGTCACCGTCGTCCACGCCGGGCCGGACGCCACCGGAGCCGAAGGCGAGGCGATCACGCTCGCCGGCACCATCTCCGGGGCGGGCACGCCGAAGTGGACCGTCCAGGACGGCGCCCCGTGCGCCGTCAAGGACCCCGCAGCGGCCCGGACGACCCTCACCTGCACCGACGACGGCACCTTCCAGGTCACCCTGACCGGCGGGCGCGGCACCGACACCGCGACCGTCAAGGTCTCCAACGCCGCCCCGTCGATCACGTCCGCCAAGGGCCCCGGCGCACCCCTCCCGGTGGGCAGGACCGCCGTCGTCACCGTGTCCTTCGACGACCCGGGCACGGCCGACCGCCACACTTGCAAGGTCGACTTCAAGGACGGCAGCCGGCCGGCGACCGGCACGGTCACCGACTCCGGCTGCCGCGCCGCACACGTCTACGACGAAGCGGGCATCCACCGCCCGGTCGTCACGGTCACCGACGATGACGAGGGCACGGACAGCACCACGCTCGCGGAGCTGATCGTCTACGACCGTGCCGCCGGCCCCGCTGCCGGCGCCGGCACGATCACCTCGCCGGCGGGTGCCTACCCGGCCAAGCCGGGGCTGACCGGCAAGGCGGCGTTCACCCTGGGCGCCCAGTACAGGAAGGGAGCCACTGTCCCCACCGGCAAGGCCACGTTCGTCTTCGGCTCCGCCCGGCTCGCCTTCCGCTCGACCGGCTCCGACTGGCTCGTGGTGAACGGCTCCCGGGCCGTCTACCAGGGCACCGGCACGGTGGGCGGCAAGAGCGGCTACGCCTTCAGAGTCACCGCCACCGACGGCCCGGACACCTTCCGCATCAAGATCTGGAACAAGTCCACCGGCGATGTCCTCTACGACAACAAGACCGGCGCCACGACGAAGGGCGTCATCACCATCGGAAACCACCGGCGCTAGGTCCGTCCGCAACGGCCGAGTGCCGAGGAGGACATCGGCGACGAGGGGCACCTGACGGGCATCCGCCCTGATCAGGTGCCCCTCTCTCACAGTGAAGCGTGGGAGCCCTTTCTGGTCGTGCCCGCAGCCGACTCCGGCCAGGACCCCGCTGATCGCGCGCGTACGGGGGTGCGGCCCTCAGGGAGGGCCGGGAGCGTCACAGCGGTCGGTCGTTCGGCGGAGGTCAGCGCCGTCCCGCCGGGCTGCCCGCCCAGTGCTACGGCGAGGTGGGCAGGTGGGGGGAGCGGAGCACGAGCAGGGTGATCTCGCTGGGTGCGAAGACGCGGAACGGCGGGCCCCAGAAGCCGGTGCCGCGGCTGGTGTAGAGGAGGGTGCGCATGCCGTGGTGGCTCAGGCCGGCGAGGGCGGGCTGGTCGGTGCGGACCAGGTGGTGGAAGGGCCAGATCTGGCCGCCGTGGGTGTGGCCGGAGAGCTGGAGGTCGATGCCGTCGGCTGCCGCACGGTCGACGAACTTGGGCTGGTGTGCCAAGAGCAGGACGGGTAGGTCGGGGTCGGCGCCGTTCAAGGCTCCCGCGAGGTGGGCGCGGTGGCCTGCCAGGCCGGAGGACTCGGCGGTTACGTCATCCACGCCGGCCACCACGAGGGTGTCGCCTCCGCGTTCGAGCAGCAGATGGCGGTTGCGCAGCGGCTCCCAGCCCAGCTCGTCCATCAGGTCGACCCAGCCCTGGGCCTCGCTGTAGTACTCGTGGTTGCCGGTGACGTACACACGGGCCCGGGTGGCCTGCACGGTACCGAGTGGGACGGCTTGGGCACGGCGGCGTTCGGCCGTACCGTCCGCGATGTCGCCGGTGTGGCAGACCAGGTCGGCTTCCAGCGTGTTCACCGTCTCGCACACCCGCGCCGACCAGCGAGTGCGATCTAGCGGGCCGTAGTGGGTGTCGGTGATGAGGACGACGCGGAGGCCGTCCAACCCGGCACCCAGCCGTGGGAGTTGCACGTCGAGTCGGCGCACGCGCGGCACGCGGCGGGCTTCGGCGTACCCCCAGGCGAGTAGTACGGCGGTCGTGCCGAGGACGGCCCACGTGACGATTCGGGCCCGGTCCTGACTCTCGCCGACGCCGGCCACGGTCAGGGCCAGCCGCAACAGGACGCCGAGCAGAAGGGACCAGGTGAACAGAACCCAGCTGGTGCCCAGCAGGGTGTCACCGACGATCGCCGCCCGGTCCTGCTGGCGCCGGCCGTGGCCGCGCGCCATCGCGAGCGGCATACCGACGAGGCCGAGGGCGCACAGGGCGGTGCCGACCAGCGTGACGGGCAGCGGCCAGTGCTGGCCGGTGTGCAGGAGCACCCAGCAGGGCACGGCCCACAGCAGGACGGGGGCGATCAGGGGGAGGTAGCGCATCAGGCGGTGCAGTCGGCTCGGCCGCGGAGCGTGCGCTTCGCTGTCGGCGGGTCGGGTGTTGCTGGTGTCGGTCACGCTTCCCCTGTCTGACCGGGCTGCCGTCTCGCGCACTGTATCCGGTCGCCCTCGGGCCGACCGGACCGGCGTTCCGACCTGGGGCGGGCTCGGCGTTCCGCCGAGCCCGCCCCGCCGGCTCCCTACCGGGGCCGGACTCGTGTCACGCCTCAGCGCTGTCGTGTCAGCAGCCCCGGCCGGTAGGGCCAGTGGCCGTACTCGCCGCCGGAGTTGGGGCTGCGCCCCTGGTAGAGGAACTGAAGGTTGCACGGATCGACGGTGAAGGTCTGATCGGCGGTGGTGCGGATCAGTTCGCCGTGGCTGATGTCGTTGGTCCAGGTGGCGCCGCTGTTGGCCTTGCCCGCGAAGGGGTTGCTCTCGGTCGCGGCCTGGGGTGTCCATGAGCCGTTCAGACTGGTGGCCGTGAACGAGCGGAAGTAGCGGCCCTGCGAGCCGATCGCCTCGACGATCATGAGGTAGCGGTTCTGGCCCTGGAGCTTGTAGACCTGCGGGGCTTCGAACAGGTTGTTCTTCGTGTCGCTCATGATCGTTGTGTAGGCCGAGCCGAAACTGCTCGGGAAGTTCCCGATCGGCATGCTGGCCCGGTAGATCTTGCCGTTGTCACCGGCGAAGAACAGGTACATGTTCTGGCCGTCGGCGATGAGCGTCTGGTCGATGGGGCCGGTGTCGGAGCCGGTGATGCTTCCGGAGAAGAGCACCTGCTGTGCGGACCAGCCATTGGGGTTGGAGGGGTCACTGGACGTCCGGTAGGAGAAGGCGCTCCCACCTCCCCACTGGTAGGCCATCACCCAGATGTTCTTCGGCGCGAAGTAGAAGAGCGTGGGTGCCACGACGGAGTTCGACATCTTGTTCTGGCTGGCCGAGGCCATCTCCGGCCAGTTGCTGAACAGGCCGAAGTTCATCGAACCCCAGCCCACTCCCGTTCCCGCGGCGCCGTGCGTCGTCGCATAGACGAGATGCTTGCCGTTGTAGGGGACGACGGTGAAGTCCTTGAGCGAGGCCCACCCGGCCTTGGGCTGCGCCAGCGCGCCCGTCGATGTCCAGCGGTATGTCGACGGAAGATCGCACGGGCCGGGATTGTCGCCGCCGACCTTGACGAGCTGCCACTGCTGGTTGGTGCCACCCCAGTCGTCGTACTGGACGATGTTCGCGTTGTCGGCGGTGGAGGCGCCTTGCACTTCGAGGGCCTTGTTGCTGTGGCGCGAGACGAGCCTCACGTAGCCGTCCGAGCTGTCGGCCAGCCGCCACTGCTGGTTGGTGGCGTTCAGGTCGGCCCACTGGACGATCGAGCCGCCGTTCGCGGTGGACCAGTTGTGGACGTCCAGCACCTTGCCCGAGTGGCGGGACTTGATGCGGTAGTAGCCGCCCCCGGAATCGACGAACTGCCACTGCTGCTGGGCCTGATCGTTCCTGGCCCACTGGGTGATGCGGGCGCCGTCGCCGGTCGCCATGTTGTAGACATCCAGGGCCTTGCCGCTGTTGCGGTTGACCAGCACATACGAGGCGTTGGGATCTATGGTCGCCGCGCCGGCGGGCTGGGCACCGATGAAGGTGGCCATGAGCAGCAAGGGCGCAAGGACGGCGAGTAAGCGTCTCAGGCGGACCGGGGACGGGTGGCGAAACCACACAGTAGGCCTCCTTTGGGGCGGGGGTGGGGTGACCCCGATGAACCGCGGAGCGGACGTGTTGGAGGGCAGGGGCAATCTCGAATGTTTCGAAGAATTCCCGGATGCTTCGACGCCACAAGCTAGGAATGTGCTGCCCTCCGGTCAAGGCTTGTCGCCGATCTGTCCACAAACAGCGCCTCCCCTTAGGGCTTGGCAAGCTGTCACGCCGGCCGGGAACACGCAGGGGTTTGCGATCCGGCTCGCCAGTCCGGGGCGTCCGCGCGGAGGAGAGAAGTCGAGCAAGCGGCGTCCGCACGCTCGTTCCGGCCCGAGACCCGACCCCGGCCCTGCGGAACTCGCCGAAGGCGGCGCCGGGGTTCGCCGACCGGCTCGCCGGGATTCCGGAAAGTTTCGGGCGAGCGACCGAAACTTCTTCTGCGGGGAGTATTGACGATCCATCGTCAACACCTCAATCATCCCAGTCTGAGAACGCGGTCATAGTTCGAGATGTCGAACCACGTCGGCCCTGAGTCATCGTGCTGCACGGCAGAACCACGCACAGAAGCACGGCAGTTCCACGCACAGAAGCACCGCAGATCCACGCACCACAGCACCTGCGCCACCCCGTCACGTTCCGGTGAGGTTCCCACCAGCGCATCCCGGCTCTTCGCGTTGGCTCTTCGCGCAGTTGAAGAAGTACGCGGCCCGGTCTCATGACCGCGGTATCCGGTAATTCCGTGCTGCCCGGGTTCCGGCCCGCCCCGTCCGTCTGCCGAGTGGGAGCGGACGACGCATTCCCCCGCGCTCCAGTCGTTCCGTGATTTCTACCTTGGAGGCACAGTCATGGGCACGTATGCCCTTCCCAGACCGGTTGTCCGCCGGAAGATCCGAAGCCTGCTGTTGGCGCTGCTCGTCGGCGTCCTCGGTACGGTCGCCGCACTGGTCGCGCCGCCGACCGCCCACGCCGCCGAGAACACGCTCGGCGCCGCTGCGGCGCAGAGCGGCCGCTACTTCGGCACCGCCATCGCCTCGGGCAGGCTCGGCGATTCGGCGTACACGACGATCGCGAACCGTGAGTTCAACTCGGTGACGGCCGAGAACGAGATGAAGATCGACGCCACCGAACCCCAGCGGGGCCAGTTCAACTTCACCGCCGCTGACCGCGTCTACAACTGGGCGGTGCAGAACGGCAAGCAGGTGAGGGGCCACACCCTGGCCTGGCACTCCCAGCAGCCCGGCTGGATGCAGAGCCTCAGCGGCAGCACACTGCGCCAGGCGATGATCGGCCACATCAACGGCGTGATGGCCCACTACAAGGGCAAGATCGCCCAGTGGGACGTCGTGAACGAGGCCTTCGAAGACGGCAACTCGGGAGCCCGGCGCGACTCCAACCTGCAACGCACCGGCAACGACTGGATCGAGGTCGCCTTCCGCACCGCCCGCGCCGCCGACCCGGCCGCCAAGCTCTGCTACAACGACTACAACGTCGAGAACTGGACCTGGGCCAAAACCCAGGCCATGTACCGCATGGTCCGAGACTTCAAGCAGCGCGGCGTGCCGATCGACTGCGTCGGCTTCCAGTCGCACTTCAACAGCGGCAGCCCCTACAACAGCAACTTCCGCACCACCCTGCAGAACTTCGCCGCCCTCGGCGTCGACGTGGCCATCACCGAACTCGACATCCAGGGCGCTTCGGCCACGACCTACGCCAACGTGACCAACGACTGTCTGGCCGTCCCGCGCTGCCTCGGCATCACCGTCTGGGGTGTGCGCGACACCGACTCCTGGCGACCGGGGGACACGCCGCTGCTGTTCAACGGCAACGGCAGCAAGAAGCCCGCCTACACCGCCGTCCTCAACACACTCAACGGCGGCTCTACCACGCCCCCTTCGGATGGCGGACAGATCAAGGGCGTCGGTTCGGGCCGCTGCCTGGACGTGCCCGGCACCAGCACCACCGACGGCACCCAGCTCCAGCTGTGGGACTGCAACAACGGCACCAACCAGCAGTGGACGCACACCGCCGCCGGCGAGCTCAGGATCTACGGCAACAAGTGCCTGGACGCCGCCGGCACCGGCAACGGCACCAAAGTCCAGATCTACAGCTGCTGGGGCGGCGACAACCAGAAATGGCGCCTCAACTCCGACGGATCCATCGTCGGCGTCCAGTCCGGCCTCTGCCTCGACGCCGTCGCAAGCGGCACAGCCAACGGCACCCTGATCCAGCTCTACTCCTGCTCGAACGGCGGCAACCAACGCTGGACCCGCACCTGATGGGGCCTGCCACAAACGAAAGGGTGAGTCGATGAAGACCGACGGTGCGGCTTCCCCCGCCCCTTTACGCAGACATCGCTGGTGGTCCCGGATCGCCGCCGTGGTGGCGGCAGCCCTCGCGATCGGCATGCTCACCGCCGTGAATCCGACGCCCGCCGAGGCGGCGACGGTGGACACCAACGCCTGGTACGTCCTGGTCAATCGCAACAGCGGCAAGGCGCTGGACGTCTCCGGCACGTCCACCGCCGACGGCGCGCGGGTCGGCCAGTGGACGCGCAGCGACGCAGCCAACCAGCAGTGGCAGTTCGTGGACTCCGGCGGCGGCTTCTACCGCCTCAAGGCCCGGCATTCGGGCAAGGTTCTCGACGTGGCCGGCGCCTCGACCGCGGACGGTGCCGCGATCCAGCAGTGGGCCGACCACAACGGGGCCAACCAGCAGTTCCGCCTGGCCGACTCCGACGCAGGCCACGTCCGGCTGATCAACCGCACCAGCAGCAAGGCGGTGGAGGTGCAGGGCGCCTCCACCGCCGACGGCGGCAACGTCGTCCAGTACTCCGACTGGGGCGGCGCCAACCAGCAATGGCAGATGATCAAGCTGTCGTCCGGTGGCGGTGGCGGTGGCGGATGCGGCAGCGCCCCGACCCTGGCGAGCGGTACACACACGATTCAGAGCGGCGGCAAGAGCCGCAGCTTCATCCTCAGGGTTCCCGCCAACTACGACAACAGCCACCGCTACCGGCTGATCTTCGCGTTCCACTGGCGGGGCGGAACCGCCGGCGACGTCGCCTCGGGCGGCACGAGCGGGAACGCCTGGTCCTACTACGGCCAACAGGAACAGTCGAACAACGGCGCGATCCTCGTCGCTCCCCAGGGCCTCGGCAACGGCTGGGCCAATTCGGGCGGTGAGGACATCACCTTCGTCGACGACATGATCCGGCGGATCGAGGGCGGCCTCTGTGTCAACCCGGCACAGCGCTTCGCCACGGGATTCAGCTGGGGCGGCGGTATGAGCTACGCACTCGCATGCAGCCGGGCGAACGCCTTCAGGGCCGTCGCGGTCATCTCCGGCGCCCAGATCAGCGGGTGCAGCGGCGGCACCCAGCCCATCGCCTACTTCGGAATCCACGGCATCAGCGACAACGTCCTCGGCATCGCACAAGGACGGTCCCTGCGCGACAAGTTCGTCGCCAACAACGGCTGCACTGCCCAGAGCCCGCGCGAGCCCGCCCCGGGCAGCCGTACGCACGTCACCACCACCTACTCGGGCTGCCGTGCCGGGTACCCGGTCCAATGGGCCGCCTTCGACGGAGGCCACATACCCGGTCCGGTAGACGGCTCCCCCAACGAAAGCGGCGTCACCACCTGGACCAAGGCAGAGATCTGGAGGTTCTTCGCACAGTTCCAGTGACCCGCCTGCACCGCGGAGTGGAGCCAGGATCATCCTGGCTCCACTCCGTCGGCGTCTGCCCCAGGCTCTAGAAGAAGCCCAGCTTCTTCGGCGCATACGACACCAGCAGGTTCTTCGTCTGCTGGTGGTACACGCCTGACCTCGCTCCTGACCTTCGGCAAAGAGCGGAAACGTCGAGGGCCAGGCTGAGTCGGGCCGCACCTGGTCCGGATCTTGATGAGTGGTGCGTGATGCCGGCGAGTGGGCCGCGGTACCACATGGCACAGTTTGTCGAGACCGTCCAGCGGTGTCCCTCTGATCGAGAGCGGGGGCGTATTGCAAGGTCGGGCCTCGTGGTCCGGGCGAGTCCGCACAGTCGGTGAGACGTGCGTGCGAGCGCGTGCGACGGCCGAGACGAAGAAGCCCCGCAGGCATGGTCCGACGGGGCTCCTGCGCGCGGCCGCCGGAGAGCCGTCTCGTCGCTGGTGAGGTGTGGACCGGTACGCGGAACACCGCCGTCGTCCGTTACTTGTCGACCAGCGACATGTGGTGCTCGTTGTAACGGTCCCCCTGAACCCCGGCCCGGCCGGCGAGTTCGTTGAGGTCCGCAAGTTCGTCGGGGGACAACGGCAGCTTCGTGGCGCCGGAGTTCTCGTCGATTCGCGCGATGTGTCGTGCGCCCGGAATCGGAACGATCCACGGGTGCTGTGCGAGCAGCCAGGCGAGTGCGACCTGCCCGGGCGTGGCGCTCCAAGACCGTGCTGAGCAGGACGATGCCGCGCAGGTTCGACGACGACGAGTTCAAGACCGAGCATGGCGCTTACTCCAGTACTGGACCAGCTGTTCGTGGGGTTCAGCGGCTTCCGCGGGAATCGTCCTGCTCAGCGGGGCGTCTTCGCGGCCCGGAGGGGTGATCCGGCCCTCCTCCACCTGCTGCTGGAGCCGGTCGAGGGTCTTCCCCCGAATTCGACCGCGCTCATCTCGGGAAAGGGCTCATCCGAAGGAGCCGGACGCCGTCCGCTTCTGGTCCGCTGCCCAGGACGTCGGCAGACGCAATCCGTCGTACGAAGGGGAACCGGGTGCTGCGGTCCACACGATGATGTGCTGCTCGGGATCCGGTACCGCGGTGGCGATCAGCGCCGTCAGGAGTGTGGCGACGGCGAGTTGTCGAGGGCGTCGAGTTCGACCAGGCGGACCTGGGTGTAGACGGTGCTGTCGAAGCCGCGCAGCGAGAGTTCCAGGACAAGGACCGACGTGAGGAATCCGGCGAACAGCCCCGTGAACACGAGGCTGACGAAACGGGCGTACTTCGTCATGATCACGTTCTTTCGTGAGGGGTGACCCGGACGGCGAAGTGACGGGCGGGACGGCCGAGGCATCTTCACCACCTTGTTGGCTACCGTCGTGGATCGTCGCTCGCCTTCTCACCCGCAGCCCGGGTCGTGTGCGTGGCTGGTATTCGTCAGTTCGCGATTCCGACGACCTGCTCGATGCTGTCCGGCTGGTTCACCATGGCCAGCATGTGGTGGGCGACGTCGGCGCGCGGCACGGAGAACCCGCCCCGGATGTTGCGGTTCCACGCGGTCCGGTACGTGCCGGTCAGGGGCTTGTCGGTGAGCTTGGGCGGGCGCGACACCGTCCATTCCAGTCCACTGTCGCGCAGGGTCTGCTCGGTGACGGCGAGGTCGGCGTAGTGCCGGCCGAACATCGCCCGGGTCAACGGGACTCCCAGGTAGCGCATGAAGAAGCCGTCGCCGGGATCGTGCCTGGGTGGCGTCGGCCGGCCGGGCAGCGGCACCGGTCCGACGGGGGCGGCGCTGACGATGATGATCCGCCGCACGTGCTCGGCCTGCATCGCCTCGACGATCGCGCGAGTGCCACGCGAGGTGATACCCGCGTCCGCGCGCGGGTTTCGCGGGCCGAGAGCGGACAGTACGGCGTCGGCGCCGCGTACCGCCGCGGCGAGCGTCGGCATGTCGGGTCGGGTGAGGTCGACGGCGACCGTCCGGACGCCGTCCGGCAGCGCAGGTGGGCGGCGGGCCACGGCGGTCACGTCATGCCCGCCGGCTACCGCCTGCTCGACCAGGTGCCGTCCGATACCGCCGGTGGCGGCGACGATCGTGAGTTTCATCGGGGTCCTCCCGCGGTGAAGGCGGCACGGTGGTCCTGCGCCCAGGTGGCGTACGTACGTGCCGGGCGGCCCAGCAGCCGCCGCACGGTGTCGGTGGTGGGCCCGGCCTCGCGGGCGTAGTCGGCCAGCGAGCCGAGCAGCCGGTCGGGTACCTCGTCGGGCAGGCCGGCGGCGAGCATGCCGCGGCGGATCTCGTCCGGTGAGGCCTCGACGAACGACAGTGTCCGGTCCAGCGCCGTGCCGAGCGCGGCGACCTTCTCCGGCTGGCTCAGCGACTGCTCTCCGGTGAGCAGGTACGTCTGACCGCGGTGCCGCGGGTCGGTCAGGGCGAGGGCGGCCACCGCGGCGATGTCACGCTCGTCGACGGTCGAGGTCCTCGCGTGCGGGTATGCCCCTCGCACGGTCCCGGTCGCCCGGATCTGGCCGGCCCAGGCCAGGGTGTTGGCGGCGAAATCGGCGCAGCGCAGGATCGTCCAGTCCAGGCCGCTCCCCTTGGCGACGTCCTCGACCGCGTGGAACTGCTGCCGGAAGCGTGCGTGCCCGGCCGGGTACTGCACGGTCACGGCGGACAGTACGACCACTCTTGCCGCGCCCGTCCCGCGGGCGCGGGCCAACAGGTCGACAGCGGTGGATCCGGCGGCACGCGGGCTGAGCAGAACGGCCTCCACGCCGTCGAGGGTGGGAACCTTCGCGGGGTGGACGAGCTGTGTGCCCGCGGGGAATTCGGCGTGCGGGTCGCGGGTGACAGCGGCGATCTTCGCTCCCCTCTCAACCAGGAGGCGGACGGTTTCCCGGCCGACGACGCCGGTGGCCCCGGTAATCAGGATCATGACTGAACCCCCAGTAGGTGTGTCGACAGTCGATCTTGCGCGGTGGATGATCACGGTTCGTATCGCGGGAAGACGTCACGGGCGAGCCGTGCGCCAGGATCATCGGCATGCGGCACTGAAGCCTCCGGTCCTGCCCTGTCAGGTTGGTCGGGAGATCACTGGGTTTTACGGGTCTGCTTCACTTCCTGGTCGACGGCCCAGGCGTCGGCGACCGGGCCGAGGTGGCTGAGCTTGTCGGGGTTGATGACCGCGCGGATCGTCTGGATCTGCCCGTCGAGTGTGTCGAGGGCGAGGATGTGGAGGATTTTGCCGTCGCGGTCGCGGAAGAGCGCGCCCGGCTGGCCGTTGACCTCGTGCGGTTCGAACGTGATGGCGATCCGGGCCATGAGCGGGTAGACGGTGGCGAGCAGCCTGGCCACGTTCTCGGCGCCGGTGACGGCCCTGGCCAGCTGCGGTGCCTTGCCACCGCCGTCCCCGACGAGCTGGACGTCGGCGGACAGCAGATTCTGCAGTCCGTCCACGTCTCCCTGCGTCAGTGCCTCGAAGAACCGCCTCGCCAGCTCCTGCCGCTCCTGGCGGTCCGCTTCGAACCGGGGCCGTCCCTCGTGCATGTGGCGGCGTGCCCGTACGAGCAGCTGTCGGCACGCGGCCTCCGAGCGCCCCACGGCGGTGGCGATCTCGTCGAAGCCGAAGGCGAAGACCTCCCGCAGCACGAACACCGACCGCTCCAGCGGACTGAGCCGCTCCAGGAGCAGCAGCGCCGCCATCGACACCGAGTCGGCCAGCTCCGCCGCGCGGGCCGGGTCCTCGTACGGATCGTCCAGCAGCGGCTCGGGCAACCACGGTCCGACGTACTTCTCCCGCCGCACCCGGGCGGAGCGCAGCACGTCGATCGCGATCCGGGTCACCGTGGCTGACAAGAACGCCTTGGCCGACACGGGCCGGGTTCTCGAGGCGTCGTAGCGGAGCCAGGTCTCCTGTACCGCGTCCTCCGCCTCGCCCACGCTGCCCAGGATCCGGTACGCGATCGAGAACAGCAGCGGCCGCAGCTCCTCGAACTCCTCGACCTTGCCCACGCCGACTCCCCCCTTTGCGGTCCGTGTGCCCGGCCGGACCCGTGTCGGCGAGGCATCTTTCGAAGATCATCCGATGTGTGAGCGGAGCGGACAACGCCCGCGCCCGCGGACGACCTGATGGCCTTGAGCATGGCGTCCCGGTCCCGGCAGGCCTGACCCGGGCCAGGGGTGCGGTGGCGGTTCAGTGGAACTGGCCGACCTGGTAATCGCCGGCCGGCTGCTGGGTGATGATGTTCAGCCGGTTCACCGTGTTCATGAACGAGACCAACAGCACGAGGGCCGTGAGCTGCTCCTCGTCATAGTGATGGGCGGCACGCGCCCACACCTCGTCGCTGACCCCGGTGGCCGCGTCCGCGACCCGGGTCCCCTGCTCGGCCAATGCGAGCGCGGCGCGTTCAGCCTCGGTGAAGACCGTTGCTTCCCGCCAAGCCGCGATCAAGTTCAGCCGCACCGGGCTCTCGCCGGCCGCGGCGGCTTCCTTGGTGTGCATGTCGATGCAGGCCGCGCAGCCGTTGATCTGGCTCACGCGCAGCGCTACCAACTCCTGCGTCGTGGCTGACAGCGGCGATTCCTTCAGCTCCCGGCCGGCCGACATCAAGTACTTGAGGGCCTTGCCGGCAGCCGGGTTGGCGAAGTAGTTCAGTCGCGCGTCCATCGTGTGCTCCTCCACGTTCGTCGATGCCTTCACCCCCAAGACGAGGCGGCCCTCACGCCTGTGACACGACGCGGTGTGACCCACGTCTCTCCGCTGACCGGACTCGGGATGTCATAGGCCGAGTCGCTGCCTCGTCTCAGGTACGGAAGTCCTCGATCAGGGAGTTGATGATGAACGTCGCGCTGTGGATCATCGCTGGGGTGCTCGCCGCCGTCTGCCTGGTGGGCAGCTCCAAGATGTTCGTGCCGCAGGAGAAGCTGGCCGCGATGGGCTCCTCTGCGCAGTGGGTCCTGGAGTTCAGCCCCGGCGCTCTCAAGGCCATCGGCGCCGTCGAGCTGCTGGCTGCGGTCGGCCTGATTCTGCCCGCGGTGCTCGACATCGCGCCGGTGCTGGTGCCGCTGGCCGCCACCGGACTCGTTCTGCTGTTCGCCTGCGCGGTCACCATGCGTCTGCGCCGTGGCGAGAAGGCCACGATCGCCGGCGACCTGATCTACCTCGCCCTTGCCGCCTTCATCGCATGGGGCCGTTTCGGCCCCGAGTCCTTCACCGGCTGACCATCGGCGCATATCAGTCGAGCGCCGAAGTGCCGGGCACACTCCAGGTCGTACCGATACGCCTACCAGTCAACGGAGTTGGCTACGACGTCACTCTCTTCGGCAATGAACACCCGCCTACTACAACAGCTTCGTCGCTATTGAACTTGCGCCGCGCCGCACAAAGAACACAGCCGAGTGCCGGGACCCACGTCGGCTGCCGGTGCGCGGTTCAGGCGGACTGCTCGGCGGTGGCCGCCGTCTCGCGGCGCTGGGCCCGCAGCAGTCGGCGGCCCTGTTCGCCCTTGGACCAGGTGTGGGAGCCGGGCTTGCGTGCCTCGTTCACCAGCTGCTTGATGGTGTGCTTGCACACGAACTCCTTCACCTTCGCGCCTGTCCGGCCGCCGAGGTGGAGCCGCTTGGCGGTGTCGTCCCGGTGGGCGAACTGGAAAATGCCCGCACGGCGCCCCAGGCTGATGCACTGGCCGGCGAACCCCAGGTCGATCGGTGCGGGCCGCTTGTTCGCGATGCGGCTGAGCACCGTGTCGGCGGCGTGTGCGCCCAGCGGGCCGGCGGCCTGGCAGCTCATCCGGAACGGCATGTCCGACGGTGCCGCCGAGTCCCCGGCGGCGACGATCCACTCGTCGTCGATGCTCGTCAGGGTCTCGTCGGTGAGCAGGCGGCCCAGGGTGTCGGTGCTGAGCCCGCTGCGGGCGGCCAGGTCCGGCACGCCGAACCCGGCGGTCCAGACGGTGACCGCGCTCGACAGCTCACGGCCGTCGCCGAGCCGCACACTGCCACCGGTCACCTCCGTGACCTTCGTGCCGGGGCCCTGCAGCACGGTCACACCGAGGCCGGTCAGCCGCTCGGCGACCGAGCGGCGGCCGTTCGGATGCAGGTAGGGGCCGAGGAGCCCGCCGCAGACCAGGGTCACGGTGCGGCCCGCCTCCGCCAGTTCGGCGGCGGTCTCGATGCCGGTCGGACCAGCGCCGACCACCGTCACCGGGGCCGTGGCGGGGGCGGCGTCGAGGACCGACCGCAGGCGCCGCGCCTCCTCGAACGTGGCGATCGGGTGGGCGAACTCGGCAGCTCCGGGCACGCCCGGATCGGCGCTGCCGCTGCCCACCGCGTAGATCAGGTAGTCGTAGCCGACCGTGCCGCCGCTCGCCAGCTCCACCCTTCGCCCCGTCGCGTCGATCCGGGTCACGGTGTCGACCACCAGCCGGACGCGTTCGCCCAGGACCTTCCGGTAGTCGTTGACGGCCTTGTGCGTCCCGCCCGCCAACTGGTGCAGTCGGATCCGCTCGACGAAGTCCGGGCGGCAGTTGATCAGCGTCACGGTCACGTCGTCGCGCTGCGTCAGCCGGTTGGCCGCCATGACCCCGGCGTAACCGCCGCCGATCACGACGACTTCGGTGTTCTCAGCCATGGCTTCTTTCCTCCGCTGTATAGGAATTCGCGTTTCAGGAATTCGCGCACGCAAGATGTCGACTTGGCGCGCAAGATGTCGACTTCGCACACCGTGACGGCGTGCGGGACTGATCAGCTGAGGCCGAGGCGCTTCGGCGCCGAGCCGCGGAGCGGGGTGGAGTCCAGGTACCGGACCTCGTAGATGCGTTCGCTGAACTTCCAGCCGTCGGCGGTTCGCTCGTAACGGTCTTGGTACAAGGCGTAGTTCAGGTGCGAGCTGCCGTCGCGCATCCGTCCGAACTCCTGGATGTATGCCCGGCCGGCCGCGGTGTCGCCGTCCAGCCGGATGACGCCCGGGTGGACGTTCTGCACGAAGAACTCCCAGAGCGACTGGCCCCACTCGATCCCCGCGCGGATCTCCTCGCGGCCGACGAACTCCTTGTCGATGTGCGGCCAGCGCATGGCGCCCTCGGGCGTGAACAGCGAGACGGCGCGTTCGAAGTCACGCATCATCACCGCGTCCGTGAGCTCGGCTCGCAGCGCCTCTATCTCGACGCGATCGGCGATGGCCCGCATGTCGCCCATCGGTTTCCCTCCCCATCCATGTGTGCGTCAGGCGGGTGCCGCCTGTCCGGTGGTGATGGATCCAGCATCGGCGCGGGCGAACAGCGGAACAATGTAAGGTTCCTTGGGCTATTCATAATGTGACGGTTATGTATGGGTGGCGGTTACGCATGAATGGGGGTTGTGCGTGGAGCTGCGTGACATCGAGATCTTCCTGACCTTGGCCGAGGAGTTGCACTTCGGCCGCACCGCGGAGCGGCTTCATGTGTCCCAGGCCCGCGTCAGTCAGGCCATCGCCAAGCAGGAACGGCGTCTGGGCGTCGTCCTGTTCGACCGCAGCAGCCGGCGCGTCGCCCTGACCCCGGTCGGCCGGCGTCTTCGCGAGGACCTCCAGCAGGCCGTCGACCTTCTCCGGGAGGGGCTCGCCCGCGCCGAAGCGGCCGGTGCGAGGACGGGGCAGACCCTGCGTCTGGGTGTGTTCGGCCATGCCGGCCACGAACTGCGCCCTCTCATCGAGGCCTTCCGCGCCCGCCACCCCGGCAGCGACGTCCAGTTCGGCGAGATCAACGGCAGCGACCCGTTCACCGCGCTGCGCACCGGAGAGCACGACGCGCACGTGCTGTGGCTTCCGGTGGCCGAACCGGACCTCACGGTCGGCCCGACCCTACTGACCGGAGGCCGCGTGCTCGCCGTGGCGGCGGACCATCCGCTGGCCGAGCGCGGCACCGCGTCGCTGGAGGACCTCGGCGACAACCACGTCGTCGACTTCGGCCCCGAGGCCCCCGAGTACTGGATCGCTGCCATGGTCCCCACTCGTACGCCGCTCGGTCGCCGTATCCCGCGTGGGCCCGCCGCGCGAACCTTCCACGAGGTTCTCTCCCTGGTGGCCTCCGGACAGTGCGTCCACCCGCTGGGCGAGATCGCCGCCCGCTACAACCGTCCCCCCGGCATCGTCTTCCTCCCCATGCCTGACGCCCCCACCCTCCACTTCGCCCTCACCTGGCGATCCACCGACGACAGCCCCACCCTCCGCGCACTGGCCCAGACCGCCGCCGACCACGGCCCCATCTCCATATGACAGCGGATGAAGGGCAGTTGATGGTCGCCGCTGCTCTACGCCAGGCCGGCCCCCGGCGATGGAGTGACGTCCGCGCAACGTCAGCGCCTACCTGACGTTGTTCACCCGAAGCCCCCCGGACCGCGCAACGGGAGCGTCCGGCTGAGGACGAGGTTGGTGGTGGTGCTCCCGAACTCGGCCAGCTCGTCGACGATCTCCTCCAGGTGGGCCATCGACGTGGCCACCACCTTCATGACGTAGCAGTCGTCTCCGGTGGTGCGAAGGCACTCCAGGATCTCCGAGCGCTCCTCCAGCAGCCGGCGCAGCGGCTGGTGCCGGGTTCCCGGCCCCGGGTACTTGAGCCGGACCACCGCCATCACCGGGTAACCGGTCCGCTCCGGGTTCACCTCCGCCCGGTACCCAGTGATCACCCCGGCCTCCTCGAGCCGACGCACCCGCTCCTTGGTCGCCGACGCGCTCAGGTTCACCCGCCGCGCCAGCTCGGTGAACGGGATCCGGCCGTCCCGTTGGACTTCTGCCAGGATCGCCCAGTCCGTCACGTCGAGACTCTCGGTCATACGCCCATTCTACCGGCGGATCCACGGCCGAACCGCCTCTGAACAGGCGGGAATCCCTTCTGGCGACCTATGCGCCCTGCCTAGGGTTGGGCCCTATGAAGATCGGAGTGAACGTCCCCAATTTCGGCCCGGGCACCGACCCCGGAGTGTTGCGAAGCTGGGCCCAGACCGTGGAGGGCCTGGGCTTCGACCTACTGATGATCTCGGACCACATAGCCATTACGCCGGATGTCGCCGAGCGCTACCCGGCACCCTTCTACGAGCCCTTCACCACCCTGTCCTGGCTGGCCGGCCTCACCACCCGTATCCAGCTCGGCACGACAGTCCTCATCGCTCCCTACCGGCACCCGCTGCTCACCGCCCGAATGGCGGCCAATCTGAATGAGCTGAGCGGCGGCCGGCTGATCCTCGGCGTGGGAGTGGGCTGGGCGCGGCAGGAGTTCACCGCCCTCGACATCCCGTTCTCACAGCGCGGACGGCTGACCGACAGCCACCTGCGGGACATCCGGGCCGCCTGGAAGGACACCGCCTCATACGGAGACCGCCGGATCCCGGTGTGGGTCGGCGGCAACAGCGACGCGGGGCTGCGCCGGGCCGTACGACTCGCAGACGCATGGCATCCGCTGCACCCCACCATGCCGTGGCTGCGCGAAGCCGCAGGCAGGCTGCAGACGTACGCGGACGAGCAACACTTGCCCGTGCCCGCCCTGGCTCCCCGCATCGCCCTGCGACTCACCAAGGAACCGGTCGACGGAGCGGGACGGCCCGCCGGTGAGGGCACCATCGACCAGATCATGGACGACCTCGACCAACTTCGGCTGCTGGGAGCCAAGTCCGTCGTCCTCGACACCTACGAGGGCGACCCCCACACGACATATCACCCGCAGGCGGCCTGGCAAGCCCTCGCCACCGTGGCCGCGCACCTTCTCCCGCCCAACACCCCACCCCGCACCGCGAGGGAGCAGTCATGACCACACCCGACGACCACACCCTCCTCCGACAGGCCATCTCTCTCGCGGCCAAGGCACGCACGAGCGGCAACCCGCCCTTTGGATCTCTGTTGGCAGGACCGGACGGGACGATCCTGGCCGAGGAGCACAACACCACCCTCACCGACAACGACGTCACCGCACACCCGGAACTCAAATTGGCGAGGTGGGCCGCAAGAGAACTCGACGCGCAGACGGCGGCAGGCACCACCATGTACACCAGTTGCCAGCCTTGCGGGATGTGCGAGGCCGTCATCCAATGGGCAGGACTGGGGCGAGTGGTGTTCGCCCTGTCCAACGAACAGCTCCTGGACATCAGGCCGGGTAGCAGCCGACCGCCCGTGCCGCAGGACGGCCCCGCGCTGCTCGAAGAGGTACGGGCCGCAGTCGAGCCCTACTACCGCTGACCGCCGGGCCCAGGGCAGAGCCCGCCACCAGCGGAACGCACCTGGGTACGCTCACCCCTCCAAAGGAGCCACACCCATTTTGTGCAGAGAAGCACACGCCGCCGTTGGCCGCCGCGCAATCCGACCTCATCGGGGCTGAGCTTGGCACGGCGTGCCTTGAGGAACTCACTCGGTCAGGTGCGGGTTGCGGTTCATGATCTCCAGCGTCGCCCACAGGCCAGGTGTTGTGACGGGGAAGGACTCTTCCTACGTCGGGCGCGACCTGGCCGCCGAGTGAGCGCACCGCTCGACGTCCGCCGGGCCCACCACCATGCCGTTGAGCAGGAATCAGGCGCGCAGCATCCGGTCGGGGTGTGTCCCGGGTCCTCCTCCGTGACGGAGACAACCGGCGTGGTCTGGCCGCGCTCACCGCTGCGCCCGGGCCACGTCACGCCGTGGCTGATCGTCATTGCCGGGGCGTTGTTTCCAGTGGCTGCCGCCGGGCGACTGGAGGGTCTCGGCTGTGCTGGTTCGCGCTTGGTTGGCGACAGGGCGACTGGGGGCCTGTCGCCCGGTGTTGCCGGCGGTTCGGGTGCTGCTTACGGATACCAGGGGGCGCTGCGGTCGTGAGCCGGTGGCTCGTGGGGTCGTGTCCCTCGGCGCTATTCGGTCCGCGACTGGTCCGGGGAATCCCCCTTGGATTTCGGACAGTGACTCGAAAACCCGATTGATCGCATTGGGTGCCTGCGATGTCGGGTTGCCTGGTGGAGCGCAACGATGCCCCAGGCAACCCGACTTCAGGCTCTAGAAGAAGCCAAGCTTCCGAGGGCTGCAAGAACAAAGAATGTTCTTCGTCTGCTGGTGGTACAGAGATAGCGCATCGCTGACCAGCGCAAGTGTGACCGTCGAGAATTGGGTGGGGTCGTTGGCCCGAGAATGGTCCGGACCGTGATTGATGATGCTCCCCGGCCGGGTTCTTGCTTGAGTGGACCTTCGCCCGGATCGCGCTCTTCTTCCATGCGAGTGTGGTGCAACCAGCAGTGGAGCGGGGCCGCGACTTTCGCAGATGCGCCCCCCGCAGGAGGAATCAGTCTCGGTCAGGGTCACCTGGGCCACGGAAAGCGCGCTTTGCTCGATGCCACGACTCGGCAACGTCGGGCAGCTGGTTCCGGATGGCGGAGTCCACCGGTTCATGTCCTTCTGTGAAGGCGGTCGAACCGGAGGTGGCCAGTGGGCAGACCTCAGCTCGACCGCCACGGCAAGGCGTGTGGTCAGCTGAGGTCCTGCCGACGTTCAGAACTCAGGTGGCGCGGTGCCAACGCGACATGAGATGGGCGCTCCCTATTGCGAAACCGCGAACAGGAGAAAGGCAGAAGCGATCCTTGCCATCCTGAGCGTCGGTCCCAGGTCTCCGGGTGGTGTGGTGGGGGCTCGAAGGTCCCCGATGGTTTCATCACGGCCAACGCCGCTAATCTGTGGGCGAGTTAAGTTCGGCGGGATGGTCGGGCGGTTCGTACATCCCTGTAGGCGGTGTGGATCAGAGCCTCGCCAAGGGCGGCTCCTGGTCCTTGCGGTACCGCACGGTGCCCTACCCCTGCGCATAGGCGAAGGCGGTCCGCGACCAAGACCTCGCCGCCGTCGACCGCACGCTGCGGATCACGTAGTGACGGGCACGAGTGCTCGCCTCGACACGCGCGCCCGCACTGAACTGTCCGGCCCGACGGCGGACCGTCCCAGGTGGAGAAGACCACCGCAAACGAACTCCCTGGCCGCCTTTACCGACCCGGACAGCATGAGGCCCTGCGAGCCTCGGCGCGCCCACACGACATTTCCGCCAGCGCGCCGCGCGATCATCCGAGCTGCTTCGCCCGAACTCCGCGCCGAACTGGCCACCGCCTGCCCGGTGACCAGCGGTGGCGGCTGCTCGGACGCGTACCTCGAGTCCGTCACCAGGCCGTCGCAGGGGTGCTCGACCGAATTGGGGAACTGTGCCAACAGGATCTCCACGCATGAAGCAAAATTCTGCATATGAGCGAACATAGGCCACTTTTCGTGGCGGAGGGGCGCGCATCCGAGGTGGATGTGCTGCTGATGGAAGACGAGTTGGGGCCTGGTGCCGTCAAGGGAGGGCAGGGAGAGGTCACCTTGCCTTTCCGGGAGCCGAGCTACATATCGATCGGTGAGCCCGTGGTCATCGGGCTGGACCCGCAGGTGGAGGTCTCGGATGAGCTCAGGCGCCAGTTCGACGACTTCGAGTTCCACCAAGTGCAGTTGACGTGCTCCTTCCAGGCCGCGGTCGGCTCCCGGTTCACCCACGCGCGGTTCACGGCGGAGCTCGTCACCACTGTCGACGGAGGGGAGCCGTCCACCGGGGCGCAGGCGATCGCGTACGACCTCTTCCCTCTGCGGCTGGAGGAGGCCCGAACCGTATCGGTCATCTCGCAACGTCCGGGACTGGACGTCACCTTCGGCTTCGAGCCGGTTGAGGCGACACTGGCGCTGCCATCGCGTGAGCGTATGGAGGAGAGAATCCAGTACACCAGTCGAGTCGAAGCCTTTGATCTCCGCGGGACCCGGCCGGCGTGGAACTTCTACCGCACGGAACAGCGGGAGATCAGTGGGCCGCATCGACTGTTCATGCTTGTCCGCAAGCCCAAGGGCACTACCGTGCAGGCCACCTTCGGGTTGAGCACTACGGTTCAGTTCATGATGGGTGGTCACGGCTTTGCTCCCGTCGATCTGGTGATGCTGTTTCGGCGGCGCAACCGGTCAGGCGTGTTGACCGACGAGCCGAGCATCCCTCTCTGCTGAGCTCGGATTTGGTCAGCGCCCGTGCACGATGAAGCCCGCCCAGAAGCAGGGTTCGGCATAGGGCGTCTCGTCCGGTGAGCTCGCCGCCTTGCGCTCAGCGAGCTCACCGATCAGAGTCTCCGCCGCATGGGCGGAGTGCCGAGTGCTCCGGCCGCGCGGAGGGGTCTGGACCTGCCGTGGGGTTTGCGGGGGCGCGAGGGACGTTCTCCAGGCCGCCAGTTCACGGTAGGTCACGGTGCGTAGCCAGGCCTGTGCTTTGGCCAGCGCCTCCGCGAGATCGGTTTCCTCCATGGCAGGCAGCCATTCCTGAGCGAACCTCACCATGAGCAGGTAGGTGGCTCGGTCGTCCACCGCCCACAGAGGCGCCAGAATCGCCTGGGCGCCGGCCCGAAGCATTCCGGCCGCCAGACTTCGGACCTCCTCCCGTGCCCCGCGGAGGTTCATGACCGCAGTCTGACACGCCGAGAGGATGAGCAGTCGCAGGCCGTCGAGATGGACCATGTCCCCTTGGGCGTCGCGCAGCGTCAGCGTCTCTCCACCGGCCAGCAACAACCGGGAATTGAGGAAGTCCGCGCTGTCGAACTCGCCGTGGCACGAAGCGACGACGACGGTCCCCTTGCGCAGGCTCTCGACGAGCCAGTCCCGCGTCGCGGCCCCATGCACACGGGCGCGGGCCGGATCGCCTGCCAGGGCCGCAATGGTGAGGGCCTCGGCTTCGCTCCACCGCAGAAGCTGGTGGGTGGGATGCGGATCCCCCAGTGCATAAACGCCGGACCTGCCATTGCCATTGGTGACTGCCAGAATGGTGCGGGCACTTGGTGCGACCGTCATGGAGAGGAGGTCGCCGACAGTGCGTTGGACCTCGGCGCCGGACGCTTCGGCCTTGGGCACCGACACGGGCACACATGGCAGAGGAAAAGCCGGAAGACAACCGCACGGAACGAGAGTCACCCTCGTCATTCCGTGCTCCAGAAGCCAGGCTGTCAGCGGCTCCATGGCCGCCTCTGCCAGCCTCGGCAGACACCGGCGCAGTTCACCGGCGAGGATGTGGTGATGCAGCGTCGCCGCAAGACGGGACAGGCTCGGTTCGTCCAGGTCGCGCAGCGGCCGACGGGTGATCTCCTCAAGACCTGGATGCTGTACACAGGCCCGCGCTGCTGCGCCGAATGAGCTGTCCGTCCCTGCCTGCCGGCACGCGTCGCTCAGGTGCTCAGCCTTCTCCATGAATGTGTCGCCCGGCCACTGGTGGACCATCCAGCCCAGGCCGACGCCCTCCTGAGCAGCCCCGTAGCCGCCCACGACGCGCCCTGAGCGATCATCGACCATCACCTGGACCAGGTCCTGCACGAACGCGGCGGTGAGATCGGGCAAGGGGAGGGCCAGGATCTTCCCCGCCGCGGCAGGGCTACTGGAGGGATCTACGGCCAGGGCCAGGCCGCCCCATTCCGTGGCCAGCAGATACACGACCGGGTGGGTGAGACCCGCGGCGATCTGGTCGGCGCTGAGCACGGGGTCGAGAAAGTCGGCCGGATCCTGCTCCAAGCGAATCTCAGCGACGACCGCCTGGAACCGCCGCCTGGCATCCTGCAACGCCTTCGCCCGCGCCAACGCGACGGTCTCGCCGTCGGCTTCTGTGGCCTCGCCGGCCGAGGGATCCCACTGGCGCCAGCCCACGTCGTCGATGGCGGACTGGGCAGCGGTGAGCGATAGCTGCGCTTCGACGAAACGCCCCCTGCGGTCTTGGTCCTTGATGCGCTCGGCGTCGGCGGACCGCACCGCCAATGCCTCGGCGAGCGACCGTGCCCGGCTGCCTTCGAGGATTTCCACGGCCTCGTCCAGGCGGCCCAGTTGTACGAGAGCGAAGGCGTCCAGTTCGCCGGCTTCACAACTTTGCCGCGCCACGTCATCAAGTCCGTAGGTGCCCGTACTGACTCGGGACAGGAGAAGGTCTCCTGCGGTGCAGGCGGAAGCGAAGGCTTCATGCGCGGTGTGCCAGTTGCCGCGGTGAGCTTCGATCATGCCCAGCGTGCCCACCGTACTGCGATGGTCGGCGGGCCGGTCTGCCAGCGTGAGCACCTCGAGGGCTGCCCGCAGGCATCGCGCCGCGAGGTCCAGGTTGTCCGCGCGTTCCCCTGACAGTCTTCTGTAGTAGGCCTGGCCCAGGTTGTGCTGGGTGCGCGCCCATTCGACGGCATCGTGTTCGCGCGTGCGTACAGCGAGGGACCTGGTCAGGTTGCCGATGGCCTGCTCGATGTTCTCCGAGGTGATCCCCGACCGCCGCTCCAGCAGTGCGGAGGCGAGGTTGAACAACGTGCCCGCCCACGGCACCGGGTACCTCTCGCAGGTCAGAACCGTCAGTGCCTCCTGGAAGTCCTCGACGGCCGCCTCAATCGCATCGGTTTCGTCCCGGCGCAGACGCCATCGTGTGTACCCCATGCTGTTGCGCAGCCTGGCCCACTCGTACGGATGGCCCTCGCGGTCGAAAACGGTCATGGCGCGCTCGAAGGCCGCGATGGCGCGGTCGTGGTTCTCTCTCGGATCACCGAACCGCCGATCTCGGTACAACTGGCCGAGCTGGCCGGTGAAGAGTGCCCAGTCCAGGGATCCGACAGGACGTGTTCCGATGGAGTCGGTGCAGTACCGGATGGCGCGTTCGAGGTTCTCCGCGCGGTCCCCGGAGAGCCGCTTGCCGTAGGCGGCTCCGAGATGGTTCTTGATCGTCCCCCACTCCAGCGGGTCGTCCTCGCGGGTGTAAGCATTGAGCGCCGTTTCCAAGGCGGAGATCGCCTCTTCCTGGTGCTGTGCCGCATCGTCCGAGGGATGGTGCAGCAGGGCCAGGGCCAGTTCGTCGAGGAGTTCGGCGCGGAAGGAGGGGAGTACGACGTCATCGCGTCGGAGGGCGGCGCGCAGCATGGAGATCCGCACGCGCGGCTGCCTGTCGGCTTCCGGTGAGGTGATCATCGCGATGAGTTCCGGCAAGGGAATGACTCTGTAGAAGTCGTGCCAGTAGGAGGCGAACAGGCAGGGATCGACCCGCGTGGCAACCCCAGCGGCGGAGGAGTCCTCGACGACCGGTGTGCTCCGGGTGCTCAGTGGTGCTCCCGCCTGCGCGAGCACCTCGACGACAGGGGCGAGACGGGCGAGGGTCTCCTCCCGGAGACCGGGTGGGGTCAGGCCCAGGCGGGACCGGAATGCGTCATACATGCTGCGGACGAGTCGTTGACGTCGCCGGGGGTCCGTACGGGGGGTGCGGGCCAGCATCGCGCACAGGAAGGCCTCTATCGACAGGTCCAGCACATCGGGTTGTGTGCCGTCCGCGAGATCGAGGTACAGCAGACCGAGATTGGTTTTCGCCATCACGTAGTCGTCGGGGTACTCGAGGACGTCGTGCACTTCCAGCGCGGCACGATATGCCTGAAGAGCCTTCTGTTTGTTGTCGGCCGACTTGCCTCGCAGGCGTTCGGCATAGGCGCTCCCCAGGTTGTTCTGGGTTCTGGCCCAGCTGTAGGGATCCGTATCGCGGGTCCGGACGGAAAGCGCCGCGAGGTAGGCGGCGATCGCCTGCTCGACGGCCTCGGCCGCCTCCTCGCTGCCGGGTGTGTCGTCCGAACCCCGCAGCATGCGGTACGCATTGCCCAGGTTGTTCTGCACCGTAGCGAATTCGACGGGGCAGAACTCCGGTGTGTATACCTCCAACGCGGCTCGGTAGGCGGCGATGACCTCCCGCAGCCCCGGTTTGTCATCGGGCCGGCACACCTGAGCGAGCACATCCCCGAGTTCCTGTTGAGCCGCCGCGCACAGCCAGCGTGAGCCGCCCTCGATCCGGGCGGACTCGATGAGGCGGCGCAGGGAACGCAGCATGAGGCCGACGTCGCTCCGTGCCATGGCGACTTCGATGTCGTCCACCAGGGGAGCCGCCCACTCGGGTAGCGGGACGAGCCCTTCGCCGTCGTCAGTCGGCCGCTGGGTGGGGCGGGGCCAGGCCGGATGATCTAGCGCACTGGTCATACCACTGCTCCTAGCCGTCGTGCCCGTGCCGGGAGGTCGTTTCCCGGCCCCACGCGACCGGATACACGAGCTCTTCCGCCAGCGACGCATCAAGCGCGAGACGGAATCCGCCGGGTTTTCCTTGCAGAGTGAGGACGACCTTGCCGACGGATCCCTCCCTCGTCAGGCTGTACGACGCCCCCGTCCCGTCGGCCACGGCCGCCAGGAGCTTCCTCAGCTGCGCCGGAATACCCACCAGACCCCGAGCGCTACCGCCAGGCCTGCCAGGGTCAGTACCGCCATGCGAGCCTTTCGCTTGCTCGTTGTCCTCTCCCGACTCCGCGCCGGGGCGGGACCTTTTCCCAGTTGGTGCACTCCCTGCAGTGCACTGTCGTGGAGTAGTACGGCCACCTCGTCGGGAAGGTCCGAGGCTGCCCGCTCCGCGCCGCTCAGGGAGCCCAGGGCATGTGTCGTGAAGGCGTACCCTGCCGGGTCCTCCGTCAGCAGGCGCCGTACGCGCGCCACGAAGGCCCGGACTGAAGCCTCGTCCTGGACGCCACCGGCCCAGGAGCCCGGGGCGTCTTTCGACGTCTCCTCGTCCTCCGTGTCGCCCGCAGCCGTCTGCAGCGCGTCGAGCAGTCGGGTGTCGACCTCGCCGTCCGTACCGGACATGAGCGCATTCACGAGGTCGCCGTCGAAGGCGGCGTCCAGAGCTTTGCCCAGGCGTGCCCGTTCCGCGTCGTCGAGTCCGCACCGCACCAGCCACAGGGCGAGACGTTGGTCCTCGTGCACGGCGTCGACCACCAAGGTGTGGCGGATGCGCGTGCCGATCGCGTCGGTGCGCTGGGAGGGGATACCGCTGATCACAAGACCGGTCCTGCCGTCTTCCCGGCGCCGGATGACGAGTTCCTCACTCTCCATGAACACCCAGCGAGCCAGCGTGTTCCACCACTGGTCGGGGGGAGCTTCACCCAGGAAGGCATAGTCGTGGCGCCGCCGGGTGCCCCGGGTCATCAGATGGGCGCGCATGCTGTTCACCATTCCTCTACTCGCTTGTCGGCTGGTTCCCTGACCATGTATTCGAGAGCCGCCTTCAGCAGTTCTCGGCGCCGGGTCGCCTCTTCCATCTCTTTCTTGCTCTTCCCTCGGGCATCGGCATTGGTTTGCGCCTCGCCGGAGAGGTAGTAATCCAGCGTTCCCCAGAATCCTTTGCGCTCCGACTTGCGTTCCAACGCGGTCTGGTAGGTGACCCTCGCGGTGGCGGCCCGTCGGCGCTCTGCGGTGACCTGGCCGGATATGACACACCGGCACAGCTCCTGCATCACGGTGCCGGCCGCCTTGGGTTTGACCTTGGGTGGTATGCCTCGGAAGCGATAGTGGCCCCGGAAGTCCAGAGTCGGATCACCGTCGCTGTCGATCGTTTCGGTCCACTTCCCTTCCATCAGGTCCACGCATCCGTAGGTGTCGATCGGCGCGTACACCACCCTGACAGTGCGATTCTTGCTTTCCTTCTCGACGACTTCGACGATCGTCCTGTACTTCTCCCGGACCAGCTGCCGCAGTTGTGCGGCCTCACGTCCCCTTCCGCCGTTGTCGTCGAAATACGTCTCGCACTTCAGAGGGGCGAGCAGCAAAGTGGCGGGCTCGTCGCGATGTTGGGGAAGATTGCGTGCCTGAGCCCATGTGCGAGCCATCGGGAGGATGTCTTCGAAGCCGAGAAGGTCGGCTGCGGCTCGACGCTGGGCCGGGGTCGCCGCCTCCATCAGGACGGCCGATTCCACGGGCACCAGCAACATGAGGCTTTCGGCGATGTGCGTTTCGCACTCGGGCCACTTCTCCTTGGCTTCGACGAAGCGGGCCCGGACTGAGGGATCGAGCCAACCGCCCGGGTAGTCGAGAATGCTGAAAGGGATACCTCCCGTGCCGTTCCCCAGTGCTTGCAGTCCCACGTTGTAGAGCGCCATCGACTGAGTCCCGCCGAGTGAGCCGGCATCGAACTCGCGGGCCTCGATGGCCCGGCGTAGACTCTTCTGGTTCCTGCGGACCCTTATCTCTGTCTCCTCGTCCATGACGAGGGTGATTCCGCTGCCTGCCAGCATCGCTTGCGTCTCGGCCAGGATGGCTGTGAGCAGGGTCGTCTTGCCGGCCCTGGACGGACCGACCATCGATACCTTGAACGACGGAGTCAACGGCCGACCTCCTCTGTGCCAGTGACGTGCTGATCCATGTCGGTGAGCAGCCCGCGCAGGGTGGTCACCAGGCTCCGGACATGGCGCACCCGCTCCGTGACGGCCCGCTTCCCCGTCAGGTCGCCGGGCCACATGTGGCCGTGAAATCCGCTGACCAGACGACGGAACTCCGCCTCGGAGGACTCCGACCGGACGAAGGCGTCCTCGAACTGCTCGCCGTAGGCGAAGAGCGCCTGCGCCGTCGCCGCCGGCTCCTGGGCAAGAACCCCCTGGGCGTCATACGCCGCCTGCCGGGCCAGCTGGGTGATTCTCTCCAGCAGCAACTCGGCCCCGTCGGCCGTACGTGGCACGGACAGCAGGCTGGTGGGGCCCGCCTCGCGGAACGGATCGTCTGGCTCGGGGAACAGCACGTCGAGGGCCCGCCGCAGCCTGGGCAGCACCCGGGTGTGGTAGTCGAGCCGGATGTCCAGCGCGACCTCGAGTGTCTCGGCCAGGGTGGGACAGGGATCGGATGCCTCGCGCAGGACACGCGCCAAGGTCATCAGGGAGTCCTGGGGGCGGACAGGGCGTGGGGGGCCGGCTTTGTCGACCAGCCGTGTCAGCCTGGGACCGAGAGCAGTGACCAAACCTGTCCAGAACTCGTCCCGGCGTTGCGTCAGGAGATCGTCCACGGCCGAACAGCGGCGTGCGATCTCCACCCGCGCGCCATTTAGCTGGGTGAAGGCGAACGGAAGGGAAGCACGGTCCACGCGGAAGCGGTTCAGCGCCCGCCGTTGCCAGGCCTCGACGCCTTCGCCGAATCCGCTGACCACCCACTCGCGGACGTCCTGGTGGACCTCGGTGACGCGGGCGAAGTACTCGGTGTCCTCGTAGTCGTCCGCAGTCCGTTCGCGGAGGGTGTCCACCCAGGCCTGGACGGAGGCGGCCACCTCCTCGCGCAGTGCGGCCGCCCGGGCGATCACATGCTCCGTAGCGGTGGGCACAGCCGCCGACCGCAACGCGTCGGACCAATCGGCCAGTTGGACCAAAATGCGGGCTGTGCGGTCGCGGCACACTGCGACAGCGTTGTTGATGACCGCCTCGTCCATGCGCGGCAGAGCGGTCGCCAGGTGCTCCAGGACCGGCTGGAGTACCTCGTCGCGGACGATGTCACGGTCGGCGCCGTCCGCGAAGGTCACCCAGTAACCCCGGTCGGCGTCCGCGCCGTTGAGTCGTGCACACAGGTCGTCGCCGAGCGCCTGGACGTTCTCGGGAAGGCACTCTCCCGTGTTCACGAGGATGAGAGTGAAGTCCCGTACATCGGCCACCCCGCAGACGCGCGCGATGAGCTCCAATGCATCGGCATCCTCTTTGGCCCACATGGCGTTAGTGTCTGTGGGGCGCTTGACGACGATCACGAAGTCCACGTCGTGGCGCAGACCCTCCACGTGATGTGTCTCTGCAGCAGGCACCAGTTCGCCGAGGCCGGGCATGTCCACGAGTCCCAGGGAGGTCACGTCCTCGATCGGGAAGGGGCAGGTGATCGCCGCGTCCCGGACCGCGAGGTACGGTCGCTTGACAGGGCCCTGGCCAGCCTCCGGGTAGGCCACCCACTCCCTGATGTCCGACAGGCCCACGCTGCGGACTTCGCCGGTGAGACAGTGCCGGTACGTGGCCAGGGCGTCCTGGGCCTCGCGCACGCGGGCCAGCAGCGGCGCCAGCCGCGGCTGTTCGGGTCCGCTCACGCCGTCGACGCGCGGGTAGGCGTAGTTCGCGAAGTCCGACAGGTCACGTGGTGCCGGCAGCAGGCCGAGCTCGCTGTGGTAGGGACCGATCACGTCTTGAAGGAAAGACGTCTCGCTGTGCATCGTTAGCCGGGCGCCGCGGTCGCCGGCCGAGTGGTAGATGCGACTGCGGACGGCCGTCACCGGCTGGCCGCGCCCACTGGGGATCTGCCGGTCGTCGAGCCCGGACAGCGACTGCAGCACCGTGCTCTTGCCGTTACGGGCACGGCCGCTCACGCCGATGTTGACAGTACCGCGGCTGACTCTGCCGCGGACCGTGGCCAGTACCTCCAGGCAGTCCTGCGCCGCCCGCACGACTGCGTCCGCGTCGAGAGAGTTCAGCATGGCCTGAGCCGGGCCGTCCGCGGGCGGTCCGCCATCGAGAACGGCACCACCTAGCTCCATGGCCAACTGGTGAATCCTTCGCCAGTGGCGGATCTGTTCGTCGACCACCGGCAGACGCGCCCGCCGTCGGCGCAGCACCTCGTCCAGACGTTCCTTGTTGTCGCTCATGGGCGACGGCCCCCCTCGCATCCCCACACATCACGCACGACATCGCAGTTCCAGCCCCGTTTCGCCGGATGGCTGCTGCCTCGCTCAGCACGCTACGGGCCGAGCCACCAGCGGGACCCTGGGGATGACCCCGGGGTTATCCCCAGGGTTGTGAGGTCGCCGTCCCAGGGCCGGTGCCTGGAGATGCCGGCGGCTACCGCTGAGCGGCGTTTCAGCCGTCTCGTCCGAGCTTGTCGATCAGACCCATGCGGGAGGTGATGCCCAACTTGGCGTAGGCGTTGCTGAGGTGGTACTCGATGGTCTTCACGCTGAGGAACAACTCGCGGGCGATATGACGGTTGGTCATGCCCTGCACGGCGAGCCTGCAGACGGTGAGTTCCTGAGACGTGAGCACGGGATGCGCGACGTCCTCCGGGCGTGCTGCCGCCCGTCCGCAGGCTGCCAGCTCCCTGTCGCACCGCTCGAGATACGGCGCTGCCTGGAGACGGTGGAACATTCTGGAGGCGGGTTCGAGTACGGCCGCCGCGTCGGCGCGCCGGTGGGCGCGGCGCAGGAACGTGCCGTGGGCGAGGAACAGCAGGGCCTTCTCGAAGCACGGCTCCCCCCGCTCGCAGTGGGCCAGCCCGGCGCGGAAGGCGCGCTCGGCGGCTTCGATGTTTCCGAGGGCCTCCTCCACAAGGCCGCGGCAGCGCGCGGCTGCCGCTTGGTCGAGCCATCGGCGGCGCTCGGTGGCGCGGCGCTCGTAGGGGACGAGCACCTCTCCTGCCTCGGCCGCACGACCGGTGCGGACCATGGCTTCCACGAGCAGTGGACGCCAGGAGAGGAGGCCGACCTCCTCGATGCCGTGGCGGTGGGGGACCTCCTGTCCCAGAAACACGCTCAACCCGGAGACCACGTTCTCGTAGTCACCACGGGCGGTGTCCACCAGGGCGAGTGCCGTGGCCGCGAACGCGGTGTCGTTGATGTCTCCGAGCATCCGGGCGTGTACGGCTGCGGCCCTCGCATGCGCTTCGGCCGTCTGGAAGTCGCCCCGCCCGGCGAGGGGAAAGGCGGTCACGGCGTGCACCACGGCGAGAATGGAGATCTGGTCGGTGTCCTCGGCCAGGGAGACGGCCTGGGTGCCGTGTGCCACGGCGTCGTCCCATGACCCGGCCCGGTACTCGGCATCTGTGAGGAACCCCAGTGCCACGAGGGCCGCGTACGGCAGCCCACCACGCCGGTGCGAGGCGAAGGTGTCCTGCAGATCCCGGCGAGCCTCGCTCAGCTGCCCGTTCCACAGGTGCAGCATGCCGCGTGCGAGCAGACCGTCCAACTGCTCCGGACTGTTGCGGGGCCCCGACGGAGGCAGATGGGCAAGGGACTTCATGGCTCCCTCGTACTCGCCGGAGACGGCGAGTCCGATCGCCAGTGAGTCCCGCAGGAAGGACGATCGTGTGCCAGGCGGCAGGCCGAGTCCGCGGCGCGCCCAGTCGATAATGTTCGGCGCGTCGCCCTGAATGAGGCACAGCCACGCAAGCTGCTCCGCGGCCTTGCGGAGGGTCTCGGTACCGGTCGCCGCGTCACAGCTTTCCCAGCAGGCGGAGAGTTCGAGGCGAGCCTCGTCCAGCCGTCCGGCCGTCAGGGCAAGATGCCCCAGCACATAGTGCTGTTCGGCGCCGGGATCAGCCTCCCGGACTTCCTGTTCGAGTTCGGCGGCTTGACTGACATCCCCGGCGAGAAGGAGGTATTCGACCGCCTGGAGCATCCACTGTGCGCTGCGGGAGCGGTCCGGACACAGCCGTGCGGCCGACATCGAGGCGGAGGCCGCGGCCGACCAGGCACCCTCCTCCGCCTGCTGCCCGGCAAACCGGCCGAGTTCGTCTGCGAGTCCGCTGTCGGGGCCAACCGCGGCGCACACCCGGTGCTGGAGGGTGATGCTCGGATCGTCCGAGAGACCGGCCGCCAGCTGATGCAGGCGGGAGCGCTCGCCGGGCTCCAGACTGCGATACACAACGGCTCGCAGCAGTGGGTGGGGGAAGGCCACCCTGGGCATGGATCCGACCGCGCCCTCTGCAAGCAGTTCCCGTGTCATGGCGTCCGCCAACGATTCCAACGGGTCCGGCACCGCACCGAGTTCCGCCGCCACATGCAAGGGAGCGGACATGCCGAGGACACTGACGGCGCCGACGAGTCGACGTGTGCAAGGTGCGCAATCGCCGAGCCGCTCAGCGACGAGCCGCTCGTACCGCCGCGGCGCGGGTAAGAAGTTGTCGCCCGGACTCAGCAGTTCGCCCGGATACTGTTGAAGCAACGCCTTGGTGTGCAGTGGGTTCCCGAATGTGTGGTCCCTCAGCCGAGCGAGGGCCCAGCGGGGCAGCGGTGACAAGCCCAGCGCCCGGCTCAGCTCGGCGAGCTCTGTGACGCCGAGTCCGGCCAGCGTCAGTCTGGCGGTCGTGTCCCCTTCGAGAATTCGGTGCAGTCCGTGCGGCAAGCGTGGGTCTGCCGCGTCGCGGGTCACCAGCACCGTCAACACCCGGTCCACGCGTAGGCGCCGCAGTACGAAAGTGATCGCATGCAGTGAAGGGGTATCTGCCCACTGGACGTCGTCGATCACCAGAATGACCGGCGCACGGTCCTGGAATTTGCCCAGAGCGTCGATGAGAGACGCACCGACGGCGATCGGGTCCGGCAGAGAGGGGCCGGCATCCGCGACGCCGTGCATCTGGTGTATCAGCTGCGTGACGACCCCGTACGGCAGGTGCATCTCAAGTTCGTCCCCGGAAGCCTGCAAGACGCAGTGCTCCGCGCCGAGGCCGGCGAGGAAACACCGCACGAGCGATGTTTTTCCGATACCTGCCGGCCCGTCGATGAGGACGGCTTGCGGCACCCCCTCCGAGGCTCGAACCAACCGCGCACCCATCTGTGACAGCTCTTCCGCCCTGCCGAAGAACAACGCTTCAGGCACTTGCCGCGACATGCCGTTCCTTCCCCCCAGGAAGGGATCCCGCCGGGTGCACGAGCGAGGTGCACCCGGCGGGAGCCACTTGACCTTCGAGACATATACCCATCAGTCGCAGCGAGGGGACGAACAACGGTTCCTGGGGCGCACCGTGCTCAAGGCTGATAATGGATGGCCGGGATTCTCCGTCTCATGGTGGTACACGCTGGACTGACCTGCGAAAACGGGATCGCTGTCGGCCGGGGGCGGCGACCTGGTCCGGGAATGGCCAGATCTTGATCTCGGGGGGGCGCAGGCAGGCCACCCCCCAGGCATCCAGGAGAAGAAGCAGGATTGCCGACGCACCCTGTTGCATGGTCGACAAGGGGCAGCAGGTGGCTATAAGAGGACATTTATGGTCCAGTACGGGCAGCCGCCCTGCCTGCCTGCAGCAATGTTGCCCAGCCGCGCTGACACTTTTCGCCCACACGCTTCATGGCGGCAGCTCCAGGGCTTATCACTTCCTGGATAGGGCTCCAGTGGTTCGAGCTCGGCATCCCGCATAGTCAGCACCGGAGCGCGTGGATCCTTCCGCGGACGTCCCGTCGCCGCCCGGCCTCCTTCTGAAGCGCCCGCTTCCGGGGTGAGGATCGCACGCGGCACAACGGCCTTGTCATGTCAGGAGCTTGGGAGCGAGCGTCCTTGCGGCGGACGTCTTGCCCGGCCCTTTCCGGGCTGCTGGCCTCTCTGCGTGGTCTTCGGCAGCTCGTGCATGTCGGCAGGCCCGTTCCGTGTCGGGTTGCCTGGAGCCCAACGATGCCTCCAGGCAACCCGACTTCAGGCTCTAGAAGAAGCCAAGCTTCTGAGGGCTGTATGAACAAAGAATGTTCTTCGTCTGCTGGTAGTGGTCGAGCATCATCTTGTGGGTCTCGCGGCCTATCCCCGACTTCTTGTAGCCGCCGAACGCCGCGTGGGCCGGGTACGCGTGGTAGCAGTTGGTCCAGACCCGGCCCGCCTTGATCTCGCGGCCCAGGCGGTAGGCCGTGTTGCCGTCGCGGGTCCAGACACCCGCGCCGAGGCCGTACAGCGTGTCGTTGGCGATTTTCAGGGCCTCGTCGACCGAGTCGTACGTGGTGACGGAGACGACCGGGCCGAAGATCTCCTCCTGGAAGATCCGCATGTCGTTGGTGCCGCGGAAGATGGTCGGCTCGATGTAGTAGCCGCCCTCCAGGCCGGACACGGCGCGGGGGTTGCCTCCCGTGACGACCTCGGCGCCTTCCTTCCTGCCGATGTCGAGGTAGGAGAGGATCTTCTCGTACTGGTCGTTGCTCGCCTGCGCGCCGATCATGGTCGCCGGGTCCAGCGGGTCGCCGCCGACGATGGCCTCGGTGCGTTCGACGCAGCGCGCCATGAAGTCGTCGTAGATCGACGCGGGGATCAGGGCGCGCGACGGGCAGGTGCAGACCTCGCCCTGGTTGAGGGCGAACATCACGAAGCCCTCGACCGCCTTGTCGAGAAAGTCGTCGTCGGCGGCCATGACGTCGGGCAGGAAGATGTTGGGGCTCTTGCCGCCCAGTTCCAGCGTGACGGGGATGATGTTCTCGCTCGCGTACTGCATGATCAGGCGGCCGGTCGTCGTCTCGCCGGTGAACGCCACCTTCGCCACCCGCGGGCTGGACGCCAGCGGCTTGCCCGCCTCCACGCCGAACCCGTTGACGACGTTGACCACGCCCGGCGGGAGCAGGTCGGCGATCAGCTCCATGACGTAGAGCAGGCTGACCGGGGTCTGCTCGGCCGGTTTGATGACGACGCAGTTGCCCGCGGCCAGCGCGGGGGCGAGCTTCCAGGTGGCCATGAGGATCGGGAAGTTCCACGGGATGATCTGGCCGACCACGCCCAGCGGCTCGTGGAAGTGGTACGCGACCGTGTCGGCGTCGATCTCCGCGATGCTGCCTTCCTGCGCGCGGACGACTCCGGCGAAGTACCTGAAGTGGTCCACGGCCAGCGGGATGTCGGCGGCCAGGGTCTCTCGGACCGGCTTGCCGTTCTCCCACGTCTCGGCGACCGCGATCTTCTCCAGGTTCTGCTCGATGCGGTCCGCGATCCTGTTGAGGACGTTCGCGCGTTCCGCCGTGGACGTGCGGCCCCACTGGTCGGCCGCCCGGTGCGCGGCGTCCAGGGCGAGGTCGACGTCGGCCGCGGTGGAACGGGCCACCTCGCAGAAGACCTTGCCGGTCACGGGCGTCGGGTTCTCGAAGTAGCGGCCCTCGACGGGGGCTGTCCAGTCGCCGTCGATGAAGTTGTCGTAGCGGCGGGCGAAGGTGACGATGCTGCCTTCGGTTCCTGGCTGCGCGTACACCATGGCGGCTCTCCTCGGTGAAGGGCGGTGCGGGGCGGGCGACGGTCCGTGCCGTCGTGACGGCCCTCACTGTGCTCCCGGGAGGTTGGCGCAAGGTTGGCGCGTGGGGACGGCCCGTCAGTCGCGCAGGGCCGTCGTCAGCCGGCCCGCCGCGATCGCGCGGCGCGTGTCGTCCGGGCCGAGCAGCCGCAGCGCGTGCTCGTGGATCTCCGCGTCGTACGGGGCCCGTTCGCCGTAGCGCAGGGCGTGCTCCGGGCGGGTGCTCGCCAGCACGGCCTCGCGTACCGCCACTTCGAGGCGTGTGCGCCACTCCTCGATGCCGGGGGCCTCGGAGCGGGGCAGGAGCGGGCCGCCGTAGCGGCGCAGGGCGGCGTCCGTGTCGCCCCGCTCCAGCGCGCGCAGGACGTCGGCGGCGTCGCAGGACACCGGGGCGGTGAGGGCGTAGTGGCGGGCGGAAATCGCGCCGCCCAGCGCCCGGCGCAAGTGGGAGATCTCCGCCTTGAAGGTGGAGGAGGTGACCGGCCGGTCGCCGTACAGGGCTGCGCGCAGCCGTTCCGGGGAGAAGCCGTCGGGTTCGAGCGCGAGGAGGGTGAGGATCTCCAGCTGGCGGGGGCGCAGGGGGAGCGGCCGTCCCTCGTGCACGGCTTGTTCGGAGCCCAGGCACGTGAGCCGCAGCCGGGCCGGGCGAGGCGCCTCCGCGGTCAGGCGGGCCTCGATCGTCGACACGAGCGTGCGGACGGTGGACATGGCCAGGGGGTGCGAGCGGTCCCAGGTCGTGGACAGGTCCAGTACGCCGAGGACGCGGCCGTCCCGGCCGTGCACCGGGGCGCAGTAGCAGACCCAGCCGTGCAGGGCCGACACCAGATGCTCCGCGGAGAAGACGGAACTGGGGCGGCCGGTGCGCAGAGCGAGGGACAGCGCGTTGGTGCCCATGGCCTGCTCGTCCCAGCGGCCGCCCGGCGCGAAGTTGACCCGCTCGGCCCGGCGGCGCATGGTCGGGCCGCCGCAGGTCCACAGGATGGTGCCGGACTCGTCGGTGACCGCCGTGACGAAGCCGGCGTCCTCGGCGATGCTGTGCAGCTCCCCGGCGAGAGCGGAGACCGGCCCGTACAGCGGTGAGGACGTCCAGCGCTGGTGCACCTGGCCGCCGTCGGTGACCGGGGCGCTGTCCCGGCCCGGGTCGACGCTGCCCAGCGAACGCGCCCAGGACTCGGTCACCTCGTGGCGCAGTGCCGCGGTGCCGCCGGGCGGTGTGCCCGGGACGCTCAGCCGCGGCACCCAGCGGGACCACTCGTGCTCCAGCACGGCCCTGCGCTGCCGGAGGTCAGGGCGCTGTGACATGGCCTCTCCCTGCCGTCGTACCGGTTTCTCGGCGTGAGGTCAGTGTTACCGGATGCGCCTGCCCCGGTCGAGAATTCCGGCAGACCCGGGAGCGATGTTCCGCAGGGGGTCGGGAGCGGTCCTCGCCCCTGAACGGGCGACCGCCTGACTGGAAGTTTGTCCGGTGCCCGCGTGCCGCCGTACGGGTGACGGGTTCACTCGACCCGACGGACGGGGTCCCGCCCGCGTACCACCGGTGTGCGGCGGCGCGTTCCCCTGGTATGGACAGCACGGAGACGGCGCGGCGCCTTCCGGGGCACGACGCCACACCCCGCTCGTACGCCGAACTCACCAGCGGATACGCGGGACATCCGCCGATCTACGCGGCCCTGGTCGCCGAGTGGGAAGCCCGGGGCAACACGGTCCCGGAGCACCGCGACGGCCAATGGGTCTCCTTCGCCGCGCCGGCCGAGAGCGAGACCTGGACCGCCGTCACCTCCTGGGCCGTCGGCCGGCACATGGGTCCGGTCGTCCCCGCCGCCCCTCACCCGGCTGCCACTCCTCACCCGGCTGCCGGCCGGCACCCGGGCCCGGCCGCCCCCGCCGGCACCCGCCCTGCCTCCGGCCGCCACCCGGGGACGCCGGCGCCGGCTTCCGGCGCCCGCTTCACCAGCCGTCCGACACCACCGGCTCCGCGCTGACCGGCGCCAGCACCGCGAGGGTCCCGCTGGCCTCGCGCAGCGCCGATTCGAGCGTGCCGGGGGTGTGCAGCGTGCCCGTTCCGTCCGGCGGGACGAGCCACTCCAGGCGGCCGGCGGGCCGGTAGGGGGGCGGCACGGCGACCCAGGAGCCCCGGCCGACGTGCCGCACGCCGAAGCCGACCCACTCGCTGACCGGATCGGGCGGCAGGAAGAACCCCACTCTGCGGGCCGCGGAGTCCACCAGGGTGGGGCCGGGCACCTTCAGCGGGTCGCGCCACAGGATGTCCAGCGCGAGCAGGCCCAGCCGGTCGGGGACGCTGAGCACGTCCCAGTACCGGCCGGCCTCCACGAGCATCGTTCCCGCGCCGTAGTCCCACTCCCGCTTGCACTCCTGGGGGTCCGTGGCGGCCGCGGCGAGCCACTCGACGGCTTGCTTCCACATGACGCTCTGCATGTCCACCCCAGGCACAGTCGGCGGCGCCGCGGTCGGCGCGCTGGAACGGGCCGGTGACCCGCGGGGTTCCGCGTGCCGCCCGGCCGTAGCCATGCTCGTAGATATTTCTACGGGCCGGAAGGGGTGGCGCGGCCTGGCGTTTGGGCCGGGCATGTCCCGGTCGAAAGGGGGCACTCGAAAGGCACGTCCCGTAAGGCCGCGATCAACTTCGTGCGCGTCCATGCCGCCCCGACGAAATCGGCCACCCAGGAGTGTGTGCGACTCGGGGAGAAGTCGAGGAGCGTCGGGCTCCAGCACCGGACATGCGGGTCTCGCAGGCATGCCTTCCGTGCCGCCGACCCTCCGGCGTGGGGGAGGTGTGGACCAGTTCACGGCGGCGCGCGGGCGCGATGTGCGGATCCGGGAAGTTTGCCTTCACACAACCTTCTTCCGTGCTGGCCAGAACCCGTCTTGTTCGGTCAACTCCGAAGGCAAGAGGGTGGGTTGAGCACTTGAGCATCAGGAGTCACAAGCGCGCTGCTTGACCCGTGCGAACCGAACCGCACAGGTATGACGGGGGAACTGATGAGGTGCGCGTGCCCACGGCCGACGGGGCCGGGCAGAGTCCTCGCGCACGACCGAACGTCCCTCCCTCACCGCCTCTTGGTGCCTTCATCCGGTGCCCGAGACAGGGATAGGAGGGGGAATGCCGATGAGTGCAGTGAGCGCCGCCAAGCCGACGTATCCCGGTGTCTACGTCGAAGAGCTTCCCAGCAGCACCCGCACCATCTCGACCCTGACCACATCGGTGACCGCGTTCGTGGGCCACACCCGGCGCGGTCCGCTGAACGAGCCGGTGCGCGTCACCAGCTTCACCGAGTTCGAGCGCCGCTTCGGGGGCCTGAGCGCCCAGAGTGCCGTCGGCTACGCCGTTCACCAGTTCTTCGGCAACGGCGGCACCGTCGCCGTCATCGTCCGGGTCGCCAAGGCCGGCAGCGGCGAGGCCGCCCGCGTCACCCTGGAGTCCACCGAGGGCCACAGCGAGTGCGACGTCCTCGCGGTGCACGCCAAGGAACCCGGCGTGTGGGGCAACGGACTGCGCATCGCCGTCGACCACGACACGCCCCGCCCCGACGAGACCTTCAACCTGCGCGTCCACGACGCCAAGGGCGAGGCCCGCGAGAGCTTCACCGGCCTGTCCACCGACCCGTCCCACGGCCGGTACGTGCAGACCGTCGTCAACGCCGGCTCCCGGCTGATCCGCGTCGAGGTCGTCGGCGAGGGCCGGCCCGACCCGTCCGGCACCGTCTCCAAGCCGTTCGGGCACGAGCTGCCCGACCTCGCCGTCGACCTCACCGTCAAGATCGGCGACGTCGAGCGCGAGTTCACCCTCTACGACCCCGACTGCGACGGCGAGGCCCCGCACTCCGTCGCCGAGCTGGCGCTGCTGCTGGAGCGCAAGCTGCGCGCCCTGCCCGACGCGCCCGGCAAGCACGCCTTCGCCGGCGCCGAGGTCACCGCCTTCGGCCGCCGCGTCCAGGTCGTCGCGGGGTCCACCGACCCCGACGACGTCGTCCGCTTCCTCGGCGAGTGCGCCAACGACCTGGGCCTGGAGGCCTCGGTCAACCCGCCCGTCTTCCCGCTGGAGGGCGGCGAGGACGGCGAGGCGCCCGGCCCGCGCGACCTCATCGGCTCCGAGGCCGACAAGACCGGCATCCAGGCGCTGCGTGGCGTCGCCGACGTCAACCTGCTCGCACTGCCCGAACTCGCGGCGTACGAGAAGACCGAGGACGCGGTCACCGTCGTCTCGGCCGCCCAGCGGCTGTGCCAGGAGCGGCGGATCTTCCTGCTGGTCGACGCGCCGAGCACCTGGGTCAGCGTCGACACGGCCCGCGCCGGGCTCGCCGCCTTCGACGCCGTTCGGGGCAACCACGCGGGCCTGTACTTCCCGCACCTGCAGCTCACCGACCCGCTCACCGGCCGGCTGCGCTCCTTCCCGCCGTCCGGCGCCGTCGCGGGTGTCATCGCCCGTACCGACTCCGAGCGCGGTGTGTGGAAGGCCCCGGCCGGCACCGAGGCGCGGCTCGCGGGCGTGCACTCGCTCACGGTCAACCTCACCGACCGCGAGACCGGCCTGCTCAACCCGCTCGGCGTCAACTGCCTGCGCACCTTCCCGGTGACCGGCCCGGTGGTCTGGGGAGCGCGCACGCTGGAGGGCTCCGACGCCCTCGACAGCGAGTGGAAGTACGTCCCCGTCCGGCGGCTCGCCCTGCACGTCGAGGAGAGTCTCCAGCGGGGCCTGCAGTGGGTGGTGTTCGAGCCCAACGACGAGAACCTGTGGCAGCAGATCCGGCTCGCCGCCTCCTCGTACCTGCACACGCTGTTCCGCCAGGGCGCCTTCAAGGGCGGCACGCCGCGTGAGGCGTACTTCGTCAAGTGCGACGGCGACACCACGACCGCCGAGGACATCGAGAACGGCATCGTCAACGTCCTGGTCGGCATCGCTCCGGTCCGCCCCGCCGAGTTCGTGGTCGTCAAGATCCAGCAGACGTCCGGACAGTTCGCGCTCTAAGGAACGCTCCAAGGAATCCCTGAGGACATTTCGATGGCAGAGTTCACGGTCAACGCCCATCGCTTCGACCCGTACAAGAACTTCAAGTTCCTGGTCCTGTGGGACGGTCGGACGGTCGCCGGCATCAGCAAGATCAGTCCGCTGAAGCGGACCACCGAGGTCGTCAAGCACCGGCACGGAGGCGACCCCTCGTCCCCGCGCAAGTCGCCGGGCCGCTCCGAGTTCGAGGGCATCACCCTGGAGCGCGGCGTCACGCACGACCCCGAGTTCGACCGCTGGGCCAACAAGGTCTGGCAGGTCGGCGCGGGCCTCGGCTCGGAGGTGTCCCTCGCGGACTTCCGCAAGGACATCGTGATCCAGGTCCTCAACGAGGCCGGCCAGGTCGCCGTCTCGCACAAGCTGTACCGGACCTGGCCCAGCGAGTACCAGGTCCTCGGCGAACTGGACGCCAACGCCAACGCGGTGGCCATCCAGTCGCTGAAGCTCGAGTGCGAGGGCTGGGAGCGGGACTACGAGGTGCCCGAGCCGGAGGAACCCTCGTTCCTGAACCCGGCGTAGCGCTCCGCTGGTGGACCGCGGGGGGTGGGCTGTTGTTCGTCTGCGGGTTCGTGGGGGCTGGTCGCGCAGTTCCCCGCGCCCCTTCGGGGCGCACCCGAAACTGCTGAGACACGGGTAGTGGGGGAGGCATGGCCATCACGCGGGCGGCCGACGTTTTGGCCACCTGGGAGAGCGGGGTGGCCCAGGGGCCGGCCGAGCGCGCTCTGCTGCTGCACGGGGCCGCGCGGCCCGAGCTGGGCGGTGACCGGCAGCGCCTGCTGGAGCTGCCGGTGGGGGAGCGCGAGGCGGACCTGTTCGCCCTGCGCCGGGCCCTGTTCGGCGAGCGGATGCAGGTGCGCCTGGAGTGCGGGGCGTGCGGCGCGGACATGGAGTTCGAGCTGGACGCCGGGGAGTTCGCCCGCACCCTGGCCGACCGGGGCGAGCCGCTGGTGCGGGTCGCCGAGGACGGCTGGGAGATCGAGTTCCGGGTGCCCGGCGTCGCCGACCTGACGGCGGCGGCCCGGGCGGCCGACCCGCGCCGGGCCCTGCTGGCGCGGTGTGTGGTCAACGCCGTACGCGACGGGCAGTCCGTGTCCACGGACGTGCTGCCCGCCGCCGTGCAGCGCCGGATCGCCGAAGCGGCCCAGGCCGCCGACCCGGGCGGCGACGTCACACTCGCCGTCGCCTGCCCCGAGTGCGGGGAGGGCACCCGGGCCGAACTGGACATCGCCTCCTACCTGTGGACCGAACTGGACGCCTGGGCCCGGGACCTCCTGCTCGACGTCCATCTGCTCGCCACCGCCTACGGCTGGAGCGAGCCGGAGATATTGGCGCTCAGCCCGCTGCGGCGCCGCTACTACCTGGAGCTGTGTGCGGATGTCTGAGTCCACCTCGCGGGGGCGGCCGGAGCCCGACTTCCTCGACCGGCTGCTCGCCCGGCACGCGGCGCCCGCCGCACAGCGCCCCGGCGTGGTGCGGGTCCGGCCGCGGCTGGCCGGGCCGTTCGAACGGGCCGAGGCGGTCCGGGCCACCGCACCGGACCCGGACGACGCCGAGCCGCTGTGGCCCGTCACCGCCCCGGCCGCCGCGGCCCGGCCGGACCCGGCACGCCCGGCGGCCCGCGAGGTCGTCCGTACGGAACGGGAGCGGACGGTCGTGCGGACCGAGCAGGTCCCCGCGCCCGCCGAACCCGCGGCCCGTCCGGCCCGGCCGGCCGAGACCGGTGAGCCGCTGCTGCGTCCCGCCGCGCCGGTCCGCCCCGCGCTGCGGCCGGTCCCCGACACCGCGCGCCGCGCGGCGGGCCGGGGCCGCCCGGAGGGGACGGGCCCCACGAACGCGGCGTCCGCACCGACCCCCCCTGGTGCGGACGTCGCTCCCCCCGCCGTGTCCGCCCCGCTGCTCCCCAGCGCCGCCCTGGAGGCCGGTTGCAGCGCACCTGTGGGTGCGCTGGCCGACCTGCTGGCCGACGGGCAGATTGTCAAGGAAATGCGCCTGCGCGCGG